>NZ_JBIWJO010000009.1:0-337437 GCF_044765245.1 Micromonospora sp. NPDC093277
GGCGAGACCAACATCGCCCGTGCCACCCGACGTGCCAGCCATCGTCCACACGACCTCATCACCGTGGTGACCAGCAGTTATCTCAGAACGCAATGACCCTGTCCGGCCGGGGCGGGGGCGAGCGGATCGGCGGATCCGAGTGGGGAGCCACCGGCCGAGCGGTCTTCGGTGCCGGAGCAGCCGGAGAACAACAATGCGGTGGCTGCCCGTACATCCAGCGATTTCTCATCGGTGTGTGACGGTGGCTCGATTCTCAACGCTGCTGCGTACACGGAGGCGAAGGGCGCCAAGGTTTACACGTTCGGCAACTCGCCGGAGCGTCCGCAGTCCTGGCTGAGTAAGTCGGTTGGCTTCGACAAGGCGTATTACGCCAAGACCGCTGATTGGGCCAAGGTATCCGTGGTCGGCTGTCTCAGCTTTGACGAGGGCAGCGAGGGGGAGTCCCGTAAGTGTCAATACAAGGAGCGCGACGGCAAGTCGGTCACGGTGGACTACGTTTCGTTGCGTTACACGCTGACGCTCTACGTGGCGCGGACCGGTGAGAAGATCGCGGACGGGGGCCGGGTCAACGCCCCGGCAGCCCGTTGTCCGAGTTTTATCTCCTACAACAAGGAGACGATGAAGGCGTACGGCTCGCCGGACATCCGCACCATCGAGCTGGCCTTGGACAAGTTCACCGCCTGACCTGTGGCCAACTGCCTGGTGGCGGGGTGGAAACCGACTCCCGCCCCGCCACCATCGGCCTGCCGACCGGCAACCGGTTCCACCGCCCAGGCTCCCGCGTCCTCGGAAGGATCGCACGCTGGTACGGCATGAGCTGGAGCGGCGCGACACGGTGCCGAACACCGGCTACGACCTGTCCGAGTTAGCCTGATTGAGTCGGTCGGCAAGCTGCGCGACTGCGGATTTTCTCAGTCGCACAGGCCGTACACCGACACGCGGTAGCGATCCTTGGCGCTTCCTGCACCCGCCGGATCGCCGGCGGAGTGCGCGATCCGCCCCCAAGAGGCTGGGCTGCTCCTCCGCCTCGGCCAGCTCACGCGCGTAGATCCGGATTAGCTCGTGGAACCGGTAGCGCACGTGCCCCTCGGCCGTCGCGGCAATGTCGAGCAGATGCACGTCGACCAGCTCGTCCAGCAGCGGCTGCACAACCGAGGCCGTGGCGTTCAGGACGGCGGCGGCGGCCCAGGCCGCGAAGTCGGGCGCGTCCAGCAGCCCGAGCAAACGGAAGAGGCGCTGAGCCTGGGGTGATCGCCCTCGGTAGCTCAGCGCGAAGCTTGTCCGCACGCCCAGCCCTCGATAGCGCAGCCCATCAAGCCGGTACCGGGCATCGTCCAGCTGGGCGACCATGTCGGCCACCCGGTAGTGCGGCCGGGCCGCCAACAGCGAACCCGTGACCTGCAGCGCCAACGGTAGCCCGGCACAGAGCCTGATCAGCGTCTGTACGTCCCGACGCGCGGATGCGGTCAGCCGGTCACCAGCCATGGTCCGCAGCAGTGCCTCGCTGTCGGCGTCGGAGAGCTCACCCAGTTCCACCCGGTGTGCCCCGGCCAACCCGCCGAGCCGGAATCGGCTGGTCACGATCACCCCGCAGGTCCCGCTCGCCGGCAGGAGCGGCGCCACCTGTCCCTCGTCCCGCGCATCGTCCAGCACGACCAACACCCGTCGCGCGGCCAAGAGGCTCCGGTACAGCTCTGCCCGTTCGTCGTCGTCATCAGGGACGGCGGTCGGCGGCACGCCGAGCGCCCGCAGGAAGCGGCCGAGTACCGCGTACGGAGTGAGCGGCTGCGGCCGACCACCGCCCAGCTTCGCGAACAGCTGCCCACCCGGAAACGCCAGCCGGAGCCGGTGCGCCACCTGCACCGCCAGGCTGGTCTTCCCAGAACCGCCACGGCCCGATACCACCACCGCCGCGGTCGGGTCTTCTGCGGCACGCTCCTCGCCGAGCGTCTCCTCGATTCCGGCCACCTCACGACTCCGGCCGGCGAAGTCCCCGAGCGCCGGCGGAAGCATACGCGGGACGACCGACGGTCTCGGTCCACCCGGGAAGCCCGTGATCCTCGCTGTTGCGGATGGTGCCAGATCGAGTGAGGGGTCCTGGGTGAGCATCCTCTGATGCAGGTTGCGCAGCTCTTCGGCCGGATCCAGCCCCGTCTCCTCGATCAGGGCTCTGCGGGCGCGGGTGTACTCGGCGAGCGCGTCCGCCCGCCGGCCGCAGCGGTACAGCGCCAGCATCAGCTGCGCCCGCAACCCCTCCCGCAGCGGGTATTCGTTGGTAAGCACGGTCAGCTCGGCCAACAGCTCGGCGTGGCGGCCCAGCCTGAGGTCGACGGCGATCCGCGACTGCAACGCCGACAGGCGGACCTCGTCCAGCCGCGCGGCCTCGGCGGCCAGCACCAGAACGTCGGTCATGCCGGCGAACGCGGGCCCACGCCACAGGCTCAGTGCCTCCCGCAACCGGCGGCTCGCTTCCTCCAGCTCACCGTTCGCGGCCACCGCCCGCCCCGCGGCCGCCAGATGCTCGAACTTCGTCGCGTCCAGCTCTTCCCGCAGCGCCGGCACCAGGTAGCCGGAGCCCTCGCGCACCACGCGCGCCGGGTCGCCAAGGTGCCTACGGAGTCGGTGGGCGTACGTCTGCATATTCTTGGTGGCACTCTTCGGAGGAGTGTTTCCCCACAACGCCAACGCCAGTTGCTCTTCCGAGACCGGATTACCCGCTTGACACAGCAGAACCGCCAGCAGCATCCGCGCCTTGGGCGTACCGAGGTCGAGTTGCTCGCCCGCCCGCCACACCGCCAGGGCACCTAGTATTCCAAACTTCACCGAATTCCCCTTACACGTCGACGCACGCTAGAGCCTGGGCGGCCTGAGATCGACGGTTTCTCTGCGTAAAGAAATGATTGCTGGCGGAATCCTCGACAGGCACTCTGCTGCACGCGGGGTCGACGTGGAACGGGTCACGGTAGTGGCACTCGATGAAGACGGCGTGAGGGCGTCCAGGGTCCTGGATCAGGAGGCGTCTCGGCGCGAGGATGATGGCGGACTCCGCCGGGCATTTCAAGGTTCAGGTACGCGTGGAAGGTGCTTTGTAGCATCCGTACCGTATCGGTCATCGGCATCCTTGACGGGACACGCGATGGGTCGCAGGATCTACGGGCGCCAGCCGAACTCAGGATCAGCCGAACCGGCGGAGAGGGATCAACAGAGGTGCATCAGAGAGAAAATGGAGCGGGCCGCAGGGACAGCACCGTGAAACGGATCGCGGTCGCCCTGGCCCTTGCCGCCACATCGACCTTCGGTGTGGTGGCGGTCACCGCGGCGCCGGCGCAGGCGCTGCCTTCGACTTGCAACGGCACCCTCGGGTCCGCCAGCTATGGGGTCATGTGTAGGGCCGGCACGGGTTTCTACCGCGCCTGGGCCAACTGCACCCACGACAACAACTCAACCTTGAAGAAGTACTTCTACGGTTCTGCCGTGGGCATTGGGGGATACTCCAAAGCGGCCTGCGGCGCCAACTACCACCTCAAGAACAAGAGCAGCGACTACGGGGTGTCCAAGTCTGACTATCTCCCCCCGAACTGGTAGCAGGACGTCGTAGGTGCCACGACCGGCTGCCCCCAGTGGGATACCGGTCGTGGCCCGGCGGAAGCTGGGCAGCCGATTCCTTCAGGTGATGGCCCAGCCGGTTGGCTGTGCGACTGAGGAAGCCCGCAGTCGCACAGTTGCCGGCCGGTGTCAGTTAGGCCAGCTCGGACAGTTCGTAGTTGGTGTTGGACGCCCTGTCGCGTCGTTCCAGTTCATCGGCGAACGTGATCCATTCGTTGCCGTACCGGCGTGCGATCCTTGCGATCATGATGGCGCAGTGTGGCGGTATGGTTCTCAGCGCGTCTCGCCACTTGGCCGAGGCAATGCCTGACGAGTTGAGCCAACGTAACAGGCTACGCCCGGACTCCGTGTAGCGGAGGGAAGGGTCGCGCTGCAAGCCTTTGAGGATCACCAGCGGGTCGGAAAGCTGCGCCAGGCCGCCACGCTGTGGGGGTGACGCTCCGGCGGGATTTTGGGCCCGAGTGCCGGCGGAACCAGGGCCTCTCGGGTGCAGCTGTGTGACGTCTCCGGGTACGCGTTCGCCCACACCGACCGGTGCCGGCTGTTCACCGGACTGGACTCGCGCCCGCACGTCGCGGACTGTCGCAACCGAAATGCCGGCTTCCTTGGCGATCTGCCGAAGGGAGAGGTCGGGTCGCTCGATGATGGCGCGGCCGGCGATCCGCCGTCCCTCCGCCGTGTTCAGCGGTCGCGCGCGCCCGTCCTTGCCCACGCGGACGGCGGCCTCGGCGCCCACTGTGCGGGCCCGGATCGCCGCGACCGTGCGAGCCGCAAGACCAGCGGTGGTGGCGATGCGGCGGTCGGACAGTTCGGGGTTGGTGCGGATGATTCGGGCTGCGGCGGTCCGCCGTTCAGCAAGGCTGAGTCGGAGACCATGCCTCACATTGGCCTCGACTGCGACCCGAAACGCATCGTCCGGCGACCCGTCGAAGAACCGTGCGGCGATCTGCACACGACCGCGTAGCTGAGCCGCCCGGCATCGGTGCACACCGTCGATGACGCGCATTGTTGCTCGATGCACCAGGATCGGCGGCAGTTGATCCTGCACCTCCGCCAACAGTCGGACATGGTCATCGTCAACGCCATGCAGACGCGGCGAGTCAGCCATCCGGAGATCAGCGATCCACACATCTACGGTAGCGCTGTCCGTGTAGGACCGCACTTCCGCCTCCCGATCATGGTAATTTTCCTGGCCGTTAGCCATTCCGGTGTGGCGTGCCATAGACTGCTCCTCTATCTTCCGCAGCTTGCCAACGAGGAAAGACTGCCGATTCGGGTAGAACTCGCCGGAAACCGCAACACGGCCTAGCATGGGAAGCGTTATCGTCGCGATGACTTCCGAAATGGTCATTTGTAGGTGACAGAGGCCATACGAGGGTGCCCGTACCGAGCAACAGCAATCCCGAACAGGTCACGCTGTCAGCGACTGAGGGACGCGGCCGGCCGTCGGACCCGGTTGCCTACCGGTGCGGCAGGCGGAAGTCGATCTCGCCCCGCCGGACACGCCGGAGACACCAGCGGTACGTCGATCCGTCATCCATCAACGTAGGTGCGCCCGTCGTGTGCGCGGGCGGAGGCACCGCGCTCTCACCGCCTGATGCTCACGTGTCCACCCGTGCCGGGCGAGCCGTGGACATCTGCGAACATCGCGCACCACTCGTACGTGCGGCCGGGCCCGTACTCCAGGCGACCACCGTTGGCCTCGGAGCTGCCGACCTCCGCCCGGGCGGCCGAGACGACTCCGGCGCGGGTGGGCGCGGCGGCCTGAGCGGGCCCGACGGCAACGAGCACGGAGGCTGGGACTGCCATCGCCGCGACCGTGGCCAGCGCAGGCTGGCGCCGCCATCGGGTAAAGGTGGGTGGCAATGTCGACATGCCGTTGCTTCCCTCCGAGTCACTGCCGTTTGCTGAGCTAGCATGATCATTGGCCTCTGCCGGTTCGTTGTGACCCAACGAATCCGCGGAGTTGGTGTGGGCCTGGGCCGCGCGAGGGGGCCGTTCGCTGTGCGTCCGCCTGTACGGCCGGCGGGCGGCGGCGAACCGCGCTCGTCGTGCGGTCGACGCCGTCACGTGCGGTCCGGGGTGAAAACCATCCAGGCGTACCGGTACGCCATTGACCTCACCCCGGCGCAGGAGCGGGCCGTGCTGGCGCACGCCGGGGCCGCCCGGGTTGCGCACAACTGGGCTTTAGCCAGGGTGAAGGCGGTAATGGATCAGCGGGCGGCCGAGCGTTCGTACGGGATCCCGGACGATCAACTCACCCCGGCGTTGTCATGGTCGTTGCCCGCGTTGCGTAAGGCGTGGAATGCCGCCAAGCACGATGCCACGCCGTGGTGGCAGGAGTGTTCCAAAGAGGCGTTCAATACCGGTCTCGACGCCCTGGCGCGTGGGTTGAAAGGCTGGGTCGACTCCCGGACCGGGAAACGAGCCGGGCCGCCGGTCGGGTTCCCCCGGTTCAAGTCCCGGCGCCGCAGCACACCGAGCGTGCGGTTCACGACCGGCGTGATCCGGGTCGAGCCGGACCGGATGCACGTGGTGCTGCCCCGGCTGGGCCTCGTGAAGCTGCACGGGTCCGCCCGCAAGCTCGCCCGCCGTCTCGACAACGGCACCGCCCGGATCATGTCCGCTACTGTCCGGCGCGACGGCGGGCGCTGGTACGTCTCGTACACGGTCGTGCTCGAACGGGCAGTGCGGACACCGGCCCGGCCCGCATCCGCCGGTCAGACCGGGACCGTCCCACCGCAAGGCGGGGACTATCGATCGTGTGCTCACTAGAGCCCGCTGAAAGGTAACGGAGCATGAGCGGTCGGACTGGTCTGTGGCGGGTCGCGGATTTGCCGACGACCAGGGCTGGCGTCGAGCGGCTCTTCTCGTACTTCATCGCGGGGGTCCGCTTGGGCACGGTCGCCCAGATGATCCCCGCTGTTCACCTCGGCGTGGCGACGTCGCCGCACCAGGTCGTCTACCTCGCCTGCTGGGTCGCCGCGGCTTTTACGGCGGTCGCGGTGAGCGTGGTGACGCTCGTGCGCCGTCGCCCGCTCGGTGTGGCGGCTTCTGCGGCGGACCTTGCGCTGGCCTGTGTGTTGCTCCTCCTGGGGCCGGTGGTGCTGCTGCCCGGCGAGCGCATGGGCAGTTGGGTCGCGTACCAGCCGGGCTACGCGCTGTCGGTCAGCTCCACGATCGGCGGTGTCCGCAGCCGCGCTCTCTGGGCGGGCGGCCTCCTCGCTGTTGTCGTCTGCTACCTGATGTATGTCGGCGGCGAGGTGGGGGGAGAAATGGCCTCGACCGCCGTCGGCAACGTCCTTACCTTCGTGGTGTACGCGCTGGTCGCGCGCATGTTTGTCGGATACACGCGCCGTATCGCGCACGATGCTGATGCCTCGCGTGCCCTTGCGGCAGAGCTGGCACGGCGCGAGGAGGAACGACGGGCCCAGGTGATGTTGCACAACGGCGTCGCCGTCATGCGCCTGCTCACCGAGCCGGGGACCGACGCCTCGCGCTCCCGGCTCATCGGCCAGGCTGAGGTGGAACTACGGCGCATGCGCTCCTACCTGCGTGGCCGAGCGCCGGACGGGGATGGGGCCGCCGCCTACACGGCGGCCGGTTCCGATCCCACCGTAGCCGTTGCCGCGATGATCGAGCGGGTGTGCGACCGGTTCGTCGACCTGCCCGTCGATGCGTTGCTCGACCTTGGTGCCGACCTGAGACTTCCCGCCCCACAAGCCGAGGCTCTCGAGCGCGCGCTCGACAGTCTGCTGCTCAACGTACGGATGCACGCCCGGGCAGATGCGGTCGTGATCCATCTCGACCAGGGAGCGGACGGGGGCTGGACGCTGACCGTGCACGACGATGGCGTGGGCTTCGACCCGGCGGGGGTGACCGCCGGGGTTGGGCTGGGCGAGGTGGTCGTTGGCGAACTCCGGCTACGAGGGCTCGCCGTCGAGATCGACTCCGCGGCAGGTGAGGGGACGACTGTGACGATCTCGTCCGGCCCTGGGCCGGCGGCCGTTCGTACCGGCCGAGACGACCTCGCGGACACGCCGTGAGGCCCGCAGTGGCGGTCGTCGATGACGCGTCGCTGATACGCGACTCGTTCGGCCTGCTCATGCCTGCCCTGGACGTCGTCGCGGCATTCGCGACCGTAGAGGAGTTGGTACGTCGTCGCCCCACGGCGGATGTCGTCGTGCTCGACCTGCACCTGGCGAACCTTGAGCAGCAGCCTGACGTCCGGCAGGGCATCGCCGCGATCCGCGCCTTGACGGTCTGCGGCTACCGGGTCTGCGCCTACAGTCAGGAGGAGCGCCGTTTCGTCCTCGCGGCGTGCATCGCGGCGGGTGCAAGCGGGGTCGTCTCCAAGGCGCTGCCGACCGGCCGCGCGGAGCAACTCGTCCTCGAGGTCGCCTCCGGCGGCACCGTGGTGCCGCAGCCGGTCATCGGGATACTCGAGGTTCTGGTCCGGCGCGACCGCATCACCGTGCTCAGCGAGCGCCAGCGCCAGATCCTCCACGGCCGAGCCCGCGGACTGAGCTACGCCCAGATTGCCAAGCAACTGTTCGTGAGCGAATCCACGCTGCGTGGCTACTGGCTCGAGCTCACCCGGTCGCTGTCCGACTCCCTGCGAGGCCTCACCCCCGGCGAGATCGAACGTGCCCTCGGTCTCGCGCCGGGAGACCTGCTGGAATTCTGGCCCGGAGAAGCGGCTGACGGGAAGGACTGGTGGCGCATCGGCACGGGCCATCACGGCGTCGGCCGGGGGATCGCGTCCGAGAGGACGCCCCAGCTCGATCTTTAACCCGCCGGGCGGTGGCATCGACCCCGGCCGATCATGGGAACAGCTCTTGATCGATCATTCCTCTTGTCTGGGGAAGAAGATCAAGAACCAAGGGCTGTCCGGTGATCAGGGTGCACGATGCCGGGACAACCGGCGAGGTCGTGCGGCTGGCCGCGTTCCGGCGCAAGTTCCACCGCTGTCTGGCCGCTCGCGAAATGCGTTGTTCGTGTTGGCCGACGCGCTGTTGTGCGGCGCAACGACCCACTCAGACCGATCTTGCAACCAGGACCCCAAGCAGTATCCGGACCTGTGGCAGGGCCCCGACGGTGTGGCACAGCGTATGTGAAGCCGATTTGAAGGCGGCCGCTGTCACGCTCTTCCCGTCCACACTCGCAGGGGGAGAGCATGAGCAGACCGAGAGCTCGCCGGTGGATCTCGTACGCGACCGCCATGGTGCTCGCCGCGTCGCTGCTGGTGGCGGTGGAACGGCCGGCGCCGGCCGCGGCGGCCGGCCCGTCCGCCGACCTTCCGGTGATGCCGCCGGTGCCAGTGACCACGGATCAGATGGGCACCCGACCCAAGGACCAGGCCGCCGAGGGAGCCCTGTCGGGCGACCAGGCGAAGCTGCCGCCCAAGGAAGGCGCCGGCACCTCGGCGGCCACGTCGCTGTCGCCGTCCGCCAACTGGGCGGTGTCGACCCAGTCCGGCGACTTCCAGTGGGCGTACCCGCTCCGGGTGCCCCCGGTCCCCGGCGACCTGGTGCCGGATCTGGCCCTGACCTATTCCTCGTCGGCTGTGGACGGCCGTACCAGCGCCACCAACAACCAGCCGTCCTGGGCCGGCGACGGGTGGGACCTCAACCCCGGCTTCGTAGAGCGAACCTACGGCGCCTGCGCCGACGACAAGGAGGGCGGCACCGTGCCGTCCACCACCATCGGCGACCTCTGCTGGCGCAGCGACAACGCGACAGCGTCCTACGGGGACGGCGGCGGCCAGCTGGTCTGCTGCGACGGCGACGGTAGGTGGCGGACGCAGTCCGACGACGGCTCCCGGATCGAGCGGCTGGGCCGGCCGGAGAACGGCAACGAATCCTGGAAGATCACCACGCCGGACGGTACGCAGTACTTCTTCGGCTCCCGAGCCGAGTCGAAGTCGACGTGGACCGTGCCGGTGTACGGCGACGACGCGAACGAGCCGTGCAACAACCGAGCCGGCTTCGCGGCGTCCCGGTGCACCATGCCGTGGCGATGGAACCTGGACAAGGTGATCGACCCCAACGGCAACATGATGCTGCTGACCTACCAGACGGAGACCAACTCGTACGGCGTCAACGGCGGCACCGCCGCAGTGCCGTACATCCGAGGCGGGTGGCTCGATCGCATCGAGTACGGGCTGCACGAGACCGCGTCCAGCATGCCCGCCGCGCAGGTGGTCTTCGGCGTGGCGGACCGGTGCGTGCCGGGCAGCACGTGCACCTTCGACCGGCCGGAGAACTGGCCGGACACCCCGCTCAACGACCGGTGCGAGGCAGCGACCTGCACGGACAAGCCGGCACCCACGTTCTGGACGACCAAGCGGCTCGCCACCGTCACCACCCAGGTCCGCAAGGACGGCAGCCTGACCGATGTGGATCGGTGGACGCTGGGCCAGCAGTATCCGCGGCCGGGCGACGGTGAGCCGGGTGCCGCCCTGTGGCTCCAGTCGATCGTCCACGCCGGGCTCGTTGGCGGCACCGCCGAGCTGCCACCGGTGACGTTCGAGGGCACCGCGCTGCCGAACCGGGTGTACCAGGAGGACAACCTCTCGCCGCTGCTGCGGTACCGGCTCACCGGCATCGTCTCCGAGTCCGGCGGAGTCATCTCGGTCAAGTACGCCGAACCGGATTGCAAACCCGGCCAGTCGATGCCGGCCAACGCGTACACCAACACCCTGCGCTGCTTCCAGGCGACCTGGGCCCGGCCGATGCACGCCCCGCGCACCGACTGGTTCCACAAGTACGTGGTGGAGACCGTGACGCTCTCCGACATGGTCAGCGCCAACATGGAGGAGGTGCTCGCCTACCAGTACCTGGACGGCGCCGCCTGGCACTACGACACCTCCGAGTTCACGCCCGCCGACAAGCGGACCTGGAACGAGTTCCGTGGCTACGGCAAGGTGCGGATCCGGCACGGCACCAGGAACGACCCCGCCGGACCGGTCTCGATGTCCGACGAACGGTACTACCGCGGCATGGACGGCGACCGGCTCAATCTGCAGGGCGGCACCCGGGATATCGAGATCGAGGACTCCGAGCGGGTCAGGCGCCGCGACCACGACTGGCTGTCGGCCGTCCCGCTGGAGACCATCACGTACCTCGGCGACAGCGACACCGTGGTGGACAAGACGATGTACGAGCCGTCGTGGGGGGCCGGCCCCACCGCCTCCCGCGGCACCCTGAAGTCGTACCTGGTCGTGCCGCATGTACAGCGCACGTTCACGACGACCGAGAGCGGCCGGCGGGAGACCCGGGTGGAGACCGGCTACGACGACCGCGGCCAGCTCACCACCGTTGACGACCTGGGCGACACCGCCACGGCCGACGACGACCTGTGCACCCGCACCACGTACGCCCGCAACAACGGCAAGTGGCTCATCTCCTATCCGTCGCGGACCCAGACCGTCTCTGTCGCCTGCACCGCCACCCCGACGTTCCCGGACGACGCGGTCTCCGACGAGTACGCCTCCTACGACGGCCAGGACCGGGGCGTGGCCCCTGAGCGTGGCAACCAGACGAGGACCGAGGTGCTGTCCAGGTTCAACGACAACGTGCCGGTCTACGCCCTGGAATCCACCGCCGGATACGACGTGCACGGCCGAACCATCGAGGCCGCCGACGCGCTGGGCCGCACGACCCGGACCGCGTACACCCCGGCCGAAGGCGGCCCCACCACCCAGCTGGTGGCGACCGACCCGAAGGGGTTCACCACCACCAGCCAGCTGGAGGTGGCCAACGGGCAGGCGCTCGCCGTCACCGACGTCAACGACCGGCGCTCCGACACCCGACTCGACCCGCTCGGCCGGGTCACCGAGGTGTGGACGCCGGACCGGCCGCGCAGCGGCGGCACGGCCGGCTCGCAGAAGTTCGCGTATCAGATCCGCCGCACCGGCCCCACGGTGGTGACCACCACCAAGATCGGCCCCAACGGCACCTACATCAGTGGCAATGAGCTCTATGACGGCAACATGCGGCTGCGCCAGGTGCAGGTGCCCGCGGTCGGCGGCGGCCGGCAGGTCACCGACACCCGGTACGACTCGCAAGGGCGGGCGTACAAGACCACCCGGCCCTACTACACCACCGGCGCCGTGGACGCCAACCTGCTACGCGCCTCCGACGCGGACATACCGGGCCAGACCGAGACCCGGTTCGACGGCGCCGGCCGGCCAATCGAATCGATCTTCAAGGCCGGCGCGACGCCGAGGTGGACCAGCTACACCCGTTACGGTGGTGACCGCGTCTACGTCACCCCGCCGACGGGCGGTACGCCGACCGCGACCGTCACCGACGCCCGCGGCAACACTGTTGAGCTGCGCCAGTATCGCGGTGCCAGCGCGACCGGGAACGACTTTGACCTGACCCGGTACGAGTACGACCCGTCCGGCCAGCTCACCAAAGTCACCGACCCGGCCGGGAACGCCTGGCGGTACGAGTACGACCTGCGCGGCCGGCAGATCCGGACCGACCACCCGGACAGCGGTGAATCCACCCTGACCTACGACGAGGCTGGGCAGCTCCACTCGACCACCGACGCTCGCGGCATGACCCTCGTCTACCGCCACGACGAGTTGGGTCGACAGCTCAGCACCCGGATCGGCACCGCCACCGGCAGGCTGATGGCCGAGTGGACCTACGACACCGTGCCGGACGGGTTCGGCGGCGTGGTCAAGGGCCAGCCGGCCAAGGCGACCAGCTACGACGCCCAGGGCCACGGCTACGCCACCGAAGTCCTCGCCTACACGGCGCGGTATCAGCAGCGCAAGGCGTCGGTCACCATCCCCGGGGCCGAGGGCCCGCTGGCCGGCACCTACACCACCTGGGCCAGGTACAACCCGGACGGCAGCCTGGCCGGACAGACCTACCAGGCGATCGGTGGGCTGTTCGAGGAGGAGGTCTTCCACACCTACGACGACGCCGGCCAGCCACTGACCACCTACGGCGGACCCGAGGGACAGACCGTCACATACGCCGCCGACAGCCAGTACACCAGGTACGGCGAACTGCAACGGCTGCAACTCGGCACCGGCACCAAGCGCGTCTGGCAGTCCTGGTACTTCGACCCGGCGACCCGCCGGCTGGACCGGTCCATCATGGACTCGGAGCTGCCCAGGCCGATGCAGTCCGACGTGCACTACCAGTACGACGACGCCGGCAACGTCACTTCGGTCGCGGACACGCCGCTGTACCAGACAGCTGACCGCCAGTGTTTCCGGTACGACCACCTGCGCCGGCTGACCGAGGCATGGACGCCGGCCGGCGCCGACTGCACCGCCGCGCCGGACGTGAAGACGCTGTCCGGACCCGCGCCGTACTGGCAGTCGTACATCTACGACGCGGTCGGCAACCGGCGTACCAAGGTCGAACACAAGGCCACCGGCGACGCGACGACCGGCTACAGCTACCCGGCGCCGGGCACCGAACGACCGCACGCGGTCACCGCCACCACCGGCCCCCAGCCGCAGGCGTTCCAGTACGACGCCGCCGGCAACGCCACCGTCCGCGGCACCCAGCAGTTGACCTGGGACGAAGCCGGGCGCCTGGCCATGGCGAGCGACGGCGACGAGAAGACCACGTTCGTCTACGACGCCAGCGGCGCCCGGCTACTTCGCCGCGATCCGACCGCGACCACCCTGTACCTGAACGGGCAGGAACTGCGACTGGAGCGTGGCACCGGCAGGCTGGCCGCCACCCGCTACTACACACACGGCGACCGGACGGTCGCCAGCCGGACCGAGTCCGGCCTGACCTGGCTGGCCAACGACCACCACGGCACCACCGACCTGGTCATCGACGCCGCCACGATGACGGTCACCAAGCGCCGTTCCGACCCGTTCGGCAACCCGCGCGGCGAGCAGCCGGCCGACTGGCCCAACGAGCGGGGTTTCGTCGGCGGTACCGAGGACGAGAGCACCGGCCTGACCCACCTCGACGCCCGCGAGTACGACCCGGAGCTCGGCCGGTTCATCTCGGTCGATCCGGTCACCGACCCGGCCGACCCGCAGCAGCTGAACGCGTACGCGTACGCCAACAACAGCCCGGTCACGATGTCCGACCCGGACGGCCGGCGATACTTCGCCGGCGATTACGGCTGGGGTAGCACTCCGGCGGCGGCCGAGAAGGTCAACGCCTCCAACAATCGAGTGCAGAAGGCTCTCCGCAAGCAGCCCAAGTCGAAGTTGTCCAAGCCCAGGCACAGCAAGCCGAAGGGGAAGCTGACCAAGCCGAACAAGAAGGCCGTCAGCCGGGCCGCCCAGCACGACTGGAACGGCGCCGACGGGCCGCGCGGGCGGGTCGGTGGCTACAACTCCCGGGCCGTGCCCCGCCAGCAGTACGGACCGTACAGCCCGTACGAGCCGTATGACATGCCTAGCCCGTACCAGCCGTACGACCGAGAGGGGACGGACCTGGACAAGGCCGGCGACATCCTCAAGGACACGTTCATGCCGCACGCCGACGAGGGCGGCTTCGGGATGCTGCAGGACGGTCTCATGTTCAACTGGCAGATCGCGGGGCCGGCAGTGATCTGGGTCTGGGAGAATATGGACCTCATCGCGGCCGGGTTCCAGCTCTGCGCGGCGCTTATACCGAACCCGATCTGCGTGGTGGGCGCGGTGCTTACCACGATGATCGCCACTGGTCAGGGCATCTACAACTGCGCCTCGAATAAGGCGGGACCGGACTGCTACGTGCTGGTCGCGGTCGACGGCCTCTTCACGTCCAAGAGACACGGCGTAACCGCGTTCGCCGTGAACAGAGGGTTAAAAATCACGGCCAACCTCTTGGGCTTGGGTGGCACCGCGGCGGGCAAGTTCGCCGACCCCAAAACCCACATCGGGCGCACCAGTCCGCAATTGAAAAAGCCCCGATGAACGCCTATCGAGCGGCACCCGGATCGGTGTGGAAGGAGACATGCAAATGCGCAAACGACCCCGATCTCTAAGTGGATCTGTGACCAGCGGCCGCTCGCGTGTGCTGGCCGGGGCCGCGCTCGCCCTACTGTCCACTCTGGTTGTCGGATCGGCGCCGGTCGCGGCGGCGGCGCCGCTGCCCTACCCGGAACGCGACGCCTACCGGATCAAGGCGATCCAGCCGGACTCCTGGCCGGACAAGGCGGAGATCGCCGGCAACAACACCGGTGGCGTGGCGATGAATCTGGTCTGGGCGCAGTGGCAGCCGACCCGCAAGGCGGCGCCCTGCGCGGCGGGTGAGGAGACCTACGACGGGTACTGCTTCACGGTGCCCGCCCAGATCGACGTCGACATCGCGGACTGGACCGCGCGGGGCCTCGTGGTCACCGGCGTCGGGTACGGCGTGCCGGTCTGGGCCCGGCAGGGCAAGGCATGCTCACCGGCCGCGCCAGGCTTCGAGATCTTCTGCACCCCGACCGACCCGGCCGACTACGGCCGCTTCGCCGGCATGCTCGCCAGCCGATACAGCGGCCTGCGCGGCCATGGACGCATCGCCGACTTCGTGGTGATGAACGAGGTCAACTCCAACGCCTGGTTCGACATCGGCTGCGGCCAGGGCGTCGCCTGCGACGTCGGCCGGTGGCTGGACGAGATTGCCGGCAACTACACCGCCGCGTACGACCGGGTGGTGGCCGAGCAGCCGACCGCCAAGGTGCTCATCTCGCTGGACCACCAGTTCGGCACCGCCCTGCACCGCCCGGGCGCGGC
This sequence comes from Micromonospora sp. NPDC093277, assembly GCF_044765245.1. NCBI lineage: Bacteria > Bacillati > Actinomycetota > Actinomycetes > Micromonosporales > Micromonosporaceae > Micromonospora > Micromonospora sp. NPDC093277. The sequence goes on from NZ_JBIWJO010000009.1 coordinate 15,308, forward strand.
CGATGCCACCCTCGCCGGCGAGACCGTCCTGCGCGGCCTGGCCGCCCGGGTCGGCGACCGCGCCTGGCGGGTGGCTTTCCACCCGTACCCGAAGGACCTGCGCGACCCCGCCAGCAGCCCGGACGACTACCCGTACGTTACCTACGGCAACATCGGCGTGCTCGCCGGCTGGCTGCGCGCCACCTACCCCACCCGCCCGCACACCTGGGACATCCAGCTTACCGAGAGCGGGCTCAGCTCCGCGGCACCCTCCGCCCCAGCACGGCAGGCCGCCGCCGTCTGCGACTCGTTTCGCAACGTGCTCGCCACTCCCGGCATCAGCAACTACGTGTACCACCGGATGCGTGACCACCCCGACGAGGTGGCCGGCGGCCTCGCCCTCGGCCTGCGCAACGCGGACGGCATCGCCAAGCCGGCGTGGGCGACCTGGGCACTGGCCAACCGCAGCGACCTGAACCCACCGCAGCTCTCCTGCGGGTTCGAGACGCTGCCGTACACCCGGCTCGTCCGCGGCTACCACCCCACCCGCGGCCACTGGGCTTCCTCGCGCCTGCTGCCCGCCGGGTTCGTCGTCGAACGCACCTGGCAGCTCTGGCGTGACCAGGTGGCCGGCACCGTGCCACTTTTCGAATGTCGTGTCGGCATGCACACCATGCTCAGCCGCGACCCCGCATGCGAGGGACAGTTCCCACTCGGCCCCGTCGGATACGCCTACGACCAGGCAAAGGCAGGGACCGTACCGCTGTACCGCTGTCTGATCCCCGCAAACGGCGACCATTTTGTCTCCACGGATCAGGCATGCGAGGGGCACCGAACCGAGAGCAGAACCCCACTGGGCCATGCCATCGGCTACCTCGTGGTGCCGCGCGGCAGACGCTAGGAACCGGACGGTGACGGGCCCGGCCGAAGCCGGGCCCGTCGCTCAGATCAACGAGGCGAACCCGCGCGGGCGCGGGTGCTTCACCACTGGTTAGTCACATGAAGCTGAAGTGAAGGCGTCGCTTGCCAGGATGGCGTCCTGGTCCAGCACTCGGGGAGGAAAACGTGGCGGGAATCCGGGCGCGACGGCTCATCGCGGCTGCGACGGCGGTACTGGCGGCAGTAGGAGTGGGGGCAGCGGTCGCGAATCGTTCCGGTCCGTCACGCGCCCATGCGCAAGTGAAGGTTGCGGAGGCGCCCGAGCCGGGCGCGGCGTTCCGCGCGGCGCGGGCGCAGGGTAGCCGGGTGGAGGCGGTGAGCCTGCGCACCGAGACGCGCGCGGTGTACGCCGAGCCGAACGGCACGATGACGGCGGAGCTGACCAGCCGGCCGGTCCGGGCCAAGCATGCGGACGGCAGCTGGTCCACGGTGGACACGAACCTGGAGCGGCGCGCCGACGGCACGGTCGCGCCCCGAGCCGCGCCCGTTGACCTGACGTTCTCCGGCGGCGGGACGCGGGCGGCCCTGGTCCGGTACGGCCGGCAGGGCAAGTGGTTCGAGCTGACCTGGCCGGGCCGCCTGCCTGCGCCCACCCTGGACGGAAGCACCGCGACCTACCCGGAGGTGCTGCCCGGTGTGGATCTGCGGCTGACCGCCGACGTGGACGGATACGCGCAGTACCTGGTGATCAAGAACCGCGTGGCGGCGGCCGACCCGGCGGTGCGCGCGATCCGGCTGGGCCTGCGCACCCACGGCCTGAGCGTGCGCGCCGGCCGCGGCGGCATCCTGGAGGCCCGGGACGCGAAGGGTGCCGTGCTCTTCGCCGCGCCGGTGTCTCGGATGTGGGACTCGGGGTCGCCGCGGCGTGCGGCCCAGGTGGAAGTGTCTGTGGAGAACGGGGAGCTGGTGCTGCGCCCGGACCGGGCGTTGCTGACCGGCGAGGCGACACACTATCCGGTCACCGTCGACCCGCTGTGGCACACGGCGGACAAGGCTCGTTGGACGTCGGTGTTGTCCGGCAAGCCGGACCAGAGATATCCGAACGGCAGCGGCGATCCGAATGGGCGAGCGCAGGTCGGACAATGCTACGACGATGGGACCTGCAACGGCATCGGCGCCGCACGCACCTACTGGTTGTTCGACACCAGTTTCCTTACCGGCCGGCTGATCATTTCGGCCGCACTGCAACTCTCGGTGGAGCACAGCCCGAACTGCACCGCCTACCAGCAGCAGGTGTATCTGGCGGGCAGCGAGATCGACGACCTGACAACCTGGAATCGCCAGCCGGGTGGCACAGGCACCCCACGTACCTTCTCGTCTCCCCATGCGTGTAACGGCTATGCCGGGGTCGGGATCGACGTGAACGGCATCATCAACGCGGGCGGCACCACGACGTACCTGGTCAAGGCGACCAACGAGGGCGATCAGCTGGCGTGGCGCAAGTACAACAACAACGCCAAGCTCATGGTGAACTTCAACCGGGTGCCGGACGTACCGCGTAACCTGCAGACCGACCCGCCGCTGACGGCGTGCCACTGGTGCGGCGGCGTGCCGTACGTCGGCAACGACAACGTACGGCTGATGGCCACCCTGACCGACCCCGACGGCGACCAGGTGCAGTCGGTGTGGCAGGTCAAGGTGAACGGAGCCGCCACCCAGACGGCGAGCGCCTTCCAGAACAGCGGTGCCACCCACTCGTCGAACGTCAGCACGGTCAACCGGCACGGCGCCACCATCGAGTGGGCGGTGCGGGGCGTGGACACCGCCGGGCACGGCGGCGGATGGGCCCAGGGCACCACGTTCGTGGTCGACAAGGAGCCACCCGCGGTGCCGCCGGAGGTGGTCGCTACACCGTACGACGCGGACAACCGGTGGCACGGGGGTGTCGGGGTGCCCGGCCGGTTCGAGTTCAAGTCGGCCGGGGTGGACGACGTGGATCACTACCTGTGGGGCTGGACCGACCCGCCGTCAAACGTGGTGTTGGCCAGCGCGCGGGGCGGCTCCGCGAGGGTCACCCTGACCCCGCCCGGAGACGGGCCACGGGATCTGATTGTGCAGAGCGTCGACCGGGCCGGGCACCGCAGTGAGCCGACCGTCCACCATTTCTACGTCCGGGCCGGCAGCGGCCCGCTGGCCCAGTGGTCGCTGGACGGCAACGCCGAGGACGAGGCGTTCCTCGGCGACCGGCACGGCACCGCCGCTGGCGGGGTGACCTACGCGCCGGGCGCCGTGGGTCAGGCGGCCAGGTTCGACGGTTTGACCGGGTACATCAGCGCGCCGCACACGGTGCGTACGGACGCCAGCTTCGTCGTCTCCGCCTGGGCCAGAGTGGACAGCGGCGGGTACGCGCGGGCGGTGGTGAGCCAGAGCGCCGCCAATTTCCCCGGCTTCGTGCTGTGGTACCGGCCGGAGGACGGTGGCCACTGGGTCTTCGGGATGCCCAGGTCGAAGGACACCTACCAGGGCACCGACATGGCCGCCTCGGCCCAGCTGGCGCAGGTCGGGGTCTGGACCCACCTGACCGGCGTGTACGACGCCACCGCACGCGAACTGCGGCTCTACGTGAACGGGACGCTGGCCGGTACCGCCAATCGGGCCGTCGCGGACTGGGCCGCCGGCGGACCAGTCCAGATCGGACGGGTGAGGTGGAACGGCAGCGCCGGCGCCGACTACTGGCCGGGCCTCGTCGACGAGGTGAAGCTCTACGACCGCCTGCTCGGCGACGCGGAGATACAGGCCGCGGTCGGTGCGGACAACGTGCAGGCCGGGCATTGGAAGTTCGACGAGACGTCGGGCTCGACCGGCCGTAACGAGGTCGACGGCGGCGAGATGGCGGCCCTGCACGGGGATGCGACCTTCACCGGGGACAGCGACGGCGACGGACTCGCCGATGGTGGCGCGGTGGGCGGTGCGGTCCGGCTGGACGGTGCCGGCGACTACGCCGCCACCAGCGGCCCGGCCGTGCACACCGACCAGAGCTTCACGGTCGCCGGCTGGGTCATGCTGGATCAGGCACCGGCACCGGGGCAGTTCGCCACGGCGCTCTCTCAGGACGGGACCGCCAACAGCGGGTTCTCCCTGGGGTACCGGCAGCGTGCCTCCGGCGGCGGGGTGTGGGAGTTCACCACGCCGAGCTCGGACGCCTCCGGCGCGGGCGGCCCGGCGGTGCAGTCCGCGACGGCCGCGTCCGTTGACGTGCCGACCCATCTGGCGGCCGTGTACGACGCCGACGCCAAGCAGATCCGGCTGTACGTCAACGGTGCGCTGTCTGCCACCGGCAGCCGACTCGACGGGTTCGACGCCGCCGGTCCGTTCGCGATCGGGCGCGGCCTGAACGGGACGCCGGGTGCCTACTGGAGCGGCTGGGTGGACGAGGTCCGGGCGTACAGTCGGGCCCTGCCCCAGGCGGAGATCCAGGCGGTGGTCAGCCGTGATGACGTGGCGCTGGGGGAGTGGCGGCTGGACGGCAACGCCGCCGGCACCAGGGGCGGGGCTGGCACGCTGAACGGCACGCCCTCGTGGACCGGCGGGCAGAGCGACGCGCCGGACCCGACCGACCTCGCGGTGCAGCTCAGCGGCGCCGATTACGTGAGCCTGCCGCACACCGTGGACGTGCGCAACAGCTTCTCGGTGGCTGCCTGGGCGAAGCTGGACCAGGTGGGCGGCACCGCGACCGTGGTGTCCCAGGACGGCACTGCAGTCAGCGCCTTCCAGCTGTCGGCCCTGCCGAACGGCCACTGGGCGTTCGGCATGTCCGCCACTGAGACTGGGCAGGCCCCCCAGGACCGGGTGGACGGCCCGCCCGCGCAGGTCGGCGTCTGGACCCACCTGGTCGGCGTCTACGACGCCGGCGCGGGGCAGCTTGCGCTGTACGTCAACGGGGTGCCGGCCGGCACGGCCACGCCGCACGTGCAGACCTGGAACCAGCCCGCCGGCGGCCTGCAGATCGGTGCCGGCCTGTGGAACGCGAACCGGCAGAACCGCATGAGAGGTGCCGTCGACGACGTTGCGGTCTACGGGCGGGTGCTGTTCGCCCCGGAGATCAGGGAGATGGCCGGGCGGGACCTGACGCTGGCCCACAACTGGCGAATCGACGAGGGGAGCGGCAACCAGTCCCCGGACGCGGTCGGCCAGCGCACCGCCACGGTGACGGGCGGGGTCAGCCGGGTGGCGGGGCGGCTGGGGAACGCGGCGTCGCTCAACGGCACGGATGGGCGGCTCGCCACCGGCGGGGTCGACATCCGCACGGACACGAGCTTCACCGTCGCCGCCTGGGTACGGCTCAAGAACACCTGCGTACCGGCGCCCGACGCGTTCGAGTGCAAGCTGATCGCGGTGAGCCTGGATGGCGCCGCGGGCGGCGCCAGCAAGTTCCGGCTCGGGCACTGGCGTGACCGGGGCCAGAACGTAGACGGCGTGTGGGTGTTCGAGATGCCCGAGCCGGACGGCAGCATCACCAAGGCGGCGGTACCGGTCCTCCCGTCCGACCTCGACACGTGGGTGCACCTGGCCGGCGTCTACGACAAGGCCACCGGCAAGCTGTGGCTGTACGTGAACGGCACCCGCAAGGGCGACGGCACGCTCCTCACGTCCTGGCACACCGCCGGCGGACTGCAGATCGGCCGGGCGAATGACGCCTCCGGCAACCCGGGGCAGTACTTCCCGGGCATGGTCGACGACGTGCGGCTGTACAGCGGCGTGCTGGACGACGACCGGATCAGCAACCTGTACGGCTCGTATCCGGTGCAGTGCGGCACGATCGCGAAACCCGTGGTCTGCCCGCTGCCGACGCCGGACAAGGGGCGGTGGCGCTTCGACGAGAACACCGGCACGACGGTCGCGGATCCTTCCGGTGCCGGACCGGTTGCCACCATGCTCGGCAGCACGGGCTGGACCGCCGGTCGGATGGGCGCCGCCGGCAAGTTCGACGGCACCAGCGGGGGCGCGCGGACTGCCGGGCCGGTGCTGGCCACCAGCGAAAGCTTCGCGGTGAGCGCGTGGGTGTACCCGGGCGCCACCACCATCACCACCAACCAGGTGATCCTCGCCCACGCGGGCGCCACAGCGAGCGCCTTCTACCTCTATCGCGAGGCGGGCGGCCGGTGGGCGGCGGCGACGACCTCGGCGGACACCGCCAATCCCACGCTGACCACGATCCTCTCCACCGAGCGGGTGTTGCCGGGCCAATGGACCCACCTCGGGCTCGCCTACGACGACACGCTGCACCAGCTGCGGCTTTACGTCAACGGCCGACTGTCCGCGGCGCAGACCGGCGTGAACACCTGGAACCAGAACGCCACCGGGCCGCTGACCATCGCGTACGGCCAGTGGGCGGGCGCCGACAGCCTGCACTTCCAGGGCGCCGTCGACGAGGTACGTGCCTTCGGCACGGCGCTGCGCGACGGCGAAATGAGCAAGGTGTACGACGACGCCGGCCCGGTCGGGCGAGGGTCCTGGACGTTCGACGATCAGACCGTCACGGACTCGTCCGGCCGGAATAACCCGACCACCACCGCCGGGCCTGTCTCCTACGTGGACGGCGCGAAAGGCAAGGCGCTTGCGCTGGCCGGCAACGGCGCCGCGACCGCCCAGCACCCGTGCGTGCTCCCGCCGACGAGCCTGACGGTGTCGGCGTGGGTGAAGCTCACCTACGAGCCGGCAGTGCAGGCGGTGGTGGCCCAGGACGGCACCCGCATGAGTGGCTTCGCCCTGCAGTACCGCCCCGAGCTGGGTACGTGGGTGTTCGGCGCGTGGACGCAGGACAACGATCAGGCCGAGTTCGTCTACGCCCGATCCCGCGTCACCGCCGTGCTGGGGGAGTGGACCCACCTGACCGGCGTCTACGACCACGCCGCCGGCGAGCTGCGGGTCTACGTCAACGGCCAGTTCGCCGGCAGCCGCAGCGGCGTCACGCTGTGGCCAACGACCGGCGGCTTCTCGATCGGCCGCGGCCTGCTGTACGGCGTACCCGCCCAGCACTTCACCGGCCAGATCGACGAAGTCCGCGTCGACCTCGGCATCGTGCCCGATGGCGAGCTTGTCCAGCGGGCCACCCGCGGATAGCTGGACCGGCGGCTGTTGATCGACGATTTGTGTCGGTCCAGTGATACAACTGCCATCGCAGCGATGCGATCAAGAAGGAGGTCGTGGCGATCCCTGCTCTCGCCGAGCGCCAGACGACCGTCACAGTGGCCCGTGGCAGCGTCCGGGTGTCAGGCAGTCCTGGAAGCCCCGTGCTCGACCAGATGAGCGCGGATATTCGCGACAGTGGTTTCTTCGTCGTCGGTGTGGTCGATGCCGAGCTCGGTGAGGATGTCCAAAGCATGCTGCCAGTGTGTGCGGGCTTGCTCATCCTGCTTCAAGGCGTGGTGGGCGTGGGCGAGCCCGTCGTGGGCACGGGCCCGGTCGTCGGGCTGGCCCAGTTCGTCGGCGAGCGCGAGCGCGTTGCGGTGGTGGGTGAGGGCGGTGTCCGGGTGGCCGGTAGCGTGCTGTAGCCGGCCGAGTCCCTGCCGTGCTTCGAACTCGAAATTGCGGTCGCCGCCACCTTGGGCGAGGTTGAGAAGGCGTTGGTAGTGCTCCTTGGCCTGGTCGTACCTGCCCTGCCGCAAATGGATATGGCCGAGGCCGGCCAGCGTGGCCTGCTCGATGGTGCGGTAGCCGGTGGCGCGGGCGAGCTGTAACGCCTGCTGAAGGAGGTCCGTGGCCTGCTCGTACCGGCCCTGCAGCCGGTGAAGGTGGCCGAGGCCGGCCAGCGCGTTCAACTCGCCGGGGTGATTGCCGGTGGCGCGGGCGAGCTGCAGCGCCCGTCGGCGGTGGTCGGTGGCCTGCGCATACCGGCCCTGCCGCAGGTGAACCCAGCCGAGGCCGTGCAGCGCGTCCAGCTCGGCTGCCTGGTTGCCGGTGGCACGGGCGAGCTGCAGCGACCGCCGGAGGTGCTCGGTGGCCTGCTCGTGCCGGCCCTGCAGCATATGGAGGTGGCCGAGACCAGCCAGGGCGTCCAGCTCGGCTGCCTGGTTGCCGGTGGCGCGGGCGAGCTGCAGCGCCTGCTGGTAGCGGTTGATGGCCTGCTCGTGCTGGTCCTGCAGGCGGTGGATGTGGCCGAGGCCGACGAGCGCCTCCAGCTCGGCCGCCTGGTGGCAGGCGGCGCGGGCGGTAGTTAACGCCTGCTGGTGGAGGGCCGCGGCATCCTGGTAGCGGCCACGGGTGCGTAGGTGTCGGTGCAGGATGGCCGACAGGTGCAGCAGGTGTGCGGGCCGGTCGTGCTCGGTGGCGTAGCTTGCGGCGGCCAAGAGGTTGGGCAGCTCGCCGTCCAACCAGTTCAATGCTGACGACGGGTCGGACAGCGCAGGGCCGGGGGTGCGCGCGGGTGGGACCTGCGGGCGGCGCTGACGCTCGTACGGATGAGCGGCGTCCATGGCGCCAGCGGCGGTATTCCGGTAGTGGTCGAGCAGCCGGTCCAGCGCCATCGGCCTGCCGAGTTCGGTCTCGTCACGGGTGGCGGTCTGGGCGGCGTGGGCGCGGGTCAGGTCGTGGAACCGGTAGCGGCCTGGGACGGATTCCTGCAGGAGGTGGGCCTCGTGCAGCCGGTCGAGTGCGCGTGTTGCGGTCAGCACTGTGGAGTCGGCGAGAGCGGCCGCTGCGTACGCGTCGATGTCGGGTCCGGGGTGCAGGCCCAGCAGCCGGTAGGTCTGTTGCAGATCGGCGCCGAGGTGTTGGTAGGACAGGTCGAGGGCGGCGGTGACGCTGCGTTGGCCGGCCTCCAGCTCGACCAGTCGGTGTTGCTGGTCGCGCAGTCGTTGGATCAGGTGGGGCAGGTTCCAGCTGGGGTGGGATCTGAGCCGGGCGGCGGCGACGCGGATCGCTAGCGGCAGCCGGCCACAAAGCTCGACCAGCTCGGCGAGTAGGTCAGGTGGCGAGTCGCTGAGCCTGTTTTCGCCGGCGATCCGGCAGAACAGCCTGACGGCGTCGGCAGGGGGCAGGGTGTCCAGTGACAGGGTGTGGGTGTGGTCGAGGCCGGCCAGCCGGTGGCGGCTGGTGACCAGCACCAGACAGCCCGGTGCACCAGGTAGCAGCGGCGCCACCTGGGTCTCGGTGGCGGCGTTGTCCAGCAGGATCAGCATTCGCCGGTCAGCCAGCCGGGTGCGGTACAGCGCGGCCCGCTCCTCGATTCGAGAGGGGATCTGCGCTCCCGGGACGTCCAGTGAACGCAGCAGGTGATCGAGCGCGTCCGCTGGTTCCATCGGTTGCATGCCCTGGGTATAGCCGTGCAGATCGATGAACAGCTGCCCGTCCGGGTAACGGCTGGCGATGCGGTGGGCGATGTGGACGGCCAGGGCGGTCTTACCGATCCCGGCCATGCCGTCGATGGCGGTGATCACCACTGCGTTCGTATCGGGGATGCGGTCTAGGTCTGCCAGCTCGTGTGCCCGGCCGGTGAACGCCACGACGTCGGCGGGCAACTGCCGCGGTACGGTGACCACCGGCTGTGGCGACGACAACCGTTGCGATGAGGTAGGCCCGGGGTCGTCTGATTCGGTGTGCGCAGTCAGGATCTGCCGGTGCAGTCCCTGTACCGCGTGTCCTGGTTCGATGCCGAGTTCGTCGGCGAGCAGCCGGTACAACTGCTGGTAGGCCGCCAACGCGTCGGCCTGCCGGCCGCAGCGGTACAGCGCCGTCATCAGGTGCCCCCACAGCTGCTCCCGTAGCGGGTGCCGCGCGGTCAGCTCGCGCAGCTCCGCGACGAGATCCGGGCCCGGACCCAGGTCGAGGTCAAGCTCGATGCGCCGCTCCAGCGCGGCCAGGTATCGTTCGGTCAGCCGGGTGGACTCCACACCCTCCAGCCAGGCCGATCGCAGACCGTCGAACGGAAGCCCCCGCCACAGGGCCAATGCCTGCACCAGGTTGGCCCGTTCGGTTGCCGGGTCGCCGGCTGCTGCCGCCGTCTCCAGCAGCCGTTCGAACAGGATGGCGTCCACCCGCTGTGGGTCGACATGTAACCGGTAGCCCGCCGCGGATGTGACAATGGCGTCCGGTCCGAGCACCTTGCGCAACCGGGTCAGGTAGGTCTGCGCGGCACGCCGGACGTGGGCAGGCGGCAGCTCGCCCCACACGATGCCCGCTAGCCGGTCGACCGATACCTCCTCGTCGGCCGACAACGCCAACGCCACCAGCAGCGTGCGCAGCCGGCCAGCCGTGACCGCCACTGGCCGGCCATCCGCCGACACCGACAGTGGCCCGAGGACCTTCACCTCCAGACTCATACCCGGGTACCGGCGTTCATCAACTCTCCTGCGCGATCGGCCGTGCCTGCTACACGGGCCGCTCGCAGCGGTACAGCTCCGGACCGGCGTGCAGGTATCCATCTCACGACGATTCGTGATGCTGGCACCAGAATCCCCCACAGTTATGTGTCACCGAGCGCCATTCAAGTACGTTGCTGGACGTACACGCAAGCACTCAGAGCGCCACGACGTGACGGTGTTGGTGTAACGATGGCCGGCGCCGGGCTCGGGCTGCTGCCGGGCGCCGCAGTGAGGGCGGTGGGAGTGCGTCGCAGTCGTGGAGGTCTTCCATCGCGGAATGGCGGATGGCCAGGCCACTGACAGCTTCAGCTGCTGCCCGGAAGACGGGCGGACCCGAAGCCGGAAAGGGCCATCCGGGTTGGTCTCAAGTTCCGGCCGCAGTCCTGATCGCGCGTATCGCCTCGGTGACTCCGCCGGACCATGGAGCGCCGTGGCCGGGCAGCACCCACGATGCCTGAATACCTTCGAGATGGCGCAGCGACGCCAATGCCTGGTGCGGGTCGTCGGTGAAGGGCGCGGGTTGAGGGCCGCGCTGTCCGGTCAGCACGTGCCGGGTGGTCAGCCCGTCGCCGACGAAGATCGCGTCGGCCACGGGCACGTGGATGGCGATGCTGCCCGGCGAGTGGCCGGGCAGTCCGATGATGCGCGGCGCGCCGGGCAGGTCGAGCACCTGACCGTCGCTCACCGGGATGACCTCGGTGAGATGGGTGGTGCGTAGCCCGTTTTTGCGGATCGCGTACCAGAGGAAGCCGGCCGTCGCGCCGAGCTTCATGCGCCCCCACGAGTTGTCGGGTTTCACCTCGCCTCGTGCACGGGCGGCGTCCGCCTCGTGGACATGGACCGGTACACCGTGATCGCGCCGGAGCCGCTCGGCGAACCCGAGGTGGTCGCTGTCGCCGTGGGTGAGAACGACACCCTGGATGTCGTCCACCGATCGGCCCATGTCGGCAAGTTCGGCCTGCAGGTCGTGCCAGTGTCCGGCCATGCCCGCGTCGATGATGGTCACTCCTTCGTCGGTGTCGACGAGGTAGGCGGCCACGATGTCGTTGCCGATGCGGTGCAGGTGCGGGGCGAGTCTCATCGTGGTGCCCGAGCCCGGGTTGCTGTCGTCGTCATGATTGCTATGCTACGTAGCTATCAGGCTATGGTCAATAGCCATGGGGTCGCCTCCCAGGGATCCGGAAGGAAGTGGCATGCCGACGCCCGATCGGACCTCGCTCAGCGAGGTCGTCCAGGCCGGACGCGACATCCTGGAGTCAGCGGGCCTCGCGGGTCTGACCATGCAGGCCGTCGCCGACCGGGTCGGTGTGCGCGCACCCTCGCTCTACAAACGCGTCCGCAACCGCGATGACCTCGTACGCCTCATCACCGAAGTCACCATCCGTGACCTCGGCGAACGGCTTGCGACGATCCGTGCTGGCACCGATCCGCGCCGGGACCTGGCCGAGCTGGCCCGGGCCCTCCGCGCGTTCGCGCGCGCCTGCCCGATGGGCTACCAGCTGATCTTCGCGCCGACGCCCGGCCTCGCCGCACCCAGCATCGAAGCAATGACCCACGCCATCGAGCCCGTGATGCGGGTGGCCGTGGACCTCGCCGGAGAACAGCACGCCCTGGAGGCCGCGCGCACGTTCACGGCCTGGGCGAACGGATTCATCGGCATGGAACTGGCCGGTGCCTTCAAACTCGGTGGGGACATCGACCGGGCATACGAGTTCGGCATCGCTCGCCTCACCGACGCAATCGGCGGACAGCCACCTGATGGAACAACGGCCGGCGCGGCTCCAGGCCCAACGGTGCTGGTCCGCGAATGACGGCGCCGTGAGCGAACAGTGCGTCGCCGCAACAGGGGAACACCACAGGTACGCCGGTCGCAGCGGCATGAGGAGGCATCATCGCGCAGTCATCGATGGCGTGCGGACGGTCCGACCGCGACACCCTGGCGGGCTGACGTCATGACGTAAGCCCGCCAGGGTCAGTGAGGGGTTCTTGCTGTGAGTATCTACGGGCCGAATCAGTTTCCCCGTCTGGAGCAGCAAGAATGACTTCTCGCCGTATCCGTGCTCTGGTCGGCGCGGTGGCGGTCCTCGCGGCGTCGATGCTGGTGTCGGCGTCCGCGCATGCGGACCCGAAACCGAAGATCCACCCTCGCCTGGCCAAGCAGCTCTCCTCGTCTGGGGCGGTCGACTTCTGGGTACGGCTCGACCGCCGAGCCGACCTCGGCAACGCCTCCACCGCCGCTGACTGGGCGGAACGCGGCGACGCAGTCATGTCCGCCCTGCGTCAGGCCGCCGAGTCCAGCCAGCGTGACGTGCGGGCAAGGCTCGACGCGGCCAAGGTCGGCTACGAGCCGTTCTGGGCCACCAACGCCATCTACGTGCGCAGCGGGACCGCCGAGCTCGCGGCCGAGCTAGCCAAGAAGTCGGAGGTGCGCGGCCTGTTCGCCCCGACGACCTACGCCCTCCCCGAGGTGACCGCCACCGCCGAGCCCGCGCCGGCCGCCGTCGAGTGGGGCGTGGCCGCGATCAACGCCGACGACGTGTGGCAGTCCCGCGGCGTCAGGGGTGAGGGCATCGTGGTCGCCAACATCGACTCCGGCGTCCAGTATGACCACCCCGCGCTCGCCGCCGCCTACCGGGGCAACTCAGAGTCCGGGGTCGTGAACGACTACAACTGGTACGACCCGCTGGCCGGATGTGCGAGCAGCTCCCCGTGTGACGACAACGGCCACGGCACCCACACCATGGGCACCATGGTCGGCGCCGGCGGCATCGGCGTCGCACCCGGCGCCCGATGGATCGCGGCCAAGGGCTGCTCGAACACCGGCTGCCCCGACGTGGCACTGGTCAAGGCCGGACAGTGGCTGCTGGCCCCCACGGACGCGAACGGCCAGAACCCCAAGCCCGCCCTGCGCCCCCATGTGATCAACAATTCCTGGGGCGGCGACAACGGCTCCGTCGAGGACCCCTTCTACGACGACGTCATCGACGGCTGGGTCGCTTCGGGCATCTTCCCCGCCTTCGCGGTCGGCAACGCGGGCCCCGCGTGTGACACCGCGGGCTCGCCGGGCGACAGCGCCTCGGCCTACGCCGTGGGCGCGTTCGACGCCTCGGGCGCCATCGCCTTGTTCTCCAGCAGGGGACCGGGCGCGGGCGGCGCCGCCAAGCCGGACATCACCGCGCCGGGCGTGAACATTCGGTCCAGCCTGCCGGGCAGCTCCTACGGCACGGCAAACGGCACCTCGATGGCCACCCCGCACGTCTCCGGCGCCGTAGCCCTGCTCTGGTCGGCCGCGCCGCAGCTCATCGGCGACGTCCAGGCGACCGAGGCGCTGCTCGACGGCACCGCGATCGACGTGGCCGACACCCTCTGCGGTGGCACCGCCGGCGACAACTCCACCTGGGGTGAGGGCAAGCTCGACATCCTTGCGGCGATCACCAGCGGACCCTCGGTCGACACCGGTCAGATGGGCGGCGCGGTCACCGACGCCGCCACGGGCAAGCCGCTGGCCGGGGCGAGCGTCCGCTTCGAGGGTTCGTCCACGCGCTCGATCGCCGTTCTCTCCGACGGCGGCTATGTGGCCTTCCTCGAGGTGGGGACGTACAAGGTCACGGTGTCCGCCTACGGCTACGAGACCGCCGTCGCCACGGACCTCACCTTGGCCAAGGGAGAGAAGCTGACCAGGGATTTCGCGCTCGCCCCGCTGCCCATGGCCACTGTGCGCGGCACAGTCACCGACGTCTCGGGACAGGGCTGGCCGATGGCCGCCACGGTCCAGGTGACCGGCAGGCCCGCCGAGCCGGTGCGGACCGACCCCTACACCGGCGCCTACTCCATCGACCTGCCCAAGGGCGCCGAGTACACCCTCCAGGTGACCCCGCGCTACCCCGGCTACCTGCCCGCCAGCAGGACCGTCGCCGTCGGCGGCGACATGGCGCAGGACCTCGCGCTCGCCGTCGACCCCGTGGCGTGCACCGCACCCGGTTACCGCCACGTCCACGGGGGCAAGGTCGAGACGTTCGACGCCGCCCCCGAGGACTGGACTGTCAAGGACAACAGCACGGGCGGCGGCTGGCGCTTCGACGACCCCGGCAATCGCGGCAACCTGACCGGCGGCACCGGCGGCTTCGCCATCGTCGACGGCACCTACTTCGGCAGCGGCAAGACGCAGGACTCCGAGCTGATCAGCCCGGTCTACGATCTTTCGCAGGTGGTGCTGCCCGAGGTGGTCTTCGACACCCGGCACAACACGTACGGCGGTGCGTCCGCCTCGGTCGACTACACCGTGGACGGCGGCCAGACCTGGACGACGGTGTGGCGACAGACGACCACCGCGGTTCAGGGGTTTATCGAACTGCCGCTTCCTGCGCTGGCCGGTAAGCAGGCCGTACAGATCAGGTTCCGGTACAAGGGCAGCTTCGGCTTTTGGTGGGAGGTCGACAACGCCTCGCTCGGCGCGCGCACCTGCTCTCCCGTCGACGGCGGCCTGCTGGGCGGGCGTGTGCTCGACCGCAACACCGGCGGGCCGGCCGCCGGGGCCCGCGTGACCACCTCGGATGTCACCGCGACGACCGACCTCGACGGCTCATACTGGCTGTTCTCGCCCGCGTACGGCGAACAGCAGGTTGTCGCGGCCAAGGACCACTACCAGCCGGACACGCGCGCCGTCGAGATCACCAAGGGCAGCATGACCCGCGCCGACCTGGCCCTGTCGATCGGCAGGATCGAGTTCGCGCCCGCCGAGGTGGCGCGGACCGTCGCCTGGGGCGGCAGCGCGACGACGCCGCTCACCGTCACCAACACCGGCAGCGCACCTGCCACGGTCACCCTGACCGAGCACGCCGACAACTTCAGCCTGCTGTCACAGCAGGGCGCGCCGCTGCACGAGGTGACGGCCACCCTGTCGGCCGAGGCACCCGGCAAGGCTCCCGCTGCGGCGACGGGACAGGAGCAGGAGTTCGTCCCGTCGGCGGCCCCGTGGCAGTCGATCGCCGACCATCCCGTCAATATTCAGGACAACGCCGTATGGCTGGCGGACGGAAAGGCCTACTCGGGCTTCGGCTACTCCGGCACCGAGTACCTGAAGTCGCTCTACACCTTCGACCCGGGCAAGGGCAGCTGGGAGCGCCGCGCCGATGCCACAGTGCCGAGAGCGGCGGCCGGGTACGGCACCATCGATGGCCGCTTCTATGTGGCGGGTGGCTGGATCTCCGACGGCGGCGAGACCCGATCGGTGGAGATCTACAATCCCCTCACCGATACCTGGTCCGTCGGGGCCGAGGTGCCGAAGGCGTACGGCGGGGTGGGGTCGGCGGTTCTCGACGGCAAGCTGTACGTGATAGGCGGGTGTGCGAATTCGTGCGGCAGCACCGACGTGTTCGCCTACGACGCGGGGCAGGACCGCTGGACCAGGGTCGCCCCCTACCCGGAGCCGGTCGCGTGGCTCGGCTGCGGCGGCATCGATGGGAAGGTTTACTGCTCTGGCGGCCTCGTCAACGGCGCCGTCAGCGCTCGGACCTACGCCTACGATCCGGACAGTGACGCCTGGACGCGGAAGGCCGACCGGCCCGCCGGGGTTTGGGGCGCCAGCTCAGCCGCGGCCAACGGGCTGTTGCTGATGTCGGGCGGCGCGGTGCAGGACCGGGTCACCAACGTGGGATACGCCTACCACCCCTCCTCCGACACCTGGTCGGCGATGCCGAACGCCAACTTCTCGATGTACCGCTCGGGTGCCGGCTGCGGCTTCTTCCGGACCGGCGGTGCGCCCACCGTGGGCAGCCTCCCGTGGTCGTGGTCACAGATGTTGCCCGGGTTCGACCAGTGTGACTCGTCCGGCGATGTCTCGTGGCTCGACGTGGACAAGGGCGAGATCACCCTCGCACCGGGCGAGAGCGCCACGATCGCGGTCTCCACCAACGCGGTGAAGGCGGCGATGACCCAGCCGGGCACCCTGCGGGCCGCGCTCGGCGTGCAGACCGACACGCCGTACGCGGCCAGGTCGGTCCCGGTCGCGCTCACGGTGTTGGCGCCCGACACCTGGGGCAAGATCACCGGTGTGGTGACCTCGGACGGCACGCCCACGGCGGGCGCCGCCGTGCAGATCACGGGCAAGCTCGGCAGGAGGACGGTTACCGCCGACGCCACCGGGCGCTACGCGATCTGGCTGGACAAGGCGACCAGTCCTGTCACGGTCATCGTGACTGCCGACGGCTACCAGCCCGAGACGGCCGAGGCGAAGATCAAGAGCAAGAAGACCGTCACGGTCGACTTCCAACTCGCCAGGGCGTGACCTGGGTGAGGGGGGCCGTCCAGCGGGGCGGCCGCCCTCACAGCCAGTCGTTCTGGGCCGCGTGCCAGACGAGCTGGATGCGGGTCTCCACCCCGGCGATCGCGATCAGCCGGCTGATCCTGCGCTGGGCGGTCCTCTGGCTGAGCCCCATCTGGGTGCCGATGGCCTGGTCGGTGTAACCGGCGATGAGCAACGACAGCAGTTGGCGGTCAGCCTGATTGAGCGTGGCTCCCGTTGCGGGGAAGGGCACGCCGGACGCCCAGACGGTCTCGAACACCCAGTTCAGGATGTCGAGCAGGGCCCCCGACGAGACCACGAGAGCCGAGGGCTCGTTGCCCTCGGTCAGCGAGGGCAACAGCGCCACCCGCGAGTCGATGATCATCAACTTGACCGGTACATCGGCGGCGATGCGCATCTGTTCGCCGAGATCGGCCGACCAGGCCAGGTGGAGCGGGTCGCCCGGCGCGTCGAGCAGCGATCGCTCGTACACGATCCGGTAGCCGACCCCGGCCGCCATGGCGCTGCGCTGGGCCGAGCTCTGGTTTGAGTCGGCCACCACGACAGGCCCCTTGGCCAGGCCCTTCACCTCGGACTTCGCCGAGAGCTGGAGCTGTTCCCAGCGGGCCATGACCTCGGCGGCCCCCGCGACGACCTCCACGACCTCGCGGGCGTCGCGCAGCGCCGCCCGCTCGCGGTACTCCTCCATGAGCGCAGCCATCAGCGCCTGCATCCGCTGGGTCTCCGCGTGCCTGCGCAGCATCATCGGGCCGAGGACCAGGTCCGGTTGTACGGCACGCAGCCGCGTGCCATCGGAATTGCGCCTGACGAAGCCCTTCTCCTCCAGGCTGCGCACGGTGGCGGCCACGTCGTCCGCTGCCAGGCCAAGCCGGTCGGCCAACTCGGCGGACTCCTCTACAGGAAGGCGCAGCAGCGCGAGATAGGCCTGCTCCTCGGCCGCGTCGAGACCGACCAGATCCAGCAAGGTCCCTTGGCTCCCTTCACGTATAAGGCTGGAGGCGCTGGTGTTCCACGCCGGAAATTCGCCGATAAAATCGGGCGAGCGAGTCGAGGATCTCTTCGGCGGTCCTTGTCCAGACGAACGGGCGCGGGTTGCTGTTCCAGTCGGTGATCCACGCCCGGATGTCGGCCTCGAGGCTCTGGACGCTCTTGTGGGTGCGGCGGCGGATCTTTGGTTCGGTGAGGTGGCCGAACCAGCGTTCGACCTGGTTGATCCACGAGGATCCGGTCGGGGTGAGGTGCATGTGGAACCGCGGGTGCCGGGTGAGCCAGGCGCGGATGGCCGGAGTCCTGTGGGTTCCGTAGTTGTCGCAGATCAGGTGCATGTCCAGGTCGGCTGGCACGGTCGTGTCGATGGTGGCCAGGAACCTTTTGAACTCGGCGGCGCGGTGCTGGCGGTGCAGTTCGCTGATCACGGTGCCGTCGGCGATGTTGAACGCGGCGAACAGGCTGGTGATGCCATTGCGGGCGTAGTCGTGGGTGCGCGGCTCGGGCATGCCAGGCATCACCGGCAGCGCGGGCGGTGAGCGGTCCAGGGCCCGGATCTGGGATTTCTCGTCCACGCACAGCACGACGGCCCGTTCGGGCGGGTTGTGGTAGAGGCCGACCACGTCGACGACCTTCTCGATGAACTGCGGATCGGTGGACAGCTTGAACGCGTCCGGTCGGTGCGGTTTGAGCCCGAAGTCCCGCCAGATCCTGCCGATTGTTGACTTCGACAGCCCTGACCGCTCGGCCATCGACTTGCGGGACCAGTGGGTGGCATTGCGTGGTGTCTGTTCCAGGGTGGCGGCCACCACCTGTTCGACCTGGTCCAGACTGATCGACGGGGGCCGGCCCGGCCGCTGCTCGTCGATCAGCCCATCGAGGCGTTCGCGCAGGAACCGCCGCCGCCACTTGCCGACGGTGGACAGGTGCACGCCCAAAGCCGTTGCCACATCTGTGTTCGACGTGCCGTCCGCGCACGCCAGAATGATCTTGGCGCGCATCGCGAGGATCTGTGCGGATTTCGCCTGCCGTGACCACCGCGCCAGCGTCGTGCGTTCCTCATCGGACAGCACCAACGGCGGGATGGGACGGCCGGTCCTCGGCATCTCACCACCCTACACCCACTTATGAGGCGAACTTCAGGCGCAGAACTGGTTCATCGGCTGCCCGCTCTTAAGAAGGCGCCAGCCGGGCGGGCCGGGTCCGGCTGTGCCGCCGTGCCGCGTGACGTGCAGTGCCCGGCACTTCGCCCGGTGCGCCCCCCGTTTCTCGGCGAACCCTTCTCCCTCGAGGGTCGGCTCCGGCAGCAGGTAGCCCGGGTCGGACCCGAACACATCGATCTGGAGGACCCGGAAGGCGCATCACTCCCAGATCTGGTTTCGGCTCTCCCGCGCTTCTTCGGCGTTCGTTGACAGCAGCGGGCCGGGTTCAAGAAGGCGCAGGCCGACGCCGCGTACCGCCTGAATCCGCAGCGGGCAGTCCAATTCGTCGAACTTGCGGCGAAGCCGCTTCACCACTGACCGCACGTTGCCCCGGCCGCCAAGGTGGTCGTTGCCCCAGACCGCGCGGTGAAGCGACTCGAAGGTGCAGGTGTGGCCGAGTCGTGTCAGCAGAAGGTGCCGAAGCAGGTCGTGCTCGAGGGGCGAGAGGGGCACGGTGCGCCCGGACCAGGTTGCCACCCGCCTGTCCGAGTCGACCTCCAGGGCGACATCAGCCATTCCTGTGGGGGCTCGTGGGAGCGGCTCAGCGACGCGTGGATGGACTGACGGGGCTTCGGCGGGTGGGGCGGTGCCGATAAGTAGCGACAGGGCCTCCTTCGGCGACGAGACCAGCAGCACCGGAGCATGGCCGGTCACCAGCGACGCCAAACGTACTCTCTCCTCCGTCGAGGAGGCGATTGCGATGATCACGGGTGCGCCGTCGGCACCCGGTGGACGTTCCGTCCGGACGTCCGTGATGGACTTCTCCCCCCGAGAGAGAGTCATTTTCTTCCTTCCTGTGGCCTACGGCGTTCCGCCTATGCCGCGGGCCCGATGTGGGGCAGGAACAGACGCCGGTAGGTGGCCGTCTGCCGTCCACAGCACCGCCCGGTCGCCGGGGTCGAGAACACGCGGCTGAGGGCGGCGGCGTGCCGGGCCTCCCGGCGGTCGACGTACGACACGACCCGGGCCGACCGCGGGTCGACCTTGTGCCTGGGCGCGGCAAGGCCGGCGACTCCGCCCTCGTAGGCCACTACCGGGTCGAGTGCCACCTGCACCACGTAGGGCCCCGGTCGGCTGTGGGCTCGCACTCGCGGTGCTGGTCCCCGGTACGATGGTGAGCCCCACGGGCGCGGCGCCCAGCGCAACCGGCACGGTTGTCCGCTGCTGCCAGGTAGTAGCGGGATTGGTCGTTCGGGCCACGTGGTCCCTCCCTACCGGCGGGCCGCTTCCGAACATCCAACGGTCGGAGTTGATGTGCTGTGCGAGCAGCCTATTGACTTACTCACCGGTTGCCGCTGGCGGAGTCGTGCCATGTCGGAGACCCGCCATCTCGTCGCGTTTGGGACGAGAACCCGGCGACGCCGCACGCTTGCGACGCGCTGACGACCAATTGGCCGCGAGTTGACCGGTTTGGTGTCGAGTTGCTGATGCCGCAGGGTAGTGCCAGCTCATCGGGATGATCCATGTTGGTCTATAGCCCCGCGACCGTGGGGTGTCATGCGCGTCCTGTCCCTGGGGCGCGCTAGGACCTGGAGGTTCCGTGCACACACGAACCAGGCATGTGAGGCGCGCGTCAGCCGTTACCGCGGCTTTCGCGATTCTCACGACATGGATGGCGAGCGCAGTACCCGCCGCGTTCGCCGCGCCATCGACCACAGGACCGTCGGCCGACCCGGCCGACAAGCTCACCTCGGCCGTCGAGAAGACGCTCACCACGCACGACTCGGCGGACTTCTGGGTCAAGCTGTCGGTGAAGGCCAATCTGGACGCGGCGCAAGACATCGCCGACTGGGGCAAGCGCGGCCAGTACGTCTACGACACGCTCACCAGCACGGCCAAGACGTCCCAGGCGGACGTGATCAAGCAGCTCGAGGCGAACGACGCCGACTACGAGAGCTTCTGGATCAGCAACCGCATCCTCGTCGAGGACGGCACGCTGGAACTCGCCAAGAAGCTCGCCGCCCAGCCCGAGGTCAGCCAGATCGTCGAGAGCACGACGTTCGACCTCGTCGAACCGGTCAAGCGCGACAAGGCGTCGGCGAACGCCCCGGCCACGGTCGAGTGGGGTCTCGACTTCATCAACGCCCCTGAGGTCTGGGCCCAGGGCTTCACGGGCGAGGGCATCGTCGTGTCGAGCATCGACACCGGCGTCCAATTCGACCACCCGGCGCTCGCCGACGGTTACCGCGGTCGGCAGCCCGACGGGACGATCGTCAACGACTACAACGCGTTCGACTCATCCGGACGGTGCGGCTCGGGCAACCCGTGCGACACCAACGGCCACGGCACCCACACCATGGGCACCATGATGGGCGACGACGGCGCGGGCAACCAGATCGGTGTCGCGCCCGACGCGCAGTGGATCGAGGCCAACGGCTGCGACACCTGCTCGGACGCCGACCTGCTCGAGTCCGGTGAGTGGATCACCGCGCCGACCCGCACGAACGGCACCGACCCCGACCCGGCGAAGCGGCCGCACGTCGTCAACAACTCGTGGGGCTACAGCGCCGCCGGGATCATCGACGACTGGTACCAGGACATCACCGACGCGTGGGCGGCCGCCGGCATCTTCGGCGCCTGGGCGTCGGGCAACGCCGGTCCCGGTTGCAACACGACCTCCTCGCCGGGCGCGAACACGTCCAACTACTCGGTGGGCGCGTTCGACTCCTCGGGCACCATCGCGTCGTTCTCCTCGCGTGGTGCTGGTGAGGGCGGCGGGATCAAGCCGAACATCTCGGCGCCGGGCG
The DNA here is from genome assembly GCF_044765245.1 of Micromonospora sp. NPDC093277. NCBI lineage: Bacteria > Bacillati > Actinomycetota > Actinomycetes > Micromonosporales > Micromonosporaceae > Micromonospora > Micromonospora sp. NPDC093277. The sequence continues at coordinate 36,768 of NZ_JBIWJO010000009.1, forward strand.
TGAACGTTCGGTCCTCGGTGCCCGGCGGTGGGTACGCGAACTACAACGGCACCTCGATGGCGACCCCGCACCTCGCGGGCGCCGTGGCCGTGCTGTGGAGCGCCGCGCCGGCGCTGATCGGTGACATCCCGGGCACCTGGGAACTGTTGAACCGGACCGCCGTCAACGTCGACAACACCTCGTGCGGCGGCACTGCCGAGAACAACAACGTCTACGGTGAGGGCAGGCTTGACCTGGCCGCGCTGATCGACGCTGCGCCGATCGGCGACATGGGTACCGTCGCCGGCACCGTCACCGAGACCGACGGCGACCCGATCAGCGGGGCGCGCGTGACGATTGACGGCGAGCACGACCGCACCGTCACCACCGGCACGGACGGCACGTACAGCGTCCGCGTCGCTGTGGGCGACTACCACGTCTCGGCTTCGGCGTTCGGCTACCTGCCGTCGGCCCCGGCCGACGCCACGGTCACCGTCGACGCGACCACCACGGTGGACATCGACCTGGCGGCGGCGCCGCGTCACGCCGTGTCCGGCACCGTCACAGATGTCGCCACGGGCGCGCCGTTCGTGGGCACCACGGTGAGCATCTCCGCACCGATCGCCCCGGTCACCACCGACGCCAACGGCGCGTTCGTGTTCACCGCGGTGCCCGAGGGCACCTACACGATCTCGGTCGCGGGCGGCTCCTGCACGAGCGCGTTCTCCCAGGAGGTCGTTGTAGACGGTGACGAGACGGTCACGGCTGAAATCGCCCGGCGTTACGACGACTTCGGGTACTTCTGCACGGTCGGCAGCAACGGGATCGCCACGGGTGACACCCGGCTGAGTCTGACCGGTGACGACGCAACGGGCACGGTCCCGTTGCCGTTCTCGTTCCCGTACTACGAGGGCGAGTTCAACACGGCGTACGTGACCACCAACGGCCACGTGAACTTCGCCGGGCTGTCGAACTCGTGGAGCAACGTCCAGATCCCGAACAGCGCCCTGCCCAACGCGGCGATCTACCCGCTGTGGGACGACCTGTTCTTCGACGCCTCGTCGGGTCTGTACACCGCGGCCACCCAGGTCGACGGGGTCGACGCGTTCGTGCTCGAGTGGCGTGATGTCACGACCTACGCCAACCGTAACCTGCGGACGAACTTCTCCGTGACCCTGCTGGCCAACGGTGAGATCGAGCTCGGCTACGGGGCGAACTCGGGCGGAGCGGCGGCCGGCAGCTCGGCCACGGTGGGTATCGAGAACACCAACGGCACCATCGCCCATCAGTTCTCCTACAACACCCCGGTGATCAACGAGGGCATGTCGATCCGCTACGACTCCGCGCCGCGGGGCACGGTGGCCGGCACGGTGACCGACCGGAACACGGGTACGCCGATCTCTGGCGCGACCGTGGCGATCTCCTCCGAGGCACTGAGCAAGACCGTGACCACTGGAGCGGACGGCACGTTCTCACTGTCGGTCGTCACCGGTGGCTACTCGGTCAAGATCACGGCGCCGGACTACCAGGGTGCCACCGGCTCGGTCATGGTCACCGAGGACGCCACCGTGAGGTTCGACGCCGCGCTGGCCGCGGGCATGGTGACCATCGCTTCTGATGGCGACACCCATGCCGAGCTGCCGATGGGCGGCTCCCACACCGAGAAGCTCACGATCACCAACGAGGGCACCGCCCCGGCGTCGGTCGAGCTGGAAGCCGGCGGCGGCGTGTTCGAACCGGTCGGCAAGGGTGCTCTCACGGCGGTGAAGGGTAAGGCGACCGTCCCGGCGTCGGTGGCCCCGAAGGGGAAGCTGTCGGCGGGCGGCCCGTCGATGTCGCCTTCGAACGTCAAGGGCGAGACGGTGACGCCGCTGGCGGCGCCGATCCCGGCCGACGAGATCTCCATCACGCACTCCGCGTCGCAGGCGATCATGACCGGCAACTCGGCGTCGTGCAACAACACCTCCACCACCCGGAACAACTCGTACCTGCGGACGTTCACACTGGCCGACTTCGGGCTCAACGGCCTGGACGTGTCGAGCGTGTCGTTCGGCGTGGAGCTGAACCGGGGGAACCAGCCCCTCACAGTCAACCTCTACACGCTCAATGGCGACCTGCGGTACGCCAACATGACGCTCATCGGCTCGGCCGACGCCACCGTTCCGGCCGGTAACGGCACGCTGGTGACGGTCCCGGTCGAGGGCAAGGTCCCGTCCGGCGGCACCCTGGTGGTCGAGGTGAAGGTCCCTGCGGATGGCTACTTCTTCATCGGCTCGAACAACGCCGGCCAGACTGCGCCGTCGTACATCGCCTCGGTGGACTGTGGTATCTCCGAGCCGGCCGACACGGCGTCGATCGGCTTCCCGGGCATGCACATCGTGATGAACGTGGCGGGTAGCTCGGGCGCTCCGGCAGACTGGGTGTCCTTCGACAACACGGCCTTCACGCTCAAGCCGGGCGAGTCACGCACGGTGACGGCGACCATGTCGGCCAACGTCGACCAGCCGGGTGCGTACTCCGCCGCGATTGGTGCCAGCACCGACACGCCGTACCGCGTGTCCGAGGTGCCGGTGTCGATGAACGTCACCGCGCCGAGTTCGTGGGGCAAGGTCGCCGGCACCGTCACCTCGGCAAACGGCCAGCCGCTCGGTGGGGCCATCGTCCAGGTGAACGGCGGCAAGGGATACCACAAGACGCTGGTCACCGAGAAGGACGGCACGTACGAGTACTGGATCGACACGAAGGTGAGCCCGCTCACGCTGGTCGTCGCGGTCGAGGGCTACGTGCCTGCGACGGCGAAGGTCACGCTCAAGGCGGGCAAGACGGTCACGGCGGACTTCTCGCTCGACCCGCTCCGGTAGCGCCTACACGGGGCGCGCCGTAGCGCCCGTCCCGTAGCGCGTGTCCTGTCCGACGACGGCCCGGTCACCACCCAGGTGGCCGGGCCGCCGCCGTCGGGCATCGAACGGACCTGAGCGGCCTGCTCCGCCGGCACCTCGTAGCCGGCTTCCAGGACCTGGCCGACGTCCGCGGACGTCCGGCACTACTCGTTGACGAGTTGCTCTCGAAGAATGTCTGCGTGCCCGCAGTGCTGGGCGAGCTCGCGCAGCACGTGGAGATACACCCACCGCAGCGGAAGCGGGCCCCGCCGATGCCCGTGAAGGATGTCGTCCAGACCCAGGGATGACGTCGCATGGCGTGATGCTTCGCAGGCTTCGCGGTGTGCGTGCTGGACGGTGACGATCGTGTCGTCGTCATTGAGGACGAACGACTCCTCTGACCTCGCAGGGATGCCGATCTCAGCGCGCGATCGGCATGTTACGGCTTCGTCAAACCAGACCTTCTCGACGAAAGTCGCGTGCTTCACAAGCCCCAGCAGCGTGGTCCGGGAGGCCACCAACGATCGGCGCACCTGTTCCTCTGTCAGCCCGTCCAAGCAGCCATTGAGCGCGCCGCGGTGCTCGTCGAGGAACGCCTCGAACTGGGCATGGGCTGGCTGTGCGACGACCTGGTCGGCGAAGGTAGGCGGGTAGGAAGGCATGGGCGAAGCATTCCAGACCTTCGCCGGGCTGCCGGGCAGCGCCGGCAGCAGGCCATCCACTTAGGCGATCTACCGCAAGCGCAACGTGGTGGAACGCTGCTTCAACCGGCTCAAGCAGTGGCGCGACCTGGCCACCCGCTACGCCGAACGGGCACCTCTACACCGGCCCAGCCCCGTCCTCATCGCGGCCGTCAACTGGCTGTCATGATCGACAGGACCGGCCCAAAACGCCGGCCACAGTGCCCGCGTAGCCCCGGATGCCGCGCCACGAGGGTCGGCGGCCTCGATGCCTGAGCCGCCGACCCTGCGGAGGCAGGCGCGGTGTCCCTTCGCCTGCGCCGGTCAGGACTTTTGGTAGCGCGATGCCAGTTCAGGGCTCTGGCCACTGAAGGCAGCGAGTTCGGCGGCGAAGACCGTGGCAAGAAGACCCGCGTCCTCCACGCCGGGTGCGACGACCACTTCGCCCAGCTCCATGCCGCGCAGGCTCGCGGTCACGACGTCCTCGGCACTCATGCGCGGGATCTGGCTGAGGTCCATTCCCTGCCGCTCGTGGAACTCTGTGGCGACCACGCCCGGGCAGACCACCTGGACGCGTACGCCGGTCCCCTCGAGTTCTGCGTTGAGGGTCTGTGACATGGTGACCGCGAACGCGAGCCCGCCGGCGTAGATCGCTCGACGAGGCATGAGTGAAGTCGGTACCGGGCCGCTGAAGGCGATCATGCCGGAGACGTTGATGATCGTTCCCTTGCCGCGCTTCTGCATGCCGACGACAGCCGCGCGGGTGAGCATCGTCGGTGCGACGACCTTGATGTGGGCCAGTTCGCGAGCCTTCTCCGCGGACAGGTCGGCCAAGGGCATGTAGTGGGCGACGCCGGCGTTGTTGACGAGTACGGTCAACGGTTCGGTGGCACACAGCTGCGCCACGGCGTCGACCCCGGCATCGGTCGAGAGGTCGGCGACCACGGGCCGCACGTTGACCTCCGGGCGAGCGGCGACGATCTGCTCGAGGCGGTCACCGCGCCGACCGACGACGATCAGATCGTATCCGTCAGCGGCGAACCGGTCGGCGTACGCCCTTCCGATGCCGGAGCTGGCACCGGTGATGAGGGCGAGCTTGTTCATGTTCGATCCCCTTTGTGCGGTTGCTGAGGCGTGCGGGCGGGAGCCGGTGCGCGTGTCTGTTCGGCTGTGGTGCGGACCGCGTCCGGGTAGAGCGACTCGGTCGGCTCACCCAGGCGGGCGCGCCACTCGCGGGTCATCTGGTCGCCGTACACCTCCAGAGCACCGGCCTCGACACCGTCGAGCGCGGCCCGGACCACGTCGGCCGGGTCGGCCAGCGACCACCCCTGCTCGCTCTTCGCCCATGCCGACATGTCCGTGTCCACCAGCGCCATGGCCAGGGCGATGACCTGCGTGCCCTGTCCGGCCAGCTCCAGCCTGACGCCGTTGGTCAGCTGCCACGCGGCGGCCTTCGCCGCCCCGTAGGTATCGGCGAACCCGAACGCCCGAAACGAGCTCTGTGAGAGGACATTGAGGATGGCCCCGCCGCCGTTGAGGTCGAGGATGGGCGCGAAGGCCCGCACCATGCGTAGCATGCCCCAGAAGTTCACCTCCATCTCCTGCCGCGCATTCGCGAGGTCGCTGCCGATGAACGAGCTGAGCGTCGCGACCCCGGCGTTGTTGATCAGCAGGGTCACGTCACCCGCCGCCGCGGCCGCCTCCACCGACTTGTCGTCGGTTACGTCCAAGCGCAGCGGCACCGCCCCCGGCACGTCGACCGTCTCAGGGTTCCGCGCGGCCGCGTACACCTTCGCCGCTCCCCGGCCCAGCAGTTCGGTGACGAAACGCCGGCCAAGCCCGCGGTTCGCCCCGGTAACCAGGGCAACCTGACCCTTGATCTCCATGCGCTCTTCCTCTCCTCGGGTCAGGCGTTGCCGCGGACGGGCAAGAGCCCGGCGTGGTCGGTGGCGACGTTGGTGATGCCGATCGGGAACGCCGCTGTCAGCATCAGCGGCACCGTGACATCGCGGCCCGGCCGGGCTGACCCCTTCAGCCTGTTGCGTTGGAGCGCGTGTGCACAGGCCAGGGACTTCCTAGTAAGACTCGTACCAGCCTGTGGACCGTCGATGATCGGGACCCAGCAGGTCACCGATGCCAGTGAAGGTCGTAAGTGAACCTCACCGTCCCCGACCACCCATACAATGGCGGGGTGTCCGCAGATGTCCACTCGCTGGCCAGTCTGATCCGGGTGTGGCGGGAGCGGCTGGTCCCGTCGGATGTCGGGTTGCTCTCGTACGGGCGCCGCCGCGCCAAGGGGCTGCGCCGGGAGGAACTGGCACAACTGGCCGGCGTGAGCTCGGACTACATCACCAGGTTGGAGCAGGGGCGATGGCAGACACCATCGCCCCAGGTTGTCGCTTCCCTGGCACGAGCTCTACAACTCGACCGCACGGAGGCCGACCTGCTCTATCGGGCCGCCGGCCTCGCGCCGCCCGGTCCGGGAAGGATTTCGCACCATATTCCACCGGGAGTGCAGCGCATGTTGGCGCGGATGGCCGACCTGCCGCTGGCGGTGTTCGCGGCGGACTGGACGATGCTCGCGGCGACTCCGTTGCACGACAAGCTGTTCCTCAGGCCGTCGCCGATGGACGTCCCGGGGCAGAACCTGGTGGTCGACATGTTCGTGAACAAGACGTCGATGGTCGTTGCGTATCCGGAGGCCGGTGCGGAGGCGTTCAAGCGGGCGCTCGTGGCTGACCTGCGTCGTACGGCGGCGTACGCGGCGGACGATCCAGGTTTCGAGTCGCTGCTCACGATGCTCCGGAACGAGAGCCCACGGTTCGTCGAGCTGTGGGCCGAGGGCAGCGTCGCGGCGCACCGGAGCCTTGTTCTGACGGTTCACCACCCGGACGTCGGCGATATCACCGTCGACAGTGACACGCTGACCGTCCCCGACTCCGACCTGAAGGTGGTCGTTTTGACGGCGGCGGCCGGAAGCGATGCAGCGGAGCGGCTTGAGCGCCTGCGTGCAGCGGCCTGACCAGGACCGTCGGGCTCGGCGGTACTGCCGCGCACGACCGGTGCGGCAGCCTGTTTGACGCGTATGGCAGGGAAGACGCTTACCTGGTTACGGCCGGCGCGCACCCAAAGACTGGTTCCGTCCCGACATAGACGGAAGGAAGCATCATGAGCGACAAGGCGACGCCGGCCGGCTACGTCACTCTGATCTGGGAAGCCCGGTCCAAGCCCGGGCAGGAGGCCGAGATGAAGGCATTCCTGACCCGGGCCATAAGCCCGTCACGCAACGACACCGGCAACATCGACTACGAGGCGCACGAGGTGGAGGGCGAGCCCGGAACCTTCATCATCCTTGAGCGCTGGGAGACCCGCGAGGCGCTGCACCGCCACCTGAACGCACCGCGGATGACCGAACTCGTCCCGCGGCTCCTGGAACTCATGGAGGGCACCATCGAGGACGGCGTCAGGTTCCTGCGCCCGTTCCGACCGCCGCGGTAGCGGCCGCGGATGACGGGTGGTCAGGCCGTTGATGACGGCGCTGGCCGGGCCGTCACCGCGGCGCGATGCCGTCCAACAGGTTGCCGACGAGCGCGACGAGGAAGTCATCGGTGACGGGCTCGTCAGGGACGAGCAGGCGATAATACGTGGCACCCCACAGCTGATCGACCAGCACTTGGACGTCGACGTCGGCGCGGATCTCGCCCGCCTCCTGGGCGGCTGCAAGCCGTTCGCCAGCGAGGCGGCGGCGCTCGGAGGTGTAAAGCCTGCGTAGCGCGGTGGAGAGGTCGGGGTCGGTCTGGGACTGGCCGATCAACTCGAGGAGCGCTCGTCCACCGGGTGCCGTGGTCATGATGTCGGCGAAGGCGCGCAGCTGGTCGACCAGATCGGCGCGGATGTCGCCGGTGTCGTGGAAGGCCAGGGCTGGTTGCACGGCGTGGAAGTAGCCGTCGAGGGCGAGAGCGCCCTTCGACGGCCACCACTTGTAGAGCGTCGTCTTGCTGACCCCGGCGTGCCGGGCGACGCGTTCGAAGGTGAGGTCGGCGGTGCCTTCCTCGAGGAGCAGCTCTCCGACCGTCTTGAGCACGTCAGCCCGGACCTCGTCGGCGGGCCGGCGGCCCCGGCCGCGGCGCTCGGGAAGCGCTTCAGGCTCTGTCACGGCTGCCTCCTTCGGCTGGTGCGGCCGAGTCTAGGGTCAGGCGAACGCGGGACCGCCGGCATACCGCCTGACGTGGCGGTGCTCAGGCCATGCCGCCGTTGGTGAACAGCACCTGGCCGTTGACCCAGCGGGCCGGGCCGGCGAGGAAGGCGACGGTCTCGGTGATGTCCGAAGGCGCGCCGAGGCGATCCATCGGGTTGGTCGAGGCGATCTGAGCGATCAGCTCCTCGCTTTTCCCGTCGAGGAACAGCGGCGTGGCGGTCGGCCCTGGGGCGACGGTGTTGACCGTGATGTCACGGCCACGCAGCTCGCGGGCCAGGATCAGGGTGATGCCCTCGACCGCGGCCTTCGAGGCGACGTACGCGCCGTAGGCCGGGAACTGCGTGCGGGTCACCGAGGTGGAGAAGTTGATGATCGCCCCGCCGGTACGTACACGGTTGGCCGCCAGCTGGGAGACGACGAACGTGCCTCGGATGTTTGTGCGGTGCATCCGGTCGAGGTCGGCGAGGTCGAGGGTCGCGATCGGCGAGAGCAGCATGATCCCGGCGGTGTTGACGACGACGTCGATGCCGCCGAGCTCCGCCTCGATGCGGTCGAACGCTGTGGCCATCGCGACCTCGTCGGCGACGTCACCGCCGACGGTGATCGCATGGCCGCCGCGCTCGCGGACCGTCGCGGCGAGCTTCTCGGCGCGGTCGGCGTTGCCGGCGTGGTGGATGGCGACGGCGAAGCCGTCCTGGGCGAGGCGCTCGACGACAGCGCCGCCGATGCCGCCGGAGCCGCCGGTGACGAGGGCTGTGCGGGTGGTACTCATGGTGGGTTCCTTCCAGGTTATGTGGATGGTGCGTACATATAAACATGATGCGAACTGACCGTCCATATGTCTGGCCGAAATTCCAGGCAGGTTTGTGAAGCGGCACCGTGCCCCCTGACCAGCTCCTTTCGGTCGCCAAGTGGAACGTTCAGCGTGGCGGGCCCACGATGATCTGGCCGTACGCATCGGCGGCCTGTGCCATGACGGCCGGGTCGATCTCGAAACCGTCGGGGCGCGGGGCGGCGCGGTCGCGGCCGGCCTGGCGGAACATGCCCTCGATGCCGGCTGGCGTGCAGATCATCAAGAGGTCCGCGGTGGCCGAGGTGATGCGGTAACCGTGCGGGATGTTGCGGGGCAGGTAGACGATGCCGCCTTCGGCCAGCTCCATCCGTTCCTCACCCGCCCACACGAGGGCGCTGCCCTGCAGGAGGAGGAACACCTCGTCCTCGCGGGTATGCAGGTGAAACGGCGGCGCCTCGCCCTTGGACACGGCGAATCGGCCGACGGTTAGGCTGCCGCCGGTTGCGGCGCCGTCGAGCAGCAGGGAGAGGGTGCCGCCGTCGAGCCACTCCAGCTGTTGGTGCTGGTCGGACTGGGCCAGGTACGGGATGCTCATCGGTCTGCTCCGTTCGTGCCAGTGAGGAAGGGGGTGATGACCGCGAGCAAGGCCTCCGGGTTCTCCTCTGCGACGAAGTGACCGCTGCCAGGTACGACGCCGGCGGCCACTGCGGGTGCTACGTCGCGCAGGGCCTCGGCCAGACGGGAGCCGACGGCATGCTCCCCGCCGACTGCCAGGGTCGGCATGCGGAGGCGACCGCCGGCCGCGTACCAGGCCTTGTTGGTCTGGCCGTCGTCAAGGAGCGTGCGGTAGTGCTCGAACCCTGCCTTGAGCGCGGCCGTGCCGGAGTAGCTCGCCACAACGTGGGCCAGATCGAAGGGATCGGTGACGACACTGGCAGTGTCGGCGGCCAGGTGGGCGAACCACCAGGATGACGGGCGAAGGCATCCGGGAGCGGGTCGGAACCGTCAGTGGTCAAGACGGGATCAACTCGCCGACGATCGGGATCAGGGCCTGGCCGGCGGGGCTGGCCCAGCTCTTGGCGAGTTCGGTGAGGATCATGTTGGTGGAGGTGATCCCGGCGCCGGCGTTCTCCATCCGCCGTAGGGCGACCTCGTCTGCCTGGGTGCTCATCGATCCCCCGGCGTCGGCGACGACTTGGACCCTGTAGCCCTGGCCGAGCGCGGTCAGGGTCGGATATACCGTGCAGACGTCGTTGGTGACCCCGGCGATGACCAGGTTGCGGCGGCCAGTCGCGGCAACGGCGGCCGCGAAGGCAGGGTCGTCCATGGCGTTGACCACGCCGATGCGCTGAATGCGGGCGGCGTACTCCTCGGGGGCGACGGTGGCGATCTCGGGAGCCAGGGGACCCTGGTCATGGTCCTCCAGGGACGTCGTCAGGACGAGCGGGAGGCCGAGCGCCTTGGCCGCCTTGGCCAGCGCGACGGCGTTGGCCAGCATCTCGGCGTGATCGGTGGAGCGGACCCAGCTCATCGTGCCAATCTGGTGGTCGATGAGCAGGATCGCGGTGTCGTCGGGCGTGAACAGGTTGAGTGACATCAGAACTCCTCGGGTCGTCTCCTGGTTGCCCCGTTGTTGGTGGGCTTGTGCCACATCGCAGCACCCTCGTCGCCCACGTGGCAGGGAAGAGGCTTCCCTGGCTGCCCCCGGCGCGTACGCACAGGCTGGTGCCGTCGTGACAGCGGCGACAACGAGAAAGGCAGACCTTGTCAAGACCGCCTCGGCATCAGAGCGACTCAGGCGCGCTGAGTTTCCGGAGGAGTGATGAGCACACTCGACGTTGCCGACTTCGCCATCGGGGTGCCGGACCATGACGTCACAGATCTGCGACACCGCCTGTCGTCGACACGGTGGCCCCGAGACTGGCCGGAGCCCGCCTGGTCGGCAGGAACCGACCGGGACGTCCTGGCACGCCTCGTTGGCTATTGGGCCGACGGGTTCGACTGGCGCGGTCACGAACGCCGTCTGAATGGTGAGCCGCAGCGCATCGCGACCGTCAGCGGGCAGCGGGTGCATTTCCTCCACGTGCGCGCGGAGCAGCGGAGAGGTCTTCCGCTGATCCTGACCAACGGTTGGCCGAGCACCTTCGCCGAGATGATTCCCCTGGCGCACCGGCTTGCCGACCTCGGGCACGATGTGGTCGTACCGTCGCTGCCCGGGTTCACGTTCTCCGATCAGCCTGCCGCGGCTCCGGCCGAGGTCCCGACGTACGAGCTCTGGCACCGCCTCATGTCAGGGCTCGGCCACCACCGCTACGTCGCGCACGGGGGCGATCTCGGCGCCGGGATCACCTCGCGTCTCGGCGCCGCGCATCCCGAAGCGGTCGCAGGCATCCATCTGATGGCTGTCATGGCGGCCGCCGACCACAGTGACCTCACGGCAGCCGAGGAGGCCTATCTGGCAGGCATCGAATCCTGGACCAGCGACGGCGGGGCCTACCAGCACCAGCAGCAGACCAGACCCCTGACCCTGGCATACGGCCTGACAGATTCTCCGGTCGGCCTGTTGGCCTGGATCCTTGAGAAGTACCGTGCCTGGAGCGACTGCGGTGGAGACGTCACCGCTCGATGGAGCGACGACGAGATCCTGGTGCAGGCCTCGCTCTACTGGTTCACCAACACGATCGGCACGTCCTTCCGGCCCTACTTCGACCACCTCGCGCACCCTCTGCCTCGGCCGGTGATGGGCGACGTGCCGACCGCTGTCGCCGCCTTCCCGTACGACATCTCCGTGCCGCCGCGCGAGTACGCCGAGCGGACCTACCATGTTGTGCGCTACACCCGCTTTGACCGCGGCGGGCACTTCGCACCGCATGAGGAGCTGGCTATTGTCGCTGGCGACATCCACGAGTTCGCCGCTGTGCTTCCTGCCTGAGGAGGCTCACCGTCGGCTGGTCAGCGGCCGATGCTGTTCAGCTCGGCCACGTCCTGCTCAGAGAGGGAGAGCCCGGCGCCGGCGATGTTCTCACGCAGATGCGCCGCCGATGACGTACCTGGGATGAGCAGGATGTTCGGTGAGCGTTGCAGCAGCCAGGCCAGAGCGACCGCCACCGGCGTTGCCCCCAGCCGGTCAGCGACGCCTGAGAGCGTCGCGGACTGGAGGGGCGTGAAGCCGCCGAGCGGAAAGAACGGCACGTAGGCCACGCCGTCGGCGGCGAGCCGGTCGATGAGGTCGTCGTCGTCGCGGTAGGCAAGGTTGTACATGTTCTGCACGCACACGATCGGAGCGATGCTCTGCGCCTCGGCGACCTGCTCCGCGGTTACGTTGCTGACACCGAGATGACGGATCAGTCCCTCCCGCTGGAGCTCGACGAGTGTCTCGAACGCTTCGGCGAGGGAGCCGGACTCGTGGCCTTCGGCATTGCCCATGCGCATGTTGACCAGGTCGAGTGTCTCGACGCCGAGGGACTCGAGGTTCTCGTGGACCTGCTTGCGCAGATCTTCGGGTCGCCTAGCGGTGGGCCAGCCGCCCTGTGCGTCGCGGTTCGCCCCCACCTTGGTCGCGATGAGCAACCGCCCGGGATAGGGGTGCAGTGCCTCCCGGATCAGCTCGTTGGTGACCCGTGGCCCGTAGGCGGCACTGGTGTCGATGTGGGTGATCCCGGCATCGACCGCCTCGCGCAGTACCGCGAGGGCGCCGTCGTGGTCGCCGGGCGGCCCCATGACCCACGGGCCGGCGAGCTGCATCGCGCCGTAGCCGAACCGGGTGATGGTCGAGTCGCCCAGAGTCCAGGTGCCGCCGGGAAGGGCGGTCATAGGTGTGTTCATCGTGCTTGTCCTGCTCCTTGATCAGCGGGTAGCGCTTTTCGCCTCCCTGATTCAATAGTTGGGGAGTAACTTTCTAGGAGGAAGTAGGCACTTCAAGGTGCGTAACCCACCCACAGGAACAGATGTGATCCGGTTGGCGACGATGAACGCTGCGCAGAGACGAGAGCAGGCCAAGGTGGAGTACAACGCCTTCATGGCGGCATGCCCGAGTCGTCAGCTTCTCGACCGGATCTCGGACAAGTGGGTCGTGCTGGTGCTGTGCGCACTCGGGGGCGACACCTCCGATCCTTCCGAGGCGGCAGGTGCTGCCACGTCCATGCGCTATTCCGAGATCTCGCGCCTACTGGCGGGGGCCAGCCAGAAGATGTTGACGCAGACCCTGCGGTCACTGGAACGTGATGGCCTGATCACCCGCACGGTGACGCCAACCGTCCCCGTCACCGTCACCTACGGGCTGACCGACCTCGGTTTCTCGCTCCACGACATGACGCGCGGCATCCGGCACTGGGCACAGGACCACATGGACCAGGTCCTCACCAGCCGCGAGGACTACGACGCCCGTACCTCCTGACCGACGCCCAGCCCTCATCGCGCACGTACCAGGGAAGTCCCTTCCCTGGTTGCCGCCGGTGCGTCCGAGCAGGCTGGTGTCGTCCCGATAGAGAGGGCAGGCAGACAATTGACCACCACACATGAGCTGTGTGTCTCCCTCGCTCCGTTCGACCTGGTGCTACTACAACGAGCTCATCGATCTCGAACCCTCTCACGGATTCGAGTGGCGCAGCCATGAGCGACGCCTGAACGGCGGATGTCCGGTACCGGACGAGATAAAGGAGAAGGCCGATGATCTATCACAGCACGCGGATGAGCATCAAGCCGGGTGTGGCGCCGGAGAAGTTCGAGGAGGCGGTGGAGAGCCTGCGAAACCAGGGGCGGGTGATCCCGTCAGTGAAGTCCTTCATCGTCGGCCGTGACTTCGGTGGTGAGTACGAGATCGCCGCGATCTACGCGATCGAAGACCTGGAGGGGTACTGGCAGTACCTGATCCACCCGGCTCACCACCACACGGACATGATCGGGCTGCCGCTGGTCGACAAGTTTGTGTCCTACGACGTGGTCGACGACGATGATCCGGACATGGCCGCGAAGATCGCCGCACTGCACCAGCGCCGCTACGACAACGACACCGAACTCACCCATCTGGTGTCGGACCTTGCCAGTTACGAGGGCAGCGCTGCCCCCGGTCCACACGGCGACCGCTGACCACCAGGCGCGGCCCAGCAAGCCCGGATGGCCCGCTAATCCCTGGGCGAGGGCGCCCGGATCACCCGGGCGCCCCAGCCCGTCTCCGTCACCACCACGACGTGCATTCGAAGCTCTGGTAGTTGTTCCACGCGGGGCCGATCCAGCCCCAGCCGTAGCAGGCCCGCAGCGTGCGGGTCCAGTTCGCCTTGGGGGTCCACTCCTGCGAGCTGTGGCCTAGTTGGTGGGTGTAGAGCAGCCCGTCGGTGGACTGCAGGAAGATGGCCGTGCCGTACCGGTTGTTGCCTGGCTGGGTCGAGCGCGCCCACGCCCCGTCGCAGTTGTCCGAGTACCGCAGCTCGATGCGAATCCCGGTCTTCGCGGCCGTGAACTCCCGCACCGTGGTCGCCGGCGAGCACCCCGACGTGTTCGGGTCCTCGCCCTCGGCCAGCGCGGGCGAACCGATCATCATCGTCCCGGCCGCGACCGTGACCAGCACCAGCGCCATCCGTGCGATCCGGCGCCGTATCCCCGTCTGCACCATGTCCCCCAAAGAAGCCTCGACATTCGTACGGGATCGACGATCGTCATCGGCTCGGGGTTCGGGCAAGATGTTTTGGGCAGGACCGAAACGTGTTGCCCGGGCGTGCGCCGCCACCGGAACCTCAGGACCATGTCGGTCACGATTCATCCGCGCTCGGTCTGGGCCGAGTTCGTCATCAACGGCAAGGACAAGGCCGCCGCGCCGCCCGCGCCCAGCAACAACTCCGACTGGAGTCCGGTGGCCGGCGTGTTCATCCACTACCGCGGCCCGGCCCTGCCGAACAACGACTACAACGACCACCTCGAGTGCGTCGTCGACATCGCCGGGGTGTACGAGGAGCACACGTCGAGCGACGACTTCAACGGGGACATCGCCTACAACTTCCTGATCTGCAAGCACGGCGAGATCTACGAGGGCCGGGGATTCGAGCGCGGCGAGGCGAACCACTGCGGCCACATCGGGATCTATGGGCGCAACGCGAACTTCTACTCGATCTGCGCCGTGATGCGGGCCGATCACACCGCGACCGAAGCGATGCTGCGCGCATACCGCGACCTCATCCAGTTCCTGCGCACCGAGGCGCCCGTACCCACCGGCACGCGGATCCTGCCGCACTCCTTCCACTACGAAGACCGGGACTGCGACGGCTCCGACTACCCAGAGACCGACTGCCCCGGCAACCTCACGATGTACGCCCAGCCGGGCTCGACGATCGATCCGGCCGCGCCGTGGACCGGGCTTGCCGACATCTACGTCTACGCCGCCCAGAAATGGGTGAACGCGACCTACCAGAACGCCTCCGGCTACATCCACTGCACCGAGGACGGGCGGACCGGCTGGGGCACGGTTCTCTCGTTCACCCAGGGGCTGCAGCAGGAGCTCGGCATCTCACCGACCGTGCAGAACTTCGGCCCGGGCACGTTCAACGCGGTCAAGGCGCACGACACGCTGCCGCAGGACGAGATCAACACGAATCTCGTCCACCTCTACAACGGCGCCCTCTGGTGCAAGGGCTACTGGACGTCGACGAACCTGGGCGCCTGGACGCGGGACTCGGAGACCGCGCTGCGGCAGCTCTACACCGACGCCGGACTGTCCTGGTCGGACACGACGATGCGCAGGAAGATGTGGCCCCACATCTGCAAGGCGCTGATGCGGATGGACCAGTTCAAGCGGGTGCCCGGCGGTGACGTCGAGATCCAGCACATCCAGCAGCGGCTGAACGCCCGATACGTCGCCGAGGTCGGCATCCCGGCCATGGGGCTGGTGCCCTGCGACGGCTACTACTCCCGCGACGTCCAGCAGGGCTTCATGATGGCCCTCCAGTACGAGCTCGGCATCGCGCTCGGCTCGATCAACGGATACTTCGGCCCCGGGACCCAGTCCGCCCTGCGCGGAAAGGGATCCGGCACGCTCACCGGCGACCTGCGCTACCTGTTCCGCTCGGCCTGCTACTTCAACTCGCCGACGATGGAACCCGACGGGTCGGGCGGGCAGCAGCCGTACGCGTACAAGGCGTCGGACATCGGCACCGACTTCCCGACCGGCACCCACCAGAGTTGGGTACAGGCGTTCCAGCGCTTCTCGCAGATCCCGGTGACCGGCACGAACGACTACACGACCTGGGCGCAGCTGCTCGTCTCGTGCGGCGACACCGACCGGCCGGCCACCGGTGCCGACTGCATCACCGAGATCACCGCGGCGCGGGGGCAGCAGCTGTACGCTGCCGGCTACCGGATCGTCGGCCGCTACCTCGACGAGCACCTGCCACCGACCGATCCGTCCTACCTCGGCAAGGCGCTCAAGCCGACCGAGCCGCAGACGATCCTCAACGCCGGGCTGCGGCTGTTCCCGCTGTTCCAGTACAACGGGACCCAGCTGGGCAACTTCACCTACGAGAAGGGCTTCGACCAGGGGACCAAGGCGCACCTGAAGGCGATCGCGTATCGGCTGCCGGGCGGGACGTGCATCTACTTCGCGGTCGACTACGACGCGCTGGACGTCGACATCGACAGCAACATCAAGCCGTACTTCCGTGGCGTGAAGGACGCGCTCGCCGAGGCCGGCAACCACTACTCGTTCGGCGTCTACGGTTCCCGCAACGTGTGTATCCGAATCTCGCACGAGGTCGGCGCGCGCTGGTCGATGGTCTCCGCAATGTCCTGGGGATACTCCGGCAACCTCGGGTTTCCGCTGCCAGACAACTGGTCGTTCAACCAGATCCGCGAGTACAACTTCCAGGCCGGCTGGGGCCTGGACCACGACGTCTGGCGGGAGAACGCCGACCCCGGCGTCTCCTTCCTCGAACCCGGTCAGTGAGGATCACAATGGTCACCCGACGCAGTCTTCTCGGCGCCGCGGCGCTGGCGCTCGTCCCCGTCTCCCCGTCCCGTTCCACCCCCGTCGCCGTCTGGACTCCCGACGCGGGTGCGATCACCACGTACCGGATCGAGGGCTCGAGGGCGTCGGTCGCCCTTCGCGAGGGCGACGCGGGCGCGGTCCTGCTGCACGTCGCTCGCCGCTGGCACTACGAGATCGCCGCGCTCGACACCGGCGAGGGGGGCGGCGTCGAAGGTTACCGGTCCGGGCGTACCGCGAAGGCCGCGTACGAATCCCACTACCTTTCCGGTACGGCGGTGGCGCTGCACCCGCGCGCCTACCCCATCGGCGGCAGCGAGTCGTTGTGGCCGCACCAGGAGGCGATCGTCCGCGACATCCTGGTCGACTGCGAGGGCACGATCGCGTGGGGAGGCGACCTCAAGCCGGCGTCGGCCGGGCACTTCCACGTGGCGGCCGCCCCGGGTGACAAGGTGCTGGCCCGGGTCGCCGCACGACTGTCCCCGGCGGCGCAGACCAAGTCCCGAACCCAGCGGGCCGGCGCGGTCTCCGACCCGGCCATCCCGTCCCGCCGCGGGCGTGCACTGCTCCTGCCTCGCGCGCGGTGACCACGCCATCTCAGTCGGCGTCGCCCAGCTTTCACCCACAACCTGCGCGGCTGCGGCGCCGCGTTCTGCTCGCCGATTTCGCTCGTCCAGCTGGGCGAGTCGCAGTTCTACAGCGGGCCAGCTTGTACCGGAACCGTACGCCGGAGGCAAGTCGCCTATCTGGGTGGTGATGGGGCCTCGAGTGGTTTCCCGCGGGCTCGTGCCGCGTCGGTGGCGGCGATCCCGGTCAGGATCAGTGCGGCGGTGAGGGAAACCAGCACCGGTGGTAGGAGGTGCATCGGCGGGGCTGCGAGGACGAGGACGATGACTCCGATGATGCGGGGGCGGGAGACCCGGGCGAAGACCACGTATTCGAAGTGGGCGCGGCCGGCGACGTACAGGGCGGGGCCGCCGAGGATGAAGACCAGCCAGGCCAGCCTGGTGTGGCCGATCGGGTGGGAGATGGTCAGTTCGTATCCGATGGCGGTGATGATGATGCCGAGGATCATGGTCCAGTGGGTGAAGGCGGCCATCCGGCCGAGGTTGGCGGGGTCCTTCGACGCGGCGATGGCGTCGGCGAGGATCTGCCCGGCCCGGTAGAAGTAGATCCGCCACAACAGCACGGTGGTGGCGAAGCCGATCACGAACGCCGCCGTCGACTCGACGTCGTACAGGCCCATGGTGTAGGCGATGGCGAGGGCCAGGACCGATTCGCCGAGGGCGATCAGGAGGAACTGCTGATAACGGTCGGCCAGATGTTCGCCGGCCGCCGCCCACGGGATGGCACGGGCCCGGCCGAGCTTCGGCACGGGCCACCCTAGGCGGGCCGCCAGGTAGTCCCCGGCCGCTGCGGCGATCCACAGAATCACCCGGGTCCCGTCGTGGGTGAGCGCGCCGCCGATCCACAGGAGGCCCGTCAGCGTGAACCAGACGAGGTCACGGGTGACCCTGTTCTCCAGCTCGTGCCCTCGCAGCAAGACCTTGAGGACGACGACCCGGCCGACCTGGATGAAAACGTACGGTACAGCGAAGGCCAGGCCGCCGCCGTGGAACGCGGTCGGTAGCCCAGCCGACATGATCAGCACACCGAACATGGTCATGATGACGATGGCCTGTACGGGTAGCCGGCGTGGGTCCAGCCTGGCCGTCGTCCACGCGGTCATGGTCCAGACCCAGGTCAGCGGCATGAGCAGCAGCAGCGTCTTGCCGGCGTCCGTGAGAGCGGGCCACGCCTCGGCGAGGCCGGGACGGGCCAGATGTTCGGTCACCCGCAGGGCGATCCGCTGGATGACGAAGACGAACGCCAGGTCGAAGAACAATTCCAGGAACGTCGCCTGCTGCGGGCTCCCATGTTTGCGCAGCAGGTCGGACCGCCCTGCCGCCATCATCGCCGGCCTCGCTTGGCTGACCCATCACGCCGTTACCCTGCCACGCCCCCCTGCCGGCGCGTGTGCACTCGCGCCGATCTCACCCGTGGAACGTGGGTACGGGAAGCCTCACCGATCAGGTGTGGGGTGATCGCTGGTCTCGGTAGGCCCGGGTACGTCACGATGCCGGCCGCACTCACATGGTTGAACTCCACCAGGCCGTCTGGTGCCGCCGGAGTAACCGGCGCCATCGATTCGGTCGAGCCGACCACACCGGTCGCGCCGGCCGCATACGGCCCCACCATCGCGGATGTTGTCGACCTCGGTGCGTGGCCGGCGCTGTCGCAAACCCCGGCTATGGCATGGTCCTCACTCGTGAAACGCGATTTCTCGGGCCGCGACGGCGACCTCGTTCCGATCAAGGGTTGGCCAACCGCCCTGAAGTTCGACGGACAGGTCACCTACCTGTGGTGGGGCCAGGACATCGACAACGAGGACCGTGCTGCGGCCCGGGCGGGACGCCTGTACACCTTCGCCTCCGAAGCTGACTGCTGGGCAATGGCAGATGCGAAAGGTTGGGCTGCCGACGGCGATCCAGCGGACCAAGAGCTTGTGGTCGCGACCGACCTGGAGCCGGCTCAAGAGTGGCTACGAGGTCGGCGAATGGCGCTCGACCCGAAGGCCGGGCTGAACCTCTGGAACTGGGCCACCGACGCCGCCTACAGCACCGGCCGGCCATGGAGCGACCGCGGCGGCCGGCGCGACGACTGCTACGACAAGCTCTTCGCCGCTAACGTCCCATGGGCCTTCGGGATAGAGTCGTACCGCCCCAGGTGGAATCCCCGTCAGCTGCGGACGTTGCGGCAAGTCCTGAGCCAGGCGGTTCACCTGCTGCGTGCCGCGATGCGCGGCTGACGGTCCTTCCGCATCAGCGCGTGCCCTTCTACGGATCCCTGCCTAGCGGTGTGGCGCGGGGTGCGGATTTGACTGGCCGTGCGTTAACCCCGCTGTCCTCCCAGAGCGTTCATGCGGTGGGAGGTACACATCAACATGCAACGACCCCGGGACCTGGGGCCGCCGGAGGGCTTCGTCGAGTTCGTCGCGGCACGCTCTGATGCGCTACTGCGTTCGGCCTGGCTGCTTACCGGTGACGCCGGGCGGGCCGAGGACCTGTTACAGACGGTCCTGGCGGACGTCTGGCGGCGCTGGGCCACGATCACGACTGTCGGACATCCCGACGCGTACGTCCGTAAGGCCCTGTTTACCACGTACGTGTCCTGGTGGCGGCGTCGCTGGCGCAACGAGATTCCAAGCCAACCACCGGACAAGCCCGAACACAGCGACATGGCGGGGGAGTCCGCTGATCGGGACGCGTTACGCCGCGCCTTGGCCCGGCTCAGCCGGCAGCAGCGGGCGATCGTGGTGCTCCGCTACGTCGAGGACCTGACGGTCCAGCGGACCGCGGAAGTGCTCGGTTGCTCGCACAACACGGTCAAGGTGCAGGCCTCCCGTGCCCTACGGATTCTGCGTACCGATCCGAATCTTGAGCTGTTTGCCGCGTGGAGGTCATGAAATGAACCATGAAGATGAGGAGATCAAGCTCCTGTTGACCGAGGCTGTTCCCCCGCTGCCGTCGCCGGTGGATCGGGTTGGCGCGGTGGCGAGGCGGGTCCGCCGGCACCGGCAGCGCCTCATCGGGAGCAGCGTGCTCGCCATAGCTACGGCGGTCGCACTGGGTGTCGGAGGCATGCAGATACTCACCGGAGGTGAACGTGTCCCTCCAAATCAGACGGCGGGCAACTCCGGCGGACAAGGGCGCTGGGCTTCGTGCGTCGAGGCGGCACCGGAGGTGGCGACGCGCGGCTTCTTGATGACGGGCGAGCAGGCCCACCTGCCCCGCCTCAACGCTGACTTCACCCCGGACGTGGTCGTCATCTGTGGACAGGAGACGCAGCGACGCGCTGACGGGGGCCAGGACCTGGTGGCGACGGAACGTCGTGGCGACGACGTCGCCGCCCTCGTTACCGCGCTGCGCCTGCCGGACGAGCCGCGCACAGACCGAGCGTGCACCTACGAGCTGTGGTTGCAGCCCTGGCTGGCGGTCGTCGACGCCAACGGCCGGTGGATGCGGCCCGAGATTCCCCGCGACCCGTGCGGAAAGCCGCGGATCGAGGTACGTGAAGCCCTCGACGCACTGCCGCTGACCACCGTGGCGACCCGCCCTGTTGCCGAGATCGAGTCGGCCGGGGCCGCCGCAGCCGGTTGCAGGCAGAGTTGGAAAGACATGCTGTCGGTGTATACGGCGGCGAAGCCGGGCCCCCGCCCCGGGGCCGTGCCGGAGCCGTTCCCCGCCGGGCAACAGATCCGCCTCTGCGTGTATGAACTGCCGAAGGGCGAGCAAGGGAACGGCGGCGGAGAGTTCGCGCACGGGACGGTGCTACAGGCGGACCGCCGGACGGCAATCGAGCACGCCCTCACGGCTGCCGGGCCGGTGGAGCCGTGCGGCAGGCACGCCAGCCGCTTCGCGCTGCTGTGGTCAGTGGCCGGCGACGGCCCGCAGACGTACGTCGAGCTCGACGGCTGCCATCGGATCATGGTGGTCGCCAATCCCGGCGGCCAGGTCATCGCGCAGGGCGGCACCGCACTGGCCGAGCTGCTCGACAAGCCGTGACGTTATGGCGAGGCCGCTTCAGTCCCGGGGACCAGGTGGGGACCACTCGACACACAACCCTGCGGGAGTGCCGACGTGCGTCAGCGCACCTCGCAGGGCGCGCCGTTCACGGTGAAGGCCGTGGGCGGCGCGTCGCTGTCGTGCCACGTACCCATGATGCCGAACGTCGCGGTACCACCGGGGGACACGACGGCGTTCCAGGCCTCGTTGCGGGCTGTGACGGCGGTGCCGGCCTGGGCGGTGGTCGCACCCCAGGCGCCGGTGATGCGCTGGTCGCCGCCGAAGTCGAAGGCGAGCGCCCAGCCGTCGATCGGCGCGGTCGCGATGTCGGCGATGGTGAACTGCGCGACGAAGCCGGCGTCCCACTGGCTCGTGGTGCGGTACGTCACCGCGCATCCTGGCCTGGGCGGTACCGGCGTGATCGCCAGGTCGGCGGAGCCGGAGGCGACCGTCGTGTCGCCGGTGCTGAACCGCGCGGTGACCTGGAGTCGGGTGGCGGTGCAGGTGGCGAACGTGCTGTAGCCGGACGTCGCCGCATATGTTGCACCGGCCGCGATGGTGATCTGGCGTGGCGGGAGCGGGTCGAGGACGGGGCACCCGGGCGGGATACTGCCGGGGTCGGCGCCGAGGAACCGCCCGTAGGAGAACAGCGAGACCTGCTGCAGCGTGTCGGTGCAGTTTTGCGCGACGAGCGTCAGGGTGCTGCCCTGCCCGGGCGTGATCTGGGGCGGCGACCAGGTCATCGACGCGATCCGGATGGTGCCGGTGCAGGCCGGATCGGCGGCGTGCGCCGGGGCGGTGGCGGCGAGGACGGCGAGGGCGGCGCCGGTGGTGCAGAGCGCGGCGAGGGCGGCGGTGAGCTTGCGCAACGGGACCTCCTGCGTGGCGTATGCGGGACCCTTGCACAGCACACCGGAACGCAGTGGCAACTGTCAATATCTAGACTTCCGCCACCGGGGCGCGGACACCTTCCCGCCCTGGGCGTAGGCTCCGGCCGCCCGCTGGCTGGGGTGGTCAGAGCAGAGGGCTGGCCACCTTGGCACCTATCCGGGAGGTGGAATCTGGCGGAGGATCCTGTCCGATGTACCGCTCGGTGCGCGGAAGCGGCACCTCGACAAACCTGCCGTCATACAACATCCAGAGGCCGAAGCAGTCGTCCTCCTCCTCGTCGTGGATCAGCACCTGCAGAGACTCGGAGCGCCTGTAGGTACTCCAGCAGTTCAGCCCAATGGTGTCGATGGGTGAATTCAGCCGCCCAGCCGCGGCCAAACGTACCCGGCCACTCGCTCTCAACTGGAACGAAGATGTTGTTCCATGGACGTGTGCCGTCGTTGTCCTGGGTTAGTGGGGCCATGACCTCGTGCGCGTCGGCGGCCAACACGACGACTTCCGCGAATCTGGCTCACCAGGTTCTGGTCTGTCCAGGTTCTCGACCTCCCAAACCGATGCTCTGTGCCGCCCAACTCGCGCAGTCCGCCGCCCGAGCCGCCGGAGCCGTCATCGTCCGAGCCGCTGCCGTCGGAGCCCGCGGTGCCGACGTGGACCCGAAATTCGGCAGGGTTGTCGGCCGGGTTGGCGTCCCTGGCGTCGTCCGTGGACAGAGCCGCGGGGCCCGCGGGCAGCTTGTCACTCGTGCCGCGGGGCGACCGAGTTGAGGCTTGAGTCCGTCCAATCTGGTGGGTGTTTCGGCGGCCGGGGCTGACCGTGGCCGGCAACCGGTTCCGGTACGGGCAGTGGCGCGGCGGGCCCGACCCGCGCGCGGGGCGGCATGCCTCGGGCACGGGCCAGGTCGACACGTCGACGGCTCACACCTCAGGAGCCCCCGTCTCCTTCAGCGCGCCGTCGGCAAGCCGCAGCCATCGGTTCACGCCGATCTCGTGCAGGAACCGCTCGTCGTGGCTGACCACAATGAAGGCACCCTGGTAGGAGCTCAGGGCGCTCTCCAACTGACCCGCGCTGACCAGGTCGAGGTTGTTCGTCGGCTCGTCGAGCAGCAGCAGGTGCGGAGCTGGTTCCGCGCACAGCACACAGGCCAGGGTGGCGCGCAGTCGCTCGCCTCCGGAGAGCACACCGACGGGCAGGTGGGCGCGAGGCCCCCGGAAGAGGAAGCGGGCGAGCAGGTTCATCCGCTCGGCCTCCGGCCGCTCCGGGGCGTAGTCGGCGAAATTCTCGGCGACCGTACGGTCCGGGTCCAGCAGGTCGAGGCGCTGCGAGAGGTAGGCGATGCGGCCGTCGGCCCGCTTGATCTCGCCGCTCCGGGGTGTCAGGTCGCCGCTGATCAGACGCAGCAGCGTGCTCTTGCCGGCACCATTGGGACCGGTCAGCGCGATGCGCTCCGGGCCCCGGACGGTCAGGTCGACGCCCTGGCCGGCGAACACGTCCTTGTCGCCGAGGCGAATGCAGAGCTGCTCGCCGAGGAACAGGTTGCGTCCGGCGGGCACGTTGGTGTCCGGCAGGTCCAGCGTGATGCGCTGCTCCTCGCGTAGCGCACGCCCGGCCTCGTCCAGCCTGGCCTTCGCCTCGCTGACCCGGCTGGCGTGCATCTGGCCCACCCGGCCCGCGGACTCCTGCGCGCCCCGCTTCAGGTTGCCGGCGAAGATACGAGGCAGGCCGGCGTTCTTCAGGTTGCGAGCGGCGTTGCTCTGCCGGCGTTCGGCGCGCTCGCGGGCCTGTTGCATCTCCCGCTTCTCCCGCTTCAGATCCTGCTCGATGTTGCGGACGTTCTTCTCCGCGACTTCCTGCTCGGCCCGCACGGCCTCCTCGTACTCGGTGTAGTTGCCGCCGAACAAGCGCAGGTTGCCGCGGTCGAGTTCGGCGATGCGTTCCATGCGGTCGAGCAGGGCGCGGTCGTGGCTGACCAGGAGCAGGCAGCCGTTGAAGTCCTCCAGCGCGTCGTAGAGCTTGTGCCGGGCGTCGAGGTCGAGGTTGTTGGTCGGCTCGTCGAGCAGCAGCACGTCGGGCCGCTTCAGTAACTGGGCAGCGAGACCGAGGGAGATGACCTGGCCGCCACTGAGGGTGCTCAGGCTGCGATCCAGGGTGAGGTCGGCCAGGCCGAGGCGGTCGAGCTGGGCGCGGGTGCGTTCCTCGATGTCCCAGTCGTCGCCGATGGTGGCGAAGTGCTTCTCGTCGACGTCCCCGGACTCCACGGCGTCGATTGCCTGGATGATCGCGGCGACACTCAGCACCTCGGCGACAGCGAGGTCGCCGGCCAGGGGGAGGCTCTGCGGGAGGTAGCCGAGGGTGCCGGCTACGGAGATCGATCCGGCACCGGGCCGCAGTTCACCGGCGATCAGCTTGAGCAGAGTGCTCTTGCCGGTGCCGTTGGGCGCGACGAGGCCGGTGCGGCCGGAGGCGACGGTGAATGACAGGTCCTGGAAGACGGGGGTGCCGTCGGGCCAGGTGAAGGACAGGTTCGAGCAGACGATGCAGGCATCGGACATGGAGGTGACCTCGTGGGGAGGGGGCAGGAAAGAGACTTCTGCCCCGGCAGCAGACAGGGAGAAAGAGGGACGACAGCAAGGCCACGTCGGCGGCGCTTCCACGCACCGGCCCAGCGGCCTGCCAGTTCCGGGTATCACCCGGAGATGTCGTCGTCCACCACCATGTCTGGGCTCCTCAACAAACGATCAACGCCCCGTCAGTCTAACAACAGGGGCGTTGGACCGGAGATACGACGGGCCACTCGGTCGGAACCTCGGCGGGCCGTCCGCGCAGGTGTGCGATGTCCACTCCAGGGAGGCCCCAGGTGCTCCGTGCCGCCAGACGACCGGAAGATCATCACGCCGCTCTGGATGTTGTCGTGGTCCTCGCCGTGCACATACCGCCGCACCCGGCCGGCACGGTTCCGCAACGATCCATGCAACGCCGCACTGTAAAACAACTACGACAACAACGATGACAGGAAGCGCCATGAACCAGCTCAGTCGCCGCGCCCGCGATCTCGGACTCGTCGTCGGGTCGCTGTCCACCGGGCGGCACAACGCGATCACCGACGTCGCCGGGATCCGGGTCGGGCACACCACCATCGACGACGGTGCCGACCTGCACACTGGTGTCACCGCCGTTGTACCGAGCCAGCTCGGCCCCGGACGATGGACCCTGCCGGCCGCGATCTACTCCGGCAACGGCCACGGGAAACTCGTCGGCTCAACCCAGGTGGACGAACTCGGGGTCCTGGAGTCACCGATCGTCCTGACCGCCACGTTGTCCGTCTTCCGGGCCGCGGACGCGGTGCTGAGCTACCTGATGGACCGCCGGCGAGACAACCTGTCGTTCAACCCACTGGTCGGCGAGACCAACGACGGCCACCTGTCAGACATCCGCCGTCGCCCGATCACCGCGGAACACGTGCTCGCTGCCATCACCCAGGCGTCCGGCGAACCGCCAGCGGAGGGCTGCGTCGGAGCCGGCACCGGCACCACGGCCTTGGGCTTCAAGGCCGGCATCGGCACCTCGTCCAGGACGGTACAGGTGGCCGACCGTCCGGCGACGGTCGGCGCCCTCGTCCAGTCCAACTTCGGAGGAGTGCTGACCGCCCTCGGCGTCCCGCTGCCGGTCCATGAGCTGATCCCGGACGCCGATCTGGCCGAACCACCTGGCAACTCGTGCATGATCGTGGTGTCCACCGACGTTCCCCTGGACGCCCGACAGCTCCGACGGGTCGCCAAGCGGGCGGTTTTCGCGATGGGCCGAGTCGGAGCGTCGTACAGCAACACCAGCGGCGACTACGCGATCGCGTTCAGCACCCTACAGCCGGGCCCGCCACCGATCCCCGACGAGGAGATCAACCCGCTCTTCGCCGCAGTCCTGGACGCGGTTGAGGAAGCGCTGCTCAACTCGCTGTTCACCGCCGTCACCACCACCGGCGCGGGTGGTCGTACCAGTCACGCCGTTCCGCATCGAGAGGCGATCCGGCGGCTGTCGGCCGCCGGGCGACTCGCGGCACGAGCCTGACCACTGAAGTACGTCGACGGCTCGACAAGGTTTGGTGTGGGCGCCAGCCGAGGGGGCGCACGGCGTGCCGTACGTCAACGAGCCGCTCCCCGTCAGGTGGGAGTCACACCGATCACGCGGCCGGTCTGGGCCTGCTCGCGCTGACGCCGACCACGGCGAGCAGGAACACCGTGCACATGGTCAGCACCGGCGGCAGCATCTTGATCGAGTCCTCGAGCTGCCGGTACGTGCCGTCGACCAGGCCTGGATCCCACCAGCTCATGGTCGACAGGTACCACAGCGGCGCATTGTGTCGCGGGGCGCGCTCCGGCGGCAGCGCGGTGAACACGTACACGGCGGTGACCGCGTCGAGCAGCAGCAGCGCCCCCAACCCGCTGCTGATCCAGGCAGCGGCGCGGCGGCCGTGGCGCAGTAGGACGCTCACCGCCCAGCCGAGACCGGCGGCGCCGACCGCCCAGCAGGCCGCGGCCGCCAGTGATCCGGCACGGACCTCGCCGAGCACATCACCGACATGCGGTACGGCGCTGATGCCCGCGACGCCCAGCGCGAGCGCCACCGGAACCACGACGGCGGCCGCGACGATCGGCTCGGAGCGTGCCACCGACCGGCCGAACCACCACATCGAGGCAGCGGCAAGCGCCACCGCCAGCGCGTACCCGTAGGGCGCGGCCTCGTGTGCGCCGGTCACGTCGGCCAGCAGACCCGCCGTGGTCAGCAGGGCCAGCAGCAGCACGCCGAACGCGAACGGCGCGATCACCAGCTTGATCAGGGTGACGGCGGCGGTGCGTGCCTGGGCCACGGTCATCGTCTCCGTTCGGTGGGTGAGCCGGTCGCGCAGTGCACACCGGGCGGTGTCGGCCAGGTCCCGGGCCGGGGTGTCGCTGGCGGTGAGCAGTTCGGCGATCTCGTCGCCGTAGCGCTCGCGGATCGCGGCCGGGTACAGCGCCAGCACGGCGCGGATGATCCGGGT
Organism: Micromonospora sp. NPDC093277; assembly: GCF_044765245.1. Taxonomy (NCBI): domain Bacteria; kingdom Bacillati; phylum Actinomycetota; class Actinomycetes; order Micromonosporales; family Micromonosporaceae; genus Micromonospora; species Micromonospora sp. NPDC093277. The sequence continues at coordinate 63,793 of NZ_JBIWJO010000009.1, forward strand.
GCGCATCAGGCCACCGCCAGCCGGCGCAGCCCGGTCGCGGCGAGGGACCGCATGCGCTGCAGTTCGGTGCCCAGGGCTGCCCGGCCGGCGTCGGTCAGCCGGTACGGCTTGCGTCGGTCCTGCTCGGGCAGGGCCTCGATGTAGGCGTGCTCCTCCAGGCGACGGATCGCGCCGTAGAGCGTGCCGGGTCCGGGGCGGGCGCCGGTGAGCTCGCCGATGTCGTCCTGCATCGCGTAGCCGTGCTTGGGTCCTGCGGCGAGGCTGATCAGGATGTGTAGTGCCGGTTCGGAGAACCGGCCGAGGTCGGCGAGCCCGGCCATCGAACCCCCTTACTACGTCCCGCGTAGCATCGCAGTACGTAGCAACGCCGTCAAGCCCAGTTTCAGGTCAGTGAAAACCGCCCCACCATCAGATACGGCGTAGCACCAGCGTCGCGAAGCCCAGGACGTTGCGGTACCCGCGCAACCACTGGTCGCGGTGCTCCCGGGCGACGGCGAGTGCCTCGGCAGCCTCTGGATGGCCGGGATTGTCCAGCGCCCACTCGGTGAGCGAGCCGATCCACGACCATTCGTAGTCGTCCCACTCGGCGGCGTCGCTGACATGGGCGTACACCGGCGTCCAGCCGGCCTGCTCAGCAGCTTCGACCAGGCCGGCCAGGTCGGTGAACTCCTCAGGTTTCGCATCGAGCGCGGCGAGCGCCTCCGGAGTCGGCGGGACCTGCCAGAATCCCTCACCGACCATCAGGACGCCGTCGGCATTCACATGCCGGCCGGCCAGCTCCAGCGTCTCGCCGAATCCGCCGAACGCGTGTGTCGACCCGACGCACAGCACCAAGTCGTAACCGCCGTCAGGCACGTAGGTCCGGGCGTCGCGTTCGTGCAGCGTGAGCCGGTCGGCGAGGCCGCGTTCGGCGGCGGCGCTGGCGGCGCGTTCGAGGGCGTACGGGTTGACGTCTATGCCGTCCGCGTGCCCGTCCGGAAAGTGCGCGAGGGCCTGCAGCGCCCAGGATCCCTCCCCGCAGCCGAGGTCGAGGACACGAGCCGCCGGCTGGCGGTCCGCTCGGCGCAGGAGCCGGTTGAGGTTGACAGCGAAGATCGGGGCCGCGATCGGGTGGTGCGAGTGGGCGATGCTGCTGAGCCGTTGACGATCCACCGGCAAAGTCAACACGACTCCGGCCGATGCTCGCATTCGGGTTGTCATGCCAGGCGCCGCCGGCGGCAGATTGGGTCGCGCCCGGTCCCAGGTGACGTCGATCCGACTATCCTCCGGAGGAGGTGTCCGCGCCATGCGCAGTGTCATACATCGTCCTCGCGTTCCCCCCGCCGCCTTCGCCCCGGATCGTGCCCTTGCTGGAACGCCGACGTTGGTCTTGCATCTCGGCCATAGCTCGCCGCGCCTTCCGCATGACTGGGTCACGCGTTATCGATGCGCGGGCCACCCGGCGCTGCCGTACAACGACGACGGCTGACGCGACGACGAGCAGCAGCGCTACACCGCCCAGGACGATCCAGAGCCAGGGCATCGTCAAGGTTCACTCCAATCGACCGCTGTGCGGGTTGCCTTAGCATGACCCATCAGCGCAATCGTTCCGCCGCGGGTGAATGTCAGGATCGTTTACAACGGCCGCTGTCCGCCGAGGAAGCTGCCCGACCACGGTCGTCCTCACGCCAGGGGGTGGGCTCGCTACCGTCCCTGACGGTTTCCGGCCGTATCTCTCATGCCGGCGTCCGTTGACCGGGCGTCGCCGGTTCCCCTTCCTCGGTGGTGCCGGCCCGGTCCCGCCGGTCGCGCAACGAGACACCCCACAGCACCATCGCCCCGAGCAGGGCGGCGACGGGCGCGATGGCCAGACCGTACCGCAGCCCGGTCGACACCAGCGGGCCGGCGAGCGCCGAGCCGGCGGCGCTGCCGATCACGAAGGTGGTGGCCACCCACGCGAACGCCTCGGCCACCGTCCCCGGCTCGGCCAGCCGCTCAGCGGTGAGGAAGATGGCGGTCAGCACCGGCGGCAGCGCGAACCCGCTGACCACCAGCAGGCCGGCCATCGGCACCGGACCCGGGGCGAGCAGCAACGGCAGGTACCCGGCGGCCAGACCGGCGGCCAGCAGCGGCAGCCGGCCCGGCCCGCCCGGCCGGGCCCGGGTGTAGAGCAACCCGCCGGCCAGCGCTCCGGCCGCCTGCGCCGCGAGCAGCCAACCGCTCAGTCGCCGGTCGCCGACCGCCTCCGCGTAGCCGGTAACCGCCACCGCGATGCTGCCGACCGCCGCACCGATACCGATCACCCCGGCCACCATGACCGCGAACCGGGGTACGCGCAGCGGTCCCGCCCAGTGCCGCACCGCCGGCACCCCGCGCCACGCCCGGGCGGCCGGTGCCATCGCGTACGCCGCCGTGCCGACGAGTTGCGCCACGGCGGCGGCGACCAGCCCGGCGGCCGGCCCGCCCAGGGCGATCGCGCTCAGGGTGACCAGCGGACCCACCACGAAGATCACCTCCTGGACCGCGATGTCGAGCGTGTACGCCGTCGGCACGGCGCTCGCTGGAAGCAGACTGGGCCAGAGGGTCCGCAGGCATGCCTCCAACGGAGGCGTACCGAGCCCGGCCACCGCCGCGCCGGTCACCGCACCCGTCAGGTGGCCGCCGGTCAGCGCCACCACGCTGAACCCGAGGCCGGAGAGGACCGCCGACCCCCACAGCACCGGTGGCTGCCGCCACCGGTCCACCGCCCGGGCCAGCAGGGGCGTGCCCACCGCCATGCCCGCCGTGTAGGCGGCGACCAGCAGGCCGGCGGTGGCCAGACTCAGCGACTGCCGGGCGAACAACAACAGGGCCAGCGGTCCGCTGGCGGTGGGCAGCCGGCCGACCTGGCTGCTGACGAGGACCCGTAGGACCTGGGGTGCGCGCAGCACCACCAGGATTCCGGAACTGTTGACGGACATGAGGCATCGCTCCCGGTGCACGCTTCGGGTTGGGGAAGAAGGGCGTTCAGCTCGGGAGCGGATCAGGGAGCGAAGTCAGCCCGCTCGTGATCGTTGCCGTACAGCGGCAGGGCGGGCGTGATCCACTGCGCGTATGCCGCAGCGACGGCCTCCACCGGAATCACCCGCCGACGGTAACCCATCTGTCGGGGTGGTGCGGTGCCGGTCGCGGTGGTCAAAGAGCATGCCGGCGCCCCTGGCCAGCCTGCTCGTCACGTTACGTCGCCGGCCGGTCCGGCGGTCGCCGCGAGGGTACGCAGCGCCTGGACCAGTTGCGTTGCGGCGGGCGCCCGTTCCGGGTCGAGCAGCCACTGCACAGTCAGCCCGATGATCACGGTCATCACCAGGTCCCCGACCTCGGACCCGGGGCCTCCCGCCGCCATGTCTCGAGCCCTGCCGCCCGCCCCGCTGCCGGTGCCGTCGGCGGGGTCCCTGCCGTTGGTGTTGGGGTTGGCGCGGTCGTTGCCGTTGGCGGTGTCGCCGGTGTCGCCGTTGCCGGGACCGTCCAGCACGACCGTGGTGAACGCGGCCCGCCCGGCGGCCATCGCGGCGGCGAGCCGTTCCCGCAGCTCGGGGCGGTGGTCGACCTGGGCTAGCAGGTCGACCGAGGCGGCCCAGAGCTGCCGGTGCCGGGTGACCGACTCCGACACCCCGGTCCAGATCGCGGTCAGCCGCTCCAGCGGGGTGGCGTCCGCGGCGACCGCGATGGCCTGTTCGAGTTCGTCGCCCCACTCGTCCATCGCCTCGATCATCGCGGCGGTGAGCAGGGCCTCCTTCGAGCCGAAGTGGTAGCCGATGGAGGCCAGGTTGGTGCCGGAGGCGGTGACGATGTCCCGCGCGGTGGTGCGGGCGTACCCGCGCTCGTAGAGGCAGCGCTTGGCGCCGGCGAGGAGTTGTTCCCGATGACCCACGCCGCGATCCTAACGTGTGCTATACGCCCGTCCAATACGTGTGTCTCATACAAGCGTCATAGACAGATGTATAGGACGTCCGTATATTCCTGACCATGAGCAGCCGAGCCCCGAGCCACGCGTCCGCCCGTCCGGCAGCGCCGGACCCGTCCTCAGCGACCACCGACCGTCGCCTCGGCGACGTCGATGCGCTGCGCAGCGTCGCGCTGTTCAGCATCCTGGTCGAAAACATCGCCTACTTCGCCACGGCCTTCCCGTGGCACGGCATCGACGACCCGGCCTTCTCCTCCGGCCTCGACCAGGGGGTGCGCTGGGTCGTCGCGCTGCTGTTCGAGCTGAAGTTCTATCTGCTCTTCGCGTTCCTGTTCGGCTACAGCTTCACGTTGCAGTTCGACTCCGCCGCCCGGCAGAACGCTGCCTTCGTACCCCGGTTCCTCCGCCGGCTGGCCGGACTGTTCGTGATCGGCGCCGCACACGCCGTACTGCTGTTCCACGGCGACATCCTCACCACGTACGCCGTGCTCGGGCTGATCCTGCTGGCCGTACGCGGCATCCGGCCCCGGACCGCGCTGATCGCCGCCGGAGTGCTGACCGGGATAGTCGCGCTCTTCATGACGATGTCGGCGCTGTCGGGCACGGTCTTCGCCCCGGACCCGGCGGCCGCGATCGCCGCCGGGCAGGAGTCCACCGAGGCGCTACGCGCCGGCCCGGGCTCGGTGATCGCCGAGCACCTCCGCTCGATGCCGCAGATGCTCGGCGCCCTCGCCGGCTTCCAGGGGCCGCTGGCGATGGCCGCGTTCCTGGTCGGCCTGGCCGCCGGCAAGCGGCAGGTGCTCGCCGACGCCGGGCGGCACCGGCGCACGCTGCGGATCATCCAGTACGTCGGATATCCGGTCGGCCTCGCCGGCGGGGTGGTGCTGGCCAGTACCGGCGGCACCACCCGGATGAACATGTTCGCCGTGGCGATCTCGGTGCTGACCGCGCCACTGCTCACCGCCGCCTACGTCAGCACCCTGCTGGAGTTCTTCCGTACCCGGTCGGGGCGGCGCCTGGCCGCCGCGCTCACGCCGGCCGGGAGCATGACGCTGAGCAACTACCTCGGCCAGTCGCTGGTCTGCGCGATCCTCTTCACCGGATGGGGTTTCGGACTCGTCGGCCACGTCTCGCCGCTGACCACCGTGCTCCTCGCCGTCGCAATCTTCCTGCTCCAGCTCCTGGTCAGCGCGCGCTGGCTGGCAACCCACCGCTACGGCCCGGCCGAGTACTGCCTGCGTGCCTTCACTTACGCGGTCCGCCCGGCCTGGCGTCGCCAGCCGAACTGACACCGCACCGCCACCCCGACATCCCGTCGCCTCGACGAGGATCGACGCGTTGCGGTCCGCGCGACGCGTCGATCGGCCGGGTTCACGTCGACCCGAGACGGCGGCGGATCAGTCGGACCGGACCGGCCGCGCTCTCGTTGCCGTACCGCTATCTCGGCGCCGACGACCGTGCGGGTCCCAACTACATCGGCCAGCCCGCTGTGGTTGTCCAGCAGGGGCCCCGGACTCAGCGGCCAACCGTCGTCAACGCGTGTCAATGGCTCGATCGAGGCAAGGAAGGTGTGGCGAAACACTCGCGGCAATCGACCGTCGCCGCTCGGACCGCGCCGCTGAGGCCCGGAACGGCGACAGGCTGGTCAGGGCCGGACGGTCAGTGCCGTGCGGCCGGCGTAGAGGGCGCGCTCGCCGAGTTCCTCCTCGATGCGGATCAGCTGGTTGTACTTCGCCGTCCGATCGGACCGCGAAAGCGATCCGGTCTTGATCTGTCCACACACCGTCCCGACGGCGAGGTCCGCGATTGTGGTGTCCTCCGTCTCGCCGGACCGGTGCGACATCACTACCGTGTAGCCGGCCTTGTGCGCGGTGTCCACGGTGGTGAGGGTCTCGGTCAGCGTGCCGATCTGGTTGACCTTGACCAGGATCGAGTTTGCGTACCCGCCCTCGATGCCGTCCCGCAGCCGCACCACGTTCGTGCAGAACACGTCGTCACCGACGAGCTGTGCCCGGTCCCCGGCGACTGCCATCAGCTGCTTCCACCCATCGATGTCGTCCTCGGCCATCGGGTCCTCGATGGAGGCGATCGGGTAGCGGGCGATGAGCTCGGCGAGATACGCGACGTGCTCCTCCATGGTCCGCTTGCGTCCCTCGCCCGCGTAGTCGTAGACGCCGTCACGATAGAACTCGGAGCTGGCCGGGTCCAGGCAGATGGAGATGTCCCGGCCCGGCTCGTAACCGGTCTCCTCGATCGCCCGCACCACGAACTGCAGCGCCTCGTCGGCGGTGGCGAGGTTCGGAGCGAAGCCGCCCTCGTCGCCCACGTTGGTGTTGTGCCCCGCCTTGGCCAGGGACTTCCGCAGCGTGTGGAACACCTCGGAGCCCATCCGTACGGCCTCGGCGAAGCTCGGCGCCCCGATCGGCGCGATCATGAACTCCTGAAAGTCGAGCAGGTTGTCCGCGTGCACCCCGCCGTTGACGATGTTCATCATCGGCACCGGCAGCAGCCGGGCCCCGACGCCACCCACGTACCGGTACAGCGGCTGGCGGTGGGCGACGGCCGCCGCTCGCGCGGTGGCCAGCGAAACCCCGAGGATCGCGTTGGCGCCGAGGTTGCCCTTGTTCGGGGTGCCGTCCAGGGCGATCATCGTCTCGTCGACTCCAGCCTGGTCCTCCGCGTCCAGGCCCACCACGGCTTCGGCGATCACGCCGTTCACGGCGTCAACGGCCCTGCGTACGCCCTTGCCATGGAAGCGGCTCGCGTCGCCGTCGCGCAGTTCGACGGCCTCGTTGGCGCCGGTCGACGCCCCGGACGGCACCGCCGCCCGGCCGAGGGAGCCGTCGTCGAGTACGACGTCCACCTCGACGGTCGGGTTTCCCCGGCTGTCGAGGATCTGACGGCCGGTGATGCGGCTGATTACGGTCATTCCACTCCTCCGAATAGGGCTCGTCCTGGTCCGTAGGGACGGACCGCGACGAGCGTATCGGCTGGCTGACCCTCGGTCGTCTCGCTGACCGTCTGGTGGAAACCCTGGGACCGTTTGCGCGGGCCGAAGATCCGTTCGGCGAACTCCGCAGGCAGGTGATCATCAGGGTCGGCGGTGTTCTGGAACAGGGCGAGGCTGTAGGCGAGGAACGGTCCGTAGACGAAGCCGCCGAACGCGAAGAGCAAATATCAGCCCGGGTTGGGGTCAAGGTCGGGTGACGGCGTTCACGACCGTAGGCAACGGTGTCGGTTCTGTCGCCGTGGGCCGACCTCGGGTTGGTAGCGTGGGTGCCCGATCCTGCCAGGTCCTGGCCCGAAAGGACAGTCGGCGGGCTGTCGGTCGCCCTACCTGCTGTCCCATGGTGATCCGATGCGTTTTCGACGGCATCGACGTTACGTGGACACGCCGCTCATCGGTATTGATTTTCATCACCTTAAGCTGCTCGTTCATCGTCTTGTCGGACAGTGATGGTCTTCTCTAGCCTGGCCGCTCCTGAGATCAGCAGGGAGCGGGCATGATGGAACTGCGGATTCGGCTTCTGGGCCCGGTGGAAGTCGTCAACAACGGCCAGGATGTCACCCCTGGAGGGGCCAAGCGGCGAACGGTTCTGGCGGGCCTGGCACTTGAGGCGAATCGGCCCGTCTCGCTGGCCCGGTTGGCCGGCATGGTGTGGCGCGACGCCCCGCCGGCCTCCGCCGTGGCCAACCTACGGTCCCACGTCGCCGCGTTGCGGTCCACGTTCGGCGCTCGCCTCGTCGCCCGCTCGCAGGCGTACGAGCTGCAGCTGGCGGCGCATGAGCTGGACGTGACCGAGTTCCAGCGGCTGGCGGGGGAGGGGCGCGCCATACTGGCCAGTGACCCGGTCGGCGCCATCGGGAGACTGGGGAGCGCGCTGGCGCAGTGGCGCGGTGCCTGCGGCGACGGCCTGCCACGCGGCACGGTGTTGGACAATCGCTGGGCGAGCCTCGATGAGCAGCGACTGCAGGTCTTCGAGGAACTGGCCGAGGCCCGACTGACGGCCGGCCAGCATGCGCAGCTGCTGGCCGAGCTGCGCGGCCACGTCGCCGCACACCCGCTGCGGGAGCGGGCCTGGTCGCAGCTCATGCTCGCCCTCTATCGCTGTGGGGACGTGCCGGCGGCGCTCGCCGTCTACCAGGACGCGCGGGCGGTCTTCAGCGAGCAGCTCGGCATCGAGCCCAGCGGCGAGCTGACCGGCCTGCACCGTGCGGTGCTCGACCGGGCACCGGAGCTGTCGTGGACGATGCCGGCCGGGCCCACGGTCACGCCGACGGCACCGACCGCGGTGGGCTCGTCCGTCGGGTGGGCGGTGCCTCGGGAGCTTCCGGCGGACCTGGTCACCTTCGTCGCCCGCCCTCGGGAGACCGCCGATGTCGTCGCCGCCCTGCACGGCCCGGCGCCGGCGGCGGTGATCGTCACCGGTGCCGCGGGTAGCGGCAAGACGGCGCTGGCGGTCCGCGCCGCGCACCAGGTGGCCGCCGACTTCCCGGACGGGCAGGTCTTCGCGGACCTCGACCACCGGACCGCGGTGACGCCGGGTGAGGTGCTGGCCCGGGTGCTGCGCGCGTTAGGGGTGGCGGCGACCGACGTGCCCGAGAACGCCGACGAGCGGGCTGGCTGGTTCCGGTCGCTGGTGGCCGGGCGCCGGCTGTTGGTGGTCGTCGACGGTGTCACCAGGGCGGCCCAGGTGCGGCCGCTGCTTCCCGCCGGCCCGGGACCTGCCCTGGTCGCCGTCGGTTCCCGAAGACTCGGCAGCCTGGACGGGGTTCGGCGGGTGGCGCTGCGGCCGTTGGGGGTGGCGCAGGCGCGGGACCTGCTCGCCACCACTGTGGGGCGGCAACGGCTGACGGCCGATGGTGCGGCGACGGCGGAGCTGGTCCGGCTGTGCGCCGGCTCGGTGCTGGCGTTGCGGGTCGCCGGCGCGCGCCTGGCGCGCTGGCCGACCATGCCGGTGGCCACCCTCGTCGCCGAGCTCGGCGACGACCGTCACCGGCTGGACCTGCTCGCCGACGAGGACCTGTCGGTGCGAGCCAGTCTGGCCAGTATCGTTGCCGCCGTCCGCGCCGAGGACGAAGTGACCGGCCAGCTCCTGAAACTGCTCGGTACCCATCCCGACACGCAGGATCTGGTGGACCGGGCCGCCACCCAACTGGTCGTCAGCACCCAACGAATCCGGCGGGCGTTGGACAGCCTCGTCGACGCTCACCTGCTCTTTCCGGACGGTTCCGCCGGGTACCGCCTGCCGGCTCTGGTCCGCGAGTACCTCACCGAGCTGGCCGCCGTGCCGGCCGCGCCGATGCATGCCCGTCCTGGTCCTCGGATCGGTCCGGTCGCGGCCTGAGTGGCCGAGCATCTCGTCCGCTCACGTCGTGCCGGCTCGCCGGGAGCCGGAATGTATCTCGACGATATCGATGCGTATAGAAGTCGTTTCTAGCCTGCACTCGTCGTGTCTCCAAGGGACCGGAGGGTGACGGTGAAGGGACGATCGCGGGGCCTCCTGATCGGGGGGCTGGTGGTGGCCATGGTGGTCACGTTGGGTGGGACGGAGGTCCTTCCGGGCCGTGATCCTGACCCCGCCGGCCAGGCTGCAGGTGGCGACAAGGATGAGTCGGGTGGTCTGTTGTCGCGGTTGGGTGATGCCGCGCGTGGGCTGTCTGATGGTGGTGCGGGTCGGGTGCGGCCGGAGGTGGTCGCCGCGGGGTTGTTCCAGGCGGAGAAGCCGTTGGCGGCGAAGGCGTGGCCGGCGCAGAAGCGGGTCAAGGAGTTGACCGGCAAGCGAACGGCGAACACCAGGACCTACCAACTCTCTGACGGCCGTACCCAGGCGGAGATCTCGGCGGTGCCGCTGCACTACCGGGACGCGAACGGCCGGTGGCAGTCGATCGACACCACCGTGCGTTCGACCGGCGAGAAGGGGTATGTGCAGGGCAACCGCACGAACACGTTCACCAGCTTGTTCGGGGGCAGCTCGAAGGATCTGGTCCGGTTCGAGGCCGAGGGCCGGAGCGTCGAGCTGGGCTTGGCGGGCGCGGCGAGGAGTGTGACGCCGCGGGTTTCCGGGTCGACGGTGACGTATCCGGGTATCGCCGGTGGCGCTGACGTGGTGTACGACGTCACCTCGACGGCGTTGAAGGAGAAGATCGTTCTGGCGAAGGCGCCGGCTGGTCCGGTGTCGTACACGTTCACCCTGGACACCACGGGCCTGTCCGCGCAGCAGCGGGCGGACGGTTCGATTGCGTTTGTTCGCCTGTCTGGTGGTGAGCCGGTGTTCGTGATGCCGGCGCCGTTCATGTATGACTCGAAGGCGGACAGGGCGTCTCCGTATGGCCGGGTGTGGTCGGATCGGGTCAGCCAGCGGGTGCAGCAGGTGTACGGGCAGACCACCGTCACGGTGTCCGCGGACGCGGCCTGGTTGGCGGATCGGGCGCGGGTGTATCCGGTGGTGATTGATCCGACGATCAAGATTCAGCCGGTGCCGACGGACGCGCAGGACGTGCAGATCTACTCGGGTAACACGGGTAAGAACTACAACGACACGTACCAGTTGAAGGTTGGCACGGACGAGACGCAGGCGTGGCGGTCGTTGCTGAAGTTCAATCTGGATTCGGTTCCGGTGAACACGCCGATCGACGACGCGCAGTTGCAGTTGTACTACGACCAGACCCACACCACGTATGAGTACGACGTGCCGATGGAGGTCGGTCGGGTCACCACGGGGTGGACGGCGGACACGGCGACGTGGGCGAACATGTCCGGCAACATCACCGGGACGCCGGCGGCGAACGTGGTGACGGTGGACGACGGGGATCCGGGCACGTCGGTGGTCGGCTCGTGGCCGTACTCGGGGAACACCGAGATGACGGCGAAGGCGGTCAACGGCGATTACCGGGTGAACAACGACGCCACGACCGGTGACACGCACACCTGGGTGCCGACGTTGACGGAGTCGGGTGACTACAAGGTCGAGGTGCACTATGTCGGTGCTTTCGACCGGGCCACCAACGCCCCCTACACCGTGTACTACTCGGGTGGGTCGAAGGCGTACCCGGTCAATCAGACCACTCCGGACAGCGCCGGGGCGTGGGTGACCTTGGGTACGCATCCGTTCGTGGCCGGGACCAGCGGGAAGGTTGTGCTGGGGGATGTGGCGAACAAGGCGGTCATCGCCGACGCGGTCCGGTTCACGAAGGTCGGGGCGTTCAAGGCGGCCGGTAAGTCGAGTGTGTGGACCTCGTTCCCGGTGCGCAACCTGGTGCAGGACTGGGTGAACAGGACGTACACCAACCACGGTTTCATGGTCAAGGCGGTGGATGAGGCGACCAAGGGCCGGGGTGGGCCGGTCTATGAGGCGTCGGAGTACGCGTACGCCAACGACCGCCGGGACCACAACCTGCCGAAGCTGGTCGTCACGTACGGGCGTCCGGGTGTGGCGGTGAATCCGCCGACGACGGTCACCTCGACCGGTGCGGTGCTGGACTGGCCGGCGTACTCGGGTTCGGACATTGTCGAGTATCAGGTGCACCGGAGTGTGTTGCAGAACTTCACCCCGTCCGCGGCGACGTTGGTCGCTCCGGTGTCGTCGGGTGCCCGCACCTATGAGGACACGACGGCGGTGCCGACGGCGGCGGACAACACCGACCCGATGGCGCGGAAGTTCTACTACTACATGGTGGCGGTGAAGACCGCCGACGGTCGGTTGATCGCGGGTCCGACGCAGCCGGCGATGCTGCCCAAGGCCGGGCAGATCACCCGGATCTACCGCACCGGGGTGGAGGACACCACGCTGTCCGCGGCCCGCCCCACGGAGAACGCCGATGTCTACGGCGGTGCGTCCGGTGATCCGTACGTGTCGCCGGGAAACAACTCGAGCTTCTACGGCAGGACCCGCGGCCTGGTGAAGTTCCCCGGCCTGGAGGGCATTCCCACGAACGCTCAGGTCGTGGGCGCCGAGTTGCGGATGTGGAACACCTACCTCCTGCCGGGCACCAACACCAGCGACTACGTCGACGTGTACCGGTTGACCCGTTCGTTCAACCAGACCCGCGCCACCTGGAACACCTCCGACGGCAGCACCGCGTGGACCACCCCGGGCGGTGACTACGACACCGCCTGGAAGGCCGGGTTCAACGGGTTCACCAACGACCCGGAGTGGGAGACCTGGGACGTCACCTCCCCGGTGAAGGGCTGGCTGACCAACCCGGCCAGCAACTACGGCCTGATGCTGCGCATGCGCGACGAAGCCGCCCAGACCGCACGCGCGATGCTCCTCTCCGCCGAAGCACCGGAACCGCTGCTGCGCCCGACGCTGGAGGTCACCTACCTGGAGCAGACCGCCGAGTCGACGTACTACGCCGCCGAGACCCCGCAACTGCTACTGCCGGACGCCACCTACACCGTTCCGGTGACGGTGTCGAACCCGACCCTGGCCACGTGGAACCCGACCGACTGGGAGATCTCCTACGACTGGAAGCGGGCCGACGGCGTCACCGACGGCGCGGACTCCAGCTTCGAGCTGCGCACGCCGCTGCCGGCGAGCGTTCCGCCCGGCGGCACCGTCGACGTTGCCGCACAGGTGAAGGCCCCGCCGTCGTCGGTGGAGGGGAACAAGCGCACCGACTACGTCATCGAGTGGGAGCTGCAGAACAAGAACACCGGCAAGAAGCTGTCGGAGACCACGCCCATCGAGCCGTTGGCGCAGCGGGTGGCGGTGGAGGAGCCGACCTCCGACCAGCTGGGCCTGGAGAAGTTCTACTCGTACGCGGGGAAGAACACCGGTGCCGGCGGCACGCTGATGAACAACCTGTACTCCGGCAACACGGTCTGGTCGTACGACGCGTTCACCAACCCGTCGCGGGGCCTGTCGACGTTCGTGCGGCTGGCGTACAACTCGCTCGACACCTCGGACACGGTGGCCGGCTACGGGTGGTCCCTGCAAGCCAGCTCGATGATGCGGCTGGGTACGCCGTTGGACTTCCACCCGAACCAGAACCCGACGACGGTCACCATGACCGACGGGGACGGCACCAGCCACTGGTTCACCTGGGATGCGGCGACCTCGACGTGGAAGAGCCCGAAGGGCGTGCACCTGTATCTGGAGAAGGTCACCGAAGTCACCTGCAAGCCGAACACGCAGGAGCCGAAGGCGTGGCGGCTGACCAGGCCGGACCGTACGCAGTTCTTCTACGACTGCGAGGGCTTCCTGTCCAGCGCGGTGGACAACAACGGCAACGAAATGGTGTTCACCTACGAGGAGCGCAAGTCGAACAACGCTCCGACGAAGTTCCTGAAATACATCACCGACCCGACGGGCCGGCGGACGCTGACCGTCGACTACTACGTCAAGGGCCAGGACTACGACTACATCGACGACACCACCTGGACCCGTAAGTCGGCGACGAAGCTGACCAACCCGAAGATCATCGACCACGTCTCGCAGATCACCGACGTCTCCGGCCGGAAGTTGACCTTCACGTACACGGACAAGGGTCTGCTCGGTGAGCTGGTCGACGGCGCCGGGTCGACCAACGGCGCGCCGAAGACGTTCAAGTTCGCCTACGACATGACGCAGGGGAACAAGAACGTCAAGCTGGTCAAGGTCACCGACCCGCGCGGCAACGCCACCGGCCTGACGTACAACTATCCGCAGAACGGGGACGACCCGAAGTTCCACTGGACCACCAAGTCGTACCGGGACCGGCTGGGCAACGACACCGCCTTCGGGTACGTGGACCCGGACGGTCCGCAGGGCAAGAACATCAACGCCACGGTGACCGACGCGGAGAACCACACCACGCAGTACCAGATGGACGGCTTTGGCCGGCCCGTCCAGACCACGGACGCGAAGAACCAGGTCACCAAGCTCGAGTGGGACGACGACCACAACGTCAGCAAGCTCACCGAGCCCAACGGCGCCGCGTCGACCTGGGCGTACGACCCCAAGACCGGCTTCCCGACGCAGATTCGGGACGCCGAGGCGGTCCGCAACGGCTGGCCGGGCACGGTGATGACCTACCAGCGGCAGCTCAACGGCTATGTCGCTGACCTGACCGAGAAGACCAGCTCGGAGGGGCGGAAGTGGACCTTCGGGTACGAGCCCGACGGTGACCTGTCCTGGGTCGTCGACCCGATCGGCAACACCACGACGGACCCGAACGACTACAAGACGTCCTACACGTACGACGCGTGGGGTCAGATGCTGACGGCGACCGACGCCAACGGCAACACCACCAAAAACGACCAGTTCGACCCGAACGGCTACCCGCAGACCATCATCGACGCCGACACCAAGCAGACGACGTTCGTCTACGACGTGCGGGGACAGGTCCGCAAGGTCACCGACGCGCTCGACCACGACACCACCCAGAGCTACGACACGTTCGGGCGTCCGCTGGAGAACAGGGTGGCCAGGAAGCAGGCCGCCGACGACTGGATCACCACCCCGGCACCCACCTATGACGCGAACGACAACGTCACCGAGTCGACCGCGCCCAACGGCGCCGTCACGACGGCATTCTACGACGCGGCCGATCAGCTCACCTGGACCAAGGCGCCGGTCGACGTCGTGGGTGACCCGGAGCGCAAGACCTCCTACACCTACGACAAGGTCGGCAACATCAAGACCACCACCGAGCCGAAGGGCAACCTGACCCCGCAGGGCGGCGACTACACCACCACCAACGTCTACGACCCGATCTACCAGCTCACCTCGGTGACCAACGCCAAGGGCGAGACGATCACCTACGAGTACGACACCGCCGGCAACGTGGTCACCGTGGTCGACCCGCGTAAGAACGCCACCCCCGACCCGGCCGACTACACCAGCAAGATGGAGTACGACCGGGCGCACCGGGTCACCAAGAGCATCGACGCGATCGGCAAGTTCACCACCAGCACCTACGACCGCGACGGTCTGGTCACGGCGACCATCGACCAGCTGGGCAACACCACCCAGGTCACCCTCGACGCCCGGGGCATGCCGACCGAGGTGAAGGTGCCACACAAGAACGACGGCGCCACCACCACCTACCGCACCACCCGGTACGAGTACGACCAGGTCGGCAACCAGACCAAGGTGATCAGCCCGCGTGGTGTGGCCACCACCGACGACCCGGACGACTTCGCCACCGTCACCGTCTACGACAAGCTCAACCGGGTCAAGGAGACCCGCACCGCGTACGACAGGGACGACGCCCGCTACAAGACCGCCGACGTCACCACCTACACCTACGACGCGGTCGGCCGCCTGGCCACCCTGTCCGCACCGCCGTCGGCCGGGCAGTCGGTCCGCAACGACACCACCTACACCTACTACGACAACGGCTGGACGAAGTCGTCCACCGACCCGTGGGACATCGTCACCTCCTACGACTACAACAAGCTCGGCGCCCAGACCTCCAGGACGGTCGCGTCGGCGGGCGGGTCGTCGAACCGGACGATGACCTGGTCCTACTTCCCCGACGGCAAACTCGCGACCCGCACCGACGACGGCGTGCCCGTCGGCAAGCAGGTCGTCCTGGTCGACAACTCCGACTTCAACAACACCTCGACCACCGGCACCGGCGCCTGGACCGCCGCCAACACCGCGACCGGCAAGTACGGCACCGACTACGCCACCCGCCCGGCGGGCACCGGCACCAACACCTTCACCTGGCAACTCAACGTGCCGCAGGCCGGTACGTACGAGGTGTTCGCCCAATACCCGCAGGTCACCGGCGCCGCCACCGACGCCAAGTACACCGTCAAGCACGGCGGCGGTGACACCGTCAAGACCGTCAACCAGACCACCAACACCGGCACCTGGGTCAGCCTCGGCTCCTACAGCTTCACCGAAGGCAACACCCACACGGTGTCCCTGACCGACCAGGCCACCGGCACCGTCGTCGCCGACGCGGTCAAACTCGTCCGCGACAACACGGCCGACGTCGACGACGAGAAGGTCGACTACAGCTACCGCTACGACCCGAACGGCAACCAGACCAGGATCGAGGACAAGAGCGCCGGCGCGCTGATCGACACCTACGAGATGGCCTACACGGATCTCAACCAGGTCGAGACGGTACGCGAGCTCAAGGCGGGCGGGCTGAAGAACACGACGTCCTTCAGCTACAACGAGAACGGGTCGCCGCTGACGGTCGGGCACGACCGGACGTATTCCAAGTACACCTACGAGGCTCGCGACCTGGTGGAGACGGTCCTCAACGGAGCGTCCGCGAACGATCCCGAGCGGAAGACGACGACCTTCACGTACACCGACCGGGGAGAGCGACTCCAGCAGGTCAAG
Organism: Micromonospora sp. NPDC093277; assembly: GCF_044765245.1. NCBI lineage: Bacteria > Bacillati > Actinomycetota > Actinomycetes > Micromonosporales > Micromonosporaceae > Micromonospora > Micromonospora sp. NPDC093277. The sequence goes on from NZ_JBIWJO010000009.1 coordinate 80,002, forward strand.
GGCAACGGCAATGTGGTCGACCACACGTACTACCTGGACGGGTTGCCGAAGACCCAGGTCGAGAAGACGGCCGGCGGCAGGGTCGTCGCCGACTACCACATGGAGTACGACCTCAACGGCAACCGGAAACGCAGCACGACGACCAAGATGAACGCCGACGACAACTCGGCCACGTTGAGCACCCAGTACGACTACACCTACGACCCGCGGGACCGGATCGCCTCGGTCATCAAGACCGGGACCGGCGCCGGGGTGGAGAACTACGCCCACGACGCCAACAACAACGTGGTTACCCAGTCGGCTGACGGGGTCACCACCAGCTTCGAGTACGACCGGAACCGGCTGTTGACGTCGACGACGTCCGGGCTCAAGTCCTCCTACAACTACGACCCGTTCGGCCGCCTGGACGCCGTCACCGCCGGTGGCACGCTCCTGCAGCGCAACGTCTACGACGGCTTCGACCGGGTCGTCGAGAATCGGACCAGCACGTCGGTCACGAAGTTCACGTTCGATCCCCTGGACCGTACGAGGACCGAGACGACCGACGCTGGTACGGCCAAGGCGGAGACCACCACCTTCGACTACCTGGGCCTGTCCCGCGACGTCATCGACGAAGAGGTGGCCGGTTCGGTGACCCGGTCCTACCAGTACTCGCCCTGGGGCGAACGGCTCGCGCAGGTCACCCACAAGTCGGGCGGCGCCAAGGAGTACGCCTACTACGGGTACAACACGCACACAGATGTCGAGGTGCTGACGGGCGCCGGCGGAAACGCGCTGGCCACCTACGGCTACACCGCCTACGGCAGCGACGACACCGCCCAGTTCACCGGTCTCGACAAGGCGGATCCGGCGAACCCGGACAAGAAGCCGTACAACACCTACCGGTACAACGCCAAGCGGGTGCAGGGCGGCGGTTCCGGAACCTACGACATGGGCTTCCGGAAGTACGATCCGGGTCTCAACCGGTTCCTGACCCGCGACAGCTACAACGGCGCCCTGGCCGACCTGCGGCTCGGCCTCGACCCCTGGAACGCCAACCGGTACGCCTTCGCCGGCGGCAACCCGATCTCCCGCGTCGAGATCGACGGTCACTCGTCGTGCAGCTGGAATCCCCTCACCTGGGGCGACTGCGCGAAGGACGCCTACAACGCGGTGGACGAATTCGTCACCAACACGGTTCCCGAGTTCGTGACCGAGGACATCCCCGAATGGTGGAACGAGACCGCCGTCCCGGCGTTGAAGGAGACCTGGGAGGACGTCAAGCAGGGAGCCAGCGACGCCTGGGACAAGACGAAGGAAGTTGCCAACAAGGTGATGGACTCCGACTTCGTCGCAGGTGCCGCAGACTGGTGGAACAAGTACGGCGGATACGTCGGCTTGGGGGCTGCGGCGCTCTGCATCGTCGTCACCGCGGGTGCCTGCAGCGCGCTCGCCCTGGTCGTCGCCGGCGTGAGCATCATGTCGCGCGGCTACAACCTCAGGGAGAAGGAAAAGGCGGGAACCGTCACGACGTGGGACTACGTCGACGCGGGGACCGGCGCCGCCATGGATCTGATGTTCGCCTTCGTGCCAGGGGCCCGGGTGAAGGGGGTCAAGTTCTGGGACACTCCGTTCAATACCTTCGTTGCCGGATCTGCCGCTCAGGCCGGAGCCTGGACGGCTGGCCAGCTCTATCCCGGCGGCCTCTTGTTCAACACATTCCTTGAAGGTAAGTAGGCAGTCCGCGATCATGTCGTGACGACGTGTCGGGGGTCGCTGGGCGACCGGTCCAGCGACCCCCGACCACGGTGTTGAAGGAGCCGAGATGGGGCGTGACTTCCACGACCGCCGAGCGCGCGTACTTGTCGCCGTGACCACCGTTCTGGCGATGCTCTTCCTGGTGCCCGCAGCATCGGTGGCGGGCACGTTCCGGTTCCGGAACGGCACGTACAGCGACGGTCAGGTTGTCGACGGCCTCGCGTTGCAGGTGGTGCGGGGCCGGTCGGGCGAGGCGAAGATGGAGTACTTCGTCGACGCCAAACGGTATGAGGCGTGGGTCGACTGCGGCAACTCCTGCCCGAAGGTGGGCGACCGGATGGAGGTCGAGTATTCCGCCAGTGACCCGACGGAGGTGGTCCGGAACCGGAAGCGCCCGTACTCGTCGTTCGATGTGGGCGCGCTGACTCTGATCGGACTCGGCATCGTGGCCTGCGCGCTTCTGCTGCGCCGCGACCTGGCCCGTCGGTGAGGTGACGCCGCCTTCGGCGGCGACGTGGAGAACAGTTGGAATCGACCACGGAAGGGATCCGATGACTGACGACAGCAGCCCGGCCGCTCGCGAGGGAACCGTTTCCGTCACCTTCAGCCGTCCGACCGGTACCTTTCTCTACGCGGCCAGCAAGCCCCGCCTGTCACTCGACGGTGGGGATCCGGTGGCGCTCTCCTGGGGCACCCACCGTCTTCCGGTCGCCGCCGGTCGTCATCGCGTACAGGCGTGGGTGCCGTACCTCCTGCCGCGCCGGGCCGGCCGCGCGGAGGCGGTTGTCGCCGTCGCGTCCGGCCGGACCGCCGAGATCGAGTACGTCCCGCCCTTGGTCACCTTCGCGAAGGGTCACCTCGGGGCGCCGAGCCGGCGGAAGGCAAAGCGTTCCTCGGCTGTGATGGTCTTCAATGGTGTCGCCGCTGTCCTGTTCGTGCTCATGCTGGCGGTGACGATCCTCGGGCGGTAACGCGATCGAGGCACGGCGGCTGAGGGGGCCAGCCGGACGGCACATGTGCCTGAGCGGTGGGCTGGGGCGTGCGGCTGGGACTTTGCGTCGGTCACGGCGATCCTCGCGTCCGGTGCCTCCGATCCGGACGGTCGGAGTCGACGTTACGCAACGAAGACGCAGAACGGGTGACCTGACGGATCCGCACACACATACAGCGGCTCGTCGGGGTGCCCGGTCCGGTCTAGCAAGATCTTCGCGCCCAGTGCCTCCGCCCGCTCACGCTGCCGCTGCAACTCGGCTGAGGTCGAGACGGTGAAATCCAGGTGCATCTGCATCGGGACGTCGTGCTCGGGCCAGGTTGACCGGGGCAGATGATCAACCAGTTGGAAGGCGAGCTTTCGTACCCCGGCCGAGTCGACCAGCACGAGCCAGTCCTCGTCGCCAGCCGTCCCGTCTGCTGATGGTTCGTCGCCGGGTCGGTACCGCAGTCCAAGCAACTGCCGGTAGAACTCGGCGAGTTCTCGCGGCCTCGTGGTGTCGAGTACGGTGTGCAGCAACTGGGGGTACTCGGCCATGCTCTTCCTCCCCAGCCCCCGTGACGCGATCTCGTAACCCTAGACCAGAACCCCTTGCGGCGATCGGTGAGGCACTCACCTCGGCGTTGCGGCGGGTCAGGCGCAGCATTCCCGCGCGGCGTGCTCGAAGTGCCCGATCAGGGACAGCACTTCGGCATGGCTTCGCGCCGAGCCGTGCACGATGGCGAGCATGTTCTGGGTGCCCTCGTGCCAGTTCACCCGTTGGCCGACCTCGGCCCGTACGTTGACCCAGTCGACACCGGGCAGACGCTCCAGCCCGTCCAACGCGTCCAGTGAGACGACCTCGCGGCTGCCTGGCGGGGGCGCGACGAACCGCTGGTACGCGACCCCGTCGACCTCCGGCGGCGAGATGGCCACCGGCTCACCGAGTGCGACCTGGAGAGCGATCCGGATCATGTTGGTCCCGGTCGCCTGCCGAAGCAGCCCGTTCAGATACCCGGCCAGCCGCCCGTTGACCTCGATGACGCGCGGTCCGTCGGCAGTCAGCTTGATCTCGGTGTGGCACACCCCGTCCCGCACGCCGAGTGCGTTCAGCGCGGCTCGCTCCAGCCGTACGACATCCTCGGCGAGGGAGCTGCCCAGGGTGTGCGGGAGGACGTCGCCGGTCTCGCGGAAGGGTTCCGCGAGCGGATGTTTCCCGGTCAGGCAGACCGTCTGGACCACGCCCGCCTGCACGACCGACTCCACCGAGACGAAGTCGCCCCAGCCGGCCCCGGCGGCATCCGGATCGCCCACGAGGAACTCTTCCAGCACGAACGGCGACACACCGGCCGGGGTGTCACGGAAGGCGGCTCGGCATTCCTCGACCGACCCGACCAACCGGGTGTGCGCGCTCGCGGCACCCTGCCGCGGTTTGAGGACAGCGGGAAAGCCGACCTCGACGGCCGCCTTCTCGATGTCGGACTCATCGGCGATCGGCGCGGTACGCGTCGACTGGACGCCCGCGTCCGACAGGCGCTGACGCTGCAGGAGTTTGTCGGTGAGCAGGGCCGCGGTTCGTGGCCCGTGGCCGCGCCATCCCGCCCGGTGCGCGAGGCCGGAGACGAGCCGCTGCTGAAACTCGCTGAAGGTGACAGCGCCGGCGGCACCGATCTCCGAGACCTTCCGCCACACCTCGTCCGCGTCGAGCCCGCTGATGTCCACGACGTCGGCCAGTTCGCACATCGCGTCGTACTGATCGGCGACATGTGGCCGCGAACGATCGGCGAGGAAGACGATCCGGCAGAGACCCCGCGCGGCGGCAGCTATCCCGAGCGGAGCCGCGGCACCCAGGTCATAGGCCAACAGGAGAACACGCGACCCTTGATCCAACACGTCCGCTACCGCCCCCGCTGCGTCTCGGCCAGATGGTGGTCGGCGAGTGCCTGCAGCCGATCCTTGTCCCGCAGAATCACCGCGCTCGTCTCGGCGTCCGGCAGGACCTCGTCCAGCCTGCGGATCGGCCGGTAGGCGAAGCCGGCGGCGCCGAGCAGGAGGGTGCACAGCCCCGCGAAGACGGTGGTCACCGCGATTCCCCGACCCGGGCCGTCCCCGACAACCGCGTTGAGCACAGCCGCCACAGAACCATTCGCGGCCAGTGGCCCGAAGACGTTGTCGACCAGCGGCGCCGCGGACAGGAATCCGGCCGGGACCATCAACCAGGAGAGCATGATCCCGGTCGACATGACCCGGCCCTGCAACTCCAGGCCGACCTTGGTCTGCACGACGGACAGCCAGTGGGTGTTGACGAACGCGGTCGCCAGTCCCATGCCGAACAGCCCCAACGCCGGGAAGACCGGGCTCGGCCGCAGGCCCACGGTGATCAGTGCGACGCCGAGGAGCAGCACGCTGGCGAGGATGCCCACCGCCCGCCGTGCCAGCCCACCCCACACACTCATGGCGATGCTGCCCAGCAGTAGCCCGGCACCGCTGGCCCCGAGCACCACCCCGAGGACCGACGGATCGCCGAAGGACAGCGTCAGTGGCGTGGCCAACACCTCGACCATGGCGAAGAAGTAGTTGAGCAGCGTGGTGAGCAGGATCATCGCGAGCAGGCTCTGCCGGCGCACGATGAATCGGAAGCCGCCCGAGACCTCCCGGCCGAACGACTCCTCACGCCGCTTGAACATCAGGTCGGGGAACCGCACCGAGAGGGTGATGGTCACCGCGACGGCGAAGGTCAGCAGGTCGATGACGATGATGCCGCGCAGCCCGATCGTGCTGACCAGTGCGCCACCGAGCAGTGGAGCCAACAGGGTGCCGCTGGCCCCACCGAGGGAAGCCATGCCGTTGGCCCGACCGTAGTACCGCTTCGGCACCAGTTGCGTGACGGCGGCCAGATACGCGGGTTGCTGAAAGGCGCTGGAGACCGCGGTGATGGTGATCGCCGTGAAGATGTGCCACAGCTGGACCCGGTCCAGCCACAACAGCAGTCCCAGCCCCACTGTGCCGCTGGCGGCCAGGGTGTCCGCGAACACCATGATCAGTCGTCGGTTCCACCGGTCGGCCACGGCGCCCGCGATCGGGGAGAGCGCCACCGCGGGCAGCAACGCCAGCACCGCGGCGGTGGCGAACAGCGTGACCGATCCGGTCCGCTGGAACACCCACAGGCCCATCCCGAAGCTGGTCAGTCCGCTGCCGATCAGGGACACGAGCTGACCGAAGGCGACCCGGTAGAAGACGCTCAGGCTGGTCCGGGCCGGTCGGGTGGTCGGACGCGTACCCGGGGTCGGCGCCTGCGGCGCGGCGGTCCGCGGGTCCGGCGACGGCGCGGGCTCCGGCTGGGCAGCGGCCGCCGTGGGCTCGGCGGGTGCCGCCGCCGGACCCCGTTCGGCGGTACGGGTGATGATCTCCGCGAGGTCGCCGGCCTGGTGCTTCGCGAAGTAGTGGCCGGCTCCCTCGATCACCTCCAGCGACACCGAGTCGCTGAAGAACTCCCACTCGAGGTACCGCTCCTCGAACAGTTCGGTGGACCGGTCGCCCGCGCCGATCACACAGACGATCGGCGCGCGCAGTCTGTCCGGCGGCCCGTCGGCGTAGACGTCGGTGTAGTAGTCCTCACCGATCGTCCAGTCGGCGAGGGCGACCCGCATGACCAGTTCCTTCTCCCGCTTGTCCAGGACGTCGGTGAAGAAACCGAGAGCGCGCAGGTTCTCCAGGGCAACCCGCTTGGACGTCCAGCGTTCCGCCGGGAACCATCGACGTCGCCACCGGGACAGCCGGCCGGGCAACCTGGGGGCGGGGAAGTGGGCGCCGATCACGACCTTGACCAGGTCGACACCGGCGGCTTCGAGGCGGCGGGCCAACTCGACGGCTATCGCCCCACCGACGCAGTGCCCGTACACGACCACCGGTCCGGTGATCCCGTCGACCACCTCCGCCACGCAGCGCGTGACGATCTCGTCCATGGACAGCTGTGGTTCGTCGACCCGGTTCAGGTCGTGTCCCGGCCGCTCCAGCGCGTAGAGCGAGACACCCCCGGGCAGCGCCTCGGCGAGCGGCCGGAAGGTGGCCGCACCTCCGCCCGCGAACGGCACGCAGACCAGGGTCATCGTGGTCGGCACGCCGGGCCTCGACGCGGTGAGTTCGTGCAGCAGCCGGTCGTCCGACCCCGCCGAACTCTCGACGTGCTCGGTCAGCGAACGGATGGTGGTGTGGCGGAACAGATCCAGTACGCTGATCGGCGTTTCCAGCCCACGTAGCGCCTTGATCGCTTTGAACGAGTCGCCGCCGAGATCGAAGAAGTCGTCGTCGATGCCGACCGTCTCGTAGCCCAGCACCTCCGCCCAGCGCGCGACCAGCGCGTGCTGCAACGGGGTCTGCGGCGCGGCCCCGCCGGCCCCGTCACCGCCGCGCCGCCAGGCCGGCAACGCGTTCCGGTCGACCTTGCGGTTCGTCGTCAACGGCAGGGCGTCCAACACGACGAACGCCACCGGCACCATGTAGTCGGGAAGGTACCTACGCAGGTAGGTCCGCCACGACGCGGAGCCGGTGATCTCGTCCCCACCGGTTCCGTCGGCGGTGTCCGGGCGCAGCGACAGGTACGCCACGATGACCGGCTCACCGGCGTCCTCGCGGACGACGACCGCGCTCTCCCGCACCGCAGGGTGACGCTGCAGCAGCGACTCGATCTCGCCCAGCTCGATCCGGTACCCGTGTACCTTCACCTGCGAGTCGTTGCGGCCGAGAAACTCGATCCTGCCGTCGTGCCGGTACCGGCCCAGGTCCCCGGTGCGGTAGAGCCGCCCGTCGCCGAACGGGTCGGGCACGAAGCGCTCGGCGGTGAGCTCGGGCTGCCCGAGGTAGTCGCGGGCCAGCCCGGTCCCGCCCAGATGGAGTTCGCCCACGACGCCGACCGGTACCGGACGCATCGCGGCGTCGAGCAGATACACCCGACTGTTCGCGAGCGGGCGACCGATGGTCACCTCCGGGGCGCCCCGTTCGATCCGCTCGGCCGTGGCCCAGACCGTGGCTTCCGTGGGGCCGTACAGGTTCCACAGCTCGCGCACCCGCTCGGCCAGGTCCCTGGCCAGCGGCGCGGGCAGGGCCTCACCGCCGCAGATCGCCCGCAACCCTGGCCGGCCGGCCCAGCCGGAGTCGATCAGCAGTCGCCACGTCGCCGGGGTCGCCTGCATGAGGGTGACGCCCTCGGCGTCGAGCAGGTCGGTCAGCCGTGCCGCGTCGTACGCCACGTCCCGCGATGCCATCACGATGCGGGCGCCCACGACCAGCGGCAGGAACAAGTCCGGCACGGACAGGTCGAACGCGTAGCTGGTCATGGCGAGCATGCTGTCGTCGGCGCCGATCCCCGGCTTCTCCCGCATCGCCATGAGCAGGTTGACCAGACCGGCCTGCCGGATGCGTACCCCCTTGGGGCGGCCGGTGGAGCCGGAGGTGTAGATCACGTACGCCAGGTGGTCGGGTGTCGTCAGCGGCTCGGGATTCGTCTCCGCCGGACCGCGATCCGAGGGTTTCGATCCTGGCCCGGTCTCGTCACAGAACAACAGTTCGCCGGCGAACTCCGGGAACTGCCCGGCCAGGCTCTCCTCGGTGACCAGCACCGCCGCCCGGCTGTCGTCCAGCACGTACCGCCGCCGCTCAATCGGATACGACGGGTCCACCGGCACGTAGGCGCCACCGGCCTTGAGAATTCCCAGCAACGCCACGATCAACCGTTCGGAACGCTCCAGCGAGACCGCCACCGGGACGTCCGGCCCGACTCCGGCTCCGCGCAGCCGGTGGGCCAGCACGTTGGCCCTGGCATTGAGCTCGGCGTAGCTGAGCGTGGTGTTCCCGAACGTGACCGCGGGACGGTCCGGTGCCGTGCCTACCTGCCGCTCGAACAACTGGGTCAGGGTCCGGTCCGGCGTCGGGCGGGCCGTGTCGTTCCACTCGACCACCTGCCGGTGCAGGTCCGCGGGGGTCAGCAGGTCCACCTCGGACAGCCGGACGCCCGGATCGGCGACGACCGCGGTGAGTAGCGTCTCCAGGTGCTCCATCAGCTGTTCGGCGGTCGCCGGCTCGAACAACGCGCAGTTGTACTCCAGCCGCAGGCGCAACCCCTCGTCGACCTCGTACGCGTACAGCGCGAGGTCCTGCTGGGCGACCTCCGGCTCCACGTCGAGCTCTGTCACCCGCAGGCCGCTCATCCGGAGATCCCCCTGGTCGGGGATGTTCAGCAGGTTGAACATGACCTGGAACAGCGGGTTGCGGCTCAGGTCCCGGGGCACCCTGAGCGCGTCGACCACCCGCTCGAACGGCACCTCCTGGTGGTCGTACGCCTCCAGCGCCGTCCGGCGCACCCGGGTGAGCAGGTCGGCGAAGCTCGCGCCGCCGTCCAGTTCGGTACGCAGCACCAGCATGTTGACGAAGAAGCCGACCATCGGCTCCAGCTCCGTCCGGACCCGTCCGGCCACCGGCGTGCCGACACAGATGTCGCGCTGCCCGCTGTAGCGGAACAGCAACGTCTGGAACGCCGCCAGCAGCGTCATGTACAACGTCGCCCCGGCCTGCTGAGCGAGCTGGCGCAGTCCCTCGGTCAGCGGTTGCCCCAACACCCGGGCGCTGACCGCACCCGTGAACGTCTGCACCGGCGGACGCGGGTGGTCGGTGGGCAGGTCCAGCGTGGTGGCCGCGCCGTCGAGCTGGCGTAGCCAGTAGGCCATCGAGTCCGCGGCGGTCGTGGCGGCCAGCCGCGCATGCTGCCAACGGGCGAAGTCGTGGTACTGGATGGCCAGCTCGGGCAGTGGCGACGGCTGACCCGCCAGGAAGGCGTTGTAGAGCGCGGCCACCTCGGTTTTGATCACGCCCAGGGACCAGCCGTCGGTGACGGTGTGATGCATGGTCATCGACAGGATGTGCCGGTCCGGGGCGAGCCGGAACAGCACCGGGCGGAACAGCGGACCGCCGGCCAGGTCGAACGGGCGGTGGATCTCGGCGAGCAGCGCGGCGTGTACGGGGTCCCGCCCGACCGCCGTGCCGGCCGGTGCGAACGGCCGGTCCGCGGGCACCTCCACCACCGGCAGGTCGATGGCGGCGACCGGCAGTACCACCTGGACCGGGTCGCCGTCCGTGCCCGCCGGGAAGACGGTACGCAGCGCCTCGTGCCGGCGGAGGAGTTCGGACAGTGCGGCCCGCAGTACGTCCACGTCGAGGTCGCCGTCGAGCCGCAGCGCGCTCCCCGTCGTGTAGACCACCTCGTCGTAGACCCGGTCCAGGAACCACAGCCGGTGCTGCCCGGAGGAGAGCGGCGCGGGTCCGGCGTCCGGCTCGGCGCGTGGGATCGGCGCCACCACCGGCGCGGAGGTGCCCGGCAGCGTGGCGGCGTCCACCATCCGGCGCAGGAACATCGACAGCGATCGGACGGTGGGATGGCGGAACAGGTCGGCCAGGCTGACCACGTCGCCGAGCCGCTCGCACAGGCGGGCATGGACCGCGAGCAGCCGCAGTGAGTGGCCGCCGAGGTCGAAGAAGTTGTCGTCCACGTCCACGTGCGGCGGGTCGAGCACCTCGCGCCACACCTCGATGATCAACTGCTCGAAGTCGGCTCCGGTGGCCGGAGATGGCGCTTCCGTCGGGTGGTGCGTCGGCGTGGCCACCGGCGCGGCGGGCCGGGTCGGGGCGGCCGACTCGGCGGGCAGGGCCGCCACGTCGAGTTTGCCGTTGCCGGTCACCGGCAACGCGTCGAGGAAGACGATCGCGGACGGGATCATGTACGGCGGCAACTCCGACCGCAGCGCCTCGCGTAACGGGTCGGCGTGCCGCTGGTCGGGTGCGACCCCGGCGACGTATCCCACCAGTCGCCGATCCTGTGGCGTGTCCCCACGCGGCAGCACGGCCACCTCGGCCGCGGGCAACTGTCGTCCGATGGCCGCCTCGATCTCGCCGCACTCCACCCGGTAGCCGCGCACCTTCACCTGGGAGTCGGTGCGTCCCAGGTACACCAGGTTGCCGTCCGGCCGGTAGCGCACCAGATCGCCGGTGCGGTACAGGCGAGCGCCCTCGACGGTGCGGAACGGGTGCCGAACGAAGCGTTCGGCCGTCAGGTCGGGCCGGTTGAGGTATCCCCGGGCCAGGCCCGCGCCCCCGATGTACAGCTCGCCGACCACGCCGATCGGGACCCGGTTGCCCCACTCGTCGAGCACGTACAACTCGGTGTTGGCGATGGGCCGGCCGATCGGAACGGACCCGTCGTCCGGCGTGGCCGAATCGACCTCGTACGCGACGCAGCCGACCACCGCCTCGGTCGGGCCGTACTCGTTGATCAGCCGGGTGTCCGGCGCGTGCTCCCGCCACAGCGCGACCTGATCGGCGCGCAGGTTCTCGCCGCCGATGACGAAACACCGGGTACCGTCGGGTGCCTCGGCCGGCCCGACCTGCCGGTTGACGAGCTCCAGTTGGGCGGGGGTGATCTTCACCAGTCCGAAGGGGACCGACCGGCCACGCAACGCCTCGCCGAGCCCTTGCGGGCCGAGTTGCTCGCCGAGCATCCGCACCGTGGCGCCCGCGGCCAGCGGTACCAGCAGGCTGGTCACCGTCAGGTCGAAGGCGATCGAGGAGTGCAGCGGCACGACGTCGCCGGGGCCGACCTGGTACGCCTGTGCAGCCCAGGTCACGTAGTTGGTCACGCCGCGGTGGGGGACCATGACACCCTTGGGCTGCCCGGTCGACCCCGAGGTGTAGATGACATAGGCCAGGTCGTTCGGTCCGGGTGCCGGTGCGTCCCAGACCGCCCGGGCGTCGTCCGCACCGGGCGCGGCGTCCAGCGTGACGTCGATCAGAGCCGCGGCTGTCTCGGGCAGCAGCCGCCGCAGGGTGGCGGAGGTGAGCACCACCGGCGCGGCGGTGTCGTCCAGGACGTACCGCAGCCGCGCCGCGGGATTCGACGGGTCCAGCGGTACGTACGCCCCGCCGGCCTTGAGCACGGCCAGCACCGCCACGGCCAGTTCGGCCCGGCGTTCCACGAGGATCGCCACCAGTCCGCCCACGCCCACGCCGTGGGTGTGCAACACCCGGGCCAGCGCCTCGGCGTGCGTGTCCAGTTCCGCGTAGCTGAGGGTGTGCGTCCCGTCCACGACCGCCGGGGCGTGCGGGTTCGTCGCGGCCCGGGCCGCGATGAGGGCGTGCACCGGCTCCACCGGCGCGTGCTCCGCCGTCGGGCCGGCCGGGTCCGGGGCGGTGGCGGCCGGGGCGGTGGCGGCGCCTCGGCTCCAGGTCCGCAGCTGATCCAGCTCGCCGGCGGTGAGCAGTGGTGCGGCGCTTACCGGGACCGCCGGATCGGCCAGCAGCGCGCCGAGCAGCACGTGGAAGTGCCCGGCGATCCGCTCGACGGTGCTGTCCTCGAACAGGTCCGTCCGGTATTCGATGTCCACGGTGAGTTCGCCGGCGGTGTTGCGGACGCCCAGGGTCAGGTCGAACTTCGCCGTACGCAGCGGCACGTCGATCCGCGCGGCGCTGATTTCGGTGAGGCGCGGCGGCGCCGGCTGGTCGCCGTACATGAACATGACCTGGACCAGCGGGCTGTGACCTGGCTCCCGGACCGGCCGCAGGGCCTCGATGAGCTTCTCGAACGGCAGGTCCTGATGCTGGTTGGCGTCCAGGACGGCCGACCGGACCCGGCCGAGCAGCTCGGCGAAGGAGGGGTTGTCCGCCAGGTCGCAGCGGATCGCGACCGTGTTGACGAACAGGCCGATCATCGCCTCGGTCTCGGCCCGCTGGCGGTTGGCCACGGGCGCGCCGACCACGATGTCGCGCTGCCCGGTGTAGCGGGCCAGGAGCACCTGAAAGGCGGCCAGGGTCACCATGTACGGCGTGACCCGAAACCGCCGGCACAGCTCTCGCAGCGCGTCCTGTGGGACATCGAGCGGGAAGGTACGGACAGCTCCGGCGACCGAGGGCTCGGCCGGGCGGGTCCGGTCGACGGGTAGGTCCAGGACGGCGGGCGCGCCGGCCAGCCGGTCCCGCCAGTACTCAAGCTGGGTCGCCGCCTCCGGGCCGCCCAGCCACTCGTGCTGCCAGGCGGCGTAGTCGCCGTACGTGATCGGTGGCTCGGCCAGCACCGGCGTCCGCCCGGCCAGCCGTGCCGCGTACAGCTCGCCCAACTCTTCGTCGAAGATCCGTAGCGACCACTCGTCGATCGCGGCGTGGTGGAACGCCAGCAGCAGTACGTGATCGTCCGGTGCGCAGCGCAGCAGGCTGGCCCGCAGCACCGGGTCGCGGGCCAGGTCGACGGGCGTTTCCGCCTGCGCGGCGAGGCGGGTAAGCACCTGCGCCTCCCGCCGCGCCGGCAGCACCCCGGTGAGGTCCACGATGTTCAGCAGTCCCGGCTCGGCGTCGCGTACCACCTGCACCGGTTCGTCACCCTCGGTGCGCAACGAGGTGCGCAGCGACGCGTGCCGCTCCACGACCGTGTCCAGGGACCACGCCAGCGCGGACTCGTCGAGGCGTCCCCGCAACCGGTACGCGACCGGCACCAGGTACGTCGGCTCGTCCGGGGCCAGCCGGTTCAGATACCACATCTGCCGCTGGGCGTACGAGGTCCTCGCCGTGCCGGTCGGGCCACCCGAGGTGATCCGGTCCAGCGGTGGCCCGGCCTGGCCGGCGCGGAGCGCCGCGAGCAGCGCCGCCTTCCGGGGAGTGAGCAGGTTGGTCACCGCATCTTCTCCCGCGCTGCCTGGACGTCGTCGTCGGAGTAGCCCAGCACGGTCAGGTACTGCTCGGCGGCCTTTTCCACCTCCGGTCCGTACTCGGCTCGCAGGCTGGCGACGAACTCGGCCAGGGTCGGATGCTGGAAGACCGCGTTCATCCGCACCTGCACGTCCAGCGCGGTACGCAGGCTGGCGGCCATCCGCATCGCGGCCAGCGAATCCCCGCCGAGGGCGAAGAAGTCGTCATCGTCGGTCACCGGGTCCCGGTTCAGCGCGGCGCTCCATGCCGCCGCCACGACCTCGTACACCGCGGTCTCGGACCTGCCCGGGGCTTGTTCTGTTGTCACGGCTCATCTCGCATCTCTGGGGTTCGGTTGCCCTTCAGGCGGCCTTCAGCACCAGGCCCGCCAGCTCAGCAGGACTGCCGGACCGAACGGTGCCCGCCTCGTCGGCCGCCGGCTGCCCGCCGTCCGCGACGATCTCCGTCGTCGGACACGGGATCTGCGGCGTGGCGGGTCGGGCTGCCTGGAGCAGAAACCACAACCAGGCCCGGTAGCGACCGACGATCTCGTCCACGGCCTCCGCCGCTTCCGTGGGGCCGTAGCCGGCCATGGTGGCGAAGTCGCGGGCCTGATCGGCCAGCCGCGTCGTCAACCGGCCGATCGCCGCCGTCGCGTCGTCGAGCAGCGGGAACACCGGATCGCCGTGGCTGTCGCCGGTCAGCTTTCGGCACAGCAGGTCGAACTCGTCCCAGACGGTCTGCTCGGTCGGATGCCGTGGGGCGACCAGAACGAGTGAACGCGGCGTAAGACGGGCCGTTGCCAGGGCCCCGGTGACGTGGTGGGCGAAGCGGGCCGCACTGCAGTATCCGACCACCGACACCGCCGGGTCCGCTCCTGGGCGCAGCCGCTGGAACTCCGCCACGCACAGGCGGGCGAGCGCCGCATAGTCAGGCAACTCGGCCTGCAGGTCGAGAGTGGTCACCGGGTCGAGTCGCCAGATCTCGTACTCCTCGCCCTGCCCGGCGAGGGCGGCCGCGAGTCCGGGACCCGAGGAGTCACCGGGGAACTCCACCGACAGCAGGCACCGCCCCGACCCGTGAGCGACCTGCCGTAACGCGATACGGCTCACCGGATCGCTCCCGGTCCGCCGCCGGCCGCCGAACCTGCCTTCTGCCTCGCGTGCAACGCCTCGATCTCGGCGAGATAGTCGGCGAAACGTCGGTGTTCGTACAGCACCGACGACTTGAGTTCGATGCCGAGCTCGCGCCGCACGTAGGCGGTGAGCCGTACCGCGAGGAGGGAATCCCCGCCGGTGAGAAAGAAGTCGTCGTCCGGGCCCGGCGCCGAATCGAGCACGGTCCGCCAGGCCTGCGTCACCGAACGGCGGGCCGGCGACCCGCCGCCGCCCGGCTCGGCGGACGCCGGCGCGGTGTCGTCCGAGGCGATGGCAGGCATGGCCCGCAGCGCCGCCCGGTCCAGCTTTCCGTTGACCGTCAGCGGCAGCGCCGCGAGCACCTCGATCCGGCCCGGAACCATCGAGCCCGGCAGCCGGTGCCGGAGGTGCGCACCCACCTGTTCGGCGTCCACGGGACCGGCGACCCAGGCGGTCAGCAGCGCCTCGCCCGCCCGGTGGGTCACGTCGGCGGCGGCCTGGGTCACCCGTGGTACGTCGAGCAGGGCGAGCTCCACCTCTCGCAGTTCGATGCGGTTGCCGCGGATCTTGACCTGTCCGTCGACCCGGCGGACGAAGCTCAACTCGCCGTCCGCCGTCCAACGACAGATGTCACCGGACCGGTAGCGGCGGGTCGCCGAGTCCGGCGCGGCGACGAAGGCGGCTTCCGTCTCCTGCGGCGCGTCGCGGTATCCCCGGGCGAGCCCGTCACCGGCGATGAGCAGTTCGCCCTCGTCGCCCGGTCGGGCGGCGGGCAGGTCGAGGGTGAGCCGGGCGCCCGCGACCGGCCGGCCGATCGGGGGCGGTGCCGAGCGGTCCCGGCTGGCCCGCAGGTCTCCGGTCGCGGTGACCAGGATGGTCGCCTCGGTCGGACCGTACAGGTTGTGCACGGCCGCGCCGAAGTCGGTGGGCGGCCAGGTGCGCAGGCGATCACCGCCGGTGGCGAGGGTGGCCAGCCGGCCGGTGTCCACGTTGCTTCGCAGGAGCTGTTCCGCGAGTGGGGTGGCGAGGAAGCTGTGGTCGACCTCGCGCAGCGTGGCCGCGATCAGGTCGGGGTCGTGGACCACCTTCTCGTCTGCGAGCAGCACGGTCCCGCCGGTCATCAGCGGGGCCCACAGATCCAGCAGACACGCGTCGAAGGCCAGCCCCGCGAAGGCCGCAGTGCGTACTCCCGGGCCGAGCCCGAAAAACCGCGCGTACCAGCTCAGCGTGCCGGCAAGGCTACGGTGCTCGATCTCGACCTGCTTCGGTTTCCCGGTGGAGCCCGAGGTGGAGATGACGTAGGCGAGCCGGTCCGTCGCGGCGAGGCTGGTGAGGTGGCCGTTGCCGGCGACCACGGGGGTCACGTCCGGCGGAAGCGCGTTGACGAGCCCGCTGTGGACCGTGGCGACCCGGCAGCCGGCCCAGGTGAGGATGTCGCGAATCCGAGCCGCCGGCAGTCCCGAGTCCAGCGGCAGGAACGCCGCACCGCAGAACCAGGCGGCCAGCTGGGCGACCACGGCCTCCGCGGTACGCGGCCACAGGACCGCGACGACCGGGTCGGTCGAGTCGTCGACGTCATTCAGCGCCGACCGCAGGGAAGCGGCGAGAGTGCTGGCACGCTCGACCAGATCACGATAGGTGATGCTTCCACCGTGGTCGATCACCGCGATCTGGTCGGGCGTGCTGTCCGCATGGCGCAGCACCTGGGCGGGGACGGTGGGGGCCCCAGCAGTCGACAAAGTGACCACGGCACTGTCCTTTGGATGCTCACGGCGATCACTGCCCGTCGTCTGACTCGCCATCTGGCTCATCAATCTGCTCCGGTGTCAAGTCTGGTTGCACATGATGACACGCCCGCCGGACGCCGTCCAGATCAAAGATCAAGTCGTGATTCCGTGGTCAACGAAACCGACCCGGGACTGCGAAGGCGCCAGCAAACTCGGCAAATGGACCATCCTGAGTGGATCGGTATCACTGCCGACCGCCCTTCGGGCCCGATTTGCACGGCGACGAGGTGGGCGCCGAAGCGCCGCCAACTGATCTTTGTCTGGCCTGGTGGGCGAGCGTTTCCGGGGTCGGTCCAGGGCGGTGGGCGGGTGCGCGCCTCCTGAGTGGACAGACGGGTTGCACCGCCGGTACTCGTGCGAAAGAAAGGCCGTTCGGATCAGTCCGAGGTTCCGGAGTTCGCCGGCGAACAACCGGAGTGATCATGCCGCAGCCAGGTCAAAGACTTGTTCGCCAGATCGGGGGCGGGCGCCTACGGCAATTCGCTCGAATCGGACGGCGAACCGGGAAATAGCCATGCCCAGCAGCACAAAGAATGCCCGACATCGCCCCTTCGGGCGTGGCCATCCCGGTGCGGGTCCGGCCTACCAAACGGCGGCGTCCGGCGACCAGGCCCCCGATGCACCGTGCGCATGGCCGGACGGCCGCCGGGTACGCCCACGGATCTTCCTCCCGCCTTCGATGAGCGCGACGCGAGGTCGGCGTCGCGCTCATCGAAGGAGCCGTCGTACCAGTCCCTGTTCGCGCGCCGGCTGTGGCGGGACCCGCCGGACTCACCGAGGTCTCGGTGCTCGGCCCCGTCGGGGGGGGGCAGGGGTCAGCGCCCGCCGCGGCGGGCGCCCGGCCGGGCCCGGGCGGAGAAGGCCGCCGCACCGGATCGCGCCGGCGCGGATGGTGTCGAGGTGGTCGGCGCCGGCTTGCCGCCGCGTCGGCCCCGGCCGCCGTGGGCGGGCTGCGCCTCGTGCTGCGGGCCGGCGGACTGCGGCACGGGCTGGGGGACCAGCGTCCGTTCCCCGGGGGCGAGTTCGCGTAGCAGCGCGTCACCCGGACGCAGCCGCGTCGTGGTCGCCGTGATGCCCGCCTTGCGGGTCAATGCCCGCACCTCGGGCACCTGTCCGTCGGTCATCAGCGTGACCACGGTCCCGGCCGCGCCGGCCCGGGCGGTACGGCCCGAGCGGTGCAGGTACGCCTTGTGCTCCTCCGGCGGGTCGGCGTGCACGACGAGGGCCACGTCGTCGATGTGGATCCCCCGGGCGGCGATGTCGGTGGCGACCAGCGTGCGCGCCTGCCCGGCGGAGAACGCCTGCAGGTTCCTGGCGCGCGCGGCCTGGGCCAGGTTGCCATGCAGTTCGACGGCGGTCACACCGGCCGCGACCAGCCGGCGGGTGAGGGTTTTCGCGCCCCGCTTGGTACGCGTGAACACCACGGTGCGGCCCGGCGCGGCGGCCAGCTCGACCAGCACGGCGAACCGGTCGTCGGCGTGGACGTGCAGGACGTGGTGCGCCATCGCGGCGACCGGCGACAGCGTCGAGTCGACGCTGTGCACGACCGGATCGGTGAGGAACCGCCGCACCAGGACATCGACGCCGGCGTCCAGGGTGGCGGAGAACAGCAGGCGCTGCCCGCCGCGCGGGGTCTGGTCCAACAGCCGCCGTACGGTGGGCAGGAAGCCGAGGTCGGCCATGTGGTCGGCCTCGTCGAGCACGGTGATCTCGACGGCGTCCAAGAGCGCGTTGCCGGCCCCGACATGGTCGGCGAGGCGGCCCGGGCAGGCCACCAGGACGTCAACCCCGGCGCGCAGCCCGGAGATCTGGGGTCGGGCGGCGACGCCACCGAAGATCGTCATCGTGCGTAGCGACAGCGCCTCCGCCAGCGGCGCCATCACGCTGTCGATCTGGGTGGCCAGTTCCCGAGTGGGTACGAGGATCAGTGCCCGAGGGCGCCCGGCCCGCCGTGGCGTGGCGGTGGCGGCCAGGCGGGTCAGCACCGCCAGCACGAAGGCATAGGTCTTACCCGAACCGGTGCGGCCCCGACCGAGCACGTCCCGCCCGGCGAGCGCGTCGGGCAGCGTCGCGGCCTGGATCGGGAACGGCCGGTCCACCCCGGTCGCGGCCAGCACGCGGTTCAGCGCGTCGGGCACGCCGAGGTCGGCGAAGCTGGTGGCGTTGGATGAGGTGGTCTGGCGTGGGCGGCGTGCCGCCATGATGGCTCCGAACGTCGAAGGGACGTCCCGCCCGGCGCTGACCGTTTCGGCCGCGGCGCGTGGCGTGGGACATCGAACCCGGCCGCCTTGCTGGGCGGGCCGTGCTGTCAGTCTACTCGAACCCGCTGCCGGGTCCCGCTGCCAGCTGACGGACGGTGAACGAGCATCGGCGCCGGTCGATCAGGGTGCCACGACCTGCCACCGGCTCTGTTCGTCCATCCATGCCCGGGCCAGGATCTCCGCCGACTGTCGGCCCGGGCACTGGTGGATCTTCGACCGGCCGGCGTCGCCGCCGGCTCGGGCCTCGACCTCCCATGACTCGCCGTCGGTGCGGATGAACACGTCGCGACGCCCCCGCACAGTGCGGTTGCCGTTCCACCAGTGGCGCTCGGTTTTCACCCCCCGACCGTATAGCACCAGGTCCGAGTATGGAATCTTGACGATCTTGGCGGCCTGGGCCCGGAGCGTGGGAGTTGGCCTCGTCGCCGGCCGCGAGGGCGGGTGGGGCGTAGTGCGGCGTCGGACGCCCTCGAATCATGGCGTCCGCCATCGGCGCGTACCGCAATGATGTCGTTACCGGCTGTGGTCGATCTGCCCGATGTGCAAGATCATTGTCGACAGCCGGGTCGACATCCGCGCCCTGCCGCGGGTGTCCGCGCGGCCCGCCGCGACGAGCGCCGGCAGATCGGCTGTTACCGGGGCGTGAACACCGGTTGAATCCGATCTTGAATGGGTTCTGCCCGTCTGTCCGGTCTGCGTAGGGTCGTCACCAAGGCGATCGTGTGATCGTCCACATTGGTCGGACGACAGTTCGGAGGCACGCGTGCAGCGGAAGACTCGGGGGACCCTGGCAGGGCTGGCCGTCACGGGAGCGGCGGTCGCGTCGTCGCTCGCGGTCGCATCGCCGGCCCAGGCCGCCTCTTGGTACGAGATCATCAATTACAAGAGCGGCAAGTGCATGTCGATCGCCGGCGGCGGCAGCACCGCCAACGGCGCGAACGCCATCCTGTGGACCTGCAACGACGGCTGGGAGCAGGTCTGGCGCTGGTCCGGCCGCACGCTCGTCAACGGCAAGAGCGGTAAGTGCCTCTCCGTCTCCGGTGGCGGCAGCACCAGCAACGGCGCCAACATCATCCAGTGGACCTGCAACGGCGGACCCGAGCAGGACTGGTACCCATCCAACGGCTACCTGGTCAACGGCAAGAGCGGCAAGGTCCTCTCCGTGTCCGGCGGTGGCAGCACCGCCAACGGCGCGGAGATCATCCAGTGGAGCGCCAACGGCGGGTCGGAGCAGGGCTGGCTGTTCAACCTCCACTACGCGGACGTCTGAGCGTCCCACCAGACCTGGTGGTCGCCGTGCCGGCGCGTCCTCACCGCGCCGGCACCCGGCGCCTGCCGTACCCATCCGCGTGGTGCGACCGTGCCACGGCCACCCGTGCCCGGTCTCCAGGAAGGGTGATGGCCGGCGGATCAGATGGTGATGACGACCTTCGCCCGCGCGTGTTCACCTTCGAGGTACCGGATGGCCTGGGGCACCTCGTGGAGCGGATAGGTCCGGTCGATGACCGGGGTGAGGCGGCCGGCCTCGGCGTGGGCGCGGAGCGTGTCGAGGTGTTGCCGGCTGAGGGTCGTGGTGAGCGTGACGATGCGGTGCCGAACGAAGGGCGCCAACAGTTGCCCGCGCGTGATGAGCCAGACCGGTCCGATGAGACTGCCGCCGCGGTACACGCCGCCGCCGGAGAGCACCAGCGTCCCGGTCGGGGTCAGCACCCGCCGGAGTCCGTTGAGGTTGCGGTTGCCGACCAGGTCGAACACGACGTCGTGGCGGCGGGCGTCGCGGGTGAAGTCGTCGCGGGTGTAGTCGACGACGTGGTCGGCGCCGAGGGAGCGGACCAGGTCGGCGTTGCGGGTGCTGCACACCCCGGTCACGGTCGCGCCGAGCACCTTGGCCAGTTGGACGGCCAGGGTGCCGACGCCGCCGGACGCGCCGTTGATGAGGACGTGGTGGCCACGCTCTACCTGCCCGACGTCGCACAGTCCCATCAGCGCGGTGACACCGGCCAGTGGCAGGGCGGCCGCCTGCTGCGGCGTCAGGTTCGCCGGCTTCGGCGCGACAAGGGTCTCGGGTACGCATACGTACTCGGCGAACGCGCCGTTGGCGTCGCCGAGGTCGCCGAAGACGGCGTCACCCGGGCCTACCTGTCGAACGTTGGTGCCGACGGCCTCAACCCGGCCGGCGAAGTCGCGGCCGCGGATGCGTGCCCGGGGCCTTGACCGGCCCATGGCCAAGCGTGCCATCCGTGGATCGCCACGCATGGCATGCCAGTCGTACGCGTTGAGCGCGGCGGCTTCGACCCGTACGAGCACCTCGTCGGCGGCGGGCACCGGCGTGTCGACGTCCGCGAGCGTGAGGGTCTCCGGCGGGCCGTATCGGTCCTGGACGATCGCTTTCATTTCCCCTCCCTCGGGTGTACGGCGTACACCTTATGTAAGTAGGGTAGGTGTACGCCGTACACCTGTCAATGCGGTTATGGTTCAACCGTTGCCGGAAAGACGAGGACCGAGATGGTTGAGCAGGCTGATCCGCTACGCCGGACGCCCCTGAGCAGGGACCGGATCCTGCGCGCCGCCGTCACGCTCGCCGACGAGGCCGGGATCGAATCCCTCAGCATGCGCAACCTCGCCCAGGACCTGGGCGTCGTGCCGATGGCCCTCTACAAGCACGTGGCCAACAAAGACGAACTGCTCGACGGCATGATCGACGTGGTCGTCGGCGAGATCGATCCGCTGGTACCCGAGGCCGACTGGAAGCAGACGGTCCGCGGGCGCATCCTCTCGGCGCGACGGGTGCTGCTGCGCCACCCCTGGGCGCCGCTCGCCATCGAGTCGCGGAACATGGCGACCGCGGCCATCCTCGCCTACCTCGACTCGATGGTCGGGGCGTTGCGGGCCGGCGGGTTCACCGCCGACCTCGCCCACCACGTGATGCACGCGATGGGCAGCCGAATTCTGGGCTTCAGCCAGGAGCTGTTCGACGCCTCCCGGCAAGCCGGCCGGTCGGGCCCGACCAAACCAGACCCGCCGGCGCCGCTACCACCGGAGGTCGCGGCCCGGTTCCCGCATCTCGCGGAGATAGCCACGGCGTCGTCCCACGACAACGAATCGGTCGTGGGGCAGGGCTGCGACGACCAGTTCGAGTTCGAGTTCTCGCTGGACCTGCTGCTGGACGGCATCGAACGGCTGCAACGGCAGGGTTGGACGTCGTCGCCTCGACCCCGGTGAGACGGTTGCGGCTTCACTCCACCCGGAGCCGATAGCCGCGCTTGACCACGGTCTGGACCACCCGGGGGTCCCCCAGCCCGGCCCGGAGCCGGGCGACGGCCATCTCCACCGCGTGCCCGTCCGCCCCTCGGGGCAGGACATGCAGCAGCGCCGTGCGGGGCAGCACCTTCCCGGGGGAGGCGGCGAGTGCCCGCAGCACCGCCATCGGGGCCGGGGCCAGCGGTCGCAGCTCCCCGTCGACCACAGCGGCATGCCCGCGCAGGGTGAGCAGGTGCCCGCCGGCCTTCACGGTCACCGTCCGGCGCGGCAGCTCGTCGACAATCATCCTGACCAGCGCGCCGAGCCGGGCCCGGCCCGGCGCGCTCACCGGCACCCCGCGCCGCGTCAGCGGTTCGGCGGTGACCGTACCGACGCAACTGGCCAGCACGTCCTCTCGCAGCGCCGCCAGCACCGTCTCGGTCCGCTCGCCGGCCGCCCGCAGCAACGCCTCCGCCGCCGGGGCGGAGGTGAACGTGACCGCGTCGACCAGCCGTCCCGCGACCAGGTCGATCAGCCGGTGCAGCGGTGCCGGATCGGTGGGCGGTGACCACCGGTAGACGGGTACCTCGATCACGGTGGCTCCGGCCGCAGCCAATGCCTCGGTGCACTCCGGTTGCCGTTCGCCGTGCAACTGCATGGCGACCACCTGGCCGGCCACGCCCCGCCGGACGAGATGCTCGACCACCTCGTCGCAGCTCTCCGAGGCCGGGGACCAGTGCTCCCGCAGGCCGGCGGCCCGGATCGCGCCCGTCGCCTTCGGGCCCCGGGCCACGACGTACGAGCGGGAGAGCACCTCTCGCAGCGGCTCGGCCAGCCCCCACCCCTCGGCGGCCTCCAGCCAGCCCCGCATCCCGATGCCGGTGTTGGCCATCAGCACGTCCGGCGGGCGGTCGAGGCAGGCCCGGGTGGCCTCGCGCAGGTCGGTGTCGTCGGCCAAGGGCACGATCCGCAGGGCCGGGGCCAGCACCACCCGGGCACCACGCCGCTGCAGCAGCGCGGCCAACTCGTCGCGCCGCCGGTCGGCGGTGACCCCGATAGTGAAGCCCGCCAGTTCGTCCGGCATCACTCCTCCTGTCGCAGCCGGACCTCGACCAGCCCGTGCCGGCAGCGCGCCTCGTGCCGCCGCAGCGCCACGCCCGGCAGGTCGAGGCACCGCCCGGTCCGTAGGTCGTAGACCTGTTTGTGCAGGGGAGAGGCGAGCGTCGGCGCGCCGCCCCGGCTGCCCACGATCCCCCGGGACATCACGTACGCGCCGCCGACCGGGTCCAGGTTGTCCACCGCGTACAGCTCGCCACCGGTCCGGAACAGGGCCACCTGCACCCCGTCGACCAGGGCGGCCACCCCGCGATCCGGGTCGAGCCGCTCAAGCGGGCAGATCAGGGCCCAGTCGAGAGTGCGGATCATCGTCGTACCTCCGGCAGGCCGAGCGTGACCGGCTGACGGCGGTCGGTGCCGGTGGCCGGCCCGGCTCCGCGCGCGGGTACCAGCTGGCCGCGTTGGACCGCGAACGTGATGGACGGGTCGGGCACGTCCGGGGCGTTGACGAACGAGGTGAAGCGACGCAGCCGCTCCGGGTTCTCCAGCACGTCCCGCCACTCGTCGGAGTACGACGCGACGTGCCGGGCCATGGCCGCGTCGAGTTCGGCGCAGAGCCCGAGCGAGTCGTCCACGAGCACGGACCGCAGGTGGTCGAGGCCGCCGTCCATCGCCTCGATCCAGGCGGCGGTGCGCTGTAGCCGGTCGGCGGTGCGGATGTAGAACATCAGGAATCTGTCGATCAGCGGAATCAGCGCCTCGGTGGACAGATCGGTGGCGAGCAGGTCGGCGTGCCGGGGGCGGAAGCCGCCGTTGCCGCCGACGTAGAGGTTCCAGCCGGTCTCGGTGGCGATGATGCCGAAGTCCTTGCTGCGTGCCTCCGCGCACTCGCGGGCGCAGCCGGAGACCGCCGCCTTGACCTTGTGCGGGGCGCGCAGCCCTCGATAGCGCAGTTCGAGGGCGACGGCCAGCCCGACCGAGTCCTGCACCCCGTACCGGCACCAGGTCTCGCCGACACAGGACTTCACCGTGCGCAGCGCCTTTCCGTACGCGTGGCCGGACTCGAAGCCGGCGTCGACCAGCCGGCGCCAGATCTGCGGCAGTTGCTCGACCCGGGCGCCGAACAGGTCGATCCGCTGCCCTCCGGTGATCTTGGTGTAGAGCCGGAAGTCCCGGGCCACCTCGCCGATCACGATCAGCTTCTCCGGGGTGATCTCCCCGCCGGGGATCCGCGGCACCACCGAGTAGCTGCCGTCGCGTTGCAGGTTGGCCAGGAAGTGGTCGTTGGTGTCCTGAAGGGACGCCTGCTCGCCGTCGAGCACGTGTCCGGTGCCCAGCGAGGCGAGGATCGAGGCCACCACCGGCTTGCAGATGTCGCAGCCGCGTCCCCTCCCGTGATCGGCGACGAGCTGCGAGAAGGTCCGGATGCCGCGGACCCGGACGAGGTCGAACAGCTCCTGCCGGCTGGCGTCGAAGTGCTCGCAGAGCGCCGTCGACTGCGTCACCCCGGCCGCGTCCAGCAACTGCTTGAGCATCGGCACGCAGGATCCGCAGCTGGTGCCGGCCCGGGTGCACGCCTTCAGCGCCGCCACGTCGGTAGCCCCGCCGGCGATCGCGGCGTCGACGTCCGTGCGGGTCACCGCGTTGCAGGAGCAGACCTGCGCGGCACCCGGCAGCGCGGTGGCCCCACCGACGCCGGCCGGGGCCAGCAGCGCCAGCGGGGGAGCGGGCAGCGGGCCACCGACGCTCGCCCGCAGCGTCGGGTACGCGCTCGCGTCGCCGACCAGCACGCCGCCGAGCAGAATCTGCGCGTCGTCGGAGAGGACCAGCTTCGCGTACGACCGGGTGGCCGGGTCGGTGAAGGTGACCTCCAGACATCCCGGGGTGGTGCCGTGCGCGTCGCCGAACGAGGCCACGTCCACGCCGAGCAGCTTGAGCTTGGTCGCGGTGTCCGCGCCCGCGAAGGTGGCCGCCCCGCCCAGCAGCCGGTCGGCGACCACCTCCGCGGTCGCGTACCCGGGGGCGACCAGGCCGTGGCAGGCGCCGTCCACCGCGGCGCACTCGCCGACCGCCCAGATCCGCTCGTCCGCCGTCCGGCAGGTGGCGTCGACCAGCACCCCGCCGCGCGGGCCGAGCGGCAGCCCGGCCGCCCGGGCCAGCTCGTCCCGGGGCCGGACGCCGGCGGCCACCACCACCAGCTCCGTGTCGACCGTGCGGCCGTCCGCGAGTTCCAGCGTGCCGACCGTTCCGTCCAGGCCCGCGCGCAGCGCCCTGGTGGCGACCCCGAGGTACGCGGTGACGCCCAGCTCCTCGACGTATCGGCGGAGCATCGCCCCACCCGCCGCGTCCACCTGCACCGGCATCAGCCGCGGCGCGAACTCGACCACGCTGGTGGCCAGCCCCAGCAGGCGCAGCGCGTTGGCCGCCTCCAGCCCGAGCAGGCCACCGCCGATCACTGCCCCGGTCCGCCGGCCCCGCGCGTGCTCCCGGATCGCGGCCAGGTCGTCCAGCGTCCGATAGACGAACACGCCGGGCAGGTCGGCGCCGTCGACCGGAGGCACGAAGGCGTACGAACCGGTGGCCAGCACCAGGGCGTCGTACGGGTGCTCACCGGTCTCGGTGCGTACCACCCGCCGGTCCCGGTCGACGTCGACGGCGGGCTCGCCCAGACGCAGCTCCACCCCGTCGTCGGGGGTGTGCAGGTTCAGCTCCTCGGCGCTCACCCCGTCGAAGAAGACGGAGAGCCGCACCCGGTCGTAGGCCGGCCGCCGCTCCTCCGCGAGCACCGTCACCTGCCAGTGCCGGTCGTGGTCCCGGGACCGCAACGCCTCGACGAAACGCTGCCCGACCATGCCGTTGCCGACGACCACCAGCCTGCCGCCGCTCATGCCGGCACCCCGCCCCGCCGAGCCCCGGCCGCCGCCGCAGTCCTGCCGGAGCCTGGAACGTGCGCAGTGCCGTCATGCGGCACGCTCGCACCGATCCTTCTGATTCGCCCACTCACCGTGTCACCTCCACGCGATCCGTCGCGTCAACTGCCCTCAGGCCGCCCGGCGGCCGATCCGGTGCGCCGGGGTCCGCCTCGGCGAGCCAGCCGGCGATGCCGGCGACCGAGTCCCGGCAGCCGCCGCAGCCCGTCGCGGCGCGGGTCGCCGTCGACAGCTCCGCGACGGTGCGGGCGCCGGAACGCCAGCACGCCACCAGCGCGCCCTTGCTCACGTGATTGCACTGACACACCGTGGCCGCGTCCGGCATCAGCGCCGGGGACGCGGCCGGGGCGGCCGGGGCGACGCCGAACGCCCGCCCGAGCAGCAGCGACCGCCGGTCGGCCGGCACCGGGGCGCCCCGGTCGAAGAGTTGCACGACGGTGCCGACCGCCGGGTTGTCGCCGAGCAGGATCGCCCCGGTCAGCCGCTCGTCGCGGATCCGCAGCCGGGCGTACGTGCCCCGGGCAGGGTCGGTGAAGGTCAACTCCTCGACCGGTGTGCCGTCGTCAGTGCCGCCGGCCGGGACGGGCCCGCCGGCGTCGCCCATCGCGGCCAGGTCGATGCCCGCCGCCTTGAGCCGGGTCACCACCGGGCGAGGCCGGTACCGGGCCAGCCGGTCCGCCCCGGCGAGCACCTCGGCCACCACCCGGGCCTGCGCCCAGGCCGGGGCGACCAGTCCGGTCACCACCCCGTCGTGCTGGGCGCAGTCGCCGATCGCCGAGATCCGCCGGTCGCTGGTCCGCATCCGGTCGTCCACCACCACGCCCCGGTCCACGGCCAGCCCGGCCGCGACGGCGAGCGCGGTGTCGGGGCGTACGCCGCAGGAGAGGACCAGCAGGTCGGCGGCGAGTGAGCGGCCGTCGGCGAGTTCCAGACGGATCCGGTCGGCATCGGCGGCCAGCGCCACCGCCGGCACGGCCAACACGGCCCGTACGCCGAGCCCGGCGAGGGTGCCGGCGAGCACGTTGCCGGCGGTTGGGTCAAGCTGCCGTTCCATCAACCACGGCTTCGGATGCACCACGGTCACGTCCAGCCCTTGGCCGGCGAGCCCACGCGCCGCCTCCAGCCCGAGCAGCCCACCGCCGAGCACCAGGGCACTGCGGGCACCCCGGGCGGCGGCGCGGATGCGCCGGCAGTCGTCCAGGGTGCGGAACGGGACCACGCGGGCGGGCAGCGGGTCGAGCCCGGGTAGCGGCGGCACCACCGCCCGGCTACCGGTGGCGAGGACCAGGTGGTCGTAGCCGTGCCGGTCGCCGTCCGCGGTGCGGACCTCCCGGGCGACCCGGTCGACGGCGGTCACCGCCACCCCGGTCCGTATGTCCACGCCCGCTCCGCTGACGTCGGTCAGCTCCACGTCCGGCTCGTCGATCTTCCCGGTGAGCAGGGTGGAGAGCATGATCCGGTTGTACGCCCGGTGCGGCTCCGCCCCGAGCACGGCGACCTTGCGGTCCCCGTCTCGGGCGTGCAGTTCGGCGGCGAGCCGGGCACCCGCCATCCCGTAGCCGACTATGACGATCCTCATGCCGGCTCCACCCGAACCGCGCAGATCTTGAATTCCGGCATCCCGGAGATCGGGTCGACGGCGTCGTTGGTGACCGAGTTGGCGCGGGCCGCGCCCGGCCAGTGGAACGGCGCGAAGACCGTGTCCGGCCGGATCGCCGGGCTGAGTCGGGCCGGCGCGACCAACTCGCCCCGGCGGGAGACCACCCGCACCTCGTCCCCGTCGGCCACGCCCAGCCGGTCGGCCAGGTCGGGATGCAGCTCCACGAAACCTCCGGGCGCTGCCCGGCGCAACGCGGCGACCCGTCGGGTCTGCGCGCCGGACTGGTACTGGGCGAGTACCCGGCCGGTGGTGAAGTGCAGCGGGTACGCGGCGCTGACCGGCTCGGCGGCCGGCCGGTGGGTCACCGGATGGAACCGGGCCCGCCCGTCCGGGGTGGGGAAGGACGCGGCGAAGAGCCGGGGCGTGTCGGGCCCGTCCGGGTCCGGGCAGGGCCAGAAGACCCCCTCGTCCCGTTCGATCCGCTCCCAGGTCACCCCGGCGTAGTCTGCCGGCCCACCGGCCGAGGCTCGGCGCAACTCCTCGAACACGGCACGGGGATCGGTCGGAAAGCTCGCCCCGCCGTGGCGGCGCCCGTCGCCCCCGCCGTCCGGCGTCGGCGGGCCGTTCCCGCGGTGTGGCTCACCCGGTAGGCGACGGGAAGGGGCCCGCCGTCGCAGGCGGTCCGCGAGGGCGGCGAGGACGTCGAGGTCGGTCCGGACGCCCGGTGGGGGCTCGCGCAGCGCCCGGCGGCGCAGCACCCGACCCTCCAGGTTGGTCATCGTGCCGTCCTCCTCGGCCCACTGGGCGACAGGCAGCACGACGTCGGCCAGGGCGGCCGTCTCGGAGCGCAGGAAGTCGGCCACCACCAGCAACTCCAGGTCGCGCAGCCGGGACTCCACCCGGGTCGCGCGAGGCGCGGACACCACCGGGTTGGAGCCGAAGACCAGCAGCGCCCGGGGACCGGTCGCCGTGCCGAGCGAATCGAGGAGCTGATAGGCCGGTACGCCGGGCCCGGGCAGCGCCTCGGGAGTGACGCCCCAGACCCGGGCCACGTGTGCCCGGGCCGCCGGGTCGTCGATCCGGCGGTAGCCGGGAAGCTGATCGGCCTTCTGCCCGTGTTCCCGGCCACCCTGCCCGTTGCCCTGGCCGGTGAGACAGCCGTACCCGGAGCCGGGGCGGCCGGGCAGACCCAGGGCGAGCGCCAGGTTGATGAACGCGGTGACCGTGTCGACGCCTTTGGCGTGCTGCTCCGCACCCCGCGCGGTGAGGATGATCGCACGGTCCACGGTGGCCAGCGCACGGGCGGTGGCTTCCAGATCGGCCACCGGCACCCCGGAGAGGCGTTCCACCTCGGCCGGCCAGTAACCGGCCACCGTCTGCCGCACCTCGTCGAAGCCGGTGGTCCGGTCCGCCAGGTACGCCCGGTCGAGCCACCCCTCGGTGAGTGCGATGTGCAGCAGCGCGTTGGCCATCGCCAGGTCGGTGCCGGGCAGCGGTTGCAGGTGGAGGTCGGCGAGGCGGGCGGTGGCGGTGAGCCGGGGGTCGACCACGATCAGCCGGCCGCCACGCTCGCGCTGGTCGGTCAGGTGCCGCAGCAGCGGCGGCATGGTCTCCGCCGGGTTGGCGCCGACCAGCAGCAGGGTGTCCGCTCGACCGAGGTCGGCGAGGGGGAAGGGGAGCCCCCGGTCGACGCCGAAGGCGCGCAGCCCGGCCGCCGCGGCCGAGGACATGCACCAGCGACCGTTGTAGTCGATGTGCCGGGTACCCAGCGCGACCCGGGCGAACTTGCCGAGCGCGTACGCCTTCTCGTTCGTGAGCCCGCCACCCCCGAAGACCGCGACCGCGTCCCGCCCATGCCGGTCCTGCACGGCACGGAGGCCGGCGGCCACCCGGTCGAGGGCCTCGTCCCAGCTCGCCGGGCGTGGCTCGCCGCCGCGCCGGTCACGCAGCAGCGGGGTGGTCAGCCGGTCCGGGTGGTCGAGCAGCTCGGCGGCGGTCCAGCCCTTCTGGCAGAGGCCGCCCCGGTTGGTGGGGAACTGTCGGGGCAGCACCTCGACCCGCTGCCCGGTGTCGCGCAGCACCATCCCGCACTGCAGCGCACAGTACGGGCAGTGCGTGGCCGCCTCCCGGGGGCGTACCCCTGGCGGCGTCGCGGCGCGCACACTGTCTGTCATGACCGAGAAGCGTGCCGGCGGGTGGTTTCCGGTCCGGATCCCTTTCGTTTCGGTCCTGTCAAGAGCGGCTCACACCGGGCAGGCGCAACGGACCGGGCCGCCGGGTCCGAACCGCGAGACGAAGATCCTCCAGCAGCTCCGACCGGCTCACCACCAGCCCGCGACGGACGTGCGAGCTCTGTTCGCGGAACGACGTCGTACGGGCACGACCGGGTAACCGGTCCTTCCTAACGTCCCCTCGTCGACGACGAGGAGGAGGAGCCGCCCGTGAGCATGCTCGCATCCCCCACAACCCGGCCGCCGGCCTCCGGCCGCGGACCGCTCACCGACTGGCGGCCCGAGGACCCCGAGTTCTGGGTGACCACCGGGACCCACGTGGCCCGCCGCAACCTGTACGTCTCGATCCTCGCCGAGCACGTCGGCTTCTCCGTGTGGAGCCTCTGGTCGGTGATGGTGCTCTTCCTCGGCCCCGAGTACGGCATCGACCCGGCCGGGAAGTTCCTGCTCACCGCCGTGCCCGCCGCGCTGGGCGCGGTGCTGCGGCTGCCGTACACCCTTGCGGTGGCCCGGTTCGGCGGGCGGAACTGGACCGTCGTCAGCGCCCTGCTACTGCTGGTGCCCGCACTGCCGATGGCGCTGCTCATCAAACCAGGCGTGTCGTACGCCACGCTGATGGTGCTCGCCTGCCTCACCGGTGTCGGCGGCGGCAACTTCGCCTCCTCGATGGCGAACATCAACCTGTTCTTCCCGGAACGGCTCAAGGGTCGGGCACTCGGCCTCAACGCCGGATGCGGCAACCTCGGCGTGCCAGCCGTGCAACTGGTCGGGCTGGCGGTGCTGGCCACCGCCGGGGCCGCGTACCCCCGGCTGGTGCCCGCGGTGTACCTGCCCCTGATCGCGCTCGCGGCGCTCGCCGCCGCGCGCTGGCTGGACAACATGCCCGGATCGCGCAACGAGCCGGGCGCGCTGCGCGCGGCAGCCCGCCAGCCGCACACCTGGGCGATGTCCCTGCTCTACGTGGGCACCTTCGGCTCGTTCATCGGCTTCGGCTTCGCCTTCGGACAGATTCTCCAGCTGCAGTTCCACGACCGGTTCCCGACCTCGGTCGACGCCGCCTGGCTGACCTTCCTCGGGCCGCTGATCGGCTCGCTGATCCGGCCGCTTGGCGGCCAGCTCGCCGACCGGCTCGGCGGGGCCCGGGTGACCTTCTGGAACTTCATCGCGATGGCCGCCGGCGCCGGGCTGGTCCTGTACGCCGCCCGGGATCGCTCCTTCCCGCTCTACCTGGTCGGGTTCCTGGCGCTCTTCGTCTTCTCCGGGATCGGCAACGGGTCGACGTACAAGATGATCCCGGCGATCTTCCGGGCCCGCGCGGCGCGCGAGGCGGCGCTGACCGGCGACCGGGAGACGGCCGACCGGCGTGCGCGGCGCCTCTCCGGGGCGTTGATCGGCATCGCCGGGGCGGTTGGCGCCTCGGGCGGGGTGCTGGTGAACGTGGCCTTCCGGCAGTCCTTCCTCGTCGCCGGCAACGCCGACCTGGCGTACCTGGCGTTCATCGGCTGGTACGCGCTTTGCTTCGCGCTGACCTGGGCGGTGTACCTACGGCCGAGCCGACGCACGCTGCCCGGTGTCTGACCTCGGGCATGGGTGAGGCGCAGGCCATGCGACATCCCGCCGAACCGCGCCGGCGAACGGCGTCCCGCTCTCCGCGTGCCGTCATCCGGTAACTGGTGGGGGCCTTTGGTCCTACGGGTTCGGGTGAAAGGTCCCGAGCCCCGCGCCGGGATTCGGGGTTATCTTCGCCTCACATTCGGTGAGCTGGTCCGGGTTGGCCCGGCGTGACGTCTGGACGTGGATGAGCGGTATCGCAGGCGGCGCCGAGCGGCGTGCCGCATCCGATCCGCCGGATACGGCGGGACGGTCCATGATGGCCGGCGGGCGTGGACGACCGGTCGGCATTCGCTCGATGTGGCTTGGCGCGGTGCCGCTGCTGGTCGGCGCCGTGCTGTGGATGGTGGCACGCCAGGCGCCCCCGGTCACGGTCAGCCGCTGCGTGTCGGCGGACGGGCCGTGGGCCTGGCTGGGCGTGCACCTGGCGCTGTTGCGCGAGCATCCCGACTGCGCCGCCGGCCAGTACGCGGTGGACGCCGGTCCGGGGCACAGCGTCGGGCTCGTGGTGATGGTGGCCGCCCCGGCATTGTTGCTCAACCTCTGCACCGTCCTGGGCCTGGTCGGGGTCTGGGTCAGCGTGCGGGCGCTGCTGGCCGGCGCGGCCGAGGCGGTGGGCCGGCTGTGGCCGAGGCTGCCGGCATGGTCGCGCCTTGCGCCTGGTGTGCGCCTGGTCGCCCCCGGCCCCCACGGACCCGGGCAGTCGTTGCGGGCGTGGCAGCTGGACCGCTCCCCGGTACTGCGTCGCGGCCCGCCGGATCCTGTCGCCGTCTGATCCCCGCACTCCATCGCTGACCTCGACGCCGTTGCGTCAAGGCCGGCGGGACGGCCGTTACGGCCGCCTGGAATGCCGGGGTCGGCGGATCTGCCACAGGACGGGTAAGGGACCCCGAACCCCATGCAGCGGCGCGCTGGCGCGAGTGGTCGCGCCGGCAGGCTGCACGCTGCCCAATCCAGACGGAACGCCGCCGGTCGGGCATTCGGCGGCGGGCGCCGCTCGATGGCTGGCGCCCGCCGCCGACCACCCCGCGTACGGCCGGTGGGTCGGTGCACCAACGCGAGAAACGAGAGGGACCATGAGTAAGGAAGCACGGATCAAGGCTCGGGAGCTGCGCCTGGCGCAGGTGGCTGCGGCCCGGCGGCGCAAGCGGGTACGGCTGGCCGGCGGAGTGGTGATTGTCGGCCTGCTGGTCGCGATCATCGGCGTCGTGGTCAACGCCGCGTCGAACGGCGACTCCTCGCCGAGCAGCGCCAGCGGACAGCTGGTGACCCCGGCCAACCTCACCGACGCGGGCGCGATCCCGGTCGGGCAGGCCACCGCGCCGGTGACGTTGGAGATCTACCTGGACTACATGTGCCCGGCTTGCGGGAAGTTCGAGCAGGCCAACAGTGGCGAGATCGACCGGCTGATCGAAGCCGGGACGGTGAAGGTGCAACTACGGCCGATCTCGTTCCTGGACCGGACGTCGATGGGTTCGAAGTATTCCACGCGGGCGGCCAACGCGATGGCAACGGTTGCCGACCGGGCCCCGGAATCGGTATGGGCGTTCAACACGGAGTTGTTCAACCACCAGCCCGAAGAGGGCACCCGCGGGCTGTCCGACGACCAGATCGCCGACCTGGCCCGCAAGGCTGGGGTGGGCGGGGACGTGGTCGACGTGTTCACCCGGCGGACCTTCGAGCGGTGGGTGGCGACCTCGACCGAGGCCGCGTTCAAGTCGGGCGTGCAGGGTACCCCCACCATCAAGATCAACGGCACGGTGTTCGAGGGCAATGTGTACGCCTCGGGCCCGCTGACCCAGGCGATCGAGGCCGCGGCGGGAGGGGCAGAGTAGTGGCTGGCCTGGTGGGCCGACTGGACCGATTGCGGCACGCCAATGCCTGGCTCTTCGGCACGATGCTGTTCTCGTCGTGCCTGAGCCTGCTCGCCTCGTTCGTGCTGTCGGTGGACGCGATCACGCTCGCCGCCGACCCGGCCGCCGAGCTCTCCTGCAACATCAACGCGGTGATCAGCTGCGGCACGGTCGGCAGTTCGTGGCAGTCGCATCTTTTCGGGTTCCCCAACGCGTTCCTGGGGCTGATCTCGGAGCCGGTGGTCATCACCGTGGCCGTGGCGAGCCTGGGCGGGGTGCGGTTCCCGCGCTGGTTCATGTTCGCCGCCCAGGTCGTCTACACCCTTGGGCTGGCCTTCGCGTACTGGTTGTTCTACCAGTCGATGTTCCACATCGGGGCACTGTGCCCGTGGTGTCTGCTGGTAACCGTCTCGACAACGCTGGTGTTCTCCACCCTGACGCATGTCAACATCCGTGACGGCAATCTGTTCCTACCTCCGCGTACGCAGTCCGCGCTTGCCGCGGCGGTGCGGGCCAACGTCGACCTCATGGTCGTGGTGATCTGGATGCTGGTCCTGGTCCTCGCCATCGTCGTCAAGTACGGCGACCTGCTGTTCGGCTGACCCGCTCGGCGCAGCGCAACTCCGGGCGGGCGGGTGGGGTGCGACCCGTCGGTCGCACCCCACCCCGTGGCGGCGGTCCCGGCACCGCTTCCGGCCGTCGCCCTGGCGTCGGCGCCCTTCTTCCCCGCTCCCGACCCCGACGGTTCCTACCCTTGCGGGGTAGCAGTAACGGAGAGGCCTAGGCGTAGCGGTGCCCGCGCTTGTAACATACCCGGTAGGGGTATATGTTGAGGGTGGAGGTGGACTCATGACACGTCACCACGCCGGCCACGACCCGGAGCAGTTCCGGCGGAAGTTCTGGCTGAGCCTGGCCCTGACCGTGCCGATCGTGGCGACCAGCCACATGGTCATGGACTGGTTCGGCTACAGCCTCGACTTCCCCGGCATCACCTGGGTCGGTCCCATCCTCGGATCCTTGGTGTTCGCCTACGGCGGCTGGCCGTTCCTGGCCGGCGGCGTACGCGAGATCCGCGACCGGGCGCCCGGCATGATGCTGCTCATCTCGATGGCCATCACCGTGGCCTACACAGCCTCACTGGCGACCACCCTCGGCGCGTTCAGCCTCGACTTCTGGTGGGAACTGGCGGCCCTGGTGACCATCATGCTGCTCGGCCACTGGCAGGAGATGAAGGCGATCGGCCAGGCCCAGGGAGCCCTGGCCGCCCTCGCCGCGCTACTGCCCGACGACGCCGAACGCCTCGACGACGCCGGCCGACCGCACCCGGTCCCCGTGGCTGACCTGCGGGTCGGCGACCTGGTGCTGGTCCGCTCCGGCGGCCGGGTGCCCGCCGACGGCCGCATCGTCGACGGCACAGCGGAACTGGACGAGTCGATGATCACGGGGGAGTCCCGGCCGGTGCCACGCGCCGTCGGGGACCGCGTGGTCGCCGGCACCGTCGCCACCGACTCCGCACTGCGGGTACGCGTTGACGCCGTCGGCGAGGACACCGCGCTGGCCGGCATCGGCCGGCTCGTCGCCCAGGCACAGGCGTCCGCCGGCCGCGCGCAGGTGCTCGCCGACCGGTTCGCCGCCTGGCTGTTCTACCTGGCCACCGCCGCGGCGCTGATCACCTTCGGCGCATGGTGGGCACTCGGTGACGTCAACGAGGCCGTGGTCCGCACCGTGACCGTCCTGGTGATCGCGTGCCCGCACGCCCTCGGGCTGGCCATCCCGCTGGTGATCGCGCTGTCGACGGCGGTGTCGGCCAGAGCTGGCATCCTGGTCAAGGACCGCCTGGCCCTGGAGCGCATGCGGGGCGTGGACGCGGTGCTGTTCGACAAGACCGGCACCCTGACCAGGGGCGCCCACACCGTCGCCGCCACCGCCGCCACCGTCGGGCTCACCGCCGACGACGTGCTGCGGATCGCCGGTGCCGTCGAGGCCGACAGCGAACACCCCCTGGCCCGGGCCCTGGTACAGGCAGCTCAGGACCGAGGCCTGACGGCAAGGGCCCGTGACTTCCGCTCGCTGACCGGACGTGGTGTCCAGGCCGTCGTTGATGACACGTCGTACGCGGTCGGCGGCCCCGCCCTGCTTCGGGAACTCGACGCCACCGCACCTGCCGACCTTGAGGCCGCCAGCGGCCGGTGGTCGGCCCGGGGTGCGGCCGTCCTGCACCTCGTGCGGCTGTCGGCCGGCGGCCGACCCGAGCCGATCGGCGCGTTCGCGCTTGAGGACGAGGTGCGTCCGGAAGCCCGGCAGGCCATCGCCGAGTTGCGCGAACAGGGCGTGAAGAAGATCGCGATGATCACGGGCGACGCCCGGCCTGTCGCCGAAGCCGTCGCCGCCGACCTGGGCTTCCGGCCCGGCACGGACGAGGTTTTCGCCGAGGTACTGCCCGCGGACAAGGACCGGGCGGTGGCCGCGTTGCAGGCGCGGGGCCTGACGGTGGCGATGGTCGGCGACGGGGTGAACGACGCTCCCGCGCTGGCCCGCGCCGACGTCGGCATCGCGATCGGTGCCGGCACCGACGTGGCGATCGAGTCCGCCGGCGTGGTCCTGGCCTCCTCCGACCCGCGCGGGGTCACCGGCGTGATCCGGCTGTCCCGGGTGTCCTACCGGAAGATGGTGCAGAACCTGGCGTGGGCGGCCGGCTACAACGTGGTCGCGATCCCGGTCGCGGCCGGCGCCCTGGCCTGGGCGGGGATCGCCCTCAGCCCGGCTGCCGGCGCCGTCCTGATGTCCGCCTCCACCATCGTGGTGGCGCTCAACGCGCAACTGCTCCGGCGGGTACGCCTCACTCCCGGACGCGACTGAGCAGCCCTTTGGAGCTGATAGCGCAAACGGACCAGGCGGGCCCCGGCCGAGGGCGTGATTCGTTTACGGCTACCTCCGTGGCAGGGTGGCGCCACGACAGACTGCAGATGCGCTTCGAAGCGGCTCGGGGGCCGACCGTCCGCAGCCCTCGGGCACCTGTCCGACCCGCTATGACACAGGTC
Source organism: Micromonospora sp. NPDC093277 (assembly GCF_044765245.1). Lineage (NCBI taxonomy): Bacteria > Bacillati > Actinomycetota > Actinomycetes > Micromonosporales > Micromonosporaceae > Micromonospora > Micromonospora sp. NPDC093277. The sequence goes on from NZ_JBIWJO010000009.1 coordinate 116,177, forward strand.
GGCGCCGGAGGTTCGTACCGTCCCGATTTGGGCTGCGGCGGCGGCCGGGCGTGGCAGTCGGGCCCGGCGGGGCGATGAGGATCATCCCGCCGGGCTGACCACCGCCTGCTCGACCGGTACGGAAGCAGGCTGCGTACGCCCCCGCACGGCGTAGACGCCGATGGCGAACAGGGTTGCGAAGAAGATGCTGTCGGGCAGCAGGAACCAGGCTCCGGGCAGCCCGAGGGCGCCGACGACACACGAGACGATCATCGCGACCCCGATCCACCACGGCAGCGTCCGGGCCCGCAGGATGGCGATACCGAGGCAGATGGAGCCGACGACCAGGGCTAGCAGCGCGATGCCCTCGAAGACGGCGAAGCCGAGCGGCTCCGTTGCGGGGAGGCCGCCGTGATCGACCAGGTACGGCTTGACGAATGCCTCGGTCGTGCCCTCTCCGACGTTGAGCATCACAAATGCCGCGAAAACGCCGACGTAGCCGACGATGTGCAGCCGCGGCACACGCCCCGCGAAGGTCAGGATCACCGGCAGTCCCAGCCCGACGATGACGTTCCCGACCGTCGCGACTCCGTAGAACAGCGGCCAGAGCCGGTAGCGGAACACCTCCTCGCCACTGCCCGGCGCGAGCAGATTGGCGGCGAAGTAGCCCAGCGTCGCGACGATCGTGCCGACGACGAGCGCCCATCCGCCAAGGCGTTTCATGTCTATGGTCATGGTCTCCTCCACGAGTTGCAGCGCCCTGCGCTATGTGATGCCGCCCGTCAGCGGCGCGCATTCAGCGTCGGGCCGGCCGGCCGGTGACGTCGTCGTGCCGTGGCTGGCACCGGGTCATCCCCCGGTCGTGAAGTGAGCTGCCGGAAATGCGACCTTCGAATGACGCCGTGCAGGTCCACCGACCGTTAGCTTTGCCGATGTGATGCGAGCGACGGCACCGGCTCAGGCCCAGGCGCGGGGTCGTTTCCAGGCGTGGGCGGAGTCGAAGTCGCGTGCATGGCTGCGGCGCGTGCCGGCGGGGATGCTTTCCGACGCGCTGCTCGCGCTCGCGATCGCCGGCTTCGCCCAGGTCAATCTCGTGTTCCAGTTGGACAACTCGACACCCTACGGCCCGATGCCGGCCGTCGTCGTCTCCACCTTGGTGGCGACGTTGGTGCTGGCGCTGCGCCGGGTGATGCCGTTGGCCACCGTCGTGGTCGTCGCGGTCGCGATCGCCGGGCCGATGTTGGCCAGGCCGCTGACGGTCACGCTGTGGGGTGACTTCCTACCGATCCTGGTCGTCAGCTACTCGGTGGCCCGGCACAGCGAATGGGCGCGGGCCGTTGTTGGCGTGGCCGCCATTGCCAGCGGTCTGGTCGTCGTCTTTCTGCGCAACCCGGAATCGCCGACAATAGGCAACGTCCCGTTCGTGGCGGTGCCGGTCGTGGCATGTTTCCTCGCCGGACGGGTGCTGCGCGCCCGCGCCCGCAGCCACTCCGACGACCGAGCCCGCGCCCAGCAGTTGGAAGCCGAGCGCAAGGAGGCGATCCATGCCGCGTTGGCCGAGGAACGCGCTCGGATCGCGCGCGAGTTGCACGACATCGTGGCCCACTGTGTGAGTGTCATGGTGGTCCAGGCGGGTGCCGCGGAGGACCTGCTCGACCGCGACCCGCAGCGGGCCCGGGCGCCGCTGCAGTCGGTCCAGGACACCGGACGGCAAGCGGTCGGCGAACTCCGGCGGATGCTCGGCCTGTTGCGTGGAGAACAGGCTCAGCTCGCGCTCAAGCCGCAGCCCGGTACGGCGGATCTGGCCGACCTGGTCGACCACATGGCCGAAATCGGTCTGCCGGTCGAACTCACCGTGCAGGGTCCGGCCCGGCCGCTGCCGCCCGGCGTGGACCTGACGGTCTACCGGATCGTCCAGGAGGCACTCACCAACGCGCTCAAGCACGCGGCCCCGACCACGGCACACGTGGTGTTGCACTTCGACGATCAGTCCGTACGGGTGGGTGTCCGGGACACCGGGCAGCGGGGCGGGTCGGGCGGCGCCGGCGCGAAGCGGGTCGGGCACGGTCTCATCGGGATGCGCGAACGGGTCGCGCTCTACGGCGGCACGCTCGAGACGGCGAAGGCGCCCGGGGCGGGCTTCACCGTGACGGCGCGGCTGCCGCTGCAGGCGGACGAGCGATGATCCGCGTACTGCTCGTCGACGACCAGGCTCTCGTGCGTGGCGGTTTCCGCTCCATTCTCGATGGTCAGGACGACATCGAGGTGGTCGGCGAGGCGGCCGACGGCGTGGAGGCCATCGACAGAGCGCTCGCGCTGCTGCCCGACGTCATCCTCATGGACATCCGCATGCCACGCATGGATGGCATTGCGGCGGCACGTCGCCTGCTGGACGGCGGTCGGTGCCCGGCGCGCGTACTCATCCTCACCACATTCGACGAGGATGAGTACGTCTATCAGGCCCTGCGTGCCGGGGCAAGCGGCTTCCTGCTCAAGAGCGCACCACCCCGCGAACTGGCCGGGGCCATCCGTACGATCGCCGGGGGTGAGGCACTGCTGGCGCCGGAGATCACCCGGCGAATGATCGAGGAGTACGTCCGGCGCCCCCGGCCCGGCTCCGGCCGCCTCGCCGGAGTCGAGACGTTGACCCGACGCGAACTCGAGGTGCTGGGGCTCATCGCCAGAGGTCGCTCCAACGCCGAGATCGGCGCGGAACTCTATTTGAGCGAGGCGACGGTCAAGACCCACGTCACCCGCGTCCTCGCCAAACTGGGCCTGCGGGACCGAGTCCAAGCCGTCGTCTTCGCCTACGAGTGCGGTCTCGTCCAACCCGGGCGATGATGCGGTGCGCCGCGCCGGCGGTGAGCGGGTGATGTCAGGGCGATCCATTCGTCAGCAGGAGCATCAGGACGTCACCCCGGTGCAGGTAGGTGGCGGTGTCGTTCGGGCCCCCATCGAAGTAGGCGGTGTCTGACTGCGGCGGCTGGCCCGCATCCCGGTAGCAGGGTGTTGCTGTTCATCACCTTGTCAACCGCGGTCAGCAACGCATCGACCGCAGGGGTGTCAACATCGCGCAGGAGCGAACGCACCGACCCATCTAACATTGTCCAGACCCAGATTCGGACGGTCCCATGCGAGTGGCTCGTCCGGTTGCCGCGAGGCGGGTGCCCTACTGGGCGCGCCGACGGTGGACCGTCCGGTACTGCGTCGGCGAGATGCCGAACCATGCGCTGAACGCCTGGCGCAGGGCTTCGCCGGAGCGGAACCCGGTCGCCTTGGCGATCGACGAGACGGCCTGGTCGGTGGTGACCAGGGCGGTGGCCGCAGCCTCCAGCCTCACCTGGCGGACGAGCCGGGCCGGGGTCTGCCCAGCGTGGGCGACCAGCAGCCGGGTGAGGTGCCGTTCGCTCACACCGGCCACCGCGGCGAGCCGGGCGGTGGAGAGTTCCACGTCGGGATTGGCCGTGACGTGGTCGAGGACGCGCCGTACCACTGCGTGCTCGGGGCGTCGGGCACGCACGAACATGCTCATCTGCGCCTGGTTGCCTGGTCGCTGCAGGTAGGTGACCATGCCCATGGCCACCCATCGGGCCAGCTCGGCGTCGTGGTCGGCCTCCACGAACGCCAGGGTGAGGTCGAGCGCCGCCGTGACGCCGCCGGACGTCCACACATGATCGTCGCGTACGAAGATCGGCGCAGGATCGAATCGTACCGCCGGATACGCGGCGGCCAACTCGGCCGTATGGTGCCAGTGGGTGGTCGCGCGCCGACCGTCCAGCAGCCCGGCTGCGGCGAGCACGCTCGCACCGGTGCACACCGAGGCCACGCGGCTCGAACTGCGGGCCAGCCTCCGGACCTGAGCGAGCAGGGCGTGGTCCGCGGCGGCTGCGGCGTGCCCAAGGCCGCCGGAGACGACGAGGGTGTGCAGGTGGTTCACGTCCTGCAGCGCCACCTGGCTGGGCAGCTCCAGCCCGGAGTCACAGCGCACCGTGCCGCCGGACAGGGTGGCGAACCGCACGGCGTACGGGGGCGTCGCGCCGAGCCGGTTGGCCATGGCGAGACAGCTGGTGACGCTCGCAACGTCCACCAGCTCGATGCCGTCATAGCCGACGACGAGCACTTGCCGCTCGTGCACAGTGCCATCGTAGGAGCGCATGAAGCGGTCCGGCAGGACACGTTCCCCAGAATTTCGGACATGATGGTCGCCGCATCTGTCCCTGGAGGTGCCCGGCGAATACGGTTCCGCTGGTGACGCCACATTGAGAAGGGGGCACGCCGAATGGGCAGGCTGGTAGTGACCGAATACATATCCGTTGACGGGGTTGTGGAGGCCCCCAGCGGCACTGAGCGATTCGCGCGTACGGGCTGGACCGATCACTTCTCCCGCGGCCAGGAGGGAGAACAGTTCAAGGTGGACGAGACGATGGCCGCGGATGCCCAGCTGCTCGGACGCGTCACCTACGAGGTCTTCGCGGCGTCCTGGCCACAGTTCGAGGGCGAGTTCGCCGACAGATTCAACGGGATGCCGAAGTACGTCGTCTCTTCCACTCTCAACGACCCGAAGTGGCAGAACACAACGGTCCTCAACGGAGATCTGGTCGAAGAGGTCACCAGACTTAAGGAAAAGTACGACCGAGACATTCTCGTGCACGGCAGCCCGCGGTTGTCTCAGACGCTCATCGAGCATGACCTGGTCGATGCCCTGCACCTTCTCGTGTATCCGATCATCGTCGGTGCGGGAAGGCGCCTGTTTGACGGTACGAGCGAGACGAAGCGCCTGCGGCTTGCCTCGGCACGAACCTTCGGCGACGGTGTTCACCTTCTGGTCTACGAACGCGCCGCCTAAGGGTCGAACGTGTATCTCACGCCCGCGTTTCTGAAGGTGCCTTCCGACCCCCGGTAGGGAACAGATGCCATGGCCGTGCAGCTCAACCACACCATCGTCCACGCGCACGATGCCGCCTTGTCGGCGGCGCTTCTGGCCGAGATCCTGGGCCGGCCAGCGCCGGCCCCGTTCAGCCACTTCATGGTCGTCCAGCTCGACAACGACGTCTCGCTGGACTTCCTGACCGTCCCCGACGTGCGGCCGCAGCACTATGCGTTCCTCGTCGGCGAGTCCGACTTCGACGTGATCTTCGGCCGTATCCGCGAGCGCGGCTTGCCGTACTGGGCCGATCCTCTCCACCGGCAGGCCGGTCAGATCAACTCCAACGACGGCGGCCGCGGCGTGTACTGGGAAGACCCGAACGGTCACAACCTGGAGATCATCACGCGTCCCTACGGCAATGCAGGTTGACGTTGTGCCACGACACGTACTGGCTCTGGCATCAGGAGACGCCACGTGTGGGCGTACGAGAGGAGCGCAGGCGTGCGGCTGAGCATGAGCGTCACCAACTTCTCCTGGCGTGGCGAGCGCCACGGCCTCGGAGACCAGCTTGTCCGGATCGCGGAGGCGGCCGACCGGGGCGATATCTATGGCCTCTGGGTTGCCGACCACCTGCTGCAGGCCGATCCGTACGGCGCCGCCCCTGACGAGACCGAGATGCTGGAGGCCTACACCACGCTCGGCTACCTCGCCGCGCGAACCTCGCGGATACGGCTCGGCACGCTGGTGAGCGCGGTGACCTTCCGCCCGCCTGCCCTGTTGGTCAAGGCCGTGACCACCCTCGACGTGCTTTCCGGCGGTCGTGCCCTGTTCGGCATCGGCGCCGGCTACCAGGGCGAGGAGGCCGCAGCGATGGGCCTGCCGCTGCCGCCCGTACCCGAGCGGTTCGACCGGCTGGAGGAGACGCTGCAGATCGCCCTGCAGATGTGGAGGGAGGATCCGTCGCCCTACCGCGGCCGGCACTACACGCTGGACGGGCCCGTGGGCAGCCCGGCGCCGGCCTCCCGTCCGCACCCGCCGATCCTGATCGGCGGCACCGGGGAGAAGCGAACGTTGCCGCTGGTCGCGCGTTATGCGGACGCCTGCCACGTGTTCGACATCCCCGACGGCGGCAAGGCCGTGCGGCACAAGCTCGCCGTGCTGCGGGCGCTCTGCGACGACCTCGGGCGGCCGTACGACCAGATCGAGAAAGTGATCGCGACACGGTTGTCGCCCGGCGAGTCTGCGGCCTCCTTCGTGACCCGCTGCGCGGCCTTCGCCGGCCTGGGCATCGACCACGTCAGCGTCATCACGACCGGGCCATGGACCGCCGAAGGCGTCGCCACCCTCGTCGAGGCCGCAGCCCAGATCGTTGTTCTCGACCGCCCAGAGAGGAAGCCCTGATGGCTCTGGTGATCTGCGACATGTCCACCTCGCTCGACGGGTACGTCACAGGCCCGAACGACAGCCGGGAGAACCCGTTCGGCGATGGCGCCGGAACGCTGCACGACTGGCTATTCGACGCGGCGACCGACCAGGACCGGGCCATCGCGCAGGAAGCGCTCGACGGCATCGGGGCCATCGTGATGGGCCGCAAGTCATTCGACAAGAACGAGGGCGACGGTGGCTGGGGCGACGGCGGCCCGGTCGGCGACACCCCCTGTTTCGTGGTCACCCACAACAAGCCGACCGCGTCGTATCCACCCGTGTACACCTTTGTCACCGACGGCGTGACCAGCGCGATCGAGCAGGCCAAGCGTGCGGCGGGCGACAAGGTCGTCGGCCTGCATGGCGCGACCGTCATGCAGCAGGCGCTACCGCTCGGCCTGGTCGACGAGATCCGCGTGCACGTGATCCCCGTCCTGCTGGGTGGGGGCACGCCCCTGTTTGCCGCGCTGGACTCCGCGATCACGCTCGAACGCACCCACGTGCTCGCGACCCCCGCCGCGGCCCACCTCGGATTCCGGGTGGTGCGGTAACGCACGGGATCCAGACCGGCGGCACACCCGCAGAGGAGAGATCAATGAGCAAAGTGATTTGCGACCTGTCGATCTCGGCTGATGGTTACTCGGCCGGACGCAACCAGACCGAGGAGCGTCCGTTCGGTGACGACGGCGGAGACGGCTGGGCCAACAAGCTGCACGCCTGGATGTTCGAGACCTCCGAGGAGAACCGGGCCGAGGTCGACCGGATGGCGACGCCCAGCGCATTCGTCATGGGGCGCAACATGTTCGGCCCGGTGCGTGGTGAGTGGGATCGGGAGTGGAAGGGCTGGTGGGGCGACAACCCACCGTTTCACGCTCCGGTCTTCGTGCTCACCCACCACCCGCGCGGCCCGCAGCCGATGGACGGCGGCACCACGTTCCACTTCGTCACCGACGGAGTGGAGTCCGCGTTGAAGCAGGCGCGCGAGGCGGCCGGGGACCGCGACGTGTCGATTCTGGGCGGCGCCACCACGATCAACCAGTACCTCACCGCCGGCCTGATCGATGAGCTGCGGTTGCACATCGTGCCGTTGACGCTCGGCGGCGGCACGCGGCTCTTCGACGGCGTTCCGCCGCTGGATCTCGAGCAGGTGGAGTCGCGGTCGGCCAGCTCGGTCACGCACGTGACCTATCTCGTGCGCCGAGCCACACGGCGGACACCATGACGACCGCGCGACCCGTCTTCCGGTTCTGCGGCCATCTCCTGGAGATGATCGCCGCGATGTTGGCCGGCATGTTCGCGCTGGCGCCACTGTGGGCCCTGGCGCTGCCGGGCGCGATCGAGCAGACGGACGTACACGCGCTCACGATGGCCACCGACATGGCCATCGGCATGGCGGCGTGGATGCGTGTACGCGGCCACGGTTGGGCCGGCATCGGCGAGATGACCGCCGCGATGTACACGCCGTTCATCGTGCTGCTCGTGCCGTACTGGTTCGGCGCCGTATCCGCCGGTGTCGTCATGACCGGCGGCCACGTGCTGATGGTGATCGCGATGGCCGCAGTCATGCTGCGACGGCGGTCGGAGTACACCCACAGCGGGCACCGGCTGCCGCGCACCGTGGTTCGGATCGGCGCGGTGGTGCTGGCGCTGGCGGTACTGCCGGTGTCGGTCGGTGCGGCGGTCGCCGTGGTGAACACACGAAGCGAGTACCCGCCGGCACCCTCGCCGGGCGCTCCGGCGCCGGCTTCACGTCCCTACGACCCGGCGCTGCCGACGGCGGTCGTGGTGCTCGGCGCCGAGGGTGCGAACGTCGCGGACGCGTTCGGACCGTTCGAGGTACTGGCCGCCACGGGGCGCTTCAACGTCCTCACCGCTGCTCCGACCGCGGCACCGGTCACCCTGACCGGCGGTCTGGACCTGGTGCCCGATGCCACGTTCGAGTCCCTGGCGACCCGGCTCGGCGGCCGTGCCGCGGACGTGGTGGTGATACCTGCCATGCCGCGCACCGACGAGCCGGCGGTGCTCGACTTTCTCCGGCGGCAGGCCGGCGGCGGCGCGTTGGTGCTCAGCGTGTGCTGGGGCGGCGGCGTCGCCGCGGCGGCCGGGGTACTCGACGGGCACGCCGCCACGTCGCACTGGTACTACCTGGACGGCCTGGAGAAGGACTTCCCTGAGGTGCGGTGGCAGCGCGGCGTCCGCTACGTCGACGACGGTCGAGTGATCAGCACCGCGGGCGTGCTCTCCGGCATCGACGGCGCGCTGCGGGTTGTCGAGCGCCTGGCCGGCACGCAGGCGGCCTCGGCCGCGGCAGAGGCCGTGGGCTGGCGTCACTACTCGCCCGGAGCGCCGCTGCCGATTCCCGTGCAGCGTTTCGGTGCCGGCGACGCCATCGCCGCGCTGAACCTGTCGTACCGCTGGGACGCACCGACGGCCGGGGTCCTGCTGACGGAGGGCGTCGGTGAGCTCGAACTCGCCTCGGTCTTCATCACCTACACCGAGGCCGTCTACGCCGCCCGGACGCTCGCGGTGTCGTCGGGGGCCACGACCGTCCACTCCCGGCACGGACTGACGTTCGTGCCCCGCGCGTCGCTCGGGGACGCACCGCGGCTGGACCGGCTGCTGGTGCCCGGCGCGGCGGCCGCCGCCCGGCACGACGCGCCCACGACGCACGACCTCCGGCCGACGTATCTGCACGCGGCGCCCGGTTTCGCCTTCGACGGCCCGCTGCGCGACATCGCGGCCAACGTCGACGTCGCCTCCGCGGCATGGCGGGCCAAACTACTGGAGTACCCCGCCGGAGACATCACGCTCGCCGGCCGTGGCTGGCCCTGGGAACGCACCCTCCGCCCGGTCGTGCTGGCGCTGGCCGGCCTCGCCCTGCTCCTCGGTGGGCTGGCCGTCCGGCGGCGTCGGGCACGCCGGCCGGTGCAGCTGGACGGCCAACCCGCTCCGGCGGCCGCGTGACGGGCGGCTACCACCCGGGTGGCGAGGCGGTGGTGACGGTGACCAGAATGCACCGGGTGACGACGTTGGTGACGCCGCGTCTGGTACTGCGTCCATGGCGCTCGGACGACCTTGACGAGCTCGCGGTGATCTACGGTGACCCGGAGGTGATGCACTACATCCTGGACGGGTCCGTGCGTGACCGCGAGCAGACCGCCGCAGGCATGGAAAAGCTGTCGGCCGATTGGGCGGAGCGCGGGTTCGGTCTGTTCGCGGTGGAGGTGCGGGCGACCGGCGCACTGGCGGGCTGGGTCGGGCTCGCGGTGCCCGAGTTCCTGCCCGAGGTGATGCCGGCGGTCGAGATCGGGTGGCGGCTGGGACAGCCGTTCTGGGGATACGGCTACGCCACCGAAGCGGCCCGGGAGGCGCTGAGGTTCGGCTTCGTCGAGCGAAGCCTTGACCGGATCATCAGCATCCGGCACGTCGACAATCTGCGCTCCGCACGGGTGATGGAAAAGCTCGGAATGCGCTTCGAGCGACGCACCACCGTGCCGGTGCACGAGCAGCCGGTCGATGTCTTCGCGCTCACCCGGGAGGAATATCTGGCGGCCGAGAAGGCCGGGGGCGCCACCGATGCGCCGCCGTAACCAACCGCCCCATCGGTGGCGTTCCGGGGGGACGTCAGGTAATGGCGCGTAGTACCGCCTGGCCATGTACGGCGGCCGTTTGGTAGAACCGGCACAGGTCCGCGAAGGCTGGCGCGGTACCCGTGAGCAGGTAGTGCAGGGCGTGCCAGGACTTGTACAGATCCAGCTCGGGATCGGGCATCTGGGCGGAGGAAGTCAACGCGGTTGTTGCCGGCCGCGGCGGGCGTACTTGGCGCGGAACTTCTCCACCCGGCCTTCGGTGTCGAGCAGGCGCTGCCTGCCGGTCCAGAAGGGGTGGCTGGCGGAAGAAATCTGCACGTCGATGACGGGGTAGGTGTTGCCGTCGGTCCACTCGATCGTCTGGTCGCTGGTGGCGGTGGAGCGGGTGAGAAAGGCGAAGTCGGCCTCGCGGTCGCGGTAGACGACGGGCTGGTAACTGGGGTGGATGTCAGGCTTCATGCGGACTCTCCTTCGGTGTCGGTCGGGTCGAGGTCGGCGAGTGGGAAGCAGCCGGTGAACGGGTCGTCGTAGCCGCACCAGGTGGCCTCGCCGTCGGCGAGTTCGGCGTCGGTGAGCAGGCAGCCGGTGAGGGTGCGGTGCAGCCCGGCGGGGTCGAGGTCGAGGCCGATGAAGACGAGGTGCTGGTGTCGGTCGCCGTAGTAGGGGTCCCAGTCGAGGGCGGCGGCGAGCCGGCGGTGGTCGGATGCCTCGTTCCAGTGCCGGTCGGGGAGGGCGGCCAGCCAGCGGCCGAGGGAGCCGAGGCTGAGGCCGCCGCCGGCGAATTCCCAGGCGATGACGGTGTCCGGTTGGCTGGCCAGCCACAGGTGCCCCCGGGAGCGGATCACCTCGGCGTTGACCTCCTCGAGGACGTCGTGCAGCCGCCGGGGATGGAAGGGGCGGTGGGTGCGGAAGGCCACGGACACCACTCCGCAGTCGGGGTGCGGGTCGTGTAGGCCAATGTTGTAGCCCTCCAGCCCGCGGGTCAGGATGCCGGGGGTCTCGGGGCGGTGCCGGCGGGTGCCGCGTAGCTGGCGGGTCAGCGCGTCGGCGTCGACCCGTTCGCCGTCGACGCGTAGCTGCGTCGCCCATGGCACCATGCGTTCCAGCAGCACCGACAGTCGGCTGGTGTCGTACGCGCCGTCTCGGGACTGTCCCCACAGGACGAGGGTGTCGGCGTACTCGATCTGGCGGACGATGACGTCGGCGAGGCCGCGGTTGTCGTTGTCGGCGGCGTGGATGCCGAGCGTCTTGAGGTCGTCGGTGCTGGCCAGCCCGTCGAGCAGATGCTCCGCGTCGACGACGGTGACGTACGAGTCGATGTGCAGCAGGTCGGTGATCGACGCACCGTCGACCCGGCAGTGCGCGCAGACGGCGGCGACGGCTTCCGGCTCGACCACCTCCGGCAGCATCAGCATCAGGTCGCGGTGCGGGTGGGCGCGCGCCAGCCGGGCGAGGGTCGGCAGTACGTCCTCGCGCAGGGTGCAGGAGACACAGCCGTGCGCGAGCGTGATGCGCTCGTCCTCGAGTATTCCGTCGCCGTCGCGCACGATCCGGTGGACGGTGCCGGTGCCGAGGCCGGCGAGATCGTGCCGGATCAGCAGCAGCGCCGGGTCCGCCGCGAGCAGGCTGCGGGCCACGGCGTACGTGGCGGACGGCCAGAAGCCGCTGAGCACGGTCAACGACGGTCGCGCGCCGGACGCCGGGACTCCGGTGCCGGCCGGTGCGAGTGGGGACGTCGACATCACGGTCCTCTCGACGTAGTTGAAAACGATTGTCATTATAGGCATGCGGTCGGCGGCGGATGGGAGGGAGGTCCTCCCGGTCGCCCGGTCGGCTGCGATAAAAATGACAACGATTATCGCTAAGGCGAACTCGTTCCTGAAGGAGTACCTGTGTCCCATCGCTGTGACGTCACCGGCGCGAAGCCGAGCTTCGGCAACGCCGTGTCCCACTCCCACCGGCGCACCCGCCGGCGCTGGAACCCCAACCTGCAGAACCACCGCTACTGGCTGCCCTCGGAGCGGCGCTGGGTCCGCCTGACGCTGACCGCGAAGGCGCTGAAGACGGTGGACCGTAGGGGCATCGAAAAGGTCGTCGCGGAGCTGCGTACCCGGGGGGTGACGGTCTGATGGCCCGGCAGACCGACGTCCGCCCGATCGTCCGGCTGCGCAGCACCGCCGGCACCGGCTACACGTACGTCACCCGCAAGAATCGCCGCAACGACCCCGACCGGCTGGTGCTGCGCAAGTACGATCCGGTCGTCCGCCGGCACGTCGAGTTCCGGGAGGCGCGCTGACATGGCCCGTAAGAGCCTCGCCAATCGACAGGCTCGCCGAGCCGACCTCGTCACCCGCCACGCGTCGCGCCGAGACGAGCTGAAGCGGACCATAGCCCACCCGGACACCGACCCGGCGGTGCGAGACGACGCCGTCCGGCAACTGGCGCAGTTGCCCCGTGACTCCAGCCCGGTGCGGCTGCGTAACCGGGACATCGTCGACGGGCGACCGCGAGGTGTGCTGACCCGCTTCGGATTGTCGCGAGTGCGGTTCCGGGAGATGGCGCTACGGGGCGAGTTGCCGGGGGTCCGCAAGGCGTCCTGGTGAGGGTGTCACCCAGCGCGGATCGCGCCCTCGACCCGACCGGGTCGAGGGCGCGACAGCCGCCGAGGCGGGCCTCAGCCGACCTGGAAGGTGTAGTTGACGGTGGGACTGGCGACGCCGGAGCCGCCCTGGGTGGTGGCCCGGAACGAGAGGGTGTAGGTGCCCGGCGCGGAGAACGCCCAGTTGCCGTGGGCGTGCGAGCCGGCGCTGATGTTGCCGGGCCAGGTGGAGATCGGGCAGCCGTTGGCGCTGTTGGAGTTGAGCCGGTAGGTCGGGGCGCCGAAGGCGTTGGTGGTGTAGATGGCGAACCGCCCGCCGGCCGGCACTGACGACACGCCGACCAGTTCCATCTTCACCGGCCCCTGGGTGGCGGGCACGTCCTCGGTGTTCCAGCCGGCCCACAGCAGGTCGGGATTTTCGGCCTGCGGGGCGACATGGACGGTGGAGCCGGAGGCGCCGAGGCAGGCCCAGGCGGACCCGCTGGGCACCGTGACGGCGGAGACCGCGGGCAGTCGGAGGATCGTGCCCGCCGGGGACAGGTCGTCGTTCGCGGGGCTGTATGTCTTGATGTCGAGGGTGAGGGCCCCGTCTGCGTAGTCGACGTCGAGGACGTCGAGGTGGCCGGTTTCGACGGTGGCAGCGGCGGCCGGGGTGGCGGCGATGCCGAGGACGGTGGCGGTCGTGGCCGCGACGACGGCCATCATCCGGTGGACGAGTCTCATCACTTCTCCAGTTCTGCGGTTGGGTAGGTCCGGCCGGGGGCGGGGGTCAGCACTGGACCTGGAAGGTGAGCCACACCGGGGTGGAGGTGACCCGCTTGCCGGTCGCGGCGAGCTTCCCGGTCACGTCGACCCTGATCCGGTAGGTGCCGGGCTTCTCGAACGCCCAGTTGGCGTGCATGTGGCTGCCGACCGGCCGGGTGACCACGTCGGGCAGGCCGTCCTCGCTGTCCACCAGCACGTTCGGCGCGCCGACCGGGTCGGTGGTGAACAGGCTGAACCCGTCCGGACCGATCACCCGGGTGAACCTGATCTGGACGATGTCGCCGGCGAAGACGCCCGCCTCCAGTTCCTCGGTGGCCAGGCCGGCCCAGAGCAGGTTCTCGTCCTGGACCTCGGGAAGGATGTGGACGGTGGCTCCCGGACGGCCGAGGAACGCGTACCTCGCGTCGTCCGGTACGGTCGCGGCCGCCTGAGGCTTGGCGACGAAGACCACGTCGGCGGGGTCCCGCTCCACGTCGGGGTGCACCGTCTCGTCGTGGACCGAGATGGCGAACTGGCCGTCCTCGAAGGCGACGTCGACCGCGTCGACGTGCCCCTGGGACAGCCGCACGGTGCTGGCCTGGGCGGGTACGGCCCAGGCCAGCACCCCGGCGGTCATCGCCACCGTGACTGCGGTCAGCGCGGACATCCTGGCTCGCATGCAAACTCCTCCTCACCTCGCGACGACACCCGTCGCAGCTAGATGGAAACGATAACCATTTCCATCTAGCTGTCAATCACCTCGCCGCATCCCGCGGACCTGGACGCGTGTGGACGGTGATCCCCGTCCAGGTCGGCCGCCGGTTGCTCGACACGGTGCCGGGCGCGTGTTAGCTTCCCCGCGTAACCGATATTGGGTTTCATTTTCGAAAGATGTAGGGGGAGATGAAGACGAGAAGCTTGGGACGTCTCACCGCCGTAGCCGGCGCGGCCGTCATGTGCATCGGCGGCCTGGTGGCGATCACCGCCACGCCGGCGCAGGCGCAGGAGCGTGTCGTGCTGTCCAGCGGCCACACCGACGCGGTCGACGTCCACTACGAGGACGGTCGGCTGGCCCTGAAGGTGCACGACGACACCGTGCGGCCATCGGTCACCCGCGATCCGCAGGACGTGACCTTCCAGGTCCTGCCGCAGGCCGCGGTCGAGGTGCCGGACCTACCGGAGTACGCCTTCCTCGGCCCCGCGGGCTCGACGGTCTGGCTCCTGCCGATGACGCAGGATCCGAGCCTGTTGTGGCCAGGCTGGAACACGACCACGCTGCAATCCGGGCTGTTCCAGGGCGACAAGGTTCGCCTGAGCCTGGTCGACGTGGTCGGGCCGGGCCGAGTGTCGGTGTTCATGACCGACCCGGTCGGTCAGCCGCTGGTCAAGTTCCGCAGCGACGACGGCCTGCCCGACGCGCTCGACGTGCCCATCGGCACGCACGCCCACGCCAACTGGGTCTTCAGCGCGCTGGGCAGCTACACGTTGACCTTCCGGGCCGACGCCGCGCTGTCCAGTGGCGTCGCGGTGTCGACCGGGCCGGTGGCCTACCACTTCGTGGTGGGCGACCGGCCGGATCCGGAGCCGCAGGTCAAGCTGTCGATTCAGGGCCAGCAGCCGGCATACGCTCCGGGTGCGGCGGTGACGCTGACCGCCGTACAGACTCCGGCCACGGACCTGGACCGGTACCGCTGGTTCAGCAAGTGCCCGGGGGCGACGGGGTACGCGGCGATACCGAGCGAGGTGTCGGCGACGTACTCGTTCACCGCCACGGTGAAGTTGGACAACTGCCAGTATCTCGTCCGCCTCTACCGGGACGGTGAGGTGCCGGTGGCCGAGAGCGCCCCGGTGACGGTGAACGTCGAGGACGCCGACGTTCCGGGATCGTCGCAGACGATCAAGGTCACCATCGACGAGGCGCAGGGGGCGTTGGTCCTCAGCGTGGACCCCAAGGACCGTACGGTGAACCTGCCCGCGGCGACGATGTCCGTCGCAGGTGACCGGTGGCAGAGCGCCGGGGACCTGCGCCCGGTGACCGTGACGGACACCCGGCCGGGCGAGCCCGGCTGGAACGTCGCCGGGCAGCTGAGTGACTTCACCGCGGGAGACCTTCGGGTCAGCGGGAAGTATCTCGGCTGGACGCCCCGCGTACTGGGCCAGGCCGACGGCCAGGGTGTCGCCGCGGGTGCCGCGGTCGCATCCGGCTTCTCGGCCGGGAACGGCCTCGCCGCGAGCAGCGTGCTCGGCTCCGCGCCGCCCGGCGACGGACGGGGCACCGCCCGGCTCGGCGCCGGACTGACCCTGGAGTTGCCCACTGAAACGGTTCCGGGGCAGTATGTCGCGACGCTGACCCTGACCGCCATCTGAGGAATCCGTCTCGGCAGCCGTGGCCTTCTTTGCCACGGCTGCCGAGACGCCGTCCGGCGTCCCTGGTGCCGAACCCAGGGCCATCAGCCGCGTGCCCCGAACCTTCCGTCCACCGCGGAGAGCGAACCGCATGACTGACGACCCGTACGCGGGGTTCGGTGAGTTCATCGACCTGTTCAGCCGGGACGCGTGGCGGGCACTCGGACGACCTGACCCTTCGTCCTATCGAACGGCCGGCGACGCCTCCTGTGCGCCGGCTGCGGCAGACCGGGGTTTCGGCCCCGTATCGTCGGGCCGTTGGTCCGCTCGGGCGCGTCGCCAGCGTCTGGTGAGCAGTCCGTGTCGTGGGGCGAACAGCCAGGCGGTGAGGAAGACGGCGGTGGCGACCAGGACGATGGTGCCGCCGACGGGTGTGTCGTAGCTCCACGACAGGTACAGCCCGACGATCGCGGACGTGCCGCCGATCACCGGGGCGAGCAGCATCATCACGCCCAGCCGGTCGGTGAGCAGGCGAGCCGCCGCGGCGGGGGTGATCAGCAGAGCGAGGACGAGGACGTTGCCGATGGTCTGCAGGGAGATCACAACGGCCAGGGTCACCAGGGTGTAGAGCACGATGTCGAGCCAGAAGACGGGCAGGCCCATCGAGCGGGCCATCTCCCGGTCCAGGCAGACCGCGACGAACTCCTTGTGCAGCGCGAACACCAGGCCGAGGACGACCAGCCCGGCTCCTCCGACCAGGTAGAGGTCCCGGTCCGGGATGCCGGTGATCGAGCCGAACAGGAACTGTTGCAGCGAACCGGCGTATCCGGGCGCCTGCGAGATGATCACGATGCCGAGGGCGAACGCGGCGACCAGGAAGACACCGATCAGCGAGTCCTCCTTGACCCGCCGGTTCTGCGCGAAGACGGCGATCAGCAGGGCGGTCGCCACGCCGGCGACGGCGCCGCCGAGCACCAGGCTGCCCTGCAGGACGAAGGCGACGGCGAGGCCGGGGAAGACGGCGTGCGCGACGGCGTCGCCGATGAAGGCCATGCCGCGCAGGACGACGTAGCAGCCGACCACCCCGCAGACGATGCTGGACATGACCGCGACGGCCAGTGCCTTGGGCAGGAACGCGAGGTCGGGGTTGAACAGGTCGGTGAGGAAATCGGCGATGGACACTAGCCGGCCTTTACGAGTTTGAGGAGCGGGGAGGTCTCGCTGACCCCGAAGGTGCGCATCCACACCTCGACGTCCTGGAGCTCTTCTGGGCGCCCGTCGGCGATGACCCGGCCGTTGAGCAGGACCAGCCGGGTGCAGGATGCCATCGCCGCGACCAGGTCGTGGGTGGTCATCAGCACCGCGCGGCCTTCCTGGGCGAGGCTGGCGAACAGGTCGCCCAGCAACTCCTGAGTGGGCATGTCCAGCCCGGTGAACGGTTCGTCGAGCAGCAGGATGCCCGGTGCCAGCGCGAGGGCGCGCGCGACCAGGACGCGTTGACGTTGCCCGCCGGAGAGTTCGGCGACGGGCCGGCCGCGCAGCGCGGACAGTTGGACCCGGTCGAGTGCATCGCCGACCGCCCGCCAGTCGGCCACGCCGGGACGGCGGAGCAGCCCGAGGCGACCGGTCCGGCCGCTAAGCACGACCTGCTCCACCGATATCGGGAAGTCCCAGGTGAACTCGTGGCGCTGCGGGACGTACCCGATCGTCGAGCGTCCGGGCCGGGATGGTTTGCCCTCCACCAGAACTCGGCCGCTCCTGGTACGTACCAGCGCCAGGATGGCCCGCAGCAGGGTGGTCTTCCCGGCTCCGTTGGGGCCGAGCAGCCCTACCAGTTCCCCGCAGTCGAGGTGCAGCCGCACGTCGCGCAGTACCGGCCGGCCGCCGAGGTCCACGGCCAGGTGTTCGATGTCCAGCGCTCTCACAGCCGGCCCCCGGACGACGGGTTGCCGCGTTCCCGTTCGGCCCGGCGCTTCGCGCCGCGCCCGCGCAGCAGGACCAGGACCAGGGCGACGGCGAGCAGGAGCGCGGCACCCGCCAGCACGACGACCAGTCGCAGCCGCGGGGCGTCACCCGCTGAGCCGGCGGCAGCGGGGGACCCACCGGCCGCCGCCTCGCCAGCCGGCGGGTGGTTGCGGTCCACGGCGGCCGCGAAGGCCTCGTCGGTGCTGGTCGCGTCGCCGACCGCGAAGCGTAGCGTCCGGGTCGCGGAGACCTTCTCGCCGCTGATCAGGTCGGCGGACACCTGCACGGTGACCAGGTAGACGCCGGGGACGGAGAAGACCCAGTTGGCGTGGGTGTGGGTGTTGACCTCGACCCAGAACGGTTGGGCCGCCGGCTCGGCGGAGCGCCACAGCACCTGCGGCGCGGCGAAGTTGCCCGACTGCACGAACGTGGTCAGCGTGCCGGGTCCCCGTACCCTGAGCAGGCTCAGGGTGGCGCCGCGGTCGATGGCCTGCATCACCCGGGGATCCTGCGTGTTCCAGCCGATCCAGACCACGTCCTGGTTCTGCACCTGTGGCACCACATGGACCCGCCTGCCCGCGCCGACGCCCAGGAACGCGTACGCGGGATCGTCGGGAACCTCCTGAAGCGCGGCGTCGGAGACCCGTAGCACGGTGTCGTCCGGGCTGCGCCACACCGGCTGGTCCCGGGTGCCGTCATGGATCAGGAGAGTCCACTGGTCGCCGATGTACCGAGGGCCGATGTCCACGTGTCCGGTGGCGAGCGTCGCTCGGCCGGTGGCCACCGGCTG
Source organism: Micromonospora sp. NPDC093277 (assembly GCF_044765245.1). Taxonomy (NCBI): domain Bacteria; kingdom Bacillati; phylum Actinomycetota; class Actinomycetes; order Micromonosporales; family Micromonosporaceae; genus Micromonospora; species Micromonospora sp. NPDC093277. The sequence continues at coordinate 134,482 of NZ_JBIWJO010000009.1, forward strand.
GTCGGCCGCGATCGTCTGGCTCAGGCCCGGCGACGGATCCCCGGCCAGCGCCGGGGATCCTGCCGCGAGCAGCACGACCAGCGCCGCAACCGTGCATCGCCCGATGGTCGTGGTCGCCCTGGCGCGTCGCGCCCGTCCTGCCGTCACTGATTCCTCCCTCACTGTGGCGTGGCCAGGCAGTCGTGCAGCGATTCGGCGTTGAACCGCATCATGTCCACGTAGGTGGTGACGTGCTCGTCGAAGGTGTCGCCGTAGATCGGGCAGACCCGCAGCCGCTCCTCCCGGGCCACCTCACTCAGGGTCGCGGAGCGGGCCGCCAGGTTCGGTTCCAGGAACACGGCGGGAATGTCGAGGTTGCGGATGGTCTCGGTGAGCCGGCGCCGGTCGGCCAGGCTGGGCTCGGTGGCCGGGTTCGGGGTGACGAAGCCGGAGATCTGGATCCCGTACGCCTGACCGAGATAGCCGAACGCGTCGTGGGTGGTGACCAGGTGCCGCCGCGACGGCGGGATCCGGGCGACCAGGTCCCGGACGTAGCGGTCCAGGCGCTCGAGTTCGGCGACGTAGGCGGCGGCGTTGGCCCGGTACGTCGCCGCACCCGACGGGTCCACCCCGACCAGCGTGTCCCGGATCAGTTCCACGTACGCGACGGCGTTGCGGACGTTCTGCCACAGGTGCGGGTCGATCTCCCCGTGCACGTGCTTGCCGAGTACGGCCTGCGGCAACTGGTACACCCGCGCGCCGGGTCGGCCGAGGAACCGGAACCGGCGGTCACCGGGCACCTCCCGCAGCGCCTTGCTCGGCACCTCGATCACCGTGCGGGCCGGGTCGTACACCTGCTGGTCGGCCTCGCCGCCGCCCGCCGGATCGGCGAACAGGTACAGCCGTCCCTCGTCGATGTCCGCGGTGAGGTCGGCGTGCCCGGAGTTCAGCACCGTCGCGCCCGACATGCGCGGCGCCGAGTACGGATCCACCCCGACCGCGAAGGTGAACGTCTGTTCGCCGAGCGGGACGGGCGACGCCTGGGGGGTGAGCGCGAGCTGTGCCCGGATGGTCAGCCGGTAGATTCCCGGCTTGGTGAACGCCCAGCTCATGTGGGTGTGCGCGTCCGGTGGCAGGCGGGCCGTGTCGTCGCGGTAACCGTTTGCGGGGTCGAAGCCGTCGGTGGAGTCGACATAGAACGACGGGTTGCCGAACGACTCCGTGAGGTAGGCGACCAGGTCACCCGGCCCGTGCGCGGCGGTGGCGGCGAGCAGCACGTCGGAGGAGCGGGTCGCGCCGTGTGCCGCTCCGGTGCCGCGCACCCGCATGCCCAGCCAGATGGTGTCCAGCGACGCGTCCTCGACCAGCGGAATGATTTCCGCCGCGTACTTCACCGCTCCCTCGGCCAGCGAGATGTTGGGCACTCCGGCGCGCAGGTTTGCGTCCAGTGCCTTGATGACGGCCTGCTCCTCCAACAGCAGGTAGTTGCTGAACGCGACGTCGGCGTACACCACGTTGCGGACGTCCCGCAGCGACGGCTCGTAGCTGTGCGGATCGGCGCCGTCCGGTACCAGCGAGCTGACCCGTACCCGATCGCCACCGACCCGGGTCGCCAGGTCCCGCAGGATCCCCGTGGTCGTGATGATCTGGACCCGCTGGTCGTGCGCGGTCAAGGCGACCTCGGTGCGGCAACCGGCCAGCACCCCGACGAGCAGCGTGAACACGAGAACGAGTCGCCACGGGCCGGCCCGTCGCGGACAGGCGCGGGGAGCGCCGGCACCGACGGGGGACATCTGCGTCCTCATCTCCCATATTCCTGATGGGTGGGTCCGGCGGGAGCCACCGCCGGGCCGCGGCGACGGCCGGCGAGCCGCAGCAGCGCTCCGATCAGCACGAGCAGGAACCCGCCGGCGGAGACCGGAACGACCCAGGACTCTCCGGTACGCGGCAACCGGCCGCTGCCGCCCGGATCGCCGTCGCCGGTCCCGCCGTCGCCGCCGGTTCCGGATCCACCGCTGAAGCCGGGGTTCGGGTTGGTGCCGTCGCCCACGGCGAAGGTCAGTGTCCTGCTGTCGGTGGCCGTCCGACCGGTGGTGGTGGTGGCGCTCATCGTCACCGCCAGCCGGTACAGGCCGGGCCTGCTGAAGGCCCAGTTGCCGTGGGCGTGGGTGTTCGGTGGGATGGCCAGCCGCTGCGGCAGGCTCTTGGCCGAGTCGAACAGGACATCGGCTTTGCCGAACGATCCGGTCAGGAAGAGCGTGAAGCGTCCTGGACCGTCGACGCCGGCCAGGGTCCAGGTCACGTTGCCCCGCGTGCCGGTGACGACCGACTCGTGCTGGGTGTTCCAGCCCGGCCAGACGATCCCGGCCCGCTGCGCCTGCGGCAGCAACCAGACCGCCTCTCCCGGCTTGCCGAGGAAGTCCGCCCCGGCCGGCACAGTGGTCTTGGCGTTGTCCTTGACCTGCAGGACCACATCGGCGATGTCCCGCCACACCGGTGGGGTGACCGTGTCGTCCCGGACGCGGATCGCCCAGTCGGCGCCGGACAGTTGCGGCCCCATGTCGACGTGCCCATCGGAGATCACCCGCCGGGAACCGCCCGCTGCCGACCTGGCCTCGGCCGCGCTCGCGGCCGCTGCCGGCGGGGAGGCGGGCGCGGCCAGTGACGTGGCCGGCGCGATGCCCCGGACCGTGGTGCCGGGTGACCGAGACGCCGGCGCCTCGACCGGCGTGGCCGGGGCGGCCAGGGGCGCCGCCGGCCCCGGCTGGATGGACGGCACCGTCACCCGGTAGGTCGCCTCGGCGGTGATGGTACGGCCGGCCGGCAGGGTCGCCGACGCGACGAGGGTCAGGCGGTAGTCCCCGGCCGTGTCGAATGCCCACACCACCGGCGTACGGGCCGCGGCCGGCAGTGCGACCTCCCGTTCGGCTTCGCCGAGCAGACGTCTGGGTGTGCCCAGACCGGACACGGTGTAGGCGGTGAAGGTCCCCGGACCCTCCGCCGCCTTCAACGACAGCGTCACCGCGTCCCCCCGGACCGCGCCGCGCCTGACTCCGCTGGTGTCGATCGTGGGTAGACCGCTGTCCCCGGGCGTGAGTGACCAGATCGCCTTGCCCGGGTCGCCGAGAAACGAGAACGACGGGTTCGGCGGCACGCGTACCGCCACGCCACCGTCCGGGCCCAGCGTCACGTCGGCCGGGTCGTGCCCGACCGCCTGCCGTGCCACCTGCGCGGCGTCGCGGACCCGCAGCGACAGCGCGTTGTCGGCAACCGACAGGGACACCAGGTCCGCCCCGGCGGCTTCGATCGGCACGGCGGCGGCGCCGGCCGGTGCGGCACCGGTGGTCAACGCCAGCACCGCCACCGCGAAGCCGGCCGCACCAGCACGCATACGTGCTGTTCTCATCATTCCCCCTACCTGGATTCGTCATCCTTCGAAGCCGCGGTCATCCGGGCGGCACGGGCCATGGTCGTCACGCCTCGGCCTCGGGTGCTGTCGCGGAAGCTGCCGGCGCGGCGTCGGGGCTCTGCCCGGTTCCGGCGCCGACCGTCGTGACGCGCTGGGTCTCTGCCGTCGCACCCACCGCTGTCGTCGCCACCTCGGCTCGACCCTGCTCACGAGCGGCGGCGACAGCCTGCTCCAGGTTCCGGGCCGCCCGCCGCCGTCGACGACGACGGATCGCCACGAACGCCCGGACGGCACCGGCGACCAGGACCGCCAGCAGCAGTTGCGACCACGGGACGGCCCAGACGCTCATTCGGCGGGACGTGGCGCCCGGGTACGGGTCGAGGAGTTGTCCGTCGACGGGTGTGGGCGTGACCGTGGTGGTGACGGCCAGCCGGAACAGCGGCGGCACCGCGGAGAGTCGTACCGTGGTCCGCACCGCGTTTCCGGGCAGGATCTCGGGCAGGGCCACGCCGGAGACGGTTCCGGCACCCAGGCCGAGCGGCCCGGCGACGTCGGCTGCCGGCCGGCCGGCGAGCCGGACGTTTCCGGTGTTGCGCACGGTGGCTGTGGCCGTGACCTCACCGCCGCCGAACGGGTTGACCGATCCCCGGTGCCGGATCCGTACGTCCTCCAGGGCCAGCGCCGGCCGAAGTTCGCCGGTGACCCGCAGGTAGACGCGGGTGCCGACCCTGTGGTCGATCGCCACCCGGTTGCCCTGCGCGTCGGTCGTCGTGGTGGCGAGAGACGCCACGACACCGCCGACGTGATCCCCTGGGGTGGCGTTGGCCGGCACGGTGACGGTGAACGGCACCTCCACCCGGGATGTCGCCGGGATGGTCACCGTCCGGGCGGTGAGGCTGACCCACGAACCCACGTCGACCGGCTGCTGCGTCGCCGGCAGCAGGTCGAAGCCACCCTGCGAGGTGGTGACAGCGTCGCTGGCGTAGACGTTCAGGGTGACCGGATGCGCGGAGTGGTTGGTGACGGCGACGTAATCGGTCAACGTTGCCCCGGGGTCGAGCTTGTACGCGAACACCGCCCGCCCGTTGGGCCCCCTCGGGCTCGACGGTGCCACGCCCCACGTCACCGGGGCAGGTGCGGATGGAGGCGCACCGTGGTTCGTCGGCGTGGGAATCGGTGAGGGTATGGCCGGTTGTGGGGCCATGCCCAGTACGACGGTGGCGATGGCGATGGGCAGACGCATGTCGGGTAGTCGGTCCGTTCGCGTAGTGATGTGGTCGGCGCGTTACCGCCGGTGGTCGAGGCGGGCCGTCGGCCGTTGTCGGCGACGCCTCCTTCCGCCAAGGACTATAAACATAATGGTTCCCGTTTTCATCTAGCGGTTTGCGCTGGGTGGGACGGCATCGATGTTGGCAACGTTGGCAACTCTCCGGATCGCCGGCCGGAGCGCGCCCGCGACAGGGGGTGAAGGTGGTCGGTGCGAACCAAACGGCGACGCGGCGACGCCGCGCCGGCCTGGAGTGGGCCGTGCGGAATCCCCGTGCCGGGCGAGGCGTCGTGACCGTGTCCGTGGCCAAGGCCGCTTACGCGGGTGTGAACATATGCGCAATGCATAATGGGTTCGGATGTCACCTGTCCCGCGGCGGGGCGGGAGGGCGCGGAAGCGGACGCCGAGTAGGCGCCGGGACGAGTGGAGACGGCAGACGGTGACCCAGGCTTCGACCAGCGCTACGCGTAACACCCGGCAGCGCGCCGAGGTGTTGGCGCTCCTGCGCGAGCTGGAGGGCTTCCACAGCGCGCAGCAGTTGCACCAGATGCTTGTCGACCGCAAGGCGCGAGTCGGCCTGACCACCGTCTACCGGACACTGCAGATGCTGGTGGACAGCGGCGAGATCGACTCGACGCGGCTGCCGGGCGGGGAGAGTCTGTACCGGCGGTGCAGCCAGAGCCAGCACCACCATCACCTGGTGTGCCGGGAGTGCGGGCGTGCGGTCGAGGTTGCCGGACCGGCCGTGGAACGGTGGGCCGACCAGGTCGCGAGCCAGCACGGATTTACCGACGTCGGTCACACCCTGGAGATCTTCGGCACCTGCGGTAAGTGCGCCGCCTGACCCGGCGGCTGTCTGGATCAGCGCCGCAGGCTCGCTGACCACCTCCCGTCCCATCCGGCACTCCGGCCCGGCGAGGGCGCCGGCATCGGATGCGCGAGTGCTGGCGCCGCTGCCGCAATGCCCGGTCAACTGGTCGGACCTGACCGCACGCTTCGACGCGGGGGCTGGGCAGGACGACGCGGCGTCCCGCCCAGCCCTGCGGGTCAGCTGTCGCGCAGCTCGACCGCGGCGGCGACCAGATGTGTGAGGGAGGCCTCGACCTCGGCATAGCCGCGGGTCTTGAGGCCGCAGTCGGGATTCACCCACAGCCGTTGCGCGGGTACCACCGCCACCGCCCGGCGCAGCGCGTCGACGATCTCGTCACGCGACGGCACCCGAGGTGAGTGGATGTCCCACACCCCGGGTCCGACCCCGCGCCGGTATCCCACCGCGGCGAGGTCGTCGAGGACCTCCATCTTCGAGCGCGACGCCTCGATGCTGGTGACGTCGGCGTCGAGGGCGTCGATGGCGGTGATGACCTCCCCGAACTCGGAGTAGCACAGGTGGGTGTGGATCTGTGTGCCGTCGGCGACACCGCAGGTGGCCAGGCGGAACGCGCCGACCGCCCAGTCCAGGTATGCCTTCTGGTCGGCCCGGCGTAGCGGCAGCGTCTCGCGCAGCGCCGGTTCGTCGACCTGAATGACCCGGATGCCGGCCGCCTCCAGGTCCCGGCACTCGTCGCGCAGGGCCAGCGCGACCTGATCGGCGGTGTCACCCAACGGCTGGTCGGCCCGGACGAACGACCACGCCAGGATCGTCACCGGGCCGGTGAGCATGCCCTTGACCGGGCGCTCGGTCAGCGACTGCGCATAGGTGGACCAGGCGAGCGTCATGGGCGCCTTGCGGGCCACGTCGCCGTGGATGATCGGCGGACGGACGCAGCGAGAGCCGTAGGACTGCACCCACCCGTGCTCGGTGGCGGCGAAGCCGGCCAGTTGCTCACCGAAGTACTGGACCATGTCGTTGCGTTCCGGCTCACCGTGCACGAGCACGTCCAGCCCGAGCCGCTCCTGAAGGCGGATGACCTGCTCGACCTCGGCGCGCATCCGCTGCGTGTAGCCGGCATCGTCGAGCCGGCCGGCCCGGTGCTCGGCACGCGCCCGGCGCAGCTCGCCGGTCTGCGGGAACGAGCCGATGGTCGTGGTCGGCAGCGGCGGCAGGCCCAGCCGGGCCTGCTGAGCCGCCGCGCGCCGCGAATAGGCGCCACGCTGCCGGTCCACCGGGCGCAGCGCGGCGAGCCGACCCCGGACGGTGTCGTCGCGCCAGGCTGCGGGGGCGGGAGGAACCGGCTCGGGCAGGGACGTGGTGCCGTCGCGCAGGGCGCGGCCGAGCAGGACGACCTCATCCACCTTCTGCCGCGCGAAGGCCAGCCGACGGCGCAACTCGGGGTCGAGCGCGGTCTCGGCGGAGAGGTCCACCGGCACGTGCAGCAGCGAACACGACGTGGAGACCGCGACCTGGTCGGCGAGTCCGGTGACCGCGGCGCCGGCCGCCACCGCCGCGCGCGGGTCGGTACGCCAGACGTTGCGGCCGTCCACGAGCCCGGCCACGATGGTCTTGCCGCGCAGATGACCCGCAGCGGCGAGCTGTTGCAGGTTGTCCCGACCGGCCACGAGGTCCAGGCCGAGGGCCTCGATCGGCGTGTCCAGCAGGGCGGGCAGTGCGTCGCCGAGCTCTCCGAAGTAGGTGGCGACGAAGATCGCCGGCCGCCGATCGGTCGCGCACAGCCGGGTGTACGCCTCGCGCAGCGCGTCGATCTCGGCGCCGCTGCGGTCGGCCACGTAGGCGGGCTCGTCCAACTGCACCCACCGCACGCCGCTGTCGGCGAGGGCCCGCAGGATGTCGGCGTACACCTCGACCAGGTCCGGCAACCGGTCGAAGGTTGTTCGCCGGGCGCGGAGGGCTTCGCCAACAGCAGGAAGGTGGCGGGCCCGACCAGCACCGGCCGGCTCTCGATGCCCAGCTCGCGGGCCTCACGGTATTCCTGCAGTGCCTTGACGGTGTTCGCCGCGAAGGGGGTGCCGCGGCCGATCTCGGGGACCAGGTAGTGGTAGTTCGTGTCGAACCACTTCGTCAGTTCCAGCGGCGGCTCGGCATCGACGCCTCGAGCCATGGCGAAATAGGTGTCCAGGTCGGCCAGGCCGAGCCGGGCGAAACGCTGCGGGACGGCGCCGACGGCCACCGCGGTGTCGAGCATGTGGTCGTAGTAGGAGAACGTGTTGGACGGGATGGCGTCCAGGCGGGCGTCGCGTAGGGTCTGCCAGACCTGGGCCCGCAGTTGAGCGGCGACAGTCGCCAACTCGGCGGCGTCGATCCGGCCCGCCCAGTAGGCCTCGACGGCATTCTTGAGTTCACGGTTGCCGCCGATCCGTGGATAGCCGAGCACGGTGCTCTGACCGAACGGGATAGTCATCAGATTCCTTCCCTCGAGGGTGCCCGAGGACTCCCACGACGACCGGGAGGGAGGGGACGGCGACATGCCGGCTCCGCCCGGTCGTCCCGAGAGACCGTCGGCGGCGCACACCGGGCGGTGTGCGCGGTGCGGGCAGGTCTTCGGACTCGCGGGCGTGACCAGCATGGTCGCCTACTGGCCGTCGCTTCCCAGACCTCACGGTCCAGTGCTTGATGACGGCGGTCGTTCCCACTCACCGCTGCGGGGCAGTCCCGGATTCACACCGGGTTCCCTCTTACGACGCCGCGCCCGTTCTGGGCCCGGCGAACCAACACCACCGCCCATCGTATCGCTCAATGAGCTCTGTGGTCGGCGTGCCCGTCCCCGGGTTCTTTGCCGCCCACGGCATGTGGGGCGTTTCGGATGGAGCGACACTGATACCGCTGCTGGGCTATGAGCAGGCCGGCAACGAACGCGTCGCACTCGACGCCGCCGGCGCGGTCGTGCCCGCATCCTGGTCGAACTGGTGCACCCCACCTCCTGACCCGCTCCGCCGGTGGGGCTCCTCCGGTGTCGGCCGCCCGTCGCCCGAAAGTGTTTCAGGCGGGTAACCCATTGACACGCTTCAGTGAACGGCGTGAGGCTTTTAGGACTTCCGTGTGCATCCATCACGGTCGTTTCCCCACCGCCGTTCCCGGGAAGGAGCCCTTGTGGCCGTCACCTTAGGACGCCTGAAGATGCAAGCGAGGATCGCCATCCTGGCCGCGCTGTCCCTCGTCGCGGGACTCGTCGCGATCGTGGCGACCGTCCGGCCCGCCCTCGCCGCCGTCGAGGACGATGGTGCCGACTGCCAGGTCGGCTCGGCCACACTGACCTCGAACTCGCAGCTGCCCGACCCCTTCACCAGGATCAACGGCACACGCATCACCACCACTTCCGACTGGCGGTGCCGTCGAGCGGAGATCAAGAAGCTGGCCGAGCAGTATGTCTACGGCAGCAAGCCGGCAAAGCCGACGAGCGTCACCGGCACGGTCTCCAACAGCAACATCACGGTCAACGTCAGCCACAACGGCAAGAACGCGAGCTTCTCGGCGAGCGTCCAACTGCCCAGCGGCAGCGGACCCTTCCCGGCCGTCGTCGTCGTGGGCGGGCTCGGCGCGGACACCTCCACCATCCTCGGCGCCGGCGTAGCGATCATCAACTACGACCCGCTCGCCGTCGGCAAGGAGGGCACGGCGCGTAACAACAAGCAGGGCGCCTTTTACACCATCTACGGCAACACCAGCAGCACCGGCATCCTGGCCGCCTGGGCGTGGGGCGTCAGCCGCATCATCGACGTCGTCGAGCAGTCCGGCGGCAGCATCATCAGGCCCAGTTCCATCGGCGTCACCGGCTGCTCCCGTTACGGCAAGGGCACCTTCGCCATCGGCGCCTTCGACCAGCGCATCGCCCTGACCATGCCGATCGAGTCCGGTAGCGGCGGTGTGCCGATCTTCCGCGGCATCGCCGGCGAGTCGGGCGCGCAGCCGCTCTCCAGCGCCTACAGCGAGCAGCCCTGGCTCGGCGACGCGTTCAGCTCCTTCACCGGCAACCCGAACAACCTGCCCATCGACACCCACCAGATCATCGGCATGATCGCGCCGCGCGGTCTGTTCATCATGGAAAACCCCGGCGTCGACTGGCTGGCCACCCGGTCGGGCAGTGTCGCCGCCCTGGCCGGTGCCGAGATCTACCGGGCGCTCGGCGTGACCGACAACATCTCGTACTGGTCGGACGTCACGAACACCACCCACTGCGCGGTGCGCAACGAGTGGAAGGCGCCGATGCAGGCGTACCTGCAGAAGTTCCTGAAGGGTGGTGGCAGCACCACCAGCACCTTCCGGATCGCCAGCAGCAAGGCCGGCAACCTGTCGCAGTGGCGCAGCTGGACCACGCCGAACCTGACCGGTGGCGGGTCGACCACCCCGCCGCCCACCACGACCCCGCCGACCACGACTCCGCCCACCACCCCGCCGCCGGGTGGGTGCACCGTAACGCTCAGCCCGGGCACCTCGTGGACGGACCGGTTCAACGTGAACCTGTCGGTCGGCGGCACCAACAACTGGGTCGTCACCATCCGGCTGAACGGCAGCCAGAGCCTGCAGAACCAGTGGAACGCCACGGTTACCGGCACCACCGGGACCCTGACGGCCAGGCCCAACGGCAACGGCAACAACTTCGGCATCACCCTCTACAAGAACGGCAACAGCACGATGCCGACAGCCACCTGCGCTGTCGGCTGAGCAGGCGCACGCCGGCGGACGCCGGCCATCACCGACCTGTGGGGTTGTGGTGCGGCGGCACGGACGCCGCACCACAACCGCATCCGTGCCGAGACCAGCCCCCGACACGGGGTCTGCAGCATCACGCGCTTGACCTGAAGTCAGGTTGAGGTTCTAGCGTCATGTTGTGGATCAAGGAGGGGCGCGGGCGCCGGTGCTCTCGGCGCCAGGAAGGAATCTGAAGCCACCAAGCGGTGCCTGGCCGGCAGGTCGCCGCCGGCCGGGCACCCCTCGGGGCCGGAAGCGCGGGCTGCCAGCCCGACTATGATCGGGACAGCCAGCTCCTCATCCGCCTCGCTGGCGAGGCCCTTGACGCAACCTGTTCAGGAGGGGCGCATGCAGTCGCGTACCGATCTCATCGAAGAACTCATGGGGCGGTTTCCTCACGTGCCGCGCGAGGCGGTGATCAAGGAGGACCTGCTGCGCGGTGGCCTGGCCTTCGACGACTCGGCGCTGACGGACAACGAGAGTGGTGAAATCAAGCCCAAGTCGTACTTCATCTTCTCGTTCGATCACCGGACGCTGCCGGAGTTGGGTGCTGCCGCCCTGCGCCGGCCGCCGGAGGAGATCGTGCTCACCGGGGGCCCGTACGGACTTCGTCGTACGGTGGTGTCGGTCCGCACCAACCCCGACTCGCCCTACCGGATCAGACCCGACGACGACGGGCGGCTCAGGCTCTTCCTCGACGGACGGGCGATCGGCGAGGTGGGCCTGCCCCCGATGCCGGACTACTACCGGCACACGCTCGCCAACGGCAAGTCGGTGATGGAGGTCGCCCCCACGATCCAGTGGGGCTACCTGATCTACCTGACCGCGTTCCGGGTCTGCCAGTACTTCGGCGCCAAGGAGGAGTGTCAGTACTGCGACATCAACCACAACTGGCGCCAGCACAAGCAGGCCGGCCGCCCGTACACCGGGGTCAAGCCGGTGGACGAGGTTCTCGAAGCGCTGGCGATCATTGACAGGTACGACACGGCTCGGGCGTCCCAGGCGTACACGCTCACCGGCGGCAGCATCACCTCGAAGGTCGAGGGGCTGGGCGAGGCCGACTTCTACGGTCGCTACGCACAGGCGATCGAGGAACGGTTCCCTGGCCGGTGGATCGGCAAGGTGGTCGCCCAGGCCCTGCCGAGGGCCGACGTGCAGCGCTTCCACGACTACGGGATCCGGATCTACCACCCGAACTATGAGGTGTGGGACAAACGGCTCTTCGAGCTCTACTGCCCGGGCAAGGAGCGGTACGTGGGCCGGGAGGAGTGGCACCGGCGCATCCTCGACTCCGCCGAGGTCTTCGGGCCGCGCAACGTCATCCCGAACTTTGTCGCCGGCGTCGAGATGGCCGCCCCGCACGGCTTCACCAGCGTGGACGAGGCGATCGACTCGACCGCCGAGGGCCTGCAGTACTTCATGTCCCGCGGGATCACCCCGCGGTTCACCACCTGGTGCCCGGAGCCGACCACCCCCCTCGGCCGGGCAAACCCGCAGGGCGCGCCGCTCGAGTACCACATCCGGCTGCTGGAGATCTACCGGGCGATCATGGAGGCGAATGGCCTGTCCAGCCCGCCCGGGTACGGTCCTGCCGGCCCCGGCCGGGCGGTCTTCTCCGTCAGTTCGTTCATGGACAGCCTGTCGGCCGAACCGGTGGTTCCTCAAAGCTGAAGGCGACCTTCCACCTTCCCCGTTTCCCGGTGAGATCCGGACGGTGTGGGCCCCGCCGCGTCGGCGGGGCCCGTCTCGTCGGTGGGCTGATCGGTCAGCCGGTTGAGTCTGGTCGGCGCAGTCACGGGACGTGTTGGTATACCAAATCTGGTAGGCTGGGCGGATGGAGCGACCCGATCAGCCGCACGCCGTCACCGACCAGGACCACGCTTTTCTCCGCCGCTGCGTCGACCTCGCCCGCGAGGCGCTGCGGGCGGGCGACGAGCCGTTCGGTTCGTTGCTGGTCGACGCCGCCGGGATGATCCGGTTCGAGGATCGCAACCGGGTCAAGGACGGTGACGCCACCCGGCACCCGGAGTTCGAGATCGCCCGCTGGGCCGCCGCCAACCTCTCTGTCGAGGAGCGGCGGGAGAGCGTCGTCTACACCTCCGGTGAGCACTGCCCGATGTGCAGTGCCGCGCACGCGTGGGTGGGCCTGGGCCGCATCGTCTATGCCGCCAGTGCCGAGCAGCTCACCGACTGGCGCAGGCGCTGGGGTCTCGGCGAGGGGCCGGTGGCGCCGCTGCCGATCGGCGTCGTCGCCCCGAACGTCCCGGTCGCCGGGCCCGACCCGTCCCTGGAAGCGGACGTCCGCGCACTGCACGCCCAACTGCTCGGCGTCGACGCTTAGCAGCTGGCGGCCGGCCGCGGGTGGCCGGGGTGCCGTCAGCCACCCGCAGCCGCCTCGGCATCCGCGGCTTCGTGCCGGCGGCCGCCGGCCGGCGATCGGTTCGCCGCCAGGTGCTCGGCGACCAGTTCCTCGACCAGGGCGACGTCCCGGGCGGCAATCGCCTGGTACAGGCCCGCGTGCTGCTCGGCCACTCCGATCAGGTCGTCGTGCTGGGCGAGCAGCCACCGCATCCGGCTGTGCATCGTGCGCGTCAGTTCGCCCAGCAATTCGTTGGCGGCCAACGACGTGACCACGTCGTGGAAATCGGCTGCCGCACGCCGTGCCCGCACCGCGTCCTGGCTGCGAGCGGCGTCCAGCTCCACGTCCAGCACCTCGCGCAGCCGCTGCAGGCCCGCCCGGGTACGCCGCTGCGCCGCCAGGCGGAACGCCAACGGCTCGAATGCCGCGCGGACCTCGTCGAGGTCAGCGATGTCCGACGCCGTGAACTCCCGTACCACCGCCCACGTGCGCGGCCGGGAAGTCACCAGCCCTTCGGCCACCAGCGTCTTGAGCGCGTCGCGCACCGGAACCCGGCTCACCCCGAGATCCGCCGCCAGATCCCGCTCGACCAACCGGCTGCCCGGCCTGCGGACGCCGTCGAGGATTTCGTCACGCAGCAGGCGTGTCACCCGCTGCGACTCCGACTCAAAGCCGTCTGACCGCGTCACCGCTTCCAGTCTCCCACAACCAACGAGTCCATTTGGTATACCATAGTCGAACGAGGTCGTCGGCATCAGGAGCAGTCCCTGGCCCGACAGGTACATGTCCTGCGCGGCGCCGCTGGCCATCCGGATCTCCAACACACCGGTGGATTCCACCGCATCCACTCCGGATCTCTCCGCACGCGCCGCTGCCGGCCTCGAAGCCCTCTCGTGAGTCCGGACGAGCCTGCTACGGCACCCCGGCTCGTCCACCAGAACAATTCCTGAACGACTCCCGAAGCCGGCCGATCAGACTGATCACGTGGACGGGCACGGGCCGCGCCGCCGGCAACGCCGGCGCGTACGCCCACGGATGGTTGGCCGCTACCGCCATTGGATCATGAAAAGACGCTTGGCAGGAGGAGAATCCATGCGCCGTGTGCTTGCCCCGCTGGCGGGCCTGATCCTGTTCACCGTGACCGCCTGCGGGGGCGCGGCAGGCGAGTCGAACGACAGCGGTTCGTCATCGGACGACTCCTCGATCGCCGGGGCCGGCGACGGTGTGGCCGGTGAGACGGTGCCCAAGTGCCCCTTCACCGCAGAGCAGGTCACCGAGCTGGTCGGGCGAGCGATGCACGACGACGGGCCCTGCCTGTGGCGGGACGGGGAAGGCGTTGCCCTGGTGACGATCACCATGTCGACCGGGAGCACCGGCGCGCTCACCTACGACTATCAGCGCAACAATGCCGGGGAGACCTTCAAGCGGGTGACCGAGCTCCAGGACGTCGACCAGGGCTACATCGCGGTGAAGGACATCGAGGCCGAGACCGTCGCGATCAGTAAGGCCGGCGCCTACACCATGAACCTGAGCAGCTTTGACTGGGACCTGGACAAATACGAACAGACGTCTCGCGCGATGCTCGACAAGATCCTCCACCGAGGATGAGCCCCGTCGTCCTCGAGCTCGGCGCCATCGGCGCGTCCCTCGCGCTGTTCTTCGGCGCGTACGTGTTGCTGCTGTCGATCACCAGGCCGCGGCACATCCACGCCGCACCGTCCTCGCAGGACCTGCCGGAGGAACCGCCCGCCGTGGCGAGCCTGCTCGGCACCGGCTGGCAGGTCACCGAGGACGCCGCCGAGGCGACGCTGCTGGATCTGGGCGCTCGCGGCTACCTGGAGTTCCGCCAGCCCGACAACGACCCGTACCACACGACGGTTCACCTGACGGGTACCGTCCCGGCCGGGCTCAACGCGTACGAGCAGCGGGTCTACCAGCGGGTCAGGGACCTGGCCATGGATGGCGTGGTGCCCCTGACCGCGATGACCTTCCGGGACGTCAAGGCGGCGAGGTCCTGGTGGAAGGCGCTGCGCAAGGAAGTTGTCGCGGACAGCCGGGCGCGGGGCCTGTCGCGCCGCCGTTTCGGCCCGACGATCGTCGCTTTCCTGGTGATCGTGGCCGTTGTCGCCGCGGCCGGAATCACCTACGGCTTCGGTCACTGGGCCATCCGCACGCCGGACGAGCGCGGCGACGACCTCGAGGCGATCATCGCGGCGGGTGTCATCAGCTTCGCGCTGCTGGCGACGTTCGCCGGCCGCTACAACGGGGAGCGGGACACCGCCGCGGGACGGCAGGCCGCGAGCCGGTGGATGGGTGTGCGGGACTGGCTGCGCGGGCACGAGGCGTTCGCCGACCTGCCCCCGGCCGCCGTCAGGCTCTGGGACCGCTACCTCGCCTACGGCGCCGCGCTCGGAGCGACCCGTACGGCGAGCACCGTCATCGACATGGGCATGGGTGACCGTACCCGGGTCTGGTCCACTTTCGGCGGCACGTGGCACCGGGTACGGGTGCGGTACCCGAGCAGCGCACGGTACGGGGAGACGGCACCGAAGCTGGTGTTCCGCGGCGTCCTGCTGGCCGTCATCGGATACGTCATCGCCCGCTACGGCCATGTCGTCGTGGACATCGCGATGCAGATCGACGCGGTGTCGGCGAGTGCCTTCGCCCCGTTCGCCGGCCTCACCTCGGCCTTGATCACCCTGGGCGGCGCAGTGCTGGCGCTCAACGGCGGCTACACCGTGGTGCGCACGATCACCGATCTCGTGGCGTCGAGGAGCGTCACCGGTCAGGTCCTCTGGACCGACGTGTGGCGGACGCAGACCTCCAGCAGCGACGACAACAGTCCTCCGCAGCCGATCACGTACTACCTCGCGGTCGACGACGGCACGAGCGACCGCACGGTGGCCTGGGCGCTTCCGCTGGCGCTGGCGGGCAGTTGCGCGACCGGCGACACGATCCAGATGACCGTCCGGCCCTGGTCACGGCGCGTCACGGCGGTGAACGTCGTGGAGCGGGGAACGGGACACGGGCCGCAGCCGGAGGTGCCGACCGACAACCTGGTCCTCGCCGCGATCAGCCGGCGTCCCGACGGCGGCAGCGCGGCCCCGGCTCTGCCCCGCAACGTGTCGCTGCTGACCGCGGAAGAGGTTGCCCGCGCGCTGCAATGGCCCTCGCCGGTCACCGCGGAGGGGATGTCGGGGCCCGGCGGGATCGTGCGGTTCTCCGCACCGGAGGGCCCGATCCTCATGCTGGTCGCGGCGCACGGCTTCCTCGGCTCGATGGCGTGGCGGGCGGCACACCGGGGAACGCCGCTGCCCGGCATCGGCCACAGTGCGTTCACGCAGGCCCAGGCGGCGGTCGCCCGGGTCGGCGACAGCACCGTGCAGGTGGCGCTGCTCCCGGCTGCCGCGGGCCGTGAGGCGGCGCTGCCCGGCCTGCTCAGGCTCGCCGTGGAGCGGCTGTCGTCCTGACCGAGCGGGAACGGGTGGACGCCTCTCGCCACGGTCGCCCGTGGACCGCGCGGTCGTCCGGCCACCCGTTCCTCAGGTTCGTTGCCAGCGAACGTCGCCGCCGACGACAGTCGTGATGACCTTGGTGCGCAGCACCGCGTCCGGCGACTCCCGGTAGGGGTCGGTATCCACCGCGATGAAGTCGGCGAGTTTGCCGGGCGCGAGGACGCCCTTGCGTCCATCCTCGCCGGCGGCGTGGGCAGCGCCCAGGGTGTGGGCGCTGACGGCCTCGGCCATGCTCAGCCGCTGTTCAGGCTGCCACCCACCGGCGGGGATGCCGTCCGGGCGGGCACGGGTCACCGCGGCGTACAGCGCGGCGAAGGGGTCAGGGCCTTCGACGGGGGCGTCGGAGCCGAAGGCCAGCGCGACGCCGGCGTTCAGCATTCCACGCCAGGCGTAGGAGGCCAGATCGTGGCCAGCCAGCAGGGAGTCGACCAGATCTATGTCGCTGGTGCAGTGCACCGGCTGCATCGAGGCGACGATGCCCAGCCTGGACATCCTGGCCAGGTCGCCGGGCCGAAGGTGCTGGGCGTGCTCGATGCGGTGCCGCAGCCCCGGCGTACGGCCGACCGCCTCGTAGGCGTCGATGACCAGGTGGTTGGCGCGGTCGCCGATGGCGTGGGTGGCCACTGCGATGCCGGCACCCGCGGCCGTGGCGAAGCGCCTGACCAGATCCTCGTACGGGGTGACCGCGATGCCGACGTTGCCCTGTTCGCCCGCGAAAGACCTGCTCATGTGGCAGGTGCGCGAGCCGAGTGCGCCGTCGCTGAAGATCTTCACGGGCCCGGTGCGGAACCAGTCGTCGCCCTGCCCGGTGCGGCGGCCCTCGGCGATGGCCGCCTCCAGGTGCGCCATCGGGATCGCCTTGTGGACGCGCAGCTTCAACTCGCCGGCGTCGCGCAGCGCCAGGTAGGCGGCCCGGCAGTCCTCGCCGTCGATGTCGTGCACGCTGGTCAGGCCGAGTGCGAGCAGCTCCTCCTGCGCGGCCTTCAACAGGTTGCGTAGGTCGGGGGAGACCATGAGGGCACGCAGCCGGTCCGAGGCCGTCTCGCGGAGGATGCCGGTCGGCTCCCCGGCCGCGTCCCTGACGATCTCGCCGCCCGCCGGGTCGGGAGTGCTCGCGTCGATACCGGCCAGCCGCAGGGCCGCGGAGTTGGCCCATACCGTGTGGCCGTCGACGCTGGGCAACGCGACCGGCAGTTCGGGGCAGACGGAATCCAGCGCGTACCTGTCCGGCGGCGTCGGCGGATCCCAGGTGTTGCTGTTCCACCGGCCGCCGAACAGCCAGGCGCCCGGCCTCAGCCGCGCCGCGTGCGCGGCCACCATGGAGAGGGCCTCGTCCAGGCGGCGCGCCTCGCGAAGGTCGACGGCGCCCAGGCTCTGCGCGTACTGCGCGGTGTGGATGTGGGCGTCGTAGAACCCGGGGAGCACCGCGGCGCCGTCCAGGTCGACCAGTTCCGCTTTCTGGCCCGCGACCTCGCGGACTTCCGCCTCCCCGCCGACGGCCAGCAGGCGATCGCCGTCCACTGCTATGGCTGCGGCCAGCGGGTTCCCGCTGTCGCCGGTGTGGATGGCGGCGTTGCGGTACACGCGAATGCTCATGCGACTCTCGCCGTTCTCGACTGCGGTGGTCCATCACAGTAGGAGAGCAGGACGGCGGATGGAAGCGCTCTCCACTCACCTCGACCGGTTCGACGTCTCCGGCGGGGCCGGTTTGATGATCAAGTTAGGTAAGCCTACACTCACTTGCGGCTCCCCACCCTGACACAGAGAGGAACCGCAGCATGGCTGTGAGAACACGCTTCCGGACAGGTTGGATCGCCGGCCTCCTCGCCGGCCTCGTCGCGCTGAGCGCCTGCTCCAGCACCCCTACGAAGGACGATGCCGTCGCCGGCTCGGACACGTTCGAGAAGGTGACCATCAAGCACGCGCTCGGCGAGGCCGTCATCAGCAAGAAGCCCCAGCGCATCGTCGCGCTCGGCCAGGGCTCGACCGAGACGGCGATTGCGCTGGGCACGGTGCCGGTCGGCATCGAGGAGTACGCCTGGGGCAGCGACGAGACCGGCTACCTGCCGTGGATCCACAAGGCGGTCGTCGAACGCGGCAGGGAACTGCCGAAGCAGTTCAAGGGCGGCACCGAGCTCGACATCGAGACCATCGTGGGGCTCGAACCGGACCTGATCCTCGCGCCGTGGTCGGGCGTGACCCAGGAACAGTACGACCTGCTCAAGGACATCGCGCCGACGGTGGCGTACCGGGAGCAGCCGTGGGTGATCACCTGGGAAGAGCAGATCGAGGTGATCGGCCGCGCCATGGGCCAGCAGGCGGACGCCGCGAAGCTGATCGAGGACGTCAAGGGCCAGCTCGCCAAGGCCACCCGACCCGAGTACGCCAACATCACGTTCTCCTACATCTACAACACCGGCCCGGGCACGCTCGGAGTGTTCTTCCCGACCGAGCAACGGGTCGCGATGGTCAGCGCCCTCGGGCTCAAGTTGGACCCGGCCGTCGAAACGCTCCGGAAGTTCGAGGTCAAGGGCACCGACTCCGCGTCGATCGGGCTGGAGAACGCCGACAAGCTCGCCGGCTCCGACCTGATCTTCACGTTCTACACCGACGCCAAGAACCGCGCCGAGATCGAGGCTCAGCCGCTGTACAAGAAGATCCCCGCGGTCGCCCGCGGCTCGGTCGTCGCCCCGACGGACCAGCCGTTCGTGACCGGCTCATCGATCATCAACCCCCTGACGGTGCCGTGGACGATCGAACGCTTCACTCCGCTGATCGACGAAGCCGTCGCGAAGCTCGGCAAGTGAGCCGCGGCGTGAGCCCGGCCCGCAACGGCGCGATCCTCGTGGCGGCCGTCGCCGGGCTCGCGCTCGCCGCGGTGGCGAGTCTCTTCCTCGGCGGCAAGGTCACCGCCCCCGCCGATGTCATCGCGGTGCTGACCGGCAAGCCGGACAGCTACCTGGAGGCGGTCCTGGACGCCCGCTTCTCCCGTACGGTCGTGGGCGCGCTCGTGGGATCGGCGCTCGCGGTCGCCGGCGTCGTGATCCAGGGCATCACCCGTAACCCGCTCGGTGATCCCGGCCTGCTGGGGGTGACATTCGGCGCTTCGGCCGCGGTCGTCACGGCGGCCGCGATCACCGGCTCCGGGTTCGGCGCGGGCTCGGTGTGGATCGCGCTCGCGGGCGCCCTCGCAACAGTGGTCCTGGTCTACGCCGTCGGTGGTCGCTCCGCCTCCGGCAGCGTCGTCGCCCTGCTGCTCACCGGCGCGGTGGTCTCCGCGGTGCTGAGCGCCTACATCCAGATGATGACGCTGACCAGGCCGAAGGTCTTCGACTCGTTCCGGTTCTGGGTGATCGGCGCGCTCAACGGCCGAGAACTCGAGGTCGCTGTCGCCGTCGCCCCGGCGCTGGTCGTGGGGTTCCTGCTGGCGATTGTGCTCGCCCCGTCGCTGAACAACCTCGCACTGGGAGAGGACGTGGCGACCTCACTGGGCACCCCGGTGGCCCTGGTACGCGCCGGGGGCATCCTCGCGGCCGGCCTGCTCAGCGCGGCGGCCACCGCGGCGGTCGGTCCGATCGCCTTCGTCGGCCTCGCCGTGCCGCACCTCGCCCGTTCCGTCGTCGGCCCCGACCACCGCTGGCAGATACCCGTCGCCGCGTTCCTCGGGGCTGCGCTGCTGATCGGTGCCGACACCATCGGCAGGATCGTCGCCCGTCCCGAGGAGATCATGGTCGGGATCGTCACCGCCATCGTCGGCGCACCGTTCCTGCTGCTCGCCGTACGCAGAGGATGGGCCGGCCGTTGACCCTCGTGCTGCGCCTCGGCGCACGGGTGGCCGTCCCGTTTCGCCTGAATGCCCTCGTCTACAGCCTCGCGACGATCCTCGCCATCCTCGTCGCGAGTGCCGCCACGCTGACCATGGGCAGGCTCGGCGTCCCGCTGGCCGAGCTTCCGTCAGCGCTGCTGGGTGGCGCAGAGGGGAAGACCGCGTTCGTCCTCGAACGGCTGCGCGGACCGCGCCTGGCCACCGCGATCCTCGCCGGCGCGCTGCTCGGGCTCTCCGGGGCCCTGTTCCAGACCGTGACCCGCAACCCCCTCGGCAGCCCGGACGTCATCGGCGTGGGCGCCGGAGCCGGTGCCGGCGTCGCCGTGACGTCGCTGTACTTCTCGGGCGTCCCGACGCCGGTCGGCGCGGCGCTCGGCGCGGGAGCCGCGGCGCTGACCATCCACGTCTGCACCGGCAGCGGATTCCGCTCTCCAACCAGGACGATCATCGCCGGCATCGGCGTCGCTGCGGCGGCGTACGCGGTGACGCAATACGTGGTGAGCGCAAAGCTGCGCGACGCGGCAGCCCAACTGGCCGCGTACCTCGTGGGTTCCCTCAACGCCGCGAGTCTGCAGGACGTCCTCGTCACCGGCGGCGCTGTCGCGCTCATCCTGCCTGCCGCGATGACCCTGACCCGCGGCATGCACCTGCTGGAGATGGGCGACGAGACCGCCGCAGGTCTCGGTACCAACCCCGACCGGACCCGGTCCCTCGCGATCACCCTCTCCGTCCTGGCCGCCGGCGCGGCGGTTGCGGCGGCCGGGCCGGTCTCGTTCGTCGCGCTGACCGCGCCGCAGATCGCGAAGCGGATCGTCCGCTCCGCGGACGTCGGCGTTCTCCCCGCCGTCCTGACAGGTTCGCTCCTGCTCGTCGTCGCCGACCTCGCCGCGCAGCAACTCCCGCTCGCCGCCGGGCTGCCCGTCGGCGTCCTCACCCTCGGCGTCGGCGGCATCTACCTCGGCTACCTGCTCCTGAGCGAGCACTCGAAGGGACGGCTATGACCAGCGCCGACAAGGGGCTGCGGCTGCAGGACGCGACGCTCGGCTACGACGGCAGGGTCATCTGCGACCGGCTGACGTTCCACGTGCCCGACGGAGAGTTCACCGCGATCATCGGCCCGAACGGATGCGGCAAGTCCACCCTGCTGAAGGCCCTGGGCCGTACCCTTCGTCCCAGCTCCGGCCGGGTGCTGCTCGACGGAGGCGACATCCGCGCGATGCGCCCCAAGCAGATCGCCCGCCGGGTGGCCGCGCTGCCGCAGCATCCCATCGCCCCCGAGTCACTGCGCGTACGCGACCTCGTGGCGCGAGGACGCCACCCCTACCACTCGGTGCTGCGGCAGTGGATGCCCGGCGACGCGGAGATCGTCGATTCCGCGATGGCCGCGACCGGGGTGACCGACTACGCCGACCAACTGCTCACCGAACTCTCAGGCGGGCAACGCCAGCGGGTGTGGATCGCGATGGTGCTGGCGCAGCAGACCGACTACGTGCTGCTGGACGAACCCACCTCGTTCCTTGATCTGGCGCACCAGATCGAGCTGCTGCACCTGTGTCAGGACATGCGGGCCGACGGCCGCAGCGTGCTCGCGGTACTGCACGACATCAATCAGGCAGCCCGCTACGCGTCGCACCTCGTCGTCATGAAGAGCGGGCGCGTCGTGACGCAGGGACCACCCGAGGAGGTTCTGGAAGCGGGCCTCGTCGCCGATGTCTTCGGGATCGACGGCGTGATCGAACGCGACTCGCAGAGCGGCTCACCCATGATCACCGTACGCTCGCGCCTCGGGGCCCCGCGTCGCGCTGGTGCTCGTTAGGCGACTGAGTCGCGCAGGTACGCGATGAGGATCTTCAGGATCGCCTCGAGATGATCGGTGCGCCCGGTGACTTGGGCATGTCAGGTGGCCGGGGCGCTCGGAAATCGCAAGCCGGTAGGGGAGCTGATGTCAGGCTGCCTGGTATGTCTAATTAGGCCGTGATTGGTGCGGCTGACCTGGCGGCCTGCTCGATCTTCGCGCAGTAGGCTGCACGGGCTTCCTCATCGATCTGCTTCTCGTGTTCGGCGCGCAACCCGGTCCGGCCGTCGAGGCCCTCGCGCAGGATATCGGCATGCCCGGCATGCCGGATGGACTCGCCGAGGACATGGACCATGACGGCGAACAGGTTCGTGTTGAGAAAAGGCTCCGGCCACCACGGCACGTGGCCGGGGGCGTCGAGGGGGAGCTCGTTGATCGTCGCGTCCGAGTGTTCCCACGTGCGCCGGTAGAACCCGACGATCTGATCGCGGGTCTCGTCCTCGGCCGCCCACAGATCGCTGCCGTTGTAGTCCTGCCACCGGGGCAGCGGTTCCGGGGAAGGGCGGTCGAAGACCTCGCCGAAGTACCTGGCCTCGACGGTGGCCACGTGTTTGACCAGGCCGAGGAGGTTGGTCCCGGTCGCTGTCAAAGGCCGGCGGGCGTCGTATTCGGACAAGCCGTCGAGTTTCCAGAGCAGCGCCTCGCGGTCCCGCCGCAGTCTCCCGTGCAGGTTGTCTTTCGCGAATTCAGCGATCATGTGGCATGAGCCTGCCATGGGCTGCTCATGGTCTCAAGATCCCGTCGCTGACCCACGGCCGTTGACCCCCGGTGTAGCTGCAGGGCAGTCGTCGCAGGTTGCGGGTGGCAGAGGTTCCTCGCGAGTAGATCGGAGACCGCCCTCGGCGAGTTCACCCTTCCGATGCTGACGGGTGTGCTGCGCGTGCGGCGGCTGTGAATGCCCGGGTGCTGTCGCGTACGACGAGGTCGACCGGGAACCGCTGTCGGTGGCCCGGTGGCGGACTGCCCTCCAGGAGCAGGCGGGTGGCGGCCACCGCCATGTCCTCGACTGGTAGGCGCATCGTGGTCAGCGGCGGATTGGTGCACACGGCGGCGATGCTGTCGTCGAAGCCGATGATGCTCACATCGTCGGGGACGCGCCGGCCGCTGGCGGTGATGGCCTGGATGGCTCCGGCGGCCATCAGGTCGCAGGCGATGAACATCGCGTCGATGGCGGGGTGCCGCTCGAGCAGCTGCCTGGCGGCGTGGTAACCGCCTTCCCGGTGAAAGTCGCCGTCGGCGCTCACCTCCATCAGGCCGAGTTTCCGGACGGCTTGCAGGTAGCCGGTGCGTCGGTCGATGGCACAGGGGTTGAGTGCGGGTCCGTGGATGGCGGCGATCCGCCGGCGGCCGAGCTGGTGCAGCTGGGTGACTGCGGCGTACGCGCCGCCGATGTTGTCGGCTTCCATGGCGGGAACGGACGACGCGGTGGGCACCATCGAGACGGTGCGGCGGCACCGGCTGTAGAACCGGCTCGCCAGCGCCGGGGTGATGTCGGCGAGGACGGCGCCGAGGGTGGTGCCCGCGGCGATCTCGTCGATCGCTTCGGCGGCCGTCTCATGGCCGACGGCGTGCAGGCGCAGTTGCGCGTTGACGCCTTCGAGGACGGGCATCATTCCGGCCAGGACGCGGCTGAAATACGGGTGCGTCCCGAGCCAGCCGATGCCGGGACCGTAGGTCACCGCGATGACGTCGACGGCGCGTTGGCGGCCGGAGGCCAGGGCTCTGGCGTTCTCATTGGGCTGATAGCCCAGCTCGGCCACGGCCGCATGGACCCGGGTGCGCAGCAGATCGGATGCGCCGGGCGCATTGTTGATCACGCGGGACGCGGTCGCGCGGGACACTCCGGCCACGCGCGCGACATCCTCGATCGTGGGCTTGAACCTGTTCATCGGCCTGCGCTCTCCGTCACGGCACCGTGAGCGCCGCAGCGTCTCGAACCGTAGCCCAGAGAGCGCTCTCGCGGGAAGTGGCTTCGGGCTGCCCGCCTTCACGAACGTGGACGGCAAGGTCGCTCAGTAGAGCAGGTAGGGCCGGCGCTGCCGGTCGAAGGCGGCCAGCTCGTCGGCCCACGCGCCCACCACGTCGGTCACGTCGGCGCCCGCGTCGATCATGGTGCGCAGCCGGGGCGAACCGGTGAGCTTGTCGATCCAGTACGGCCGTTGGGCGTCGCCCGCATCCCACCGCCAGGCGAAGGCCGCGTACTTCCGCGCCTCCACCAGCATCGCTACCCCGGTGCGGATCGGGTCGTACGCGTTCCGGTCCACGACCTTCACCTCGACCCCGGCGCAGAGCTTGTCGAGCAGCGCCGGCTTCTGCCCGGCCGCGGTGGGCGAGAAGTACGCCTCGCGGAACTCGACTCCGGGCAGGTCGCGGGCGTTGAGCCGGTCACTCCAGTGGTAGTCGAAGTCGGAGGCGAGCCCGCCGACCAGCTCGAACGGCCGGCAGGTGCCCCGGCCTTCGGTGATCGACGCGACGCCCTCGAAGAGGCAGGTGCCCGGGTAGACGAGCGCCGTGTCCGTGGTGGGCATGTTGGGGCTGGGCATGACCCAGGGCAGATCGGTGTCGGCCGCCAGCACGTCCCGCTTCCAGTGCCGGCACTGCACGACATGCAGGTCGACCGGGCGTCCCGCCTGGGCGGGCAGGAATTCGGCATTGAAGAAGCGAGCCAGTTCGCCGACGGTCATGCCGTGCTGCTGCACGATTTCCTTCAGCCCGACCCCTGAGGTCTAGGCGGGGGTCATCATCGGGCCGTAGGCCCGGCCGCCGATCGGGTTGGGTCGGTCGAGCACGACGTACCGCTTGCCGACCCGGGCCGCGGCGACCATCGAGGTGTACATCGTCCAGATGTAGGTGTAGAAGCGCGCGCCGACATCCTGGATGTCGAACACGACGGTGTCCGTCCCGGAGCGGGTGAACATGGCCTCCCACGTGGCCTGCGAGGCGCCGTACGCGTCGTAGACGGTGATGCCGGTCCGCGCGTCGGTGCCGGTGCCCTCGCTGCCGCCTGCCTGGGCCGAGCCCCGGAAGCCGTGCTCGGGTCCGAACGCCGCGACCACGTTGACCTGACCCGAGGCGTGCATCAGGTCCACGAGGTGCCGGTACGAGGAGTCGACGCCGGTCGGGTTGGAAATCACCCCCACCTGCTGCCCGCTCAGCTCCCGGAAGCCGGAGCGCACCAGGACGTCCAGGCCAGTCTCGACTCGGCGGATTCCCGGATCGGCGCCGGCGGGCGAACTGGCCAGGGTGCCCGCGAGGGCCCCGGTGACCGCCCCGGCTCCGGCGAGGAAGGTTCTGCGCTCCATCGGGTGCCTCCAAGCAGCTCAGTTCACCGAAACTTAGCTACCACATTGCGACCGGTCAAGGAAAGAAATCTACAGCGGCCTCCCGCGCCCGGCCGGGCGCGCTGCGGATCGAAGACCTAACATGCCCTGCGATGATTTTCATGTTTCGCTCCCTGCGGCTGAGCCGCGCCGCCCGTAGACACTTCGGCTGGCAGAAGCTTCGCCCGGCGCAGCTGCGCGCGATGCGGGCTCTGCTGGCTGGCCGTGACGCCCTCGCTGTCCTGCCCACCGGCGGTGGGAAATCGGCCATTTACCAGGTTCCGGCCACGCTGCTGCGGGGTCCCACGGTGGTGATCTCACCGCTGCTGGCCCTGCAGCAGGACCAGATCGGCAACCTCAACGAGCGGGGCGATCCGGCGCTTCGTGCGGTTCGGATCAGCTCCGCGGAGAGCCCCAGCAAGCAGGCCGCCGCCATGGCCGAGCTGCGTTCGGGCGCCGCGAGGTTCCTGTTCATCACGCCGGAGCAGCTCAGTTCGCCGGAGCGGCTGGCCGAGGTCCGTGCGCTGCGCCCGGCGCTGCTGGCGGTGGACGAGGCGCACTGCATCTCGGCGTGGGGTCACGATTTCCGCCCGGACTATCTGACCATCGGCCACCTCATCCGCGAGATGGGACGGCCGCCGGTGGTCGCGCTGACCGCCACCGCGTCGCCGCCGGTACGCGACGACATCATCGGGCGGCTCGGCATGCACAAACCGCGGCTGATCCTGGGCGGGCTGGACCGGCCGAACCTGTTCGTCACCGCCACGCACTGTCCGAGCGAGGACTATCGCTGGCGCAAGCTTCTCGGCTTCCTGAAGGAGGCCGAACAGCCCGGCATCGTGTATGTGCCGACCCGGCGCGCCGCCGAGGAACTCGCCGAACGGTTGTCCGACGCGGGGTTCCCCGCCGAGGCGTACCACGGTGGCATGGCAGCCGGAGTGCGTCGCCGCCGCCACGAGGACTTCCTCGCCGACCGGGTTCCGATCATGGTCGCCACGTCGGCGTTCGGCATGGGCATCGACAAACAGAACATCCGCTGGGTCGCGCATGTGGCCCTGCCTGACTCACCCGACAGCTACCTGCAGGAGATCGGCCGGGCTGGGCGGGACGGCGGGCCGGCCCGGACGCTGCTGCTCCATCGGCCTGAGGACGTCGCCCTGCAGCGCTTCTTCAGCGGCGGCGCACCTGACCTGGAACAGTTACGAGCGGTCGCAGCCGCCCTGCACGGTGGCCCGATGACACGTAGCGCGCTGGCGAAGGCAAGCGGCCTGGGCCCGCGCAAGCTCGCCAGCTACCTCAGCCTGCTGGAGCAGGTCGGCACGGTGGCAACCGGGCCCAGGGGAGAACTCGCCGTCCCTCGGTACGCGCCCCTGCCGGATCAGGCGGCGCGGCAGGCGCTGGTCGAGTACGCCCGCTATCAGGCCGGACAGCGGTCCCGCACCGACATGATGCGCCGCTTCGCGGAGAGTTCCGGCTGCCGGATGCAATCGCTGCTGGGCTATTTCGGAGAGCAGTTGAGCCGCCCCTGCGGGCACTGCGACAACTGTGCCGGCGGCACGTCGGAGGTGATCCCGGACGACGGCCCGTTTCCGCTGCACAGCAGCGTGCGGCACGCCAAGTGGGGGCTCGGGGTGGTTCTCGGGTACGAGAAGGACCGGATGACCGTGCTCTTCGACGATGTCGGCTACAAGACCCTGTCGGTGCCGGTCGTGCAGGCCCAGGGCCTGCTGACGCGCGAGGTGAAGCGCCGCTGAGGAAGGACCGGGTGTCGGGCCGGCTGCGGTGTTCCACCACCACGGCCGGCCGTTGACTCCCGGCTGTTGAAAATTGCCAGGTGCTGCGGTGGAATAGGCGGAATGTTTCATCATCGATCCTCGCGGATGAAGGTTTCCGTCAGCACAACAGTTGTCGTTGTTCCACACCCTCATGGAGGCAGCGCATGTCAGCTCATCGGCACGAGGTCGATCGTCGCACCTTGTTCAAGGCAGGCCTGAGTACCGGGATCGCGGCGATCGTCGGCACTGAACTCTTCGCGGCGGTACCGGCGGGTGCCGCCCCCAGCGCCATGTTCCCCTGGATCATCGATTGCGACACGTGGGGTGCGCGTCGGCCGTCGGGAACGATTCAGATCACCGGCAACACCACCAACAAGATCATCCTCCACCACATGGCGTTCCCGAACGTCACGGACTACTCGCGCGACCACGCGATTCAACTGGCGCGGGACTGCCAGAACCTGCACATGGACGGCAACGGCTGGGCGGACACCGGCCAGCACTTCACGGTCAGCCGTGGTGGCTACGTGCTGGAGGGCCGCCACAGCAGCCTGCAGACGCTCGACGCAGGCGGGCACCAGGTCATCGCCGCACACTGCCCGGGCGAGAACGGGAACGCGATCGGGATCGAGAACGAGGGCACGTACATCACCGAGACGCCGCCTGAGGCGTTGCTCGACGCGCTGGTGAGGTTGTGCGCCGCGGTGTGCCAGCAGTTCCGGCTGCAGCCATGGGACATCTTCGGCCACTGGGACTTCTACAACACCCAGTGCCCGGGCACCGCCTTCTACCGGTTGTTCCCGACGGTGCGCTCGCGCGTCGCGGCAGCGCTCGGCACCCAACAGTCGGACATCCCGGCACGCCGGTGGCCCGACATCTGGCGCTTCGTCGACGGCCCGGTGGTGCAGGTCGCGCAGTATCTGCTCGCGGATCTCGGATACCTGCTGACCCCGAACGGCGACTTCGGCTACGACATGAATGCCGCCGTGGCCGACTTCCAAGCCAAGCACGGGATTCCGGTCGACCCGGACGCGACCTTCGACGCGGCCACCTGGGAAGCGCTGGTGCCGACGCTCCACAAGGACGCCAGCGGTCTTCCCGTCCAGGCGGTGCAGTACCTGCTCGGCCGCAAGGGGTACGACGACGTCACGGTGAGCGGCGACTTCGACCACAGCACCATGAAGGCGGTCCAGGACATGCAGCGCCTGCACGGCCTGGTACCCAATGGGAAGGTCGACGTGGACACGTGGTGCGCGATCGTCGGCGGCTCGGTCCGTTCGGCATTCCAATACTGAAACGCCGCCTGCTGGCTGGTCTCAGGACCGACCCGG
The DNA here is from genome assembly GCF_044765245.1 of Micromonospora sp. NPDC093277. Lineage (NCBI taxonomy): Bacteria > Bacillati > Actinomycetota > Actinomycetes > Micromonosporales > Micromonosporaceae > Micromonospora > Micromonospora sp. NPDC093277. The sequence goes on from NZ_JBIWJO010000009.1 coordinate 162,702, forward strand.
CCCGACCGACGTAGGCGCTGGAGCGCTGACACGGCGGTCGGGCCGGATGTCTCCGGGCGAGGAAAGGAAGCGCTACCCTGTGACGATCGAAACGAATGCCATCGACCGGCTCGTCCTCCTCGCCGAGGCGCCGCTGCGCCAGGCCCGCAACTCCGCCGCTTTCTGGTCCGCGACCGGCCGGGCCCGCGGCCATGAGGTGATCCGCCGCCGTGGTTTCCGCGCGGTCGCCGGTGACGAGCGCGCCGGCCTGCGCGTCCTGATTCAGGAACCAGACCTCGGCGCCGACGAGGTGGCCGAGATCACCGAACTGGCGAGCCGTGCCGCCGGCCCGGTGGATGCCGAGGACCCGTTCAGCTCGACCGATCTGAGTCATCTGGACATGCGTAGCTGGCAAATGCCGGTGATGCTGCGCCAGCCCAGCCCAGTGGCCCAACCGGCGATGGACGTGAGCCGGGCGCGGAACGAGGAGGATCTGTGCGCGGCCGAACGTGCCGTGATCGCAAGCTTCGAGCTGGCCAGGTTCCTGCCCTATCGGGACGGCGAGATGTTCCCCATGGCCCTGATCGAGCAGCCGGGTGTGGACGTGTTCGTCGCGCGTCTCGACGGCGAGGTCGCCGGGGCCTGCGTCACCGTCATGGCGAACGGGTTCGGCAGCCACTACTGGGTTGGAACCCTGTCGGCGTTCCGTTCCCGTGGCGTGGGGCGGGCGGTCATGCTGGGCTCCCTCGCCCACCTGGTGGACCGGCCGGTCACGCTCACCGCTTCGCGGTTGGGCAGGCCGCTGTACGAGTCCCTCGGCTTCAGCGTCGCGGCGGCGTCGACCTGGTGGTCGTCCCGCTGACGCTCGGGCCCTCAGGCCGGCACCCACACGGCCGCGATGCGCGCACTGGCGTCTCGCCCGTGACTGGGGACGCGTGACGATGTTGTGACCAGTAACCCGGCGGTAGTCCTGAAGGGCTTCCGGCACCTTTCGTTTGTGGTCGGCTTCGATCCATACTGGACGCGTGTATGGCGTGATCGTCGCGGCGCTTGGCGGACCCGAGTGCCTGCAGGTGGCCGAGTTGCCCGATCCGGTGGCGCGACCGGGCCAGGTTGTGGTCCGGGTGCAGGCGGTGTGTGTGCAGCCGGCCGACATCGGAGCCCGCATCGGGATGATCCCCGGCGGTCCGGTGCCACCGCCCTTCCTTCTCGGCTGGGACATCGCCGGCGAGGTGGCCTCGGTCGGCCCCGATGTCAGCGAGTTCCGGTTGGGTGACCGCGTCGTCGGGATGATCCCCTGGTACCTGACCCGGGGCGCGCCCGGTGGATACGCGGAGTTCGTCGCGGCGGACGCGGATTGGCTTGTCCCACTGCCAGACGGGCTTGACGTCGTGCCCGCCGCCACGGTGCCACTCAACGCGCTCACCGCGCATCAAGCCCTGTCGCTGTTGTCGCTCGAGGATCCCTCCACGGTGCTTGTCACCGGTGCGAGCGGTGGCGTCGGTGGGTTTGCCACCCAGCTCGCTGCCCGGCGGGGCCACCGCGTGCTCGCGGTCGCCAGCGACGACGACGAGGCGTGGGTCGGCGGTCTCGGCGCGGCCGAGGTGATTCCGCGCTCGGCCGACCTGGCCTCGATCGGGCCGGTGCCCGTCGTGCTGGACGCGGTGCCGATCGGCGAGGCGGCGGCCACCGCCGTTGCGGATGGCGGCGACATCGTGGCCACCCGGCCCACGCCACCCACCGACCCGGGCCGTGGCGTGCGCCAGCACCTCCAGCTCGTCAGCCTGGATCGGGAACTGCTGGCCGAACTGGTGGGGCAGTTGGCCGCGGGGAAGCTGCGCACGCGGGTCGCGGCGACGATGCCGCTCACCGAAGCGGCAGAGGCGCACCGGCTCGTAGCGGCGGGCGGCCTGCGCGGCAAGATCGTGCTGACCTCCGGCCACGCAACCTAGCGCGTTGGAAGACGCCGGGGTGGACGCACCCGCGTCCACCCCGGCGCTTTCACGGTGTCGTACGGTTTCGCTGGGCAGTCACTTCATGCCGTCGCCGAACGGCACGACCTGGATGGTCTTCGAGGTCGTGATCGGCGCGAGCGAGCCGTCGTCGGTGTAGGCGCGCATCGAGTCGTTCGTCACCGATACGGTCACCGAGCCTGGGCGCAGCGCGGTGAGCGTCCGGGTCTGCGGGTCGAGGATCGCGACCCTGCCTTCGCGGCGGGCTGCGTCGATGGCCGCCTTCCCGCTGCCGATCGCCAGGGTGGACGAGCCGCTCCAGTCGACCGACATCGGGTACCGCAGCGGCACCACGCGCGTACCCGTCGACACGCCTTCGGGCTGCACGATACTGCCCGAGAGCTGCGCCGTCGTGCTCACCTCGAGCGAGTCCGGAGTGTTGAGCGTGATGGACTGCGCGAAGGCGCGCACGTCGGCCTCGAGCCACTGCTGGTTCGCGTTGCGCAGCGAGTCGACAGACCAGTGCACCCACCCGGTGAAACCGCCGCGGTCCGGCGTGCCGTACGGGTTCTTGCCGGACGACGGCAGCACCGTGTACGGGACGCCCTCGACGCGGTGGACGTTGGCGATCTGGGCGTGGGATCCGACCATCGCGGCGCCCTTGCCCGTGGCGCCACGGAAGTCGGTGAGCAGCTTCTCGATGAGCGCGACCTCGTCGCGGTCGCCGAGCTGGCTGGACTTCGCCTCGTCGGGGTCATCCACCGGGTGGTGGGCGAACACCAGGACGTTCTGCACCGACTTGTCGTTCGTGGCGTCGTCGAGCGCCTTCTGCATCATCGGGAGCTGGTCCCACGCCGTCCCGCGCAGCGACCCGAGGGCGCTGGCAAGCAGGATGAACCGGGTGCCCTTGTGGTCGAACGTCCGGTACGGCCGGCCGAACTCCCTGGTGAAGTTCGTGAGGTCGGACTGGACGTTGTTGAGGCCGTAGGACTCGTGGTTGCCCGGCACGTAGTAGCAGGGGACCGAGCCGGTCGGGTCCGGGGTGCTGTCCTTGGCCGGCTCCTGGCCGACCGGGACGAGGTCGCACCCGGCGTCGGTGAGCACCTGGCGGGCAAGCGTCAGGTCCTGCGGCAGGCCACGGTCGGTGATGTCGCCGTTGAGGACGATCAGGTCCGGCTCGGTCGTGCGGATCCGCTTGATGGCGGCCGTGGCGACCTGGGACAGCGCCGGGTTGTCGGCGGTGAACTGCACGTCGGACAGCGTGGCGAACTGCCACGTGCTGGGACCCTGGAGCAGCGAGCCGTCGTCGGAGACGAGGGGGTCGGGCTGCGGGTCGGGCTGGGCGGGCAGGTCGATGGACGTCGGGACGTCAGCCTCGATGCGGTCCAGGACGAACGTGCCCGCCTTCTGCTGGGCGACGTTTGTGTTGATGCCCTGGAAGCTTGAGATCGAGATCGGGTACGCCGTGTTGGCCGGCAGCGTGAACGTCGCGTACTGCCAGTCATTGCTCGCGGTGAGGGCGGTGCCGTACACCCCGTTGCCCTTGCCGGTCGCGTCGTAGTAGCCCACGTAGGTCAGACCGCTCGGCACGTTGATGCTCGACTTGATCCGCATCCGCAGGCTCAGCGGCTGGCCGGGCACCTGGACGCGCTGGGCCGCAGACTTTGCCGCGATGCCCACGTTGCGCATCGCGTCGAAGTCGATCCGCAGGCCGTCGGGGTCCACCGAGAACTTCGTCGCCGCGGTGCTGTTGTTGCCCCAGCGGCCGAGCACGTCGTCGTCGAAGTCGTACACCGTCCTGGTCTGAACGCCGATCGTGATCGGGAGCTGGACCGACCTGCCGGCGACCGAGACGGTGAGGATCGTGCCCGCGTTGGTGAGCGGGGTGATCTTCAGCTTGCCGTTGGCGGGCTGGATGTCGATGACGCTGTGGTCGTAGGCGAGCGAAAGGTCCCGCGGATCGATCGGGGCCGTGTAACCCTGGTCGTCGCGGCCGGTCACGGAGATGGTGACCGCGGCGGCGGGCGTCGCGTCGGCGATCGACAGGCGCTTGGACGACAGCTCGACGCTGGTGACCGGGCCGAGGACCGTGACCTTCTCGTGCGCCACGTGGCCGTTGGGCAGCTGCGCCTTGACGTTGATCGGGTCACGCTGCTTGTCCGGTGCCGCGAGTACACCGGCCGTGACGGAGGCTCCGGATCCGGACCACCGCACGGACGTCGGGTCGACCGTCACCGGCGTCTGGTGGTCGTCGATGCCCTCCGCGACGAGCGCACGGTGCTGACCCGGGAAGACCTTCACGCCGCCATCGGCCGACGCCGCACCCGGCGCGGGTTTGATGAGGAGCTGGTGCAGCTTGCCGTCGCCCTTCGCGACGAACACGCCCACGCCGTTCGGGTCGTTGCGCTCGGCGCCGTCGGACGGGACGTTGCGGACGGTCGCGTTGTCGTCTCCGAGCGCGCGGGCGACCATCGTGGTCGAACCGCCGCCGTCGAGGTTGACCGCGGTCTGCACGCCCATCGCGGCGAGGTCACGCGCCTCCCTGTCGATCCCGACGCCGCCCTTGCCGGTGCCGCCCGGGCCGTCCCAGGTGGCGAGCACGAGCGTGTGACCGCCGTCCTTGAAACCGAGCGCGGTGCGCGGGGCGATCGACGTGGTGAGGCCGGGGACGACCTGCCCGCCGGAGACGATGGTGCCGCCGTCGCCCAGCGCGAACTTCATCGTCTTGGCGACGTCGTCGGTGAGCGCGTAGCTGAGCTTCACCGGGTCGCCGGGCTGCAGCGCGCGGATCGCGGCCGCCGCGGCGCCGCGCCCTACGAGCACGAAGCCTTCGTCCGGGATGCTCCCCGAGCCGGCGGGACCATTCGGCGTGACCGACACGACCGAGCCGTTCTCGACCAGGACCTCGGCGATCTGGTCGTTGGCCACGCCCGTCAGGCCTCGGTTGCGGCTGTACGTGCCCCACGCGGACGTGAACGCGATGAGGCCACCCGCGGGGACCCCGCCGCCGTTCGCGGCGTTGATCGACAGAACCTTGTGGTCCGCGCCCGCGAAGTAGGCGGTCGCGTCGACCGTGAGGTCCACGAGCTGGGCGATGCCGTCCTTGCTGACGCCGACGTGCGGGCGGCCGCCGACGTCGGCGGTCTTGCGGAGCTGGCCGTTCTGGATCTCGCCACCGAGCGCCGCGTTGGAGTTGCCGATGTCGAAGAACTCGCCGTTGACGCCCGCGACGGCGCCGGCTTTGTTGGCGGCGGCGCTGAGCGGCCCGGCGGACGCGACCGGTCCGGAGGTCAGCAGGTCGGTGCTGACCGCGCTGTTGGACAGGTCCACGGTCAGGAACTGCGCGTCATACCAACCCTTCTCGTCCAGCGCCTTCACGTGCTGCAGGCTGATCCCCGGGCCGAGCTTCTCGACCGTGTTGATCAGGGGGATTCCGCCGGTGACCGGCGCGGGCTGACCCGCGACCGCAGGCTGACCTGCGTCCGCGTATGCGGGGGTCGGCAAGGCGGCCAGCGTGGTCGCCGCAGCGAACGCCACCAGCAGTGGCCTCGTACACCGATGCTTCAAGATCATCAACCTCATAGGAGCCTCTCAGGAGACGAAACGGAGGTAGCGCGGCCCACGCTCGATCAAAAAGATCAACTCGGAAACACCGATGACGGCATCAAGAGCAGGCGATGAACCCCGGCGAAATAGGCGGAGCCGCCGGTCGACGTCAGTCCCGGGCGTTGGAGTCAACCGCCGGGTGAGTTGAGGCACGGCCGGATGCAAGTAAGACAGCCGTGTTCGGGTTGGTGTATCGTCGGAACTCGTACACCGCAGTTCAAATTAGCCCCGAGGTCGGTGACGAGCCGGCGCGGACGCAACCCGCGCCCAACGGCAAAGTCCGACGGGGCACACCAGGGGAGGCTCCTTTGGACAACATCGCCAACACCGAGCAGGCCCAAGCCTGGAACGGATACGAGGGCCAGTACTGGGCCGACCATCCGGAGCACTGGGACGCGGTGGCCGGTGAGCTCAACGTCCCGTTGTTCGGCGCCGCGACCATCGACTCGGCGGATCGCGTTCTCGACATCGCCTGCGGCAACGGGCAGACCACCCGGCTGGCCGCCGGCCTGGCCTCACGCGGACACGCGCTGGGGGTCGACCTGTCCGGGCCGATGGTGGCGTGCGCCCGGGCCATCGCGGCGACGGAAGGCGTCGCCAACGTGCGCTTCGACCAGGGCGACGCTCAGGTGTACCCGTTCCCCCGAGGTGAGTTCGACGTGGCCATCAGCCGCGGCGGGATGACCTTCTTCATCGACCCGGTCGCCGCGCTGGCCAACGTCGCGAGCGCCTTGCGGCCCGGTGGCCGGTTGGCCTTCGTCTGCCTGCGGGAAATGGCCCACCAGGAGTGGTTCACCGTCCTCACGTCGCCGCTGCTCGGCCGGACACCCGAGCCCAACACGGCCGACCCGTACGCGCCCGGCATGTTCTCCCTGACCGACGCCGACCGGATACGCGACGTTCTCGGCCGAGCGGGCTTCGCGCACATCACCGTGGCTCCCGTGGAGGTGCCGATGCTGTTCGGGCCGGACGCGAACAGGGCCGCGGAAATGCACCTGGGCACCGGCCCGGTCCGGTATCACCTGCGCGATGCCGACGGTGCGATCGAAACCCGGGCGCTGCGAGCGGTCACGGCCGCGCTCCGGCCGTTCGAGCAACCTGACGGAGTCCGGCTGCGGGGCGCGTACTGGCTCGTCAGCGCGGTACGAGTGGGCCAGCCGTCGTGACAGCCCGGCCCGTCAACTATCGAGCGCGGACCTTCGCTCCGGGTGGAGTGAAGGCGGCGAGCAGCGTGGCCGCGATGAGGTCCGGGACCTGGTCGACCTTGACGCGGCCGGCGGCGGCGTCCTCGGCCGCGGCGTGCATGAGACTGAACACGGTCGTGAGCAGCCAATGCTTCGGCAGGTCCGTGCGGAACGCTCCGGTGCGCTGCCCCCGTTCGACAACGGACCGGACGCGACCGAGGATGCGGTCGTGTATCCCGCGGATGCGTTCGGCGGGGAGCTCCCGCTGCGCGGCCAGCAGAATGTTGCGGAACTGGTCCACGATCTGCCACGAGGACGCCACCAGGCGGGTGAGCGCCTCGACGGGATCGCCGGTCGTGTCGGTGGCGTCGAGGATCCGGTCGGCCCGCTGGATGGTGCGTACGAGGGCGGCGTCGATCAGATCGGCGCGGGTCTTGAAATGACCGTAGAGGGTGACCCGCCCGACGCCCGCGGCCGCGGCGACCTCCACCACGCTCACCTCGGGGTCGCGGGCAAGGCAGGCCACGGCCGCGTCGAGGATGGCCTCGACATTGCGGCGGGCGTCCGCGCGCTGCGCTCGTGGAGCCGAGCTGCGTCCACCCTCCGACGGCGTCGCCACGTTCCCTACTCCCGCCACGAGGTGCTCTAGTCGTACATCGCAGTTCAGATTAACGTACGCCGCCCGCGTGGACCTCGGCGGTGGCCGGCTCCGCCTGGACGTCTGACCTTCCGGGGGCCGGGCGGACCCGGCCACCGCGTTCCTGGGCAGCTGTCGTCACCGCAGCGTCAGGCCCAGCTCCCGTCCGGCCCCGCGCAGCCCGTCCCGGGCGGCCGGGTGCGCGGCATGGTCGAGGATCTGCTGGGCCTGGCCCAACGCGTCGCGGCCCCAGATCTCGGCGACGCCCTGCTCCGTGACGATGTAGCTGTGCTGGAACGACGTGACCGGCCCCGACAGGAGTGGAACCACCGAGGACACGTTGGCCTTCGGGTGCCACGACCGTAGCGCGATGATCGCGTGCCCGCCCGGGGAGTGCATGGCCCCGACGATGAAGTCGGTCTGCCCGCCGAAGCCCGAGTGCACGCGCGTGCCGACCCGGCTCGCGTTGGCCTGCGCGAACAGATCCACCTGCAGGGCGCTGTTGACCGACATCAGATTCGGGTGCGCCGCGATGGCGCGCGGATCGTTCGTCCTCTCGGTGCGCAGCATCCGTACCCGAGGATTACGGTCGATCCAGTCGTAGAGCTCCGCGGAGCCGAAGCAGAAGGAGGCGGTGACCGGCGTGTCCACATCGAGGCACCCGTCCTTCTCCAACGCCAGGACGCCGTCGCTGAACATCTCCGACCAGATCCGGAGGCCGCGGCGGTCCGCCAGCGCGTGCAGCGTCGCGTCCGGGATCGCGCCGATGCCCAACTGCAGCGTCGCCCGCTGCGGGACGAGTCCCGCGACCCGCTCGCCGATCCCCGCGTAGACCCCGTCGATCGGGTTGGGATGGTGTTCGACCAGCGGCTCGTCGACCTCGATGAGATAGTCGATCGCGTCCAGGTCGACGACCGCATCGCCGTAGGTCACCGGCATGGCCGCGTTGGCCTGCGCGATCACCAGACCGCCGCGCGCCCGGGCCGCCTCGATCGCCGCCGGCAGGATGTTCACCTCGACGCCGAGGCTCACGGCTCCGTTGAACGGCCGGGAGGTGTGCACCACCACGATGTCGGGCGGCAACCGGTCCCGCAACAGGTAGGGCACGAGCGAGAGCCGGCACGGGAAGTACGCCAACCGCGGGTGAGCCCGCATGGCCGGCCCGATGAACGCGGTCTCGTATGCGACGCCGTCGCGGTCGGGAATGCCGGGCTGCGCGTTGAGCATGAACAGGCGGTATTCCGCCAGCGCGCGGTCAAGTATCCGCAGCGCCGACAGCGGCGCGGCGTAGTTACCGCCGGCCACCACCCGGGGCGCGCCCGCGATCTTGCCCAACGCCCTACCGAGCTCGGCCTCGGTCACCACTCGCATGGCGTCTACCGTCCTCTCCCCGGCCCCGACGCGCCGAGTCACCACACCAAGATCCGCGACCTGACTGGCCCCGGGTAGGGCCGAAGGTCCAGGGACCTGTCCCACGGCGGCGCGGGCTGACAGCGCAGAGTTGGGCCTGCGCCGCCCTCGATCTCCCTCGGTCCGGTCGCGGCGAACTGGTTCGGGACGAAGGTCTCCCCCGAATGGGACCAAACGCCCTGGGAGCCGGTCCGCGAAGCGGCGAATCTGGACTCAGACGCCCACCGGCGAAGAGGGGACAACCCTCGGGCAGCAGGGAACTGGGACGGCGGTCCATGGATCGCGAGACCCACCATCGCCAAGATGGGATACCCGCGCCCGGCGCAGAGCCCGCCGGTGGGCGTCTTCACGACCCCGCCGCGCCGACGACCGGATTCGTCGGGACCGGCTTTGGTCCCGGTCAGGGGAGTCTTTCGGCCCCTGATCTGACGGTCCGATGCGACGAAGCTTGGCCGTAAAGACATCTCCCAAGGCGCAGGAGAGGTGGCCAGGTGTTCGGCGTACGAATTCAGGGACGCGGCGGGCAGGGTGTGGTGACCGCCGCCGAACTGCTGTCGGTCGCCGCCTTCGCGGAGGGGCGGCACGCGCAGGCAATTCCCAGCTTCGGCTCGGAGCGGACCGGCGCGCCGGTGACGGCCTTCTGCCGCGTCGACACACGCCCGATCCGCACCCACGACCCGATCGCCACCCCCGACTGCGTGATCGTGCAGGATCCCACGCTGCTGCCGCACGTGGACGTCCTGGCCGGACTGCGTCCGGGCGGTTTTGTTCTGGTCAACTGGGTTGGCCCAGTGGATCAGCTCGGACTGGAACCGCGTCCGAACACCGTCACGGTCGCCGCCACGGATCTCGCCCTACGCCACATCGGCCGGCCGGTGCCCAACGCGGCGCTGCTCGGCGGGTTCGCCGCCCTCACCCGGCAGGTTCGGTTGGCGTCGGTGCTCACCGCGATCCGGCAGCGGTTCCCGGCGCCGCTCGCCGCCGCCAACGTCGCGGCGGCACAGGCCGCGTACGACCTCGTCCGGGCCGAGTGTGAGGAGCGGCAGGATGCGTAGACAGATCGAGGGCTCCCGGGCGGTCGCCAAGGCCGTCGCACTGTGCCGGCCGCGGGTGATCCCCGCCTACCCGATCTCGCCGCAGACCCACATCGTCGAGGCGCTCAGCGCACGGGTGGCGGCAGGCGTGCTCAAGCCGTGCGAGTTCATCAACGCCGAGAGCGAGTTCGGCGCGATGTCACTGGCGATCGGGGCCTCCGCGGCCGGCGGACGTGCCTACACCGCGACGGCCAGCCAGGGCCTGCTGTTCATGGCCGAGGCGCTCTACAACGCCGCCGGCCTCGGACTGCCGATCGTGATGACGGTGGCCAACCGGGCGATCGGTGCTCCCATCAACATCTGGAACGACCACAGCGACGCGATGAGCCAGCGCGACTCGGGTTGGGTGCAGCTCTACGCGGAGAGCAACCAGGAGGCGGTCGACCTGCACCTGCTGGCCTTCCGGTTGGCCGAGGAACTGTCGCTGCCGGTGATGGTGTGCATGGACGGGTTCGTGCTCACCCACGCCGTCGAGGCCGTCGACCTGCCCGACCAGGCCGACGTTGACGCGTTCCTGCCGCCGTACCAGCCGCGTCAGGTCCTCGATCCGGCCGATCCGGTGTCCATCGGCGCCATGGTCGGCCCCGAGGCGTTCACCGAGGTGCGCTACCTGGCGCACGTGCGGCAGGTGGAGTTGCTCGACCGGCTGCCGCACCTGGCGGGAGAGCTGGCGGCCGTGACCGGTCGGCAGGTCGGCGCCGTCAGCCCGTACCGGTGCGACGACGCGGAGACGGTCGTGGTGGCGCTCGGCTCCGTTCTGGGCACCCTCAAGGACACCGTCGACGAGCTGCGCGACGAGCGCGTACCGGTCGGCGTCCTCGGCGTCACCGCGTTCCGGCCGTTCCCGTTCGAGGCCGTGGCGACCGCGCTGGCCGGCGCCCGCAAGGTCGTGGTGCTGGAACGCGCGTTCGCGACCGGCGTCGGCGGGATCGTCACCGCCGACGTCCGCGCCGCCCGGCCCGGCACCGCCTGCCACACCGTGGTGGCCGGGCTCGGCGGCCGCCCGGTCACCTCCGCGTCGCTGCGCGGCATGCTGCTCGACGCCGTGGCCGGCCGGCTCGAACCCCTGACCTTCCTGGACCTGAACCGGGAAGTGGTCGACCGGGAGCTGACCCGCGCGGCGGCCACCCGCCGGTCCGGGCCGACCGCCGAGAACGTCCTGCACGATCTGCGAGGAGGCGCGCGATGAGCGGGCAACCCACGCTCTTTTACCAGGTAGGCACATTCGCCGTCGGCAACCGGCTGCTGGACCCCGCGATGCGTTCGGGCCAGGCCAACCCGGACCGGGCCAACGCGCTCACGTCGGGGCACCGGGCCTGCCAGGGCTGCGGCGAGGCGCTCGGCGCCCGGTACGTGCTGGACGCCGCGATGCGGGCCACCGGCGGCAAGCTCGTCGTGGTGAACGCGACCGGCTGCCTGGAGGTGTTCTCCAGCCCGTACCCGGAGACGTCCTGGCGGGTGCCCTGGCTGCATTCGCTGTTCGGCAACGCCCCGGCGGTCGCCGCCGGTGCGGCGGCCGCGCTGCGTGCTCAGGGCCGCGACGACGTCCGGATCCTCGGCCAGGCCGGCGACGGCGGCACCGTCGACATCGGACTGGGCTGCCTGTCGGGGATGTTCGAACGCAACGACGACGTGCTCTTCGTTTGCTACGACAACGAGGCGTACATGAACACCGGCGTGCAGCGTTCCGGGGCCACCCCACCGGCCGCGCGCACCGCGACCACCCCCGCCGTCGCCGACCAGCGTGGCAACCGGTTCGGCCAGGGCAAAGACCTGCCCGCGATCGCGATGGCCCACCGCATTCCGTACGTGGCGACGGCCAGCATCGCCGATCTGCGCGACCTGGAGGCCAAGGTGGCGCACGCGATGAGCGTGCGCGGCGCGCGCTACCTGCACGTCCTGGTGCCGTGCCCGTTGGGCTGGGGCACGGCGTCGTGCGACACCGTCCGGGTGGCCCGACTGGCCACCGAGAGCGGCCTCTTCCCGGTCTTCGAGGCCGAGCACGGCTCGGTGACCGGCGTGCGCCGCATCCGCCACCGTGCACCCGTGGAGGAGTACCTGCGGCTCCAGACCCGCTACCGGCATCTCTTCGAGCCGATCCGGCGCGACGACGTGCTCGACGCGATCTCCGCCATCGCCGAGGACAACATCCAGCGCTACGGACTGCTCGATCACCCGGAGGTGCGGTCATGACGGACCTGCCGTTCGCGATCACGCTCGGCGTCGGGTCGAGCCTGGCCAACCACACCGGCAGCTGGCGGGTGGAACGCCCGGAGTACGTGGCCCGCCGGCCGCCGTGCGCGGACGGCTGCCCGGCGGGGGAGGACCCGCAGCGCTGGCTGTACCGGGCCGAGGAACGCGGCTACGAGGCGGCCTGGCGGGAGATCATGACCGTCAACCCGTTCCCGGCGATCATCGGTCGGGTCTGCTACCACCCCTGTGAGAGTGCCTGCAATCGCGGCCAGCTCGATGAGCCGGTCGGCATCAACGCGGTGGAACGGTTCCTCGGCGACGAGGCGATCCGGCGGGGCTGGACGGTCACCGGCGACGTACCGCCGACCGGGCACCGGGTGCTGATTATCGGGGCTGGGCCGGCGGGACTGTCCGCCGCCTACCACCTGCGGCTGCTCGGTCACGACGTGACCGTGCGCGACTCCGGTGAGGAGCCGGGCGGGATGATGCGCTACGGCATCCCCGCCTACCGGCTGCCCCGCGACATCCTCGACGCCGAGATCGCCCGCATCGTCGAGCTCGGCGTGCGGTTGGACCTGCGCCACACCGTGACCGACCTCCGGGCCGAGGCCGCCGGCTTCGACGCGGTGTTCGTCGCGGTCGGCGCGCAGCTCGGCCGGCGGATCGACATCCCGGCGGGCGACGGTGCCCGGGTGCTCGACGCCGTCACGATGCTGCACGACGTGGCCGGCGGGCAAGCGCCCCAGCTCGGCCGCCGGGTCGTCGTGTACGGCGGCGGCAACACCGCCATGGACGCCGCCCGCTCGGCCCGCCGGATCGGCGCCACCGACGCCGTCGTCGTCTACCGCCGCACCCGTGACCGGATGCCCGCCCACGAGGTGGACCTGAACCAGGCCCGCGAGGAAGGCATCACGGTTCGCTGGCTGTCGACGCTCACGCAGATCGACGGCGAACGGGTCCGGGTGGAGAAGATGCGCCTGGACGACAACGGATTCCCGCAGCCCACCGGCGAGTACGAGGACCTGCCCGCGGACGCGGTCGTGCTTGCGGTCGGGCAGGAGGCCGACCTGTCGCTGCTCCGCGGCGTCGACGGCGTCGAGCTGGACGGTGGCCGGGTCCGCGTCGGACCCGACCTGATGACGGGCCGTCCCGGCGTCTTCGCCGGCGGCGACATCATCAAGGCCGAGCAGACCGTGACGAACGCGATCGGTCAGGGCCGGCGTGCCGCATCCGCCATCGACGCGTACCTGCGAGGGCGCCCGACCCCGCCAGTGCCGTCCTCCGCGCCGGCCACCTTCGACCGGCTCAACACCTGGTACTACGCCGACGCCCCCGCCGCCGTCACGCCCCGGCTGGCCGCGGCCCGGCGAGTGTCGACCTTCGACGAGGTGATCGGCGGGCTGGACGAGTCGACCGCGTTGTTCGAGGCCCGCCGCTGCCTGTCGTGCGGCAACTGCTTCGAGTGCGACAACTGTTACGGCGTCTGCCCGGACAACGCGATCCGCAAGCTCGGGCCGGGCCTCGGCTTCGAGATCGACTACGACTACTGCAAGGGCTGCGGCCTGTGCGTCGCGGAGTGTCCGGCGGGCGCCATGGAGATGGTGCCCGAGCAGGCCCGGCGGTGAGGAGACGGTGGCATGAATCCGCTGACGGTGGCGGTACGCAGGGAGCACGAGCCCGGCGAGCATCGGGTGGCGCTGACCCCCGACGGGGTCGGCCGGCTGGTGGCGTCGGGCCTGACGGTGCTGGTGGAATCCGACGCCGGTGCCGCGGCTTGGTTCGACAACGCCGCCTACGCCGAGGCCGGGGCGGAGCTCGTCGCCACCGCTGAGTTGTACGACCGTGCCGAGGTGGTGCTGTCGATCGGCCTCGTCCCGCCGGAGCGGCTGCGCACCGGCCAGGCCGTCGTGGGCATGTTCGCACCGTTGCGCCAGCCCGAATACGCCGCCGACCTGGCCGCCCATGGCGTGACGATGATCAGCCTGGACGGCGTCCCGCGCACGCTCTCGCGCGCCCAGGCGATGGACGCGCTCACCTCGCAGGCGAACATCGCCGGCTACAAGGCGGTGCTGGTCGCGGCCAACGCGTACCAACGGTTCCTCCCGCTGTTGATCACGGCCGCCGGGACCGCGCGGCCGGCCGAGGTGCTCATCCTCGGTGCCGGCGTGGCGGGATTGCAGGCGATCGGCACGGCACGCCGGCTCGGGGCGGTGGTGCACGCCTACGACGTGCGTCCCGCCGCCCGCGGTGAGGTGGAGTCGCTGGGCGCGACCTTCGTCGAGCTGACGTCGGTTGCCGACGCGCGCGGCGAGGGCGGGTACGCCCGCGCCCTGACCGATGACGAACAGCTGGCGCAGCAGCGGGAGCTGGCCGAGCGGATCGGCCGCCACGACGTCGTCATCACCACCGCGCAGGTGCCCGGTCGGCGACCGCCGTTGCTGGTGACCGCCGACGCGCTGAAGGCGCTGAAGCCCGGCTCCGTGGTCGTCGACCTCGCGGCGAGCCCGTTCGGCGGCAACGTCGCCGGCTCCGAGCCCGGCCGGACCGTCGTCACCGGAAACGGGGTGAGCGTCATCGGCACGGACAACCTGCCGGCCACCATGCCCACCGCCGCGTCCACCGCCTACAGCCGCAACATCACCGCGCTGCTGCTGCACCTGGTGCACGAGGGTGCGCTGGCGATCGACGGCGGCGACGAGATCCAAGCCGGTGTGCTCATCACCCACGGCGGCGCGGTCGTCCACCCCGGCGTCGCCCGCCTGCTGGAGAGGACCCCGTCATGACCGCCGAGCTTCTGGCCGACCTGAGCATCTTCCTGCTGAGCCTGTTCGTCGGCTTCGAAGTGATCAGCAAGGTGCCGGCGACCCTGCACACACCGTTGATGTCGGCCGCCAACGCGATCCACGGCATCGTCCTCGTCGGCGCGATGCTGATCGCGGTCACCGCCGACAACCTGCTCGGGTACGCGCTGGGCTTCGTCGCCGCGGCATTTGCCGCGATGAACGTGGTCGGCGGCTACGTGGTCACCAACCGCATGCTCGCCATGTTCCGCGCCCCGGCCCGCACGCAGCCCGGCGAGGAGGAACGATGAGCACCCTCGACACCGTCATCCGACTGGCCTACCTGGCTGCCGCTGCCTGCTTCATCGTCGGGCTGCACCTGATGAACGCGCCCCGCACGGCGCGGCGCGGCAACACCGTCTCCGCCGCCGGCATGGCCACCGCGGTCATCGCCACCCTGGTGCTGGTGATCGACTCGGGCATGGTCTCGGTCACCGGCTGGACCGTGCTGCTCAGCGGCAGCTCGGTCGGCGCGCTCGCCGGCTGGTACTTCGCCCGCACCGTCGGCATGACCGCCATGCCACAGCTGGTCAGCCTCTTCAACGCCGTCGGAGGCGGCGCCGCCGCCCTGATCGCGGTACACGACTTCACCGGCGCCGCCGCGGCCGGTGCGGACCTGCCCGCACGGATCACCGTCCCGACCGTCCTCGACATCATCATCGGCGCGGTGACCCTGACCGGGTCCCTGATCGCCTCCGGCAAGCTGCAGGGCATCATTTCCGGGCAACCGTTGATCTTCCCCGGCGCGCGGGTGGTCACCGCCGCCCTCGCCGTCGTGATGATCGGCGCCGGCGGATACCTCGCCACCGGCGCGGCCGACGTCACGGTGCTCGTGGTGCTCGCGCTCGCCGCGCTCGCCTTCGGCGTGACCATGGTGCTGCCGATCGGCGGCGCGGACATGCCCGTCGTCATCTCGCTGCTCAACGCGTTCACGGGCACCGCCGTCGCGATGGCCGGGTTCATCATCGGCAACAGTGTCCTGATCATCGCCGGAGCGCTGGTCGGCGCCTCCGGCGGCATCCTCACCAAGCTGATGGCCGACGCGATGAACCGGTCCATTGCCAACATCATCGTGGGCGGCTTCGGCACCGGCGACGGGCCCACGGTCGACGCGGGGGCGGGCGGGCAGGTCCGCGCGATCTCCGCCGACGACGCGGCGATCCAGCTCGCGTACGCCAGCCACGTCGTCATCGTCCCCGGGTACGGGCTCGCCGCCGCGCAGGCCCAGCACGAGGTCCGGGAACTGGCGGACCTGCTGCAGACCCGCGGCATCAAGGTCGCGTACGCGATCCACCCCGTCGCCGGCCGCATGCCGGGCCACATGAATGTGCTGCTGGCCGAGGCGAACGTGCCGTACTCGCAGCTCAAGGAGATGGAGGAAGCCAATCGCGAGCTCGCCCGCGCCGACGTGGCGCTGGTGATCGGCGCCAACGACGTCGTCAACCCGGCCGCCCGTCGGCCCGGCAACCCGGTCTCCGGCATGCCGATCCTCGACGTCGACCAGGCCAGGAGCGTCATCGTCGTCAAGCGGTCGATGGGGCACGGGTACGCGGGTATCGACAACGAGCTGTACAGCGACCCGAGGACCGGCATGTACTTCGCCGACGCCAAGAAGGGCCTGGCTGAGCTGGCTGCCGCAGTCAAGACGCTGGTCGGTTGATGTTCAAAGCCACCCGGGTGGCGGGCCTGGCCTCGCGCGGTGGGGAGTCGGAAGCCGGCTGTTCCACGGGACTGGCCCCGCCACGACGCGACGGGGCCAGTCCTGATTGGTGTGCTGAACGGTCAGCTGTTCAGCTTGGTCAGTACGACGGTGGCCATGCCCTGCTCGCCGGCGGCGTTCGGGTGGAACGGGGCGGCCGAGTTCTGCGGGATCAGCCCTTCCACCCAACGGGTGCCGCTGCTCTTGCACGCGTCGCGGCCGATCGATGGGGTGTACACGTCGGCGTAGGTGGCATTGTTGGCGGCCGCGGTGGTGGCGAGCATCGCGTTCAGCGACTTCTCCACGGCGCGTAGGTACGGCACGTCCTGGTAGGCGATCGGGACCGAGGGCCAGCAGCCGTTGCCGCTGTCCGGCAGGATCGCCGGGTAGCCGATCACTACGATCCTGGCGTTCGGGGCGGCCGCGTGGACCGCCTGGAGCACGGTGGTCACCTTCGGGGCGGTGGCGTTGATCCTGGTCTGCAGTTGGTCGGTGCCTCCGGCGGTGTACCTGTTCTTGCACGGCGATCCGAGCGGGTTGCTCAGGCTGGCCTGCGCGCAGTCGCTGAGGATGCTGGAGAAGCCGATGTCGTTGCCGCCGATCTGTACGGTGACCAGTGCTGTGCTGGCGGTGACCGCAGTGAGCTGCGGCGGTGTGGCGATGCCCAGCTGACCGCTGCCGCTGTTGAGGATGTCGTTGGTGGTGGCCCCGGAGCAGCTCACGTCGGCGAACGACGAGGAGCCGGCGGACGCGGCGACGAGGGACGGGTAATTGCGGTTGGAGCGCAGGCAGTTCAGGTCGACCTGCGCGGGAATGAGCGGACCGGCGGTGTACGAGTCGCCCAGCGCGACGTAGCGCCCGGCGGGGACGGCGGCGCTGGCGGGCTGGGTGAAGGCGAGCAGCGCACCGACGGTGGTGGCGATTGCGGCCACCCGGGCGGTCGCTCGGAGGAACGGCAGGCGGGGACGGGTCATGGCACCTCCCAGGGGAGCATGAGGTGTCGTGATTCTGTCCGGCGGAAATGACATCCGTCAATATCTGTGGGAGTGTTCCAACGCCGATCGCGATAACCGTCAGGTGAGGAGACCGTCGCCGCAGCCCCCGGCCGACGGCGGCTGGTGGCTGGGGGACTGGCGCCAGCCCGGCCTCAACCATTGGGCTGCTACCGCGACGCCCCACTGCGACTGGCAGTGAACAACGACCCGCAGTAGAAGAATCCGACACCCGAACTGTCGCTGATCAGTCGTCGGATGGTCGCTCGATGCAGCACGCTGGCCCGATGAACCGTCCCGTTGCGTTCCTCACCGATCCGCCGCAGAGCCCGGCGGTGACTGCCGCCTACGAGGCTGATCTCAACTCCGACGGCTACGTCAACAACCTCACTCGCGTCTGGTCCTGGCGCCCTGACGTGCTGGCATCCTTCCAGGCGCTGCGCGCCGATCTCCTGGCCGCGTCGGGCCTGTCTCCGAGGGAAGTAGCCGTCATGGTCACTGCCACCGCCGCCGCCCGAAGCGACGCCTACTGTGCACTCGCCTGGGGATCCAGGCTGGCCGAACTCAGTGACGAGGCGACCGCCGCAAAGGTGCTGCAAGGCGCTGACGGTGACCTGTCCGAGCGGGAGGCCGCACTCGCCGCTTGGTCCCGTCAGGTCGTCCAGGATCCGAATGCCACGACCCAGGCCCACATGGACCGCTTACGCGACGCGGGCCTCAACGACCAGGAGATCTTCGAGGCGACGACCTGGATCGCGTTCCGGCTGGCCTTCTCCACCATCAATGACGCGCTGGGAGCTCGGCCAGATTCGGAGCTTGCGGAGAAGTCGCCGAGGCTCGTCCGCGAGGCCGTCACCTTCGGCCGCAAGTGGACGGCAGCGTGAACCCGTGACGCTTCTCGAAAACGACGACCGCATCTTCCGATAGCACTGACTGGCCGCCGGCCTCGCTGTGGTCCAGGACGAGGGTCTCGTAGTCGCTGCGGGGCCGTGAGGCGGTCTGTGCCCGTCGGCTCGATGTCCTGCGCCGGTTAGCGAGGTCGCGGCGGCCCGGGCTGCGGGTGGTGGCGTTGACCGGGCTGGTCCGGGTCGGCCACGACTCTGATGTTGCCGTTTAGCTGGACGATGACGCGCCGCTGGTGCGGGCGGTGGCGCGGGAAACGACCTGGCGTCGCAACCCCCAGCCGCAGCTGTCGGTCACCGCTGCGCAGCGCACCGAGCTTGTCACGTTGGCCGCCCGAGCGGCGACAGCCCTCGGCGAGGACGCCAGCCAAGGGCTCACCACCTGGCTGGCGCGTGCCCGCCCGGCCGGATGATTGCTCTCTCGGCCATGTGCATCGCGGGGAAGGTCGGCTGGCCCGGCGACAGTCGCAAGGCCGGTCGCGGCGCCGAGCGCGACGGCTTCGCACAGGGGTGAGCCGCCGGTGGGAGAGACCGGCTCCGTGGTGAACTCGCGACCAGCTGGGACCGGGCCGTCCAGAACGCCCTCCGCTCGCCGTGATTCCGGCCGTTGGCGGATCCCGCTCCGCGACCGACCGTCCGGCCACCCTTCAGTCCGGGGCGGGCGCACGACGCGGCACCACACCACCGGAAGCCGGCCGAGGCGAGCAGTGTGACGGCCGTCCCATTCACTTTTCCCAATCGGAGTAGTAAAAACAATGTGACTGGTTTAAACGTCGTCCGAAGAAGGTGTTCATGGTGAGACGGCAGCTCTTGACCATGGCGGTGGCATTCGCCGCCGCCCTCGCGGTCCCGGTCTGGCTCGCCCCGGGCGCGGCGTCCGTCACGGCCGACAGTGGCGCGACGACGGACGCCCCGACCTCATCCGAGTCGTCCTCGACGTCCGGATCGGACAGCGGCTCAGCCATGGACTGGAAGACCATGGACGAGCAGATGGCCAAGCGGGACAAGTCGTTCCCGGCGGCCACCCAGGGCGAAGGCGGCAAAGACCTCACGCCCACCGTGCTCCCCGACGGCACCAAGGAGTTCCACCTCACCGCCGCGCCGACGAAATGGGAGATCGAGCCGGGCAAGACCGTCGACGCCTGGGCCTTCAACGGGACGGTCCCGGGCCCGACGATCCACGTAAACGTCGGCGACAAGGTCAAGATCGTGGTCGAGAACAAGCTCCCCGAGTCGACCAGCGTGCACTGGCACGGCATGCAGGTGCCCAACGCCATGGACGGCGTGTCGAACATGACACAGGACCCGATCCCTCCGGGCGAGAGCTTCTCGTACACCTGGGACGCCACCCGACCGATGGTCACCTGGTACCACTCGCACCACGACGGCACCAAGCAGGTGACCAGCGGCCTGTACGGCGGGATCGAGGTGGGTGAGATCCCGACGCCGGACAACATCAGGCCGAAGCAGGTCGTGCTGATGCAGTTGCAGGACGCCGGCACGATCGGCATGACGATCAATGGGAAGTCGTTCCCGGCCACCAAGCCGGTCGACGCGCACCTCGGTGACTGGGTCGAGATCACGTACATCAACGCGGGCACCATGGAGCACCCGATGCACCTGCACGGGCTCGATCAGTTGGTGATCGCCAAGGACGGGTTCCCGCTACCAGCGCCCTACAAGGCCGACACCGTCCCGGTGTCACCCGGTGAGCGCTACACCGTGCTGGTCCACGCCGACGCCAAGGGCATCTGGGCGTTCCACTGCCACATCTTCCCGCACGCCGAAGGGGATCAGGGAATGTTTGGCCTGGTCACCGCGATGCGCGTCTCCTGACCCGCGGGTTCCGGCCCTCGCTCAGCAGCCCGTCCCCACGTCTTCTCACCCACTGCGGCATGTCATGCGATTTGGAGGTCTGCCGTGCCCACGAACTCAGCAAGCCCCCCGGTACCGAAC
Source organism: Micromonospora sp. NPDC093277 (assembly GCF_044765245.1). Lineage (NCBI taxonomy): Bacteria > Bacillati > Actinomycetota > Actinomycetes > Micromonosporales > Micromonosporaceae > Micromonospora > Micromonospora sp. NPDC093277. The sequence continues at coordinate 183,146 of NZ_JBIWJO010000009.1, forward strand.
CCCCCGGACGCCACACCCTCGCCCTCGGGCGGGCGCCGTGGCATCGCGGCCTGGCTCCCGTCCCTGTTCCCGATGCTCACCGGCGGCATCGCGCTGGGCCTGCTCGTCGGATTCGTCCTGGTCGGGCTCGCGCCCGGCGGCGGCCTGCACCTGGCCGCTTCGGGGAACACCTCGACCGCGGGCGCCGGCCACCACTCCGCTGCTGGTGCCGGCACGAAACTCACCTTCGACATCGAGCTGGGCGAGATGTACGTCAAGCCCTCCGCGATCAACGTGCCTAGCGGCGCCGACGTGACGGTCAACGTGTTCAACAAGGGAACCCAGCAGCACACGCTCGCGCTGGAGGGCGCGGACACGGCGATGCTCGACCCGGGCCGGTCGATGACCTTGCGCTGGGGCGTGATCACCAAGTCGACCCAGGCATGGTGCCTGGTGGCGGGCCACAAGGACGCGGGCATGGTGCTCGCGGTCAACGTCGAGGGCGAGCACCCGCACGCCGAGGCGGATGGCGGCGCCGGCGCAGGCGCCGGCACCGCCGCCGACGCCAACGACGCGACGATCGATGCCAACGCCAAGCCCTCCGCCGATTGGAAGGCGGTCGACCCCACGCTCCAACCCGCAGAAGGAGGTACGGCGCACAACGTCACCCTGCGCGTCCAGGAAAAAGCCATGGAGGTTGCGCCCGGCGTCAAGCAGGTCCGGTGGACCTACAACGGAACCGCGCCCGGCCCGGTGCTGCACGGCAGGGTCGGTGACGTCTTCAACATCCACCTGATCAACGACGGCACGATGGAGCACTCCATCGACTTCCACGCCTCCAAGGTCGCGCCGAACGTCCAGATGCGGACGATCAAGCCGGGCGAGTCGCTGGACTACCAGTTCAAGGCGCAGTTCGCCGGCATCTTCACGTACCACTGCGGGGCCGATCCGATGATCTACCACATGGGCAACGGCATGTACGGCGCCGTCGTCGTCGACCCGCCGAACCTCGCCAAGGTGGACAAGGAACTCGTCCTCGTCCAGTCCGAGCTGCACCTCGGGCCGCAGGGCCAGCCCGCCGACCTGAAGAAGATGATGGCGGGCACCGATGACGCGGTCGTCTTCAACGGCTACTACAACCAGTACGCCTTCGCCCCGATCAAGGTCGCTCCCGGTTCCCGCGTGCGGGTCTGGCTCGACGATGCCGGCCCCAACGAGAACATGGCCTTCCACGTCGTCGGCACGATCTTCGACACGGTGTGGAAGGAGGGCGCCTACCTGCTGCAGCCCGGCAACGCCGCACACGGGGGCTCGCAGACCCTCGACCTGCAGCCCACCCAGGGCGGCTTCGTCGAATTCACCCTCCCCGACGCCGGGACCTACCCCTTCATCACACACAAGATGATGAACATGTCCCGCGGTGCGCTCGGCATCTTCGAGGTAGGAGGCAACAAGTGAGCGCCACGACCCACGACACCACCGCCGCACCGCGTCCGGCCGAGCCGGCCACCACGGTCACGGCGCTGCGGAACAGCGCACCGTTGGCGATCGCCGCCGGCTCCTCGGTGCTGGCCGGATTGATCCACTACGCCGTGGTGCCGGAACATCGGAGTGAGTGGGTCTGGTACGCCGTGTTCTTCACGCTGCTCGGGGCGTTCCAGCTGATCTGGGCCGCCGCCGTCTGGACCGTCCGGCGTCGTTGGCTGTTCATCCTCGGCGTGCTGGCCAACGCCGCCGCGATCTCCCTGTGGGCCCTCAGCCGTACGGTCGGACTTCCCTTCGGCCCGGATGCGGGCGAGCCCGAGTCGGCCGGCGTCATCGATGTGCTCTGCGTGCTCGCCGAGGCGGCGGCGCTCACCGCCGCCGCCGCGGCGCTCTGGAATTCGATCCGCCGACGGCAGGGCTGACGCGACTGCGAGCGGGGCCGAGGTTCTTCCTCGGCCCCGCTCTGCATTCGCGCGTCGAAGGCTCAAGGGTCGCGTGAGGCTGCCGGAGCCTCGACGCCGACGCACGCCTCGCTGCTGGCCGCCGCAGGTCACGTGGTTTCTACCAATTTGTTTCGGCTAAACTAGCTGCATGTCCGGGCAGACAGTGAACGATCCCGACCCGACCCCGGCCCTGGGCAGGAGCCGCGGCCAGGTGCTGGAGGTGCTACGCGCGGCCGGAGAGCCGGTGGCGGTCCAGGACGTCGCGGAGCGCAGCGGCTTGCACCGAAACACCGCCCGCTTCCACCTGGACGGATTGGTGGAAGCGGGCCTTGCCGAGCGGGAGGCCGAGGATCGCAGCCTTCCCGGCCGCCCCCGGATCGTGTATCGCGCGACCGCCAGCAACGTGTCGGTCGGCCAGCGCAGCTATCGGCTGCTGGCCGAGATGTTGACCAGCCTTGTCACCGACACGCTGCCCGAACCTGACCGGGCCGCCGTGACGGCCGGCGAGGCATGGGGACGCTACCTGGCCGACCGGCCGGCACCGTCGAAGCGGATCGACGCCGCAGAGGGTGTACGCCGCCTGTCGGCCGTACTCGCCGACGCCGGTTTTGCGCCGGGTGAGCCGGCTGATCCCGCGAACCCGGTGATTCCGTTGCGCCACTGCCCGTTCCGGGAAGTCGCCGAGCAACACCGCGACGTCGTCTGCTCGTTGCACCTGGGTCTGATGCGTGGGGTACTGGCGGAGGTGCGGGCGCCGCTGGTTGCCGACCGATTGGAACCGTTCGTTCAGCCGTCGCTGTGCCTGGCCCATCTGGTTCCCATTCCCCGGAGGCAAGCCGGCGCGGACAGCACGACTTCGACAGCCCAGCGCCGGCAGGCCGGAAGTCCGCATTGACATCCTCCTCCCCGCTTTAGGGCGAGGAGGATGTCAACAGGTACGTCACATCGTGTTGCGGGCCGAGCTTGGCGTAACTCGACCCGCGTGAAGACCTACGGTCAGCAGGTGCCGAGCATGGTGTTGAGCGCGGACTTCTCCGCGCTGTCGACGGAGAGGTTGTAGTACCACTTCGCCTGGATCCAGGCCCTGGCGTAGGTGCAGTGGAAGGCCGTTCGCGAGGGCTTCCACTTGGCCGGGTCCTTGTCGCCCTTTGCCTGGTTGACGCTGTCGGTGACGGCCCACAGCTCGGGACCGCCGAGGTCGTTGGCGTAGGTCTGGCGGGCGGAGGTGGTCCATGCCCAGGCCCCGGAGCGCCAGGCTTCGGCGAGGGGGACCATGTGGTCGATGTCGATGTCGGCGGGGTTCGTCCAGGTCGCACCGTCGTACGGGCTGTACCAGGATCCGGAGGTCGGGTAGCAGCTGCTGTCGACCTTGACGTTGGTGCCGTCGCGCTTGAGGACCTCCTCGCGGGTGTTGCAGGCACCGCTGATGGTGATCCAGTGCGGGAACAGGTCACGGCTGTAGGTGGTCTGGTGGGACTCGGCGGCGACGGTGAGAGAGTTCAGCCGGCTGACGGCAGTGCTGTATGCAGGGATGTTCGGCGGGGTGGCCTCGGCCGGTACGCCGGTGACGGCGAGAGAAACGACGAGTGCGGCCGTCGCGGCGACGGCGGCTCTGATGGTACGGGGGATCACGGGCCTACTCCTGACTGTGCGTCACCGCCGCCGGCCGGGGTTTCCGGTCCGACAGTCGACGACCTGATTGATGGAGGAGAATATAGCGATGGCTCGGCGACGCCGGAACGCTGGCTTGAATCTCATCTGAAGGGCGCACGGACAACATGCGTACGGCGATGACGCGACCGCGATTGCCCATACACCTGGGTGTGATCACATCCCAATGTGGCAGATGTGAATGTCCTCGGGCCGTGGACAGGCAGAGTCGCAGGACGCCGACCGGCAGCACCGCGGTACGCCGGAGGATCGGGCGTACCGTGGTGATGTTGGTGGTGACCGCCTGCCACCGGGCCGTAGGACCACCCTGGCGCCGGTTCAGCGCCGGCACAGCGCTCTGCCGACCAGCGCGTCGGCCGCGCGCTGCTGCGCGAGGAGCCGCTCCGGCGCGTCGCCGAGCGCGGTGTTCATCGAGACCACCGCGCTGCGACGGCCGTCAGCCGAGACACCGATCACCGTGATGTACCCGCCGTCGCCCCCGTCGTGCCCCCAGCGCAGGCCGCCACAGGGTAGGGGGCGGCTGACCAGGCCAAGGCCGTACCGCCCGCCGGGCCAGATGGATGCGACCTCGTCGTCGAGCGGCATCGTGTCCTGCATCTCGGCGAGTTGCGCGGGCGGCAGCAGCCGGCCGCCGAGCAGGGCGCGGAAGAAGACTTCAAGGTCGGCCGGGGTGGCCAGGACACCATCCGGGTCGCTGGATACCTGAACCGTCACATCGACCACTGCGCCGCCCGGGAACACCTGGTACGCCGGAGAGCGCGGCTCAGGCAGTCCCGGCGTGGTGCCGGGGAACATGGTGTGGCGCAGCCCGAGCGGCCGGACGATTCGGTCGGTCACCTCGGTGCGCAGCGGACGGCCGGTGACCCGCTCGATGACCATGTCGGCAAGCAGGATGCCGGTGTTCGAGTAGCCCCAGCCGGTGCCGGGCGCGAAGTCCGGCGCGTGCGCCATTGCCCGCGCCACCAGCTCGTCGCGGGTGTGCACGTCGAAGCGCATCTGCCTGTACTCCTCGGGCGTCGCGTACCCGGGCAGGTCGTCGTGGATGCCGCTGGTGTTGCGCAGCAGGTCTCGTACCGTGATGAGTTGCCCGTCGTTGCCGTTGCCGCGCACGACGCCCGGTAGCCAGCGCTCGATGGTGTCGTCGAGTGAGAGTCGGCCCTCGGCGGCGAGCTGCAGCACCACGGTGGCGGTGAACGTCTTGCGGGTGCTGGCGATGCGTAGGTAGCCGTCCCGCGGCATCGGCCGGCGGCTGACCCGGTCGGCGACGCCACTGACGAGGACCCGGCTCCGGCCATCAGCGGTGGCCACGCGGGCGGAGACGCCCATCACGCCGAGCGCCCGGATCGCGTCGACGTCGTGTTGCATCGGGTCGGGGTCTGCCGCCGACGAAACGGCGGCGAGGACGAGTGCGGTGAGAACAGTCAGCCATCTCATGCCCGCCGACGCTAGGGTCCGCGGCGGATGCGAATCGATACCGTCTACTGCCGGATCCGTACTGCAGCCTGCTGTAGTGCCTGCGGTGTGCCGAGGCGGCCACTGGACCGGTGCTGGACAGACTGCGCGCAGCCGCCTACCTGGCGGTCGTCGCCGCAGGCACCGTGGTGACCGCGGTCGCGCTGCCGGCGCTGTTCGTACCCGCGCTTGCCCGCTCGGGCGGCGTCGCACCGGGCCCGGAACTGGGGTAGGGACTGGCGGCCTACGCCAAGACGCCCACGGCGGGGGACTGGACCCGTTTGATGATCGTGTCGGCGGGCACCAGGTTGACTCCGATTGCTGCCAGGTCGTCCAGCCGCTGCGGGCTGGTCTGTGAGGCCGAATCGGGAGCCAGTACCGTGCGGAAGTCGCGCTCGCTGGCTTCGAACAGCGTGGCGCGCGGGCAGTTCGGCAGATTGCAGCCGGCGACCACCACGGTGTCGACGTCCCGCTCACGCAGCCACGTCTCGAGCACGGTCCGGTAGAACGCGCCCCAGCGCGGTTTGAACAGCACGATTTCGTGGTCGCGGAGTTCGAGTGGGCGGCCGGCCAGCAGCGGCTCCGGATCGATGGGCAGAGACGCGGAGGGGTCGTCGGACGCCGCCAGGCCGGCGATGATCGCTGACCCGGCTGAACGTGGGGCCACAATGCGGGCACCACTCTCGATGAGCTCTCGGCGTGTCAGGTCGACATCGGTTCCTGCCGGGTCGTACAGCCGCACGACGTGCACGACGGGGCGGCCGGCGGCTCGGAAGGCCGCGCTCAGCCGAGCTACGTTTGGAGCGACGGCTGCGGTTCCGGCGATTGGTGAAGAGCCGCCCTCGGCGAAGTCGACCTGCATGTCGATCAGGATCAGGCCTGATGACTGCCAGTGTGGTTCTGTGTAATCGGTCACTATCGATCCTCCCGGCTGCTGGCCCTGCGAACTAGGCCGCGACCGACCCCGATTGTGATGGCGTCTGGAGGCTGACCGGACCACAGCCAGGCCAGACGAGATTCTCGGCAAGCGCAGGGTCGACCTGGATACGGTGAATGCCCAGTGGGGCCAGCATGGTCCGTAGGGCCGACTCGCAGAGCCGCGTCCACGGCTGGTTCGCGCCCAACGTGTTGGCAAGCTTGTCGGTAGTGGTAAAGGCGAGGCCCACCCGCTGCCCTTGTGGGAGCCGGCCGGTCCGTATGGTCAGCGACTGGCGTCCGGGCACGGTACGTACGGGGATGATGTAGTTGTCCGGGACCTCGTCCATCTGGTTGCCTTCCTTCCGGTCCGGACGAGCGAGTGGACGGCGAAGCCCGACGCCGCGACCAGGGCCAGCAGGAAAGGCCACCCGGCTACGTGAGATGCAAAGCGACCCGGCTCCAAGTACTTGTTGGTGCGCGTGCTCGAAAAGGGAGCCGCGTAACCTCATCGCCTTGAGGATCGCCTGGGCCAGAACACACCTGGTCGCCGTGATGTAGCTCGCCTTGGAGGGCCGCGCGACCCTCGCTTACGGCTCACGCCCGGATCGACCGGGCGGGGCCCCGCCCACGTGGCGTTGCAGCCGACGTGGGCGGGATGGTCCCGCGACACGGGCGAGGGCCGGCCGCAGCCCGTCAGCGACTGACTAGCTGCACCAAGTCCACGAGCCGATTGGAATAGCCCCACTCGTTGTCGTACCAGCCGATGACCTTGACCTGGGACTTGTTGACTGTGGTCAGCTTGGCGTCGATGGTGCAGCTTGGCGTGGAGTTGACGATGTCGCTCGAAACGATCTCATCCTCGGTATAGGCAAGTACGCCCTTGAGCGGTCCCTCGGCGGCGGCCTTGAAGACGGCGTTGACCTCCTGCTCCGTCGTCTCACGCTCCACCTGCACGATGAAGTCGGTGACCGAGCCGGTGGGCACCGGCACCCGGAACGCCATGCCGCGTAGTTTGCCCTCCACCTCAGGGATGACCAGGCTGGTGGCCTGGGCGGCACCAGTGGACGTCGGAGCGATGTTCACCGCCGCGGCACGGGCACGGCGAAGGTCGACCTTGCCCTTGCGGGTGAGCGCGATCTGGTCGAGCAACTGCTGCTCGGTGGTGTACGCGTGGATCGTCGTCATGAGGCCGCTGACGATGCCGAAGTTGTCGAGCAGCACCTTGACCATCGGGGCAACGCAGTTCGTGGTGCAGGAGGCGTTGGAGATGATGTGGTGCTTCTCCGGCTCGTAACTGTCGTCATTGACTCCCATGACGATGGTGATGTCCTCACCCTTCGCCGGTGCTGAAATGATCACCTTCCGGGCGCCTGCGGTCAGGTGCTGCCGGGCGTCGTCGGCCTGGGTGAAACGCCCAGTCGACTCGATAACGACATCCACCCCGAGGTCGCCCCATGGAAGCAGGGCCGGAGAGGTTTCCGCAGTGGCGCGGATGGTCCGGCCGTCGATCGTCAGCGAGTCTTCGGTGTAGGCCACGTCGGCCTGCAGCGGGCCTAGCACTGAATCGTACTTCAGCATGTGCGACAGTACCTCCGTCGAGGCGAGGTCGTTGACCCCGACGATCTCGACGTCCGAGCCGCTGCGCAGCGCGGCCCGGAAGAAGTTCCGGCCGATCCGACCGAAGCCATTGATGCCGACCTTGATGGTCATCCGAACGTTTCTCCCTCGTACGACGTGTGCACTGGATCTTCCGGCCTCGTTGCCGGGCAAGCGTCTCCGTTCGACCGCTCGCGTCGCTCAGCCCGGCAGGCGCGCCGCCAGATGTCCGCCGCCTTCTGCAGTTGGCCGGGCAGGCACGCTGTGGCCGCCGCCGACATGCGCGATCGTGGAATCCGGGTCCGCGGTGAGGACCGCGCACATACCGGTCAGGATCGCGGCGACGAGTTCCCGGGACATCCCGCAGGCGCGCAACCTCAGCGTGCCGTCGTCGAACGCGCGTAGATAGCAACGGTGGCCGAAGCGATGGAACGCCTCTTCCCACCGCAGCTGTGGACCTTCTTGATCGTCGTCGCGGCTGCCGCGCGGCAACCGATCGGCGGTGATGTGGTTGAACGCCCAGGCCGACTCCACTTCCCGGGACAGGTCCGGTCGCTCTCGGCGGAATTGCGCCAAGGCCGCGGGGTCGTACATGCCGAGCCGGTAGGTACGTAGCGCGATGTTGTGCATGTGCCGGGCGAGGACCGGAAGGTCGCCTTTGGCGGGCAGGTCGAACTGCACCGGGGCCCACTGGTTCATCGACGTGACGTACCGGCCCCACCGGGCGCTGAACCGGTTTGAGGACATCAGCCGGAGGGGGACGGATGACAGCCCGGCCACCCGCGAGATGGTCGAGGTGTAGGCCGCCAGATAGACGCTCGACGGGGAGATGTCGAGTCGTCGGGCCAGGTTATGCACGTTGACGGCCAGTTCCGGGCGCTGGATGCTCGCCTGGAGGGTGATCGCGTCGGGCGGTGCCTGGCCGCCGGCGCAGGCCGGTGGCAGACAGACTCGCCAGTTGTGGAGCGCTGCCGCATTCTTCGCCGCAAACGACGCGGACCGCTGCTCCTCGGCCATCGTCACCAGGCTGTACGTCTCCTGCTCGGCAGCTTCGCCAGCCGTTGCCCGCAGCGCCGCGGACAGGTCCGCCTGCAGGACTGCTTGCCCGCCACCGTCGGCGACGATGTGGTGGTTGACGAGCACCAGATGCTCCACGTCAGCACCGGACGTCAGCAGCCGGACCCGCCACGCGGGGCTGCGGGTCAGGTCGAACGGAACAGCGGTCAGCTCACCGACCACCGCCGCAATGCTTCGCGACCCCGCCTCGACGAGGTCCCACTCGACGTCGACGCCGTGGTGCACGATCTGACGAGGGTTGTCGGGGTCGCTCAGCTCGTACGTCGTCCGTAATGCAGGGTGCCGCCGGACCAGCCGTTCCAGGCTCCGCCGGACGGCAGCCACCCCCGTGCCCGTAGGCAGCGGCCAGACCGCCCAGACATTCGCCTCGGCCCACCGTGACTCTGGCAGGGCGCGAACATCGCGCCAGATTGACAGCTGACCGAAGGAAAGCGGACCCTCCGTCGCCGGCATCTAGGCCTCCGCCCCGTCGAGCGTCCGCTCGCGGCGGGGCAGAGCGGAGGTGGCGAGCCAGACGAGCAGGATGCCGGCGAGGACTGCGGTGACGACATTGGTGCCCTGCCAGCCGGCTGCCGCGAAGACGGCGGGCGCGGACAGCGACGCGGTAGCGCCGAGGACGCCCACTGACGCTTCCACCGCGCCTTGGACCCGGCCGCCCGCGCCCTGTGGATAGCACCGGACCACGTAGGTGGTGCCGGCGATGAACAGGAAGTTCCAGCCGACGCCGACGAGCGCCAGCGAAACCGTGAACAGCAGCACGCTCTCCCCCAGCGCACCCACCACGCCACCCGCCGCGAGCACGCCGGCACCGAGCAGCCCCGTCCACTGAGGGCCCCAACGGGTGGTGACGCTGCCGCTGAAGAGCGAGGGGCCGAACATGCCCACCATGTGCCACTGAATCATCAGGGCACTTGCGGTCAGGGTGTGCCCGGCATGGTTGCTGCCGATCGGGCCCATTGCCATGAGCATGGTCATCGCCACGGACGCGGTGCCGAGGAGCAGGAATGCCGACCGGAAGTCCTGGGTCACCATCGCCGCCCGGATCGGTACTGCCTTGACGGCCGGCTTCGGGGCGTCGCCGCCGATCTTCTGCCGCTCCCTGATCCTCGACACGAGCAGCACCACGGCCGCCGCGAGGAACGATACGAGCAGGTACGAGCCCGCGAACTGGGCCTTCAGTAGACCACTCGTCGCCGTCGCGGCCCAGGGGCCGACGATCGCCGCAGCGAGACCACCGCAGAGCACGATGCTCAGGGCCCGGGCCCGGCCGTCCGCCGGGGCGCGGTCTGCGGCGAGATAGCGGAAGTAGCCGCCCGTCGCCTTGTAGAGGCCGACCACGGCAGTCCCGACGCACAGCATCCCGAAGGAGTGCGTCATGGTGGCCCATGCGGAGATGAGACCACCGACCACGGCGCAGACTGCACCGACCAGCAGCACTTGACGGTGCCCCCAGCGCACGCTGAGCGAACCGGCGAAGTACGAGGCGATCGTGGCAACGATGGTCATTAACGTCAGCGGCACCGTGGCGAGTGCCGTACGGGGTGCCAGGTGCAGGCCCACCACCGCGGTGAGGGTCAGATCCACGGCGAGGCCCACGTAGTAAAGGAACTGACATGCCGTCAGGATCGACAAGTCGGTGGTGAGAATCTGAGCCCGCTCGGCGGTGGGTGCCTCACGCGTCCTGGTTTCCACGCCCACGTTCAATCCCCTGTTTCGGTGACGAGCTGCATCGCCTCGACCCGTGCCGTCTGCTGGGCATTCTGGAAGTGCTCGCGGCGGGCGGTGGCCCAGGCGTTGCTTGCGAACACGCCCTCCATGGAGTGCCGGAAGTTCGGGGCGACGAACCGGGCGAACCGCTCCAGGCTACGGTTGGTCCGTTCCGGGGTTGCCCAGTCCATGACCGAGATCAGGAGACAGCCAAAGCCGCCGCTAAGCGCTCCCAGCTGACCGATCCGCGATATGCAGTCGTCGATGTCACCGGCGATGATTCCGCCTGCCTCCACGGTGGCCTCGAACGCCTTACGCGCACTGGCGTCGCTCGTGGCCATCGGCATCCCCATGGTTCCCGCCCACAGCTCGGCGCGTTGCCGCAGCCACCCGTCGAAAATCTCGTCCAGAGCTTCCTGCCGGCTATCGGCAACATGCACCGGCACCAGCAGGCGCCACGATTGCCGCGACGGTTCATGCCCTGCATCTCGTGCAGCCGCCTCGTAGTAGCCCCATTGCTCTGCGAGTTGATTGATCGGCAACCCTTGGCCGGGCCTAACCATACCCCACGGGGGCGCCACGTACGAGAGCACATCGGCGCCCATGCGTCCGGCCAGCCGCATGCCGAATGGCGACATCGCGCTCGCCACCGCCACCGGGAAACCCTCGGGCCGGAATGGTCTGAGTTGTATCCGAGCGTCGCGCAACCGGAACCAGTCGGCTTCCCGCGTGACGACCTCGCCGCGCAGCAGCGGCAGGATCGTCTCCAGCGACTCCTCGGTGCGCCGACGCGTGTCGCTGGGATCGATGCCCAACATGTGCATGTCGGAGGGCACCGACCCGGCACCGACCCCGAGGATGAACCGGCCCCTGGTCAGGTTGTCCAGCTGCATGGCTCGCTCCGCGGCCATGAAGGGATGATGGTATGGCAGCGTCATCACGCCGGTGGCGAGCGTGATACGTCGGGTGCGTTCGGCGGCGGCCGCGATGAACAGCTCGGGAGAGGTGATGGTTCCCCAGCCGGCCGAGTGGTGTTCACCCACCCAGAACTCGTCGAAGTTGAGATCGTCGGCGAGCTCCGCAAGTCGCAGGTCACGCTGCAGCAGCAGGACCGGATCCTCCCCGGGCCGGTGCAGCGGGGAGATGAAACAACCGAATCTCAGCGCGCCCATGTATTCCCTTTCCGCGGGCCCCGGCCCGTCCGTCGCGTTCACAGGCTTCTGGCGATGGCGATGCGTTGGATCTGATTCGTGCCCTCGATGATCTGGAGCAGCTTGGCTTCCCGAAGTAGCCGCTCGACGGGCTGGTCGCAGCGGTAGCCGGTATCGCCCAGCACCTGTACGGCATCGGTCGTCACCCGCATTGCGACATTGGTCGTGAACAATTTGCACTTCGCCGCTTCGGCGGAGAAGGCTAACCCCTGGTCCTTCATCCGGGCGACGGAGAGCAGCAGCGCACGCGCGGCAGCGACCTGCGCGGCCATGTCGGCCAGTAGGAAGGAGATCCCTTGCGAGGAGAAGCCGGAGGCGTCGGACGGAGGGCTGTCCCTGGCGTACCGGCAGGCGTGGTCGAGCGCTGCCTGTGCGATTCCCACGGCGCAGGCGGAGATGCCCAGACGCCCGTGGTCGAACGTCGATGCGGCCACCAGCATCCCCCGGTTGCGGCGCCCCAACATCCGGGTGTCGGACACCCGCACACCGTCGAAGCGAACCTCGGCGGTGGGCAGCGCGCGGACGCCCATCTTCCGCTCCGGTGGGCCGGGAAGGAGGCCGGGCGTGCCAGCGTCGACGAGCAGGCAGGAAATGCCACCCGGGCCGGGCCCACCGGTGCGGCAGTAGACGCTGTAGATGTCAGCGAATCCGCCGTGGGTGACCCAGGACTTGGTGCCGGTGACGAGGTACTGCCCGTTCTGCCGCTCCGCTCGGGTTCGTACCGACGTCAGGTCCGAGCCGGCGTCCGGTTCGGACATGCAGGTGGCGCCCAGCAGTTCCCCGCCGAGCATCCGCGCCAGCAGGGCGTCGCGGACCTCGTCGGAGGCGAAGGTGGAGACGGCGTGGCAGGCAAGGACGTGCACGTGCGCCGACTCGGCCACCGCAAGCCACCCGGCAGCGAGCCGCTCCACCACTTGGACGTAGAACTCGTACGACCGCCCAGCCCCGCCTCGACACTCGGGAAACGGCAGGCGGAACACCCCCAGCGCGCCGAGCATCCGGACGAGGCCGGCCGGATAGCTGGCGCTCTCCTCACCGGTCGCCGCCCGGGGCGCCAACTCCTCGTCCGCGATCTGTTCCACCCGCGCGAAGAAGTCCGCCTCCTCCGGAGAGGCGAAGGTCCGAGGCACGCTCACCCGCGCGCCGCCGGCCTGGTCGGCAGCCACTCGCCGGCCTCCGGCCACCGCCTCGCCACCTGTCGGACGCAGTACTCCCAGTATGAGCGGATAGCCAGATCACCATAGATGAACTCGTTCTTGGCGGCGATGTCCTCAACTGTCGAGCTGTGGTAGCCGGAGGGAACCCGCTCGGCGAGGAGTTGGAGATGGCAGGCCCGTTCCAGGGTGTGCGCGGTCACCGTGGCGTGTCTGATGGACTTGCCGACGACCACCCCGCCATGGTTGCGCAGGAGTACCGCCGGGTCGCCGCCCAACGCCTTGGCCACCGCCTGTCCGGTTGCCATCTCCAGAATCGTGTTGCTGGTCATGGTGAAGCGGTGGATCCGGCCCTCGAACCACGCCCCGTCGTGCGATACCGCGCGGATGTCGAGGTCCGTGGCGCCGAACACGAGGGTGTATGGCGCGTGGCTGTGCACGATGGCGTGCACGTCGGGACGGGCGGTGTATATCGCCTGGTGCAGAGCAAGCTCTGGTGGTGCCATGGCGGGTGCCGCGGCGGCATGGTCGACCGGGGCCACCAGCACGTCGTCCGGCCGGCATTCATCGAACCCGGTCAGCGCGCCCTTGATCAGCATGACGTCCGCGCCGGGAATGCGAGCGGACACCTGCCCCTGGTTGAAGTCATCGTGCCCGCCGATCGACAACGACCGGGCGGCGATCGCGATCTGGACCCGAAGGCGCTCGGCGGCCGGGGACAGCGGTTGGGCGTCCTGCGCGGTCATCGAACCTCCTGAAGGAACGCATGGTTGAAGAGCTCCGCGACGCTCACCAGCCCGGGCGGCGCCTCGCGTGCCCAGCTGGCCGCCAGCAAGGCGCCGAACACCGCGGCGTCCAGGCTGCGTACGTCGTGGTGCAGGGTGAGCGTCTCGTGCTCCAGGGACAGGTCGGCCCGGTGCTCACAGACCGCCAGCCCCGCCCGGTAGGAGGCCACCTCGGCCACGGGTCGGCCGGTGACGGCGGTCCAGTTCGCCGCGATCGTGGTCGCTGAGGCGGACGGCCGGTCGACCTTACGTGGAGGGTGCCGCTCCAGCACGCTGAGTTGAGACTGCCCCGGCAGCCGGGCGGCGATCCGGCCGGCGACCGTAAGCAGGTGGCACTGCATCCAGTGGCCCACGGAGAGGTTGACCGCCCTGACCACGGCGACCCGACGGGCGAGGTCCGCCAGCAGGGCGGGGGCGTCGTCGGTCAGGTCGGAGGCGCAGACCACCAGGGCAGCCGCGGACCGATGACACAGCTCTGCCGTGCGCGGCAGCACCTCGCCCCGGCTGGCGTCGATGACGACGTCGACGTCACAGGTCATGGGCCAGTGGTTGCGGATGGCGGCGAACGGCACCGGTATACCCTGCCGTTGGCATTCCGCCACAATCCGCGAGCCGAGCCGGCCGGCGGCCCCGACGACGCCGATCCGTAGTGGTTCAGCCCCCATGGCCACCGCCCTGCGCGCTGACGTAGTCGGCCAGCTCGCGGACCGTGCCCAGCTTGCCGTCCGCCTCCTCCAGGTCGATGTAGACGCCGAACTCGTTCTCGATGGCATCGATGAGACGCAAGTAGGACAGGGAGGTGAGGCCGAGTTCGGTCAGGCGTGTCTCCTCCGCGGCCAGGTCCGGGCCGGCAACGGTGCCCTCGCTGGCGGTCACGACCAACGCGACGATCCGGGTCGCCGTGTAGTCCTCAGTCATCGATCGTCCTTTCTTGCTGCAGGAGAGGGATCTCGCCAGCTCGATCTGCGTGGATGCGGGCCAGATCCCGCAGCGCGCTCATACGGGGTTTGCCCAGGCCGGTGACCGGCATTTCCGGCAGCACCAGGAACCGTTCAGGGACCTTGTACGGTGCAAGCCGGCTGTGGCAGTGCGCGCGCAACTGTCGGGGCGTGGCCGTAACCGGGCCGCTGACCGCCGCGACAAGCATTGGGTCACCGTTTTCCTTGTCCACGGTGAACACGACCACCTCGGTCGCGCCGGGCACCGAGGCCAGGGCTGCGCGCACCTCCGTCGCGTCCACCTTCCGGCCACCGATGTTGATCCCCTTGCCGGCCCGGCCCGTCAGGAACAGCCGTCCGTCCCGGAGCAGCCCCTGATCGCTCGTCTGATACCAGCCCTGCGCGTCGAGCTTTTGTGCGAAGGCCCCGGGGGCGTTGAGGTAGCTGGTCCCCATCGACCCGCTGCGGACCCGGATCTCCCCGGCCTGCCGCCCGTCCAGCGGCTGGTCGGCCCGGAGCTCGACACCCGGCAGGGCGAAGCCGAGGCCACCGTCGGGTGTGGGGGCGGGATCGAAGGTGAGCGGGCCGGTTTCCGCTATGCCGTAATAGTTGCAGACGGTCAGGCCGTGCCGGTCCCGCAACCGCATCAGTGTGTCGGCGGCGAGCGGAGCTGCGGAGGAGAGCGCCACCCGCAGGTCGGCCAGACCTGGTACCGCGGCTTCGCGGCGCAGCAGCGATTCGTAGAGTGCGGGGAATCCGGTCAGCCGCGTCGGCCGGATCTCACGGAGGTGGCGCGCCACGTGGCCGGCGGTGGGTAGGCCGGCCGGTAGCCAGAGTGCCGCACCGGCCAGGAAAGCCGGCAGCAGGGAGGTGTTGAACGCCAGGCCGTTGAACAGCCCGGCGAAACAGAGGATCCGGTCGTCCGGGCCGATCCCGGAAGCGGCGTTCCATGCCGTCGCCGCGTTTTGGACGGCCGTTCCGGAGAACTCGATGCAGTGGGGCACGCCGGTCGAACCGGAGGTGAACCGGCAGACCTCGGTGGTGGGATGCAGCTCCGGGCGTACGCCCTCGCCGGGCAGCGGCCGAGAGACCTCGCTGACCCGGTACCCGCCGATCTCGCCCACCGGCCGCAGGCTGGGTGACCGGGCTGCCTGGTGCTGAATCAGCAGATCGGCGGCGCAGCTGTCGAGGACGGCCGCCAGTTCCTGGAGGCCGAGCACCGGGTCGAGGAGGAACGGTACGGCGCCGGCCCGCAGGCAACCGAGGTAGGCGACCACGTACTGCGGAGAGTTCGCGGCGGAGAGGACCACCCGGAGACGGTCGTCACTCACCCGCCCGGGAAGCGCGCGCCGCAACGCGCGCAGCTCGTACGCGAAGTCGTCGGCGGCTTCGGCAAGTTGCCCGTAGGTGAGTACGGTCCCCTGACCGCCGACGGCCGTCCGGTCTCGGTGTCGGGCGGTCTGCTCGGCGAACACGTCGACTAGTCCCACCGTGGTCTGCCTCTCGTTCCCCTCGTCCGCCATTCGCAAGCCGAGACAGCCCAGCTATTCGCCGTGCGCATAGGCCAGCTCGGCACGGTCGAACTTCGGCAGGCCCGCCTTGTCGCGGCCCAGCGCCAACATGTACAGCAGCTCGTTGTCCGCGGGCATCCCGGCGAGGCAGCGCCAGGTTGTGACGTCCTGACCGCCGACGGCGGTGACGGCTATGCCGCTCCGGGCCCCGCCGAGGTAGAGCAGTTGGACAATCGACGCGGCTCGGAAGATGGCATCCCGCAACGTCTGCCCGTCGGCATCGGAGACCAGCAGATCCCGTTTGACATGGCACAGGATGAAGGCGCCCGCCGCGCCGAGGTGCTGCTGGCCCATGCAGGCGCGCCGGATCACGTCCCGGTCCGACAGCTGGTCCGAGACGACGACATCAACACTGGAGCCGGGCAGCCGGGATCGGCAGAAGTCCGCCAGCGGTCCGGGAGCGACGGCCAGGGTCACTCGCAGACCGTCGTCGAGGAGACGGGGCAGGTCCGTCGGGAGCGAGGTCGCCAGCGCCTTCGCGGCCGCGTCGACGGCCGGGCCGGCCGGCGGATCATCGGAGAACTGTTTACAGGAGCGCCTCAGGTGGGCCAACTCTCGCCATCGTCCTCGCTCGATCGGCTCGCCGGCGGCGAGACCGATGGCCGGGCCGATCAGTGGCCGGTCGACCACAGGCCGGGGCTGGCCGCGTCCCTCGATCAGGTGCCGGGGTATGCCGGACCAGCAGTAGCGCTCCAGGTCCCGATGGCGTTCCGGACCGGCGTCGCCGTGCTGGCGCACGGACGACCAGGCGCGCAGGTCCGGTGACTGGGCGGCCGGCCCCAGGGACAGCACCGAGTGGAGCTCGCGGTAGGGGAGCACCTCCCTGAGCTGCTCCCTGACCTCGTCACGGGGCACTCGCAGACGTAGCGCGGCCGGTCCTCGGTCGAGGGCCGTCCCGAGTAGGTTGGTCGCGGCATGCCCGGCATCGAGCTGAGCGTACAAATAGCCGCGCTGCCCGTACTTCCGCATCGACAACCATGGCCGGCTCAGAATCAGCACGTCGGCAACGACATCGCCGTCTGGGATCAGCCCTGTCTCCAGCGTCCGCTGCATCCGGTCGGCGGCCACCGGTAGCAGGACAGCGGCGCGGCGCATCAGATCGAGGCGGAACAGCATCGCGCCGTCGGTGGCGGTGCCCCGGGTCAGCATCACGAGGTCGTACGGGAAGATCGCGCCAGCCGAGGGGATGCAGCGGGCGGAGCCTCCCGCCCGGAAGGTGCCCTGCTCGACAATCTCGAGGGCCTGGATCAGATTGGGGCTACGGTACGCCTCCACATCTACCCGCAACTCCTGATTCAGGTCGGTCATCCAATGCCATGCTTCGGCGATCGCGTTGACGTCGGCGGGTCGCAGTTGAGAGGGCAGAGGAGAGAGCGCTTCAGCGCGCATTTCACCCGCCAATCTGTCAAATTCCCCGTGTGGCGGAAACGGCGTGGGCGACGCAGCCGGTACCCAGACGCGCACCCGTTCCGCAATTACTGCTCGTCAGTTTAGTTCGCGGACATCGAGTAGTAGCAGGAAGTTGACCGGCAGTATGGCGGCAGCTCGGCTGCAGTTTCGTCGAGCGGCGGCGCGCCGCGGCAGCAACCGGCAGCGCCGGCATTGGTCAGCAGTAGATTCGCCAGCAGCGAGCCTCCCGGCAGCTTCGCTCCTGCGCGTTGACGGCGTCGGGACTGGTGGGTAGAAATCATCCAGGCCCGGCGAACGCCGAAATGAACGCAGAAAGTTTCATCGGGCCTGACGTCTCCGCCGGCGATGGTGGAAACAATTCCGGGATCGGCGACCGGTGGCGGAAGTGGCGGGTTGCGGATATTTGCTGCGGCATTGGTCGCGGCATTTCCCGTGCTGCCCCGATCCGTATTTCATCCGCCGGCCACTTGAGAGGAGGTGAACAGTATGAAGAAGTACGCTCAGCGTGCCGCAGCGGCGGCCCGTCGGGACACCAGCATCGTGGCGGACACCAGCGTCGTGGCCGACACCAGCGTCCTTGCGGACACCAGCGTCGTGAAGGACACCAGCGTCGTGGCGGACACCAGCGTCCTGAAGGACACCAGCGTCTTCTGAGGCGTCGCCGTCCACGCGACGGCGGAGTGCGCCGGGGCCACTTCGTGGCTCCGGCGCACTCGGGCCTGCTCGGACGCCCGCCCCGGCCGCTGCCGGGCTGATATTGCAGAGGTGCCACGTGACCGGCGCGAATATGGATGAGCAGCCGCCGCCACGGGCGGACGAGGTCGTCCGCGCCTGGCGCGACCACGTCTTCCGGGCATCGCTGAGCGATGAGGAGTTGGCGCGCCTACCGGCGAGCCCGGTCGGCGTGCTGGACGCCGACGACCTCCCCGAGGACTGACGACGGCGAACCGACGCGAAGGAGTGCGCGTGCAGACCGATGGCCCCGGAGATCCCAGGTGGTGCCTCGGTGTCCCACTCGCAGACCGGTGGCCGCACCCCGGCCCGGTGAGCGCTGCAGAACTGGAATACGCCCGGCGACGGCTGGAGTTCTGGCGGGCGGGCCGGATCGTCCGAGGCCTGACCGGCCCTCCACCGGGCTGGCCTCATCTCGGCGCCGACCTCACCGCGCTGGCCGGTGAAACCGCCACATCGCTGCACCGCCGGTTGCCCGAGCCACCGGGCTGGCTGCGCACCGTCACCGAGGCGTGGCGGAAGTTTCCCGTCCAGCGACCGGCCGTCCCCGCAGCCGGCCCCTCCGACGGCCATCCCGGCCGCCTGTCGGCTGACTCGATGCTGGCGGACGCATGCCTGCTCGACTGGGTCCGGCCCCTGCTTACCTGGGCACAGGAGCAGCTGCGACCGATGCTTGAGAAGCTCGTGAACGAACCGGCCCGGCTGACCGCCGCGCACCCCCTGCTGATCCCCGACACCGACCACATCCTCGGCATGGTCAAGCGAGTCCTCCTGCTGGAGTTGCACGTCCAACGTGTGCAGGACCGCCTGCACGGCGCCACGACTCAGGAGCGCTTCGCGTCGTTCACGGCCGGGCTGACCGACCCGCAGGCGGCGCTGGACCTCCTGGCCGCGTACCCGGTGCTCGCCCGGGAAGTGGTGGCACACGTGCGGACCTGGATTCGCGTACGGGCCGAACTGGCGCAGCGGCTCGTCGATGACGCGGCGGTGCTGCACGAGACGTTCGGCGCGCCGGCGGAGGGCCTCACCGCCGTACGTGAGATCCGGTTCGGCGCCGGCGACACCCACCGCGGCGGCCGGGCGGTCGCTGTCGTTGGCTACGAGAACGACGTGCGGGTGGTCTACAAGCCGCGCAGCCTTGCCGTGGAGCAACACGTGAACCAACTGATCGGCTGGATCAACGAGCGGGACCCTCGGCACACCCTGCGCGCGGTCCCCGTGATCGACCGCGGCTCATACGGCTGGGCGCGATACGTGCGGACCGCACCTTGCCCGGACCGGGACGCGCTGACGCGCTTCTCCTGGCGCCAGGGCGCCCACCTGGCGTTGTTCCACGCACTGCGCGGATATGACCTGCACGCCTGGAACGTGATCGCCGAAGGCGAGCACCCGGCTTACATCGACCTGGAGGCGTTGTTTTACGCGGCATCGACAGCCGATCCGCCCGAACCGGAGCCCGGGTCGGCCGCGGATCACCTGCTCCGCGAGAGCGTACTCACCGTGCAGATCCTGCCGCGACGGATCGAGGAAGCCGGGCCGGACCGAACTCCGCAGTTCGGCGTCTGCGGTCTTGCCGGCGGTGCGGAGCCGGGCGACGTGGCCGTCTACCCGGTGCCCTCGTACACGGATGAGGGCACCGACCAGATGCGGCTGACGCATCGTCCCCGCGCCGCGGTGCCCACCACCAACCGTCCCCGCTTGGCCGGGCTGCCAGGTCCCGCGCCAGTGGTGGCCGAGGCCGTGTTGAACGGCTTCGAGGAGATCTATCGACTGCTGCTGACACATCGGAACGAACTGCTGCATCCGGACGGGCCGGTGGCCTCCTTCGCCACCGACGAGGTGCGGGTCGTCCTTCGCAACACCCGCTTCTACGTGGCTCTGCTGGACCGGCTCTGGCATCCCGACCTGCTGCGGGACTCCTTCGACCGGGAGCTCTTCCTGCAGCGTCTGGCGAGTGGCCATCAGGGATACGCTGGGCGCGCGGCGTTGGTCGAGAGCGAGCTCCGCCAGATCGAGCGAGGAGACGTGCCGGTCTTTCACGCCCGGCCTGGCTGCACCGCACTGTACGACCCGGACGGCCTCGTGGTGCCGGACTTCCTCCCGGCCGGCGGCGGCCTCGCGGCGGTGTTCCGGAGGCTGGCGGGTTTCTCGGAGAAGGACCTGCGGCGGCAGCTGTGGTTCGTCCGCGCCTCCCTGTGCACGTTGCTCCCGACCCTGTCGGGCAAACCCGCCACGACGGGTGGACCGGCTGACGTGGACGAACCCGCGGCGCGGGCCCAGCCCGCCGCCCTGGCCGAGCTGTCCACTCAGGCCGTGGCGGACACCGGCAGCGGGCGGGGTGGGTCGGATCTCCTGGTAGCCGCCGCGCGCCGAATCGGCGATCGGCTGATCGACACGGCACTACGGGACCGGACCGACGGCACGGTGGAATGGCTGTCGCTCCACCCGATCGGGCGGCGACGGTGGAAGGTGTCCACCACCCCGCTCGGCTGCTGTCACGGGGTCACGGGTATCGCCCTGTTTCTGGCTGAACTCGCCGCGTTCACGGACGACCTACGCTACCGGACCTTGGCGGAGGAGACCGTGGCCGGGCTGGTCGGACCCGGTCGCATGCCGCCGCTTGCGGACCTCCGGGCGATGTCGATCGGCGCTTACGAGGACCTCGGCGCCGTGCTCAATCTGTTGGTCCGGCTGGCTGCGCTTTGGTCCGCACCGTCCCTGCTCGACGAGGCCGACCACCTGGTCGCCGCCATGGCGCAGAACCTGCCGGAGCAACCCCGGGCGGACGTCGTCTCCGGTGCCGCCGGGGTCGCGCTCACCGGGGTCAGGCTGCTCGGCGCGCGGCCCACAGCCGGTGCGGCACAGCTGGTGCGCGACGCGGTCGCGTCCGTGTCGGCCACCGTGGACCGGTACGCCGTCACCGGCGAGAACCTGCCACCCGGATTAGGGTCCGGGGCGCCCGGGTGGGCCTACGCGGTGGCCCGGTCGGGTGACGTGATCGGGGTGACCGAGGCGGCGCGGCTGGCTGGCCGCATTCTCGACCTGCCCTGGGCCGAGGGCGACACCAGCGCCGGCACCGGCGGCTCAGGTTGGCTCGACGGCACGCTCGGCTCCGGTCTGGCCTTGGCCGGGATGGCCGGGCTGCCGCTGCTGGCACCACGTCGACCAGCCCTCCTCACCGAGCTGCGGTGCAGTCTGGACGTGGTCCGGTCAAAACTGTTCGACGGAGGCCGCCCGGGGCCGAGTGACGACTGTCTTGGCCGCGGGGGCCTGGGCGTGGTGGAGCTGCTCCACGAGGCGGGCCTGGCGGGCGCGAACGACGAGCTTGTCGATGAGGCCGTTCGACTGGCACATGTGGTGGCGGACCGGGTCATCAGGGAAGGACCGGTGACCGGCGCGCCGGCGGGTGTCTGGACGCCGGGCCTGCTGCACGGCGGCGCCGGGATCGGGCTTGGCCTGCTGCGCGCCGCCGAACCGGCCCGGATCCCGAGCGTGCTGCGCTGGTGACCAGATGCCTGGAGCTTCCGGTTATGACCGGCGCCGGGCCTGCCACGAACCGTGAACCTGCCATCGCGGCCCTGACGCCTGCTGTTCACCTTGACCGTTGGCGCATTGACAACTATCGTCACGGACAGTGTTCAAATGGTAGCTTCCTGCCGGCGATGGCTCTCGACGATGAGAGGGCGCCAGCGGCGAGCTGGACGAGATGGGAGTTTGTTCGAGGCAGATTCACTGGCTGGGTTCGAGGAATGAACCGGAGCAGGTTTCGACACATGAAAACGGGGATGATGAAAAGTAGTGTTGACGCAAGCTTCAGCATATTTCTAAAGACCTCCAGGATCAGGCTGGGCCTCACCCAGGCGGAACTGGCGATCCGTTCCATGGTCAGCATAAGGAGTATCCGGAACCTTGAATCTGGATACGCGAAGTACCCACGGAAGCAGACCGTCGACCTCCTCGCCGACGCGTTGCAACTCGACAACCAGGCCAGGGCCGACTTCGTCTCCGCGGCACGCCCGCACGAACACGCGTTCATCTCTCCGAGGCTCAGCGCCATCCCACACGACCCCGATCCACTGATCGGCCGTGATACGACCGTGGACCTCGCCACCACGCTACTGGCCGACCGGCAGTCCCGGTGGATATCGCTCGGCGGGATCGCTGGAATAGGCAAGACAAGAGTCGCGCAGAGCATCGCGCAGCGCGTCCATGAAGCCACACGGTGCCCTGTTCTCTGGACCAGTGCAGCGAGTCGACAGGAACTGGACCGGGTTGACGCATGCGGCAGTCGGAAGAGCTCGAAGAGCGAATTGTGTGTGGCCATCGGGCAATCCCTGCGGAGCGGTGAGGACCCGTCCCTGCGGTTGGCGGCACTCCTCGGGGACCGGCACGTTCTGGTCGTTATCGACGACCTTGCGAGCTCCCTTATCTTGCAGGAATCACTCACCCGATTTCTGGGAAGCTGCCGAAACGCCAGTCTGTTGACCTGCACCCGGGCGCCATCGCGCTATCCGACGGCTCATCAGATTCCGCTCGTGCCGCTTGCCGTTCCCGAGACGCCCGAGGACATGCGAGCGGACCGCGCCGCAGGCTTTCCGGCAGTGGCTCTGCTCAAGGCGCACCTGCGCCGCATCCGGCCCGACGCGCCGGTGTCCGCCGTGCAGATCATGGCGATGGCACACGTCAGCCGCGCCCTGGACGGCATACCCCTGGCCCTCAAGGCGGCGTCGTCCTGGCTGCCCCTCTACACATCCGACGAGCTGCTGGAACTGATACGGCAGACCCCGACACTGGTCCTAGAGCCGGTGACCGAAGACGGCAGCGCCTCGGCCGCCGGACTCCTCACGGCGTTGTCCGCCGCCGTCGAGGGCCTGCCGCCGGAGCACGCGGCGATCCTGCGCGTGTTGGCGGACATGCCCGCCTCGTGGTCGGTGGGCGTGGCGGCGCAGACCGTGCGGGTCAGCCTGCCGGAGGCCGCCAAGGCGGTGAACGGCTTCCTGCAATTCGGCCTCGTTCGACCGGCCGAACTGAACGGCGGCGAATTCGGCCGTTTCCAGGTCCTCAATCTCGTCCGGCACCTGCTTCGCGAGCCCGTTCTGCCGGTTGGTACCAGTCGGTGGGCGGCGTGAGAACTCCCAGTACCCGAGGCTGGCCATTGGCAGGTCCGCGAAGCGGGGCCATCCGCTCGGGGCGGTGGCAGGCGGACGAGATCCCGCAGGCGCGTCGCCGGGCCATCGTGGTGGACGCGCGTGAGGATCGCGTGGAAGGCGTGCAGGAGGCCGAGCAATTCGTCGGGGCCGACGTAGCGTCCGTCGCTGCGGGCGGCGGCGAGGGGCAACCGACCCGGCTGGGTAAAGGCTTGCGCCAGTGCCGCGTCGTGGGCCATATTCCTTCCATGATCTCCTACCGGAAGGGCGGCGACGCCCTGGCGCGATGAGCGCCCCCACGCGGCGCAACGACGCCGCGAAACCTTCGCGTGCCGTTCGCAGCGGCGACGCTCGCGATCTGTGGCAGCAGGCGATCCGGATCCGCCAGGAATGGCTCGACCACGCCCTGTCCACCCAGCCGGCTGACAAGTCGACCGCCGAACGCTGTCTGACCGCCATTTACGCCCGGGCATCGCGGCCCCGGCCCCGGTTCGAATGGGTCGACTCGCCAGAGAAGGCGGGCCCCCTGATCGCCGGCTGGCCCAGCCTCGATCAACTGTACGGGTGGATCCGGGACCCGCGCCCGCGCGGGACACCACCAGTGGCAAGTGATCTCGCCATGGTCGCCTCCCAGCTACGCGGCGTACTGAGCGCGGGCGTTACTCACACCGACCCGGAACTGTCAGCCGTGCGTACGGGCAAGAACAAAGAACCGTGGCCCGAACTGGCGCCGCTGCAGGCGCTCGACAGCGCCGTTCCGCTCGGTGTCGTGCTGCACCAGGGCGTACGCACGGCACTGCACCGGAGCCTCGCGCACGGGTACTACCTACCCGTGCGGGCGGCGCTGGCCGACGATGCTCCGCTACCCGTGTGCTGGTACGGGCAACAGGACGCTTCGTGGATCGCCTACTACGACACGCTGCGTCGACTCGGCCTTGCCGGGTACGGGGCAGACGAGGCCGAACACCTCGACGCCTGGGCGGGTCTGGCCCGCTCCTGCGGCTGGTGGTGGCCCGGCGAGGACGTCTGCGTCGTGGTGGACCGGCCCCAGGAAATACGAACCGAGCCGGTCTCCGGAACGGTGCACGACCAGATCCGACTGCAGCCGCGCGGCGTGCGTTACCGCGACGGCTGGCAACCACTGCTGAGGATGTGACCTGAGTCGGCAGCCGGCCGGGACGGCGACCACCAGTCCCGGCCGGCACGCTCCAGGCCGCCGAGGCCCGAGCAGGGATCACCACGCCTGGCAGGAACATCGTCAGGCTGCCGCTCCGCGGCGGCCGGCGGCCTGGCCGCCGCGGCGGGCCCGGCGGCGGGTGTCGCCGCGTTCCAGCCACCACTCGGCGACGAGCAGGTTGACCACCCAGCTCATCCAGACGCTGGCGCCGGCCGCTGCCCGGATCATCGCGTCCTGGTCGCCGCCGTACGTCGTGTCGACCTGGGGCAGCAGGAGGACGACGAAGAGGATCAACCACACCCGGTTCAGCACGATCGACGTGGTCAGCGCGAAGCTGCGGATCATCCACCGGCGGTGCTCCGCGAACCGGCGTTGCCGTGCCATCCGGTATCCGGCGACCGAGGTGGCGAGCCAGAGCAGCGCCAGCATGGTGTTGCCGACCTGCGAGACGAAACCGGTGTTGCTGAACGGTGCGACGCCCAGAACGGCGATTCCCGCCGGGAAGACCCCGCCGAAGAGGTACGCCCGGCCCATCCACCGGTGCGCGGCCGGGTAGCGCCGGCGGAACCACGGCCAGACCTGGAAGCATCCGGCGAGCAGGGCCACCGAGCCGAAGACGATGTGCGCGACCAGCAACGGGTAGTACTGCGGGACGCCCTCCGGGGCAGGCAGCCGGGACCGGCTCGGGTCGAGCGTCAGGTACGGCGGCAACGCGTACGTGACGAACGCGACCGCGCTCAGCAACAGTGGTGCCACCCAGCGTAGTTGTCTCCGTGCGCGGCGCCGGCTGTCCGGCCGCCCCGGCGACGTGCCGGTGGCGGACGGGATTGACGAGTTGTCGACCGTCGTGGGCATTTCGCTTCCCCTGTCTCTGACCTCGACTGGCCCCTGTGCCCAGGGGCGTCCGGCGCTCACTCGTCCGGCCCGATCGGCCGGGGCCCGCAGTCGACCGTGGCGGCGTGCCGCTGTGGTGTTTCGAACCGATGGAACGAACTCTGCTCCGGACGGGCCGGTGGGTCAGCGGTGCTGGGGTCCGCCTTTGCGGTGGTGCTGGCCCTACCTCGGTCCGCCTCTGGTCACCACGGCGGCGCCGGCCTGGTTGACGTGCTGCCCTGCGTGATCACGACGATTGACGGAGGCTTGCGGCGGCCTTCTCGACAACTGCACCATGACGGTCTGCTCGTGCCGTCTCTAGTGTCGTGCCACACACGCTCTTCGGCCGCGCGGTGCCCATGCTGCGCTGAGGTCGCCAAGGAGAACGCCAAGGGAGAATGCGGTGAAAACGAAACCCCTCGTGGCGGGTGCGGTCGCTCTTGCGACCGCTTTGGCAGTGCAGCTGTATGGAGTTGGCGCGGCGCACGCCGCCGACCCAGGATCGAACCCGTCGGACAACTCCGCCCATGGCGGTGAGGTCCTCGACGACGTTCACAACGTGCCGACGACCGCCGTCGCAAGCAACGTCACGTTCATCGACAACGTCAAGGGAGTCAGCGGCTACTCGGCGCTGAACTTCATCAAGTACGACAAGTACGGCTACGACTTCATGTTCGCCAACGGCACCGGCGGCCTGGCCGTCTGGTCGCTGGAGGACCCCCAGCACCCGGCCCTGGTCTCCAAGATCACGGCGGCCGAGCTGCGCCTGCCGGGGGACACCCAGGACAGGTTCTGGGAAGGCGAGAACATGACCGTCGACCCGAAGCGCAAGCTGGTCTTCCTCATTCGGGACCCGCGCGGCTTCGGTGGCACCGTCAAGACCGGGCAGTCCGGCGTCTACATCGTCGACGTCAAGAATCCGTGGAAGCCGGAGATCGTCACCTTCCATCCGATTCCAGCCGGGCACACGTCCACCTGCATCAACGACTGCAAGTATCTGTGGTCGGTCGGTCCGGCCAACACGGGGACGCCAGGCCAGGACCCCTCCTGGAACGGCGTGCCGGTGCGGGTGACCGACATTCACGACATCAAGCACCCGTACACCTTCGACCGGGCGGTCGATCTCGGTCGGCACGACGGGGTCACCGACTACGTACACAGTGTCGATGTCGACAAGGACGGCATCGCCTGGGTCTCCGGTGAGGGCGGCGTGCGCGGCTACTGGACCGAGGGCAACCACTACGACCCGGTCGAGAAGCGCAACCGCGTCGCGACGGCGTACGACCCGGTGCCGTACGCGGGCGGGACCGTGATCGCCACCAACCCGGCGGGCACCGACTTCTTCGACTTCTTCGACCACAACGCGTACCACAACACGGAGAAGATCGGCGACTTCGACAAGGGCGAGCTGCTCTACATCACCAACGAGAACGTCACGAGCTGCTCGCAGGCCGGGGAGTTCAAGATCGCCTCGTTGAAGGGCAGCTACGGCGGCGAGGGTTGGCGTTCCACGCCGGAGGACCCGTTCCGGCTGGAGCTGATCAGCCACTGGTCGCCGTGGGGCAAGGAAGGGTCGGCCACCAGCGGTAGTTGTTCCGCGCACTGGTTCACGGTGAACGGCAACATCGTGGCGCAGGGGTGGTACGGGCAGGGCACCCGCTTCCTCGACGTGTCGGACCCGAGGAACCCGACCCAGGTCGGCTACTTCCGCGTGCCGTCGGGGCAGGGCGTGACCGGCGGTTCGGCGTCGGCCGTCTACTGGCACAACGGGCTGGTCTACGTCGCGGACTACAACCGGGGTGTCGACGTCCTGCGGTTCGACGGCAAGCTGGCCGGAACGCCGGACGAGAAGATCTGCTGGAACTCGTGCGACAAGTAACCGTCTGAGCGAGAGCACCGGCCCGAGCGTGGCGACCGCTGCGCCCGGGCCGGCTTTCGATGGTGACGGACCTGGAGGTAGGAACGGTGCGACGCAGAGGTGCCATGCGCGGGATCGCGCTGGGCGCGACGGCGCTGGTGGTGAGCGCCCTGCTCGCCGCCTGCACCGCCTCCGACGAGGGCGCGGGTGCCCCGAGGCCGCGGGGCGAGATCACGTTCGGGGTGCTGGCCCCGCTCTCCGGCGACCTGGCTGAGCGTGGCCAGGACCTTGTCGACGGGGCGCAGCTGGCCGCCGCCGAGATCAACGATCAGGGCGGGGTGCTGGGCCGGCAGGTGAAGCTGGCCGTGGTGGACGGTGGCTGCACGTCGGCGACCGGTGAGCAGGGGGCGACGGAGCTGACCACCAAGAGCGTCGTGGCGGTGGTCGGCGGGCTGTGCGAGGACGCGGCGGTGGCGGCGGCGGACGCCGTGGCCGCGGCTGGCACGCCGTTCCTGGTCTCCTCCGCACGCGCCGACCGGCTGATCGAGGCCGGGTTGCCGTCGGTGTTCCCGATGGAGGGGACGGTCTACCAGGAGGCGCTGGCCGCGGTGCACTGGATGGGTTACCGGAGCCCGCAGCGGGTGGCGGTGCTCGGGGACGGTTCGCCGGCGTCACAGCGGCTGTCCGGGCTGGTGACCGACCGGGTCAAGGCCGACGGCCTGAAGGTGACCAGCCAGAACGCCGAAGCGAACGACCCTGACCTGGCGAAGCTCGCTCGCACCGTCACCGCGTCCAAGGCGGACTTCGTCTATTGGACGGGAGCCGCGGAACCAGGTGGACGACTGGTGAGCGCGCTACGTCGTACCGGCTATGCCGGCTATTTCATGGCCTCCTCGGGGTCGGACAGCCCCGAGTTCCTGCAGGCGGCCGGCGCGGCCGCCGAGGACGCATTCCTCACCATGGCCGCGGATCCACGGCTTCTCCCGACGGCGACGGACTGGGCCGCGCGTTTCAAGGGCCGTTACCAACGGGACCCGGGCCGTGACGCCATGCAGGCCTACGACGCCCTTCGCGCGCTCGCGGAGGCGGTGCGCCAGGCCGGGGACCCGGCTCCCTCGAAGGTCGTCGAGAACCTGCCGCGGCTCGAAGATTTCACCACCTTCACCGGGACGCTCCGCTTCGCCGCAGATCACTCCCTGACCTACGACAACTACATCATCGCCCAGGTCAGTGGCGGCAAGCTCACCCTGGCCAGCAAGCTGCGTACGGACTAGGTCGGATGACGCGCACCCTGTACCCTGCGGGCCCTTGTCGGACCCGGATGATCACCCGGCTGATCACGCGGCTGGCGGCGGTCGTCCTCCTCGTGGCCGGTTGCCTGGTCACGGACCTCGCGTCCATCCATCCGGCGTACGCCCACGCCTACCTGCTGGAGACCTCGCCGGTCGACGGCGAGGTGCTGGCCTCGCCCCCGGCGGAGGTCCGGCTTCGCTTCGACGACGCGGTCAGCTTCAACGAGCGGTCGATCCAGCTGCTCGACGTGAACGCGAAGAAGCTGGCGATCGGCACCCCTGGTCATGTGGACGGGAAGGCCAACACGACGCGGGTCAGCCTGCCCCCGGATCTGGCCGAGGGCACCTATGTCCTGGCCTGGCGGGTCACCTCCGCGGACTCGCACGTGGTGTCGGGTGCGTTCAGCTTCAGCGTCGGCCACCCGAGCGCAACGGCCGCCCCGGTGGAGCAGGACGCACACCGGGACGTCCTCGTCGTCGACGCGGTCGGTCGCGCCCTGGCCTTTCTCGGTGTGGCCCTCGCCCTCGGTGGCGCACTGTTCGTAGCCGTGCTCTGGCCCGCCGGTCGCACCGACCGCCGCGGCCGGCGCATCGTGTGGTCAGGGTTCGGCGTGCTGGCCGCCGGCACCGTCGCGGTCCTGCTCGTGCAGGGGCCGTACGCCGCCGGCAC
The DNA here is from genome assembly GCF_044765245.1 of Micromonospora sp. NPDC093277. Classification (NCBI taxonomy): domain Bacteria; kingdom Bacillati; phylum Actinomycetota; class Actinomycetes; order Micromonosporales; family Micromonosporaceae; genus Micromonospora; species Micromonospora sp. NPDC093277. The sequence continues at coordinate 212,292 of NZ_JBIWJO010000009.1, forward strand.
GTCGCTGGCCGGAGTGTTCGACCCCGATCTGCTCGGTACGGTGCTGTCCACGCGGTTGGGCCACGCGCTGCTGGCACGGCTGGTGATCGTGCTCGCCCTCGGCGTGGCCTTCTGGATCGCCGTCCGCCCCAGCTCAGCCTCGGCCGCCACCGAAACGGCCGGCAGCGGGACGGCCGGCAGCGGGACGGCCGGCAGCGGGACGGCCGCCACGGCCAGCACGGCCCGCCGGATTGTCCTGCCCGCGGTCGCCGCAATCGGCGCCGTTGCCCTGACGCTGACCTGGACGCTGACGGATCACTCGCAGACCGGCGTGCAGACCTGGTTGGCCGTGCCGGCGACCAGCCTGCACCTGCTCGCCATGTCCCTGTGGCTGGGTGGCCTGGTCACGCTCGCGGCCTGCGTACTCGTTCCGGCCCGGAGGCGGGAGGGCACCCCCGTCATCACCCTGGAGCCCGCGCTGCCCAGGTTCTCCCGGCTCGCGCAGATCTGCTTCGCGGTGATCGCGGTGACCGGCGTCTATCTCTCTTGGCGGCAGGTGGGGACGTGGGCCGCGCTCGGCGCGACCGACTTCGGGCGGCTGCTTCTCGGCAAGCTCGCCGCCGTCCTCGCCGTGGTGGGACTCGCCGCCGGAGCGCGGCGGTTCGTGCGGCGGCGCAGCCGGGAACCCCTCGGCCTCGACGCCGCCCCCTCCGCCGCGCTACGCCGGCTGCGCCGCTCGGTCGCGGGCGAGATCCTGCTCGGAGTCGCAGTCGTGTCGATCACGGCCGTCCTCGTCAACACCGCCCCTGCCCGCACCAGCTACGCGCCGCCGGTACACACCACCGTCCCCATTCCCGCCGCCGCGGCGGAGAGCGCCGGTGCGCCCGCCGGGCTGCGGGACGCCTCGGTCGAGGTGCGGATCGAGCCGGCGAGGTCGGGCAGCAACGTGGCCGACATCTACCTCACCGGGCAGGACGGCTCGCTGGTCGCGGTCCCCGAGATCTCCGGCCAGCTCGAATCACGCGACCGCGCGGTCCCGGCGCTGCCGGTCGAGGTCTCCGCGGCAGAACCCGGCCACTACGTGGCGAACTCGATGTCCATCCCCTTCCCGGGGGAGTGGGTGCTGCGGCTGGACATCCGAGTCTCCGACTTCGACGAGACACCCGTACGCGTCCAGTTCACGGCGCGCTGAAAGGCTGGTGACACACATGCGAGGCGCTGAACGGAAGGCGTTCCGAAGCCGATCGACCGCGGTCGCCGCCGGCTTGCTCGCCCTCGGTGTCCTGGCGGGCTGCTCCAGCGAGAGTCCGGCGCCCCTGACCAAGCCGCCCTACACCGTGGAATCCGTCCGGCTCGGCCTCGTCAGCCCCGGCGACCTGGGCGAAGGCGCCACCGAGATCAAGGACAACGGCCACTCCTCGCACGTCGTCTACACGCCCCCGAACAGCATCCCGACCTGTCCGTACGTCCAGCGGTCGGAGAACGTCGAGGTCCAGGTGGAGCCGGCGGTCGAGCCGGTGGGTGGGAACCCGACCGGACGGACCATCGTCGCGCCAGAGCTCGTGGGAGCGTCGTCACTGCCGGTCGTCACGCAGGGCGCGGTGGTCTTCCAGAACTCTTCGCTCGTCGAGGACACGATGAACACCGTCCTGGCCGAGGCCACCAAGTGCCCGGCGACGTTCAGCGTGCTCGGCGGGCCACCGACCGTCGTGGGCGACTACAAGGTCGGCACCCGGTCGGTCGAGATCAACGGATGGGAAGGGTTCGCCCAGCATCTCGTACACACCTCGCCCGCCGAGGTGAACCCCGACACCTACGACGATCTGGTCACCGTCGTGGTGCGCAAGGCGAACGCCATCCTCTACGTCGGCTACGCGCAGATCAAGTCCGTGGGCAAGCGCGCCGACTCCGACGAGAAGGTCAAGGCGTTGATGAAGACCACGCTGGCCCGCCTCGGCTAGCGCGGACATCACCTAGTGGAAAGTGGAGGAAGGGTGAGAGTCATACCCGTTGGAAGAAAAGGGAGGGGCAGAGCCCTCCTGAGAGGCGCGGCCGTGCTGGTGACGGCGGTCGCGCTGCAGATGTCGGGCGTCGGCGCGGCCCATGCGGACCCGTCCGGTCCGGTCCGCCCCGGCACGGTCGGATCGGCCCAGGCCGAGGCGACCAGCCTGCAGAACCGGGCGGACGCGGCCGCGAAGGACGCCGCCCGGGCAGCCGCCCGCCTGGACGAGGCCAAGGCCAAGGCGCAGGAGGAGGCGCAGAACGCCGCTGACGCCGCCGCCACGGCTGAGGAGTCGGGCAAGATCTCCGACAAGAACAAGGCGGATGCTGCCGCCGCCAAGGCCGCGCGGGCATCCGCCGACGCGGCGCAGGCGCAGTTGGAGTACAACGACAAGGCCGCCACGGCGGCGCAGGCCGCCGCGGCTGCCGCGGCGGCGGCGACCAACGCCGACCGTGAGGCCGCGTCGCTCGCCGGCATCAAGGACGGCACCGCCACCGAGGGTACGCAGACCCTCCCCGACACCGGGGTGTTCCCGGACAACGCGACGCACAGCGACAACGTCGATGTCGTCGGCCACGTGCGTGGCGTGTTGTCCAGCAACGGCAGCTGTCCCGCCTTCAAGGCGACCAAGTGCCCCGCGTTCTCGTCGCTGAACTTCGTGCGCTACGAGAAGCTCGGCTACGACGTCATGGTCGCCAACGGCACCGGTGGCCTGGCCATCTGGTCGCTGAAGAACCCCGAGCAGCCGGAGTACATCGCCGCCGTCACCGTCGACCAGCTCAAGCAGCCCGGCGAGACCATGACCCAGTTCTGGGAGGGCGAGAACCTCACGGTCGACAGCCGTCGCAAGCTCGTCTTCCTGACCCGTGACTCGGGCACCAAGGGCCTGTTCATCATTGACATCAACGACCCTTGGCACCCGAAGCTGCTGGGCTTCCACCCGGTCCCGCTCGGTCACACCGCGACCTGCATCAACGACTGCCGGTTCATCTGGTCGGTGGGTTCGGGTGTGCGTGGTGCGAGTTCCCCCGTCTACGTGACCGACGTACGTGACGTCAACCACCCGTTCACCTACAGCCAGGCCGTCATCTCCGACGTCCGGCGCACCGGTGCGACGGGCGGCTCCACGCACAGCGTCGACGTCGACTTCGACGGCGTCGTCTGGGTCTCGGGCAGCGGCGGCGTCCGCGGCTACTGGACCGAGGGCAAGCACCTCGACCCGGCCACGAAGGCCGAGCGCTACGCGACGGCCTACGACCCGATCCCGTACGCGGGTGGCAGCGTCACCGGCCGGGAGAGTGCCTTCCTGCACAACGCCTACCGCTTCCCCAACGCCCTCGGCGACCGTCCGGCGGGTGACGTTGTGCTCATCACCAACGAGAACAACAACCAGGACTGCGCGAAGGCCGGGGTGTTCATCCTGGCGTCGCTGGAGGGGACGCACGACGGCGAGGGGATCACCTCCACGCCGGAGAACCCGGTCAAGATGACGCAGCTCGCCACGTACAGCCCCGGGGGCAAGCCCGGCCACTACGTCGACCCGACGGGTAAGGCCGGCGACTGCTCCGCGCACTGGTTCACGGTGAACGGCAACATCGTCGCCGCCGGCTTCTACGAGCAGGGCGTCCGCTTCCTGGACATCTCCGACCCGCGCAACCCGCAGCAGGTCGGCTGGTTCCGGGTTCCCGACCGTGCCGCCGGCCCCGACGGCCCGGCGATCATCGGGAGCAACGCCTCCTCGGCCTACTGGCACAACGGGTACGTCTACGTCCCCGACTATGGTCGAGGCGTCGACGTCCTGAAGTTCACCGGCGACATCCCCGGTAAGCACGAGAAGAAGGTCTGCTGGAACTCCTGCGAGAAGTAGTCTCCAGCGGACATTTCGTACGTGGAGGGATCCCGCGCCGCCACCGGCGGCGGGGGTCCCTCCCCGTCACCCGAGGCCACCCGCCTCGACCACTCCGTTCACCACCACCGGAGCCGAGAGAGAAGCACCCCATGCAGCTCCCGATGACCCTCGACGGCCGCCGCCGCACCCGCTGGCTCGCACCGTTGGCCCTCACCGTCCTCACCCTCCCGGCCGTGACCGCGTGCACCTCGGCCGACGACAAGCCGGCCGCGCCCCGGGGGGAGATCGCCTTCGGTGTGCTCGCCCCGCTGTCCGGGCCGGACAAGGCGCGCGGGCAGGACCTGGTCGAAGGGGCGCGGATGGCGGTCGACGATCTCAATGTCCGCGGCGGAATCATCGGACTGCACGTCTCCCTGGTCCCCGTCGACGACGAGTGCCTCGACGACGGCGGCAAGGAGGCGGCGAAGCAGCTCCACCTCACCGAGAGCGTCGCCGGCGCCCTCGGCGGCGTCTGCGACGGTGCCGCGGAGGCGGCCGCGCGGGTCCTCGGCGGCAACGGGCTGCCGTTCCTGATCACCTCCGCCAACGCGCCCACGCTGGTCAGCGCGGAGGACACCCCCACGGCCTATCTCACCAACGGCACGCCCTACCAGGAAGCGCTGGCGACGGTGCACTGGATGGCCTATCACGCGTCCCAGCGGCTCGCGGTGATCGCCGACGACACCCCGGAGTCCGGATATCTGGTCAACCAGGTGATCTCGGTGTCCTCGCCCGTCCCGAAGGTGGTGAGCAAGCAGACCCTGCCCGCCGGGAAACGGGACCTGGCCGCGGCCGCCACCACCGCGCTGGCCGCCAACCCCGACGTCGTGTACTGGGCCGGCCCGGCCCAGGAGTCCGGCCAGTTGGCCGCAGCGCTCCGCAAAGCCGGGTACAAGGGCAAATACATCGCCTCCGCGGCGTCGGAAAGCCCCGATTTCCTCTCCGCCGCCGGCAAGGACGGCGCCGAGGGCGCGTACGTGATCACAACGGCGAGCCCGCAGAACCTTCCCGCCGCCGCGGCCTGGACCAACCGGTTCGCCAAGGCCTTCGGCCACGCGCCGGGCCGCGACGCCCTGCAGGCGTACGACGCGCTGCGCGCCCTCGGCCAGGCCGTGACGCAGACGGGAAAGGTGGACCCCGCGCTGAACAGCGAACAGCTGGCCAACCTCGAGGACAGCTTCACCACGTTCCTGGGTGAGCTTCGGTTCGCCCCCGATCACACGGTCAAGTACGACAACCACCTCGTGCTGACCGTCAAGAGCGGTGCGTTCACCGTCGCCGACACCCTGCGTTCGGACAACGGCTCCTGACGGCCCGCCGCCTCGCCCCAGATGAAGTGAGCCATCCGTGATCTTGAGCTCCCGTGCCGCCGCGGCCCTCGCGCTGGCCGCCGTCTGTGTCGCCGTCACCAGCTGCTCCAGCGCCGCGGGCGCCACGGCGAGCAAAGCGTCCTACACCGCCGACGACGTCAAGGCCGCGTACTACACGGCGAAGGACGCCGGTGAGGGCGCGCGCGACTACTGGTACGACCGGGACTTCCACTCGCACAACAACTACGTGCCGCCGAGCGCCATCCAGACCTGCCCGTACGTGCAGCGCTCAGACGCGGCCAAGGCGCCGTCCAACGTGGTTCAGCCGGTCGGTGGCCAGCCGGTGGGGCAGTTCGCCGTGGAACCCGCCCGGGCGACCGACACCCGCATTCCGAACGTGACCCAGAACGCGCTGGTCTTCGCCTCGACCGCCATCGCCGACAACGCGATGAACGAGGTCGGTTCCGGGCTGGCCGGCTGCCCCGGATCGTATGAGGTCGAAGGGGGGCCGCCGGTCATTCTCGGCGCCTACAGCGTGACCAGCCGTCCGCTTGAGGTGTTCGGGTGGAAGGGGTACGTGCAGCAGCTCGCCCACACCTACCCACCCGGGCAGGACGACGTCTATTTCGAGGACTTCGCCATCGTGGTGCTCCACCGGGCGAACCTCATTCTCTACCTCGACCTCACCCAGAAGAAGATCGTCGGAGACCGCGCCGACTCGGCCGACAAGGCCAAGGGGGCCATGGAGAAGGTGCTGCGGCGGCTGGGCTGAAGAAGACCCGCGCCGGAGCGCGTACCCGACCGCCCCCTGGTTGAGACGACGATTGTCGATTGATGGAAACTGGAGAACGCACATGCTTCGCCGAGTCGCACGTACCCTCGTCACCGCAGGCGCGGCGGCCTGCCTGGTCGGCGTCCTACCGGCGGCGGCGTTCGCGCACGTGACGGTGAACCCGGGCACGGCCACCCAGGGCGGCTACGCCGCTCTGACGTTCCGTGTTCCCACCGAGAGCGACGACGCGAGCACCACCAGGATCGAGGTGCAGTTCCCGACCGAATCCCCGCTGGCCTCGATCTCGGTGAAGCCACACCCCGGCTGGTCGTACGAGATCACGAAGACGAAGCTGGCCACGCCGATCGAGGTGCACGGCGCGCAGATCAGCGAGATCATCGAGAAGATCACCTGGACCGCGGCGGACCCGCAGTCGGCGATCAAACCGGGGGAGTACGACGAGTTCTCCGTGAGCGCCGGACCACTGCCCACGACCGACCAACTGGCCTTCAAGACGCTCCAGCACTACAGCGACGGCGAGGTCGTGCGCTGGATCCAGGAGCCAGCCCCCGGTGCCGACGAGCCGGACCGGCCCGCGCCGGTGCTCCGGCTCGTGCCCAAGGAGAACGGGACAGCATCCCCGTCGGCGGGCACCGAGCAGGCAGCGCTGGCCGCGGACAGCGCGACGACCCAGTCGGATGCGGGGGTCAGGTGGGCGGTCGGGTTGTCCACGGCCTCACTGGTGATCGGCCTGCTCTGCGCGGCGATCGTCGTGCGGTCGCGCCGCGCGGATAAGCCGCAGCGGTCCGGCGGGCCAACGACCGGCGGCGATATCACCCAGAACTGACGCGGCCGGTCAGGCCGGCGCCGCTTCGCCGATCGCCTGGTCCAGGATCTCCAGACCGAGGGCCAACTCCTCTCGCGTCGTGGTGAGGGGTGGTGCGATCCGGAAGGTGCTGCCCATGCCGGGCAGCTGCACGACGTTCATGTGGAGGCCGAGTTCGAGGCAGCGGCGGGTGACCCGGGCGCCGAGGAGGTCCGAGCCCTCTCGCGTCTCCCGGTCGACAACGAGTTCGATCCCCTGCATCAGCCCGCGCCCGCGTACGTCTCCCACCACCTCGTGCCGGTCTCTGATGTCGAGCAGGCCGGCGCGCAGGAACTCGCCGAGGTCCCGGGCCCGTACGTCCATCTGCTCCTGCCGGAGGACGTCGAGCACGGTGTTGCCGACGGCGGCGACGAGGGGGTCGGAGACGTGCGTGGTGTAGAAGAGATAACCCCGCTCGTGTGCCCGTTGTTCGATCTCTTCGGTCGTGACCACCGCGGCGAGCGGTAGTCCGGCGCCCAGCGTCTTGGACAGGGTGAGGATGTCGGGCACGATGCCGTCGCGCTGGAAGGCGTACCACGTGCCGGTGCGGCACAGACCGGTCTGCGCCTCGTCGACGATCAGCAGCATGCCGCGCTCCCGGCACTTGCGCGCCAAGGCGGCGAAGTAGCCGGGCGGCGGCTCGATGATGCCGCCGGAGCTGAGGATCGGCTCGACGATGCACGCCGCGAGACTCCCCGACGACTGGGCGTCGACGAGGGCGAAACCGTGGTCGAGCTGCCGCTGCCAGTCGAGTTCGCCGTCGGAGGTGGTGTAGTCGGGGCGGTACGGGTTGGGCGTCGGGATCGCGAAGTTACCCGGCGGCGTGGGCCCGTAGCCCCGGTGGCCGGCGCTGTACGTCGCGGCGGCCGCGGCGTGCGTCATGCCGTGCCACGACTTGGCGAAGGCGACGATCTCGTGTTTGCCCGTCACGAGCTTGGCCATCCGGATGGCCGCCTCGTTCGACTCGGCGCCGGTCGTCAGCAACAGCGCCTTCTCCAGCGGCTGGGGGAGAGACTCGGCGAGCCGGCGCGCGAGGTCGACGACCGGGCGCGACAGCATGCCGCTGAACAGGTGGTCCAGCCTCGCGATTTCCCGCTGCACCGTTTCGACGATCGCGGGATGGCAGTGCCCGAGGATGGCGCTCATCTGACCCGAGGTGAAGTCCAGGATCTGCCGGCCGTCGGCGGTGTAGACGAAGCTGCCGGCCGCGCGCTCGATGATCTCCGGCGTGAACGAGGCGCCGTAGCGCACCAGATGACGGTCGGCGTCAGACCAGAACCGTTCGGCGGCACCCTGCTCGGTAGTCAGCGTCATACGCCTCACGATAGGACTGTTCCCTATGCACGAATAGCTAAGGTTTCTGGCTACGCTGTGCGGAATTCATGCACAAGGAGTTTCCGATGCGGCTCAACACAGCCCGCCTGGAGATGCTCAGCCTGCTGGACGGCCTCGGCACCATGCGGGCCGTCGCCGCGGCCCTGCACATGAGTCCGTCGGCGGTCTCGGCGCAGCTGGCGGTCCTGGAGGCGGAGACCCACACCGAGCTGCTGCGGCGCACCGGCCGCCGCGTTCAGCTCACGCCTGCTGGGCGCACGCTCGCCCGGCACGCCCGCATCATCCTCGACCAGATCAAGGCCGCCGAGGTGGACCTGCAGGGCCTCTCCGGACAACCAACGGGACCGGTACGCGTCGCGGCCTTCTCCAGCGCCGCACGAGCCATCCTCATCCCGCTCGCCGCCCGGCTCCGCCAGGCGCATCCGAGGATCGAGCTTGAGATCGCCGAACTCGACCCGCAGGCCAGCCACCCGGCCCTGCGCCGCGGTGACCACGACATCATCGTGACCGCTGACTTCATCGACGGTTCCATGCCGCTGCATCCCGACGTGCACACCATTCCCCTGCTCACCGATGCCATCGTGCTCGTGCTGCCGCGGTCGCGGGCCGGGTCGGACACGCCGGTGGAGCTGGCGGACTTCGCCGAGGCGCGCTGGTCCATCGACATGCCGGGCACCTACCTGTCCAACCTGGTGACGAGCACCTGTCGGCAGGCCGGCTTCGAGCCGGTGGTGGCCGGCCGCTTCGCCAGCTACGAACTGCTGCTGGCGCACGTCGAGGCCGGCCTGTCCGTGTCGCTCCTGCCGGAGCTCGCCGTGGACCGTCGCTACCACGTCGCCACCCGCCCGCTGCGCCAACCGTTGACCCGCCACGTCTACGCGGCCGTTCGCAGCCGAAGAGCACTCACCGCAGCGAGCCAGATCGTCCTGGACGAACTACGCGACCTTTCGACGACGTCATCCAACGACTTTTGACGATCGAATCGTGACACGTGGATAGGAAGAGGATGCCCCGACTACCGCGGCCAGGGCATCCCAGGAGGTGCTGAGGCTAGGTCAGGTGTCTCGGTGGGGCTACTCGCGGCCGAGCGCATCAAGTACGGGCCGGTGAACCCGGCGGAGGCCGCCGACGCTCTTGAAAATCACGCACGCGAGCTGAATTGGCTGCATTCAGCCATCGCGCACCGCGATTGCCGCTGAGGTGCTGAAACACCTGCATGGCTGGCATGATCGTGACCATGTGGTTGGAGGCGCGGTGACGGCTACATCAGATCCCGGAGTGCTGCCGGCACGCGGTTCGTTGGCGATCTATCCCGGTACGTTCGATCCGTTCACCCCGGGGCACCATGACCTTGTGGCGCGCGCCCGGGTGATGTTCGACCGGGTCATCGTGTTGCTGGCGGTGAACGCCGACAAGCGACCAACCGCCGAGGCCACTGTCAGGGCCGAACGCGTGCGCGGCGCCATGCCAGCAGCCTGGGGCAATGTCGAGGTTGACACCTGGACCGGTCTGACCGCCGACTACTGCGTGCGCCGCGGCGCCACAGTCATCGTTCGCGGCCTACGTAGGCCCGCGGACCTTCGCCAGGAGTACCAGCTCGCTGCGATGAACGAGCAACTCGGCATTCAGACCGTCTGGTTGCCGTCCCGTCCGCGGTTGGCCGCCACTTCGTCCACAGTCGCACGGGCATACCGCGCGGCACGTGGGCCCGTCCGTCCCTGAATCGAAGAATGACCCCCAGGGGTAGCTGGAAGGTGGAGGCCACGGGCGTGGTCGGCATCTACGCCAACCCCCGCCAGGCGCTGGCCTACGACGACGGTGAGGTGCGCCAGCAGTTCTCGATCTGCTTCACCGCCAGACCAGTCGGTGGGGAACCGACCACCTCCACCGAGTCGCGTGAGGTCCAATGGGTGGATCCCGCCGAACTCGACCAGCTCGACATCCACCCGTCGATGCGGCTCCGCGAGCTTCGGGCGGGGCAGCCGGCGCTGGCGGGGAAGGTGAGTCAATCGGATTCGGATCCGAGCCGAATCGTCTGCTCGAGCAGGATGTCGATCGCGCGACGCAGGTAGCTCACGATCGCTGCCTGTTCGGCCGGGTCGTATTCGGCAATGACGCCGCCGAGTGCGGGGCCGAGCCCGGCGAACGCGCCGGCCAGCTCGGGGTGCTCCGCGTCGGCGGCGCGGATGACCGCCCGTCGCCGGTCGTCGGGGTCGATCTCCCGCACCACATAGCCGCCGGCCGCGAGTCGCGCGACGACGCTGATCACCCGATCCGCCACCTGACCCACACACCAGGCCTGCATGACCGGTGCCGGATTACGGACTTTGGTCCCGGCAGCTCGGGACCGTGGCCCCCCGATCCGGAGGTTGAAATCGCGGACGCTCGTCGGCAGGGCGCGCCGCCGCGTGCCGCGACGACTCCCAGGTTGTCGTCTCGCACACCGAAGGAGTGACCGACGTGTCACCGCATCGCCCGTCAGCCGCCGGCCGGGCTCCCGCGACCGACCAGGTACCCGGCGTGGCACCGCTCCTGGCCGCCCGTCGGTTCCTCACCAGGGAGACGGTCGGCGATCATGGCCGGACGCTGCACCAGGTCGACGGCAACGAGTGGGAGCACTTCTATCGTGACCGGTGGCGCTACGACCGGGTGGTGCGTTCCACCCACGGTGTCAACTGCACCGGGTCCTGCTCCTGGAACGTCTTCGTCAAGGACGGCCTGATCACCTGGGAGCACCAGGCCACCGACTATCCCACCACCGGGCCCGACTCGCCGGACTACGAGCCCCGGGGCTGTCCCCGGGGCGCCTCCTTCTCCTGGTACGAGTACTCGCCGTCGCGGGTGCGCCACCCGTACGTGCGGGGGGTGCTGGCCGAGATGTTCCGGGACGGGCTGCGGCGCCTGGGCGACCCGGTGCTCGCCTGGGCCGACATCGTGGAGACCCCGCTCAAGGCCCGCGCCTACAAGGCCCAGCGGGGGCGCGGCGGTTTCGTCCGCGCCAGCTGGGACGAGGTGATCACCATGGTCGCCGCCGCGCACGTGCACACCACGAAGACGTACGGGCCGGACCGGGTCGTGGGCTTCTCGCCGATCCCGGCGATGTCGATGGCGTCCTTCGCCGCCGGCACCCGCTACCACGCCCTGCTCGGTGGCACCCTGCTGAGCTTCTACGACTGGTACGCCGACCTGCCGGTCGCCTCGCCGCAGATCTGGGGCGACCAGACCGACGTGCCGGAGGCCGGCGACTGGTGGAACGCCACCTACCTGATGATGTGGGGCTCGAACATCCCGGTGACCCGTACCCCGGACGCCCACTTCCTCGCCGAGGCACGCTACCGGGGCACCAAGGTGGTCGCGGTCAGCCCCGACTACGCCGACAACGTCAAGTTCGCCGACGACTGGCTGGCACCGCATCCGGGCACCGACGGGGCGCTGGCCATGGCCATGGGCCACGTCGTGCTCACCGAGTTCTTCCGCGACCGTACGGTGCCCTACTTCGTCGACTACGTGCGCCGGTACACGGACCTGCCCTTCCTGGTCACCCTCCGCGAGACCGCGAGTGGCGCGTGGGCCGCGGACCGCTTCCTGACCGCCGCCGACCTGGGCGAGCCGGACGGCGCGCACAAGACGGTCCTGGTCGACGAGGGCACCGGAGAACCGGTCGTCCCGAACGGGTCACTCGGCTTCCGCTACGGCGAGGCCGGCGCGGGCCGCTGGAACCTCGACCTCGGCGACGTGGTCCCGGCCCTCGGCCTGCTCGACCTCAGCGACGACGCGGTGGAGGTCGACCTGGCCCGGTTCGACGTCGGCGACACCGAGGGCGGGACCACGATGCGCCGCGGGGTGCCCGTGATGCACGTCGGCGAGCACCTGGTCACCTCGGTCTACGACCTGGTCATGGCCCAGTACGGGGTGCGCCGCGGTGACCTGCCGGGGGACTGGCCCACCGGGTACGACGACGCGGACGCCCCGAACACACCGGCCTGGCAGGAACGCATCACCGGCGTACCGGCCCCGCTGGCCGCCCGCATCGGCCGGGAGTTCGGCCGCAACGCCGAGCGCAGCCAGGGTCGCTCGCTGATCGTCCTGGGCGCCGGCGCGAACCAGTGGTTCCACTCCGACATGACCTACCGCGCGTTCATCTCCCTGGTCACCCTGACCGGCTGCCAGGGCGTCAACGGTGGCGGCTGGGCGCACTACGTCGGGCAGGAGAAGGCCCGGCCGCTCACCGGCCAGCAACACATGTCGTTCGCCTTCGACTGGCAGCGACCGATGCGGCACCAGGCCAGCACCCCGTTCTGGTACCTGCACACCGACCAGTGGCGCTACGAGCGGGTTTCGGCCGACGAACTCTCCTCCCCGCTGGGCACCGGCCGGTTCGCCGGCCTGGCCTTCGCCGACACCGTCGCCGCCGCACAGCGGATGGGCTGGAGCCCCGGCCACCCCGCGTTCAACCGCAACCCCCTCGACCTGACCGACGAGGCGGCGGCGGCCGGGCTGACGGTGCAACAGCACATCGTCGCCGAGCTGACGGCCGGCCGGCTGCGGGGCGTGGCCGAGGACCCGGACGACCCGGCGAACTTCCCGCGCTGCCTGACCCTGTGGCGGGCCAACCTGCTCGGCTCCTCCGGCAAGGGCAACGAGTACTTCCTGCGGCACCTGCTCGGCGTGGACTCGTCGGCCAGCGCCACCGAGTGCGACCCGGACCACCGGCCGCGTGACGTGGCCTGGCGGGAGGAGGCACCGACCGGCAAGCTCGACCTGCTCACCGCGATCGACTTCCGGATGACCAACACCGGCCTGCACTCCGACGTGGTCCTGCCCACCGCCACCTGGTACGAGAAGCACGACATCTCCACCACGGACATGCACCCGTTCGTGCACGCGTTCAGCCCGGCGGTCGACCCGCCCGCCGGCGTGCACACCGACTACGACACGTTCCTCGCCCTGGCCGACAAGGTCAGCGAACTGGCCGTGACTCACCTGGGGGTGCGTCGCGACGTGCTGGCCGCGCCGCTGCAGCACGACACCCCCGATGAGCTGGCCATGCCGAGCGGCCGGGTACGGGACTGGAAGGCGGGCGAGTGCGAGCCGGTGCCCGGCGCCACCATGCCGAAGCTCATCGAGGTCGAGCGGGACTACACCCAGCTCGGCGCGAAGATGCGCGCCGTCGGCCCGCTGCTCGACACGCTGGGCACCACCACCAAGGCGCTCACCGTCGACGTCACCGCCGAGCTGGAGTACCTGCGCCACCAGAACGGCGTCGTCGCCGACGGGCCCTTCGCCGGCCGGCCGTCGCTCGCCACCGCCGACCGCATGTGCGAAGCGATCCTGGCGCTCTCCGGCACCACCAACGGCCGGGTGGCGGCGGCCGGCTTCGACGCCCTGGAGAAGCGCACCGGCCAGCCGTTCGCCGACCTGATCGCCGGGCACGAGCACGATCGGATCACGTACCCGGACACGCAACGGTCCCCGCAGCCGGTCTTCACCAGCCCCGAATGGTCCGGCTCGGAGAAGGGCGGCCGTCGCTACTCGCCGTTCACCCTCAACGTCGAGCGGCTCAAGCCCTGGCACACGATCACCGGCCGGCAGCACTTCTTCGTCGAACACGACTGGGTGGCCGAGCTGGGCGAGCAGCTGCCGGCCTTCCGGCCGCCGCTGAACATGGCGCGGCACTTCGGCAAGCCGGGCGAGCTGGTCGACGGCGGGGTGACCGTACGCTTCCTGACCCCGCACGCGAAGTGGTCGATCCACTCGATGTACCACGACAACGAGCTGATGTTGGCCCTGTCCCGGGGCGGCCCGGTGATCTGGATGAGCGTGGCGGACGCCGCCAAGATCGGCGTACGGGACAACGACTGGATCGAGGCGCAGAACCGCAACGGCGTCGTGGTGGCCCGGGCCGTGGTCAGCCACCGGATGCCCGAGGGCACGGTGTTCCAGTACCACTCGCCGGAGCGCACGGTCAACGTGCCCAAGGCGGAGAAGAGCGGCCGGCGGGGCGGCTACCACAACTCGCTGACCCGGCTGCTGGTCAAGCCCACCCACCTGGCGGGCGGACACGCCCAGCTCACCTACGCCTTCAACTACTACGGCCCGATCGGCAGCCAACGCGACCAGATCACCGTGATCCGCCGTCGCGCGCAGGAGGTGGATTACTGATGCGAATTCGCGCTCAGGTCGCCATGGTGATGAACCTGGACAAGTGCATCGGGTGCCACACCTGCTCCGTCACCTGCAAGCAGACCTGGACGAACCGAGACGGCACCGAGTACGTGTGGTTCAACAACGTCGAGACCAAGCCGGGCATCGGCTACCCGAAGCACTACGAGGACCAGGACCGCTGGCACGGCGGCTGGCAACTCGACGACAAGGGCCGGCTGACCTTGCGCTCCGGCGGCCGGCTCAAGCGGCTCACCCGGCTGTTTGCCAACCCGGACCTGCCCTCCATCGACGACTACTACGAGCCGGCCACCTTCGACAAGGACATCCTGGTCAACGCGCCCGCCGGCCTGAAGGACACCCCGGTCAAGCGGCCCCACTCCACGCTCACCGGTGAGCCGATGGCGGTCACCTGGGGCGCCAACTGGGAGGACAGCCTCGGCGGAGCGCACGAACGCGCCGACGGCGACCCGAACCTCGCCCGCATGCCGAGCGAGGCGGCCGCGAAGGTCAAGTTCGAGTTCGAGAAGACGTTCATGTTCCACCTGCCGCGCATCTGCGAGCACTGCCTCAACCCGGCGTGCGTGTCGGCCTGCCCCTCCGGCGCGATGTACAAGCGCGAGGAGGACGGCATCGTGCTGGTCGACCAGGACCGCTGCCGGGGCTGGCGGATGTGCGTGTCGGCCTGCCCGTACAAGAAGGTGTACGTCAACCACACCACCGGCAAGGCGGAGAAGTGCACCTTCTGTTTCCCGCGTATCGAGGCGGGACAGCCGACCATCTGCTCGGAGACCTGCGTGGGCCGGCTGCGCTACCTGGGCATCGTCCTCTACGACGAGGACGCCGTGCTCGCCGCCGCCTCGGTGGCCGACGAGCGTGACCTGCTCGACGCGCAGCGCGCCGTGTTCCTCGACCCGGCCGACCCCGCCGTGCAGCAGGCGGCCCGGGAAGCCGGGATGCCGGAGGACTGGCTGGCCGCCGCCGAAAAGTCCCCGGTCTGGCGGCTGATCAGCGAGTACAGGGTGGCGCTGCCGCTGCACCCGGAATACCGGACGCTGCCCATGGTCTGGTACATCCCACCGCTGTCACCCGTGTTGGACGCGGTGGGGCAGGCCGGCCGGGACGACACCGACGCCGACGACGTCTTCCACACCATCCGCGATCTACGCATCCCCGTGGAGTACCTGGCCGAACTGTTCACGGCCGGCGACGCCGAGGCGGTCGCCGGCGTCCTGATGAAGCTCGCCACCATGCGCTCCTACATGCGCGCCCGCACCCTCGACGGCACGATCGCGACCGAGCTGCTGGACGGCATCGGCATGACCGCGGACCAGGTGGAGGCCATGTACCGGCTACTGGCCGTCGCCAAGTACGACGAGCGCTACGTGATCCCCGTCGCCCACAGCAAGGACGCCGCCGCCCTCGAGGCCCAGGCCGACGCCCACCCCGACTGCGCGCTGGACTGCGCGGGCGGCCCGGGGATGACCACCGAAGCCGCCGTGCAGAGCTTCCACCTGGTCGAGGGCGACGAGGTACGCCCCGGCCGGCCCGGAATCCTCTCCCGGCGCGCCGACGGCCGACGGGGCCTCACCATCAACCCGCTGCGAGGCCACCCATGACCGCCCCGACCGACCGGGCCCGCATCTTCGAACTCGTCTCGCTGCTGCTCACGTACCCCGATGACGAGCTGCTGGGCGCGGGCGCCGAGCTGCGCGCGGCGGCCGACCGGCTCGCCGACGACACCGTGCGGGGGCAGATCGAGGAGTTTCTCGACTGGCTGCTGCGCACCGCCCCGATCGAGGCGCAGCGGCACTACGTGCAGACCTTCGACCTGCGCCGGCGCTCCGGCCTCTACCTCACCTACTACCTGCACGGCGACACCCGAAAGCGGGGGATGGCGCTGCTGATCCTCAAGCAGCGGTACCGGGCACACGGCCTGCGGCTCACCGACGGGGAACTGCCCGACCTGCTGCCGGTGGTGCTCGAGTTCGCCGCCACGGCCGGCCCCGGCGACGGCGAGGCACCGCTGCGCCAGCACCGCACGGGCATCGAGCTGCTCCGCGCCGGGCTGACCGAATCCGGCACGCCGTACCGGCTCCTGCTGGACGCGGTCTGCGCCGTGCTGCCCGAGCTCACCGAGGCCGACCGGGCCGCCGTCACGGCGCTCGCCGTCGACGGACCGCCGGTGGAGACGGTCGGCCTGGAGTCCCTCGGGTACGGCCCCGACCTGCCCGGCGCCGCCCTAGCCCCGTACCCCGCCTGCACCCCGTCGGAGGCCTCGCGATGACCACGCTCGTCTGGATCGCCCTGCCGTACCTGTGCCTCGCGGTCTTCGTCGCCGGTCACGTCTGGCGCTGGCGTCACGACCAGTTCGGCTGGACCACCCACACCAGTCAACTCCTGGAGAACCGGCTGCTGCGCCTCGGCTCGCCGCTGTTCCACCTGGGCGCCCTCGGGGTCGTCGGCGGGCACGCCATGGGACTGGTCGTGCCCGCGTCGCTGACCGAGAAGATCGGGATCAGCGAGCACGTCTATCACCTCACCGCCGTGTGGGGCGGCACGGTGACCGGCGTGATGCTGGCAGCCGGCCTGGCCCTGCTGATCGCCCGGCGCTTCGTCAACGGCCGCGTCCGCCGGGTCACCACCACCATGGACAAGGTGCTCTACGCCGCGCTGGCCGCCATGGTGACGCTCGGCATGACCGCCACGGTGGGCATGAACCTCCTCGGCAGCGGCTACGACTACCGGGAGACGATCGCCGTCTGGTTCCGGGGCATCTTCTGGTTCCAGCCCGATCCCGCGCTGATGAGCGGGGCACCCCTGGTCTACCAGCTGCACGCGATCGGCGGCTTCCTGCTCCTGGCGCTGTGGCCGTTCACCCGGCTGGTGCACGTCTGGTCCGCGCCACTGGCGTACCTGTGGCGCCCGTACGTCGTCTACCGCGCCCGGCGCGGCACGGTGCCCGCGGCCCAGCCCGCCCCGGCCGTGGTACGCGACGCCGACCGCTCGCCGGTCTCCAGCGGCCGGGCCTGATCATGAGGGGTGCCTGTCGTCGGGCCGGCCGGCACGCCGGCATCCCGGGGCGAGGCTAACCCCATCAACCCGCCGTCAAACCGGGACCTTTCTCCCGTTCGTCCGGGCCTAGGGTCCCGGGCCGGTCACCTCTCGCCGCCGCTTTGTGCGCCCGGGCCTTGTGCCTCGTGACCTTGGACCCGGGGCGGGGGACCGCCGGCCCGTATCAGGGCCGTTTTGCGCACCCGACAGTGGAGCCGCCGCGCACGAGCGCGGCCGGACCTGCGAGGGAGAACCAGATGTCAGCGACCGAGGAAACAACGAACACGGGCCGGGGCGGAGGTGGTGGCCGGCTCCTGGTGCTGTCCAGCGCCGGCTTCACGCTGATGTTCGCGGTGTGGCTCATGTTCGGGGTGCTCGGCATCCCGATCCGCGCCGAGCTGGGCCTGACCGACGTGCAACTGTCCTGGCTGTCGTCCGTCGCGATCCTCAACGGTGCCGCGTGGCGGCTGCTCGGCGGGGTGCTCGCCGACCGGCTCGGGGGTCGGGTGGTCTTCGTCGCGCTGCTGCTCTTCACCGCGATCCCCACCTACCTGGTTTCGCAGGCCGGCAGCTACCAGGCCCTGCTGCTCTACGCCTTCCTCGCCGGCTTCGGCGGCAACGCCTTCAGCGTGGGAGTTTCGTGGGTGTCCGCCTGGACCCCGCAGGACCGGCAGGGCTTCGCGCTCGGCGTGTTCGGCGCCGGCAACGTCGGCGCCTCGGTGACCAAGTTCATCGGGCCCACGCTCATCGCCGCCGTGCCGGTCGCCGGGTACGCGGGCGGCGTGATCCCCGGCGGCTGGCGCTTCGTCCCGTTCCTGTACGCGGTGCTGCTCGTGGTCATGGCCGTGGCGGTGTGGCTCGGCACGCCCCGGCAGGACCGTCGACCCGGCCACGGGCGACCGCTCGGCGAGATGTTCCGGCCGTTGCGGCAGCTGCGGGTCTGGCGGTTCAGCCTCTACTACGTGGTGGTGTTCGGCGCCTACGTGGCGCTCTCCGCCTGGCTGCCGAAGTACTACGTCGACGTGTTCGGGCTGCCGCTCTACCAGGCGGCGCTGCTGACCGCGTTGTTCATCTTCCCGGCCAGCCTGCTGCGACCCGTGGGTGGCTGGCTGTCGGACCGGTTCGGTGCCCGCCGGGTCATGTACGGCACTTTCGCGACCATGGCGGCGGCCAGCCTCTTCCTCGCCATGCCCTACGGCCACATCGTGCTGTACGTGCCGGAGCGCTACGAGGCCGACGGCGTACGCGAGGTGCTGCCCTACCAGCTCGGCGTGCTGCCGTTCACCGTGGCCGTGTTCGTGGTCGGGATCGCGATGGGCATCGGGAAGGCGGCGGTGTTCAAGCACATTCCGGAGTACTTCCCGAACGACGTCGGCGCGGTCGGCGGCCTGGTCGGCATGCTCGGCGCGCTGGGCGGGTTCGCCCTGCCGCCGCTGTTCGCGTACGCCCAGGCCTGGACCGGCCTGCCGCAGACGACCTTCGCGATCATCTTCCTGCTGACCGCTGCGGCCGGGCTGTGGATGCACGTCACGGTGCACCGGATGCTGCACGACCGCAGCCCCGACCTGGCGCGAAATGTCGAGCCGACGCCCGCGTGAGCAGCGTTTCCGCTGATGGGCGGGACCTTGGTCCCGTCCGTCGGCGGACCGTCGGCCGTGTCCTGGTGAGTTGTCCCCGAACAGGCTGACAGAAGTCCCGAACCGTTCGGCGACAGCGAGGAGCAGCGCGATGACCACGGCACTACGACCCCCGGAGGCCGGCACCGGTGGCCTCCCGGCGGAGGAGCCTCCCGCCCGGAAGGGCCGGGAGTGGTTGGCGGACTGGAATCCGGAGGCCGACACCTGGGACCAGCGGCTGGCGTGGCGGACCCTCAGCGTCACCACGTACAACCTGACGCTGGCCTTCATCACCTGGTTCCTCGTCTCGGCGATCGCGCCCCGGCTGAACAACATCGGGTTCGGGCTCAGCACCACCGAGCTGTACTGGCTGGCGGCGATGCCCGGCCTGGCCGGTGGTCTGCTGCGCCTGATCTGGATGTTCCTGCCGCCGGTGCTCGGGACCCGCAAACTCGTCTCGGCCTCCACGCTGCTGCTGATCGTGCCGCTGGTCGGGTGGGGCTGGGCCGTACGGGAGGCCACGACGCCCTACGCCGTGCTGCTCGCGCTCGCCTTCCTCTGCGGCATCGGCGGCGGCGTCTTCTCCGGCTTCATGCCGAGCACGTCGTACTTCTTCCCCAAACGCAAGCAGGGCGTGGCGCTGGGCATCCAGGCGGGCGTGGGCAACTTTGGCGTCAGCGTGGTGCAGTTCCTGGTGCCGTGGGTGATCGGCTTCGCCCTGCTCGGCACGGCGAGCATCGGCCCGGAGAAGGTGGTCAAGCCGGCGAAGGGGCTCGGCGAGTCGATCTGGCTGCACAACGCCGGCCTCGTCTTCATCCCCTGGGTGGTCGCCGGTGCCGTGCTGGCCTGGTTCTTCCTCAAGAGCGTGCCGGTGCAGGCCAACGTCCGCCAGCAGTTGGACATCTTCCGGGAGAAGCACACCTGGATCATGACCGCGCTCTACCTGATGACGTTCGGCGCGTTCTCCGGCTTCGCGGCGCAGTTCGGTCTGCTGATCAAGAATCTGTACGGCACGTTCCCGGACGCTCCGGACCCGCTGAAGTGGGCGTTCCTCGGCCCGCTGGTGGGCTCGGCGGCCCGGGTGGCGTGGGGGCCGCTCTGCGACCGCTTCGGTGGCGCCGTCTGGACCGTCGTGTCGGGCGTCGGCATGACCGCCTCGACCGTCTTCACCGCGTTCTGGCTCACCCCGTCCTCGCTCGGCGAGTTCAAGTTCTTCGTCGCCGGCATGCTGGGCATCTTCTTCTTCGCGGGCGTCGGCAACGCCTCGACCTTCAAGCAGATGCCGATGATCTTCGAGCGCCGGCAGGCGGGCGGGGTGATCGGCTGGACCGCCGCCATCGCCGCCTTCGGGCCGTTCCTGTTCGGTATCGGGCTGGCCAGCGTCCCGGCCACCGCCTTCTACCTCGGCTGGGCCGTCTTCTTCGCCGCCTGCGTGGCGCTGGCCTGGCACTTCTATGCCCGCAAGGGAGCCGAGCGCCCCTCCTGAACCTGCGGCTGTGGCGGCGACCGGAACCCCTCCGGCCGCCGCCACGGCCTGTGCGCGGTCCGTCCCGGGTCCGCCGCCATGGCCTGTGCGCAGTCAGTCCCGGGTCCGCCGCCAGTAGCGCGCGGGGGCGCGCCATCCGGCACGGTTGGGATACCGGGCCTGGCCAGTACGGGCGAGCTCTCGTCACCGACGTGGCGCGGCGTGCCGGGTGGTCGTGCCGCCCGGGTCGTGTCGCGTGCTCGGCAGGTCCGCGTGTCGCGGCCATCCGGCCGATCAGGTCTCAGCGATATGTCGGTGAGACATAAATATGTCTCACCGACATATCCAAAGCGAGGGCATCGTCTTCCCGGTGGCGTGACCGCCCGCCACGGGCTTGGGGCTGGTGTCCCACCGCCAACCGGCCACCCCACCGCCAACCGGCCACCCCACCGCCAACCGGCCACCCCACCGCCAACCGGCCACCCCACCGCCAACCGGCCACCCCGCAGCCAACCGGCCACCTCGCAGCCAGCCGGGCAGAGCGAACGTCAGCGGTCCAGGCGTAGCAGTTGCACCGGGGCCTCGCCCCGCCAACCGGGCGGCACGACGGCGAAGGCGTCCGCGTCGGCGGCGCCGCTCAGCTGGCCGGGCTGCCCGCCCTCGACGAGCTGCACGACCTGCCCCGACCGCCGGACCGGCACGATCCGGGTGTTCCGTTCGTCGGCCGGCGGTGCGCCGACGAGCGCCGCGGTCTCCAGTGGGGACAGCGGCAACCCGGTGAGCCCGGCCAGCAGCGGTTCCACCAGGGTGAGCGCCGCGACGAGCGCGGCGTACGGGTTGCCGGGCAGCCCCACGATCCACTTCTGCCCCACCTGGGCGAGCACCTGCGGGTGGCCGGGCCGGCAGGCGACGCCGTCGACGTGCACCGTGGCGTCGAGGCTGCCCAACGCGTGGTGCAGTCCGTCCGCGGGCCCGACCGACGACGCGCCGCACACGATCGTCACGTCCGCGTCGATGATGCTGCCGGCGACCGCGGCGGCGAACCAGTCGAGTTCGTCGCCGACCATGCGGGAGTCGAGCAGCTCTGCCCGCCACGACATCAGCAGCGGTCGCAGCATCGGACCGATCGCGTCGCGGACCTGTCCCCAACGGGGCAGTCCGGTGGACACCAGCTCGTTCCCGCTGACGATCATCCGCACCCTGGGGCGGGTGTACACGGTGAGCGTGTCCAGACCGACGCTGGCGGCCAGGCCCAACGCCGGCGGGGTGACGGCCCTGCCCGCCGATAGGAGTTCCTGCCCCGGACGGGCGTACTCGCCGCGACGCCGGACGTGCCGGCGGTCGCCCGGCGACGCCCACACCGTGTCACCGACGCGCTCCGCGGTCTCGTAGGGCACCACCCGCTCCGTCCCTTCAGGTACGGGAGCGCCGGTGGCGATCTCGACGGCGGTCTGCTCGGCCAGCGACGACGAGACGTGGGCGCGGCCGGCGAGCACCCGGTCGACGACCCGCCACGGACCGCGGCCCCGGACGGCGTACCCGTCCATGGCCGCGTTGTCGAACCCCGGCAGCGGCACCCTGGCCGAAAGCGGTGCGGCGAGGGTGCGGCCGGCCGCCGACGCGAGCGGCACCTCCTCGGCGGGCAGGGGAGAGGCCAGGTCGTGGGCGAGGCGGCGCGCCTGCGTCCACTCGGTGAGCCGGGTTCCGTGCTCCTTGCGGCGCGGCGCGGCGGTGGTGATCACCGCGTCTCCTGCGGAACCAGTGCGGCGACGGCGACCCGCGCCGCGTCCGGGTCCGCGCCGCGTCCGACGGCCACTCCGACCAGGTACGCGCCCAGTGGCGCCGCCGGCCGGCAGACGCCGTGCGCCACGTCCCGGACCAGGTCGAGGACCGCTCGGCACTCGTCGGTCGACGGGGTGGGCAGGTCGAGTGCCGCCGCAGCGGTGGCGAGCCAGTCGTCCAGCCTCGGGTCGGTCATGGTCTCTCCTTGGGGTCAGCCGCCGGCGAACGGCGGAAGCACGTCGACCGTGGCCGACGACGGCAGGACGGCGTGCCGGTCACGCCACTGGGTGCCGTTCACGAGGAAACTGCAGGCCCGCAGTGCTGCCCGCAGCCGCCACCCGTGTGCCTCACCCATCCGGTCGAGCAGCTCCGCCAGGGTGCTCGCCCGGTGGTCCTCCTCCGATGCCCCGGCGGCGACGCGGGTGCCGCCGAAGTAGCGCACGCGGACGGTGGTCGCCGGACCAGCGCCGTGGTCACCTGGCTCGTAGCTCGCCGACATACGCACTCCCACAACGGAATCGAGGTCCTCGCCGGCCGCTCACCGGGCGCCGCACGGGTGTCCCAGCCAGCCTGCCGGCACGTATTGCCGCTGTTCCGGGCCGAAGGTCCCGAAATCGTGGGGCGGTTGTGCCCGTGGTTGACCGAGGCGGCTCCGACCTCGACCGCTGAGCCCAGGAAGGCCCTCCGGCCCGGGTCACCGGTCCCTGGCCCGTGGCGTTACCGCCGGGCAGCGTCCCGGTCGTGACAGACGCGATCACGCCGGGAGGGCGGGAGCGCCCGGCAGGGGCGGGCAGGGCCGTGCGGCTGCCCCGACAGGACGTGCGGGAGCGGCCCTTCATCGTCATCTGGGAGGCCACCCAGGCGTGCCCGCTGGCCTGCCTGCACTGCCGTGCCTCCGCCCGCCCACTGCGCGACGCCGCCGAACTGGACACCGAGGAGGCCACCGCCCTCATGGCGCAGGTGGCGGCCTTCGGTCGTCCGGCGCCGCTGTTCGTGATCACCGGTGGCGACCCGTTCCAGCGGCCGGACCTGGCGGAGCTGGTGCGCCGGGGCAGCGAGCTGGGCCTGCCGGTCTCCGTGTCGCCCTCCGGTACGCCGACCCTCACCCGGAGCGCCCTGGCCGGCCTCCGGGACGCCGGCGCCCGGGCCATCTCGCTGAGCGTGGACGCGGCCACCCCTGCCGGGCACGACGGGTTCCGGGGCGTGCCGGGAGTCTGGCAGCTCACCGACCGGGCCTGGCGTGACGCGCGGGACCTGGGCCTCAAGGTCCAGATCAACACCACGGTCACCCGGGACACGGTGCACGACCTGCCCGCGATCGCCGCCCACGTACGCGAGCGGGGAGCGCTGCTGTGGAGCGTCTTCTTCCTCGTACCCACCGGGCGGGGGCGGGCACTGGCCGGCCTGGACGCGGCGGAGGCCGAGGACGTGCTGAACGTGCTCTACGACCTCGGCGAGACCGTGCCGGTGAAGACCACGGAAGCGCATCACTTCCGGCGGGTCTGCCTGCAGCGCGACGCCCTCGCGCGGCGCGGCGAGGACCACGTGGCGGCGCTCGGGCTGGGGCCGACGTATCGAGGCCTGCGCGCCCGGCTGGAGGAGCACGGCCTGCTCGGGCGGGCCGTCCGGGTGCGCCGGGCGCCGCTGCGGGTCAGCGCCGGCAACGGCTTCGTCTTCGTCTCGCATCGCGGGGACGTGCACCCCAGCGGGTTCCTCCCGGTTTCGGCCGGCAACGTGCGGCAGCGGTCGCTGGTGGAGATTTACCGCGACTCGGAGCTGTTCACCGGACTGCGGGACCCGGGACAGTTGGGTGGCCGCTGCGGTGCCTGCGAGTTTCGGGCCGTCTGCGGCGGATCCCGTGCCCGGGCGTACGCGATGACCGGTGACCTCTGGGGCGAGGACCCGGCGTGCGGCTACCAGCCGGGGACGTTCCCCGGCGCGGACAGGCTGGCCCTCGAAACCTGAGCCGCCACGGCCGTCCGACCCGTTCCGGTCGGGCCTTCCGCCGCTGTCGGGTGTCGGTTCCGCCGGGCCAGCCTCAGGCATGATCTCGGTACGAGAGGCGGCCTTCGACATCTTCCGGTCGCACCACCTGACCACCGTGTTCGGCAATCCCGGCTCGACCGAGCTACCCATGCTCGCCGGCCTTCCGCCCGACTTCCGCTACGTCCTCGGCCTGCAGGAGGGCGTGGTGGTCGGGATGGCCGACGGTTACGCCCAGGCCACCGGGCGTCCCGCACTGGTCAACCTGCACAGCGCACCCGGGGTGGCGACCGCGATGGGCGCGCTGGTGAACGCCGCTGCGGCCCGCACCCCGTTGGTGCTGACCGCCGGGCAGCAGGTCCGGGCCCTGCTCACCGGGCCCGCGCTGCTGACCAACCCGGAGCCGACCGTGCTGCCCCGACCCCTCGTGAAGTGGAGCGTCGAGCCGCCCCGGGCGGAGGATGTCCCCGCTGCCCTGGCCCGGGCCGCGCACCTGGCCGCCCTGCCGCCGCGCGGGCCGGTGCTGGTCTCGCTACCGATGGACGACTGGACGGCCCAGGTCGAGGTCGACCAGGTACGGATCCTCGCCGAGCGGCGGGTCAGCGTCGGTGCCGGCGTCGACGCTCAACTCGTACGAAATCTCGCTGCCCGGCTGGCGGCGGCGCGCTCGCCGGTGCTCCTCGTCGGCGCGGGCCTGGACAGCCCGGCGGGATGGGTGGCGGCGGTCCGGCTGGCGGACCGGTGCCGGCTCCCGGTCCACTGGGCGCCGCTGGAGCCGCGCTGCGGCTTCCCCACCACGCACCCGGCGTTCCAGGGCGTCCTGCCGGCGACCGAGGCCGGGGTGGGCAAGGCGCTGCGCGGGCACGACTTCGTGCTGGTGGCGGGGGCCAGCGCCTTCCGTTACTACCCGTACGCGCCGGGGCAGCTGTTGGGGCCGGACGCCGAGCTGGTGCTGCTCACCGACGACCCGGACGAGGCGGCACGCGCGAGCCTCGGGCAGGCGGTGCTGGCCGACCCGGTGGCCGTGCTGGCGATGCTGGCCGAGGAGGCCGCGCTCGCGCGGACCGGGCCTCGCGCTCCGGGGCCGCGCCCCGAGCCGGTCGACGATCCGGAGGGACAGCTGAGCGCCGCCGGCGTCTACGCGGCCATCGCCCGGGTGTTGCCGCCCGACGGTGTGGTGGTCTGCGAGTCCGTGTCGAACATGCGGGACTGCCAGGACCAGATCCGCCTACGCCGCCCCGGCGGCTACTACAGCCCGGCCGGGGCGAGCCTCGGCTTCGGTGTTCCCGCCGCGATCGGCGTGCAGCTGGCGCAGCCGGACCGGTCGGTGACGGCGGTGGTCGGCGACGGGGCGTTGCAGTACGCCCTGCCGGCGCTCTGGACCGCCGCCAGCTACGACGTGCCGGTGACCATCGTCGTGCTGCGCAACGACCGGTACGCGGTGCTGGAGGACTTCCGGGACTTCCTCGGGCTGGCCGAGGTGCCCGGTCTCCGGGTGCCCGGCATCGACACCGTTGCCCTGGCCCGGGCGTACGGGGTGGCGGCGACGCGGGCGGACGGCGCCGGAGAGCTGGCGGACGCCCTGCACGACGGCCTGGGCCGCACCGGCCCGACCGTGATCGAGGTGCCGATCGACGGCGCCGCGGAGAAGCACTGGTGAGAAGGGAACTCGGCGACGTGGCACCACTGCTGCGGTTGGCCCGCTCCGGCCGTCCCCTCCTGGCGCTGGACGGCTGTCCGCTGGTCTGCGTGGCGGCGACCCTGCGTCGGCACGGCCTCACCCCTGACGGGCACGTCGTGCTCAGCGACCACGGGGTACGCAAGCGCCGGCACGTCGACCCCGACGAGGCGGACCTGCGACGGTTGTGGCCACTGGTCACCGACGCGGCGCGCGACTGCGCGTCGTCGAAACCCGGCCGGTCGGGACCTGGGGCCCGGTCGGTGTCGGGACCTGCTGCCCTCCCGGACGGCTGACCGCACGGGCAGGCTGTCTGCATGATCACACTCCTCCTCACCCTCACCGGCGTGCTGTTGCTGGTCGCCGGACCGGTCATGATCGCCCAGGGTTTCCTCGGCCGGCGCAGCGTCGCCCAGGAACTGACCCGTCAGCGGATCGCCTTCCCGGCCACCGGCCTGCCGGCCCCGCTCGCCAGGTACGCCCGGACCCCGGTGTCCACCGGGGTCCAGGCGCGTGCGTACTCGGAACTCATCGCCGACCACGTGGCCCAGGCCACCGGTGGCCGGACGTACGCGGAGATCGCCGAAGAGTGCATGGGCGCGGGCCGCGGCGACCAGCGGCTCGACCGGCTGCGGCAGACCGCCTTCATGGGGGAGACCCTGCGCGGGGCGTTGCTCGGGGCCTACCAGGCGTGGCAGGTGACCGCCCTGGTCACGGGGTTGGGCGCGCTGGTCATGCTGATCGGGGCGGTGTTCGTGGTTCTTGCCGCTCACCTGGGGTGAGCCGTGGTTCCGGAACCGCAGCCACGTCAGGCCGTCGCGGGCGGCGGGAACAGGGGAGTGGTGAGGTACCGCTCGCCGGTGTCGGGCAGCACCACCACCACGGTCCGGCCGGCGTGGCCGGGTCGGGCGGCCACGCGCAAGGCGGCGTGCACAGCGGCACCGCTGGACACCCCGGCGAGCAGTCCTTCGGTACGCGCCAGCCGCCGTGCCGCCGCCCGCGCCCCTTCCACGTCGACCTTGACGATCTCGTCGTACCCGGTCGGGTCGAGCACCTCGGGCACGAAACCGGCGCCGATGCCCTGAATGCCGTGCGGACCGGGCCGGCCGCCGGAGAGCACCGGTGACTCCGCCGGCTCCACGGCCACCGCCCACAGGTCCGGGTTCTTCGACTTCAGCACCTGGGCGACGCCGGTGAGGGTGCCGCCGGTCCCGACCCCGGCGACCAGGACGTCCACCCGACCGTCGGTGTCCGCCCAGATCTCCGCCGCGGTCGTGCGCCGGTGGATCTCCGGGTTGGCCGGGTTGTCGAACTGCCTGGGCAGGAACGCCGCCTCGTCGTCGGCGATCTGCCAGGCCCGACGGACCGCGCCCGCCATGCCCTCGCGCGCAGGGGTGAGGACGATCCGGGCGCCGTACGCGGCCAGCAGCGCGCGCCGCTCCAGGCTCATGCTCTCCGGCATGGTGAGGGTGACCCGGTAGCCGCGGGCGGCCGCGATCATGGCCAGCCCGATGCCCGTGTTGCCACTGGTCGCCTCGACGATCGACCCACCGGGGCGGAGTTCCCCGCTGGCTTCGGCCGTCTCGATCAGGGCCAGCGCCAGCCGGTCCTTGACGCTGCCGCCGGGGTTGGCGGACTCCAGCTTGCCGAGCAGGGTCACCGGCAGGTCCCGGGCCAGCCGGTCCAGCCGCACCAGCGGGGTACGACCGATCAGCGCGGTGACGTCTGAGTAGATCACGGTGTTCTCCCAGGTCGGGTAGGGGTGGATAGGGCCGCCTCCGGGGCCTGGAGCCGAGCCCCGGGTGGCACGTCGTGCAGGACCAGGCAGTGGGCTCCGATAAGGGCGTCGTTCCCGACGCGTACGGGCCCGAGCAGCGAGGCGCCCACGCCCAGCACCACCCGGTCGCCCACGGTCGGGTGGCGCCGGCTTCCTCTGCCGTCCTGCCACCAGCCGCGGGCACCCAGCGTGACCTGGTGGTAGATGGTGACGTCGTCGCCGATGCGGGCGGTCTCGCCGATGACCACTCCCGCGCCGTGATCGATGAAGAGGCGGCGACCGACGATCGCGCCAGGGTGGATCTCGATGCCGGTCAGCAGGCGGGTGAGCTGGCTGAGCAGCCGGGGCAGCAGGGGAAGCCGGCCGCGGTGCAGCAGGTGCGCGACGCGGTGGCTCCACACCGCCCACAGGCCGGGACAGAGCAGTACCTCCACCACGTGGATGCCGTGCAGGGCGGGGTCGCGGCGGTACGCCGCGCGGATGTCGTCGAGCATGCGGGGTTCCCTGGCGGGGGAGGGGCCGGCGCCACGGGCGACCGGCCCTCGGACAGGACCGGCGGGACCGGCGTGCCACCCCGCCCGGCTCGGGCGAGGCGGCGGCTACGCCGGTTCAGGCGGGGCGACACCGTTCGTCGAAGTCGCGCCGGACGTGGGCGCCCGCCATGGGTATGGCGAACCGGCAACCGGCCAGCCGGTGTCGGGTCGGGCCGTGCCCGGCCGGCCGGTGCGGGCGTACGCTCACCGGGCGTCCGTCTCGGCCGGGGTGATCCGGTCCCAGGCGGGGATGGGCAGCGCGATCACCGCGGCGGGGAACAGGCCGTGCTCCTCGTTGTCGATGTGCCGGTGCAGCCGGTCCAACGCGCCTCGCACCAACGGCCAGTCTGGTGCGAGGCGGTCGACGCCGCCGAGCACGCCGTGGATGTCCTGGTGCTCGGCGCAGAGCTGGGTGACCGCGTCGGCGAGGCTGCCCTCGGCGCGCAGCTCGGCGAAGAGCCCGTCCTCCTCGGTGGTGGTGTGTGGCAGCAGCAGGGCCAGCAGCTCGTCGAGGGCGGCCAGGGCGGCCGGGTCGCCGGAACCGATGGCGGTGCGCAGCCGGCCGGCGGCGTTGGCGATCGCCTCGTGCTCGGTGGAGAGCCGGCCGATCAGCGGGAAGTCCCGGCAACCGCAGTAGTTGCACACGAACATCACCTCCCCGTACCGCTTGGCGGGTCCAACGCTGCCCGCCCGGAACCGCTCGAAACAGGGTCGAAGGACCCGGTCGGGCCGGGACGGCGGGCCCTGACGGAGACCGTCCCGGCACCGGCAGACTTCCTCAGGCCAGGTCCGGCTGCCGGGACAGCCGGACCTGCCACGTGTCCGGGCCGTCCTGAAGCCACTCGGCGTGCATGTCGCCCCGGTAGCGGGCCTCGATCTCGGCGAGCAGGGGTCGGGGCGCGTGCGGGGCGACCAGCACCAGTGCCCCGCCGACCGGCACGGCGTCCAGCGCCGCCAGCACCGTGGAGTGTCGGCGGTCGTGCGGCAGCAGCCGCACGTCCAGGCGGGGGTCGATGGTCAGCACCGGCGCCGGGGCCTCCGTCGTGGCGGCGTCGCCACCGCACCCGCAGGCCCCGCCGCAGCCACCGGCCGACTTCGAGGAGCCCAGCAGATCGTGTACGCCGTCGAGCAGCGCCGCCAGCGACACGTCCGCGGCGTCCACCAGCAGCGGGACGATCAATTCGTTCTCCTTGGCGAGGTGGACGGCGAGGACGGCGGCGAGGGCCCGCGCCGTCGCGGCCAGCCGTACCGGCTCGGTGGTGGCGTCGAGCTCGGCCGCCAGGTCGGTGATGGCCCGGTGCTCTGCTCGCATGCCCCGGATCAGCAGCGCGGCTTCGGCCCGCTCGGCGGCCACCGGGTACAGCGCGGTCTCCTCGGCGTCCGCGTGGGGCAGCAGTTCTTCGCGCAGCCAGCCGAGCAGGTCCGTGCGGACGTCCTGCGCCCGTACGTCGTCGCTGTTCTCCGTTGCTTCCAGGAGCCTGCGGACGTGGCGGTCGAGCACGGCCGCGAGCTGGGCGTGGTGGCGGACCACGGCCCGGGCGGCGGTCAGGTCGGCGGTGGTGTGTGAGTGCGACATGGGGACTCCCCGAGTTTCTACTACGAACGACGTTGTAACGTTAACTACCGTGGAAACCACGAGAACAGGGCCGGTCGGGGAAATGATCGACACAGAGCGGTACCGCGCGCTGGGCACCGCGAGCCGGGTCTCCATCCTGGATATCGTCAAGGCCGCCGACGGAGGCGTGACCATCGCCGAGGTGGGGGAGCGGACCGGTCTGCACCCGTCGACCGCCCGCGCCCACCTCGACCGGCTGGTCAGCGCCGGACTGCTCGTGAAGGCCCGGGCCAGCGGCGGCCAACCGGGGCGCCCGGCCTGGCGCTACCGGATCGCCGTCGCGGAGGCGCCAGCGCCCGCGCCGTACCGGGCCCTGGCCGCCGCCCTGCTCGACCACCTGTCCCGCCGCACCGGGGGTGACGTGCGGGCCGAGGCGACCCGGGCCGGCCAGGACTGGGGCCGGCACCTGGCCGCGGTCACCCCACCCGGCGAGGACCCGACGGACGTCCTCCTCGGCGTGCTGCGCGGCCTCGGCTTCAGCCCCCGGCTGCACCACACCGGCGCCGGCCGGACCGAGATCCACCTGCACACCTGCCCCTTCCTCGAACTGGTCAACCGCAACCCCGACGCGATCTGCAACCTGCACGTCGGAGTCGTGCGGGGCGCTCTCGAACACGCCGGCGCCCCGCCCGCCGGCGCCGTGGTCGAGCCGTTCGGCGCACCGGACGCCTGCGTGGTCCGCCTGACCCTGCCGGAGACCGACGCCCCGGGCCGGCGCCGGCCACCCGAGGCTGACCCGCGATGACCGTCCGGCCGGCCCGGCTGCGCTGGCGGGTCCCCGTCCTCGCCGCCGGCGGGTTCGCCCTGCTGACCGGGCTGTACGCCGCCCTGCTGCTGCTCGACCTGCCGCTGCCCGCCCCGCCGACGTCACTGGAACAGGTGCACGGCCCGCTGATGGTGCTCGGCTTCGTCGGCACCCTGGTGGCCCTGGAACGGGCGGTGGCGCTCGGCACCCGGCGGGCGCTGCTCGCACCGGCCTGCGCCGGGGCGGGTGCCGTCACGCTCGTCCTGACCGGCCCGACCCTGGCCGGGCAAGTGCTGCTCATGCTCGCCGCGGTGCTGCTCCTGCTGATCTACCGCCGGCTCTGGCAACGGCAGCCCGGTCCCTCGCTCCTGGCACAGGGCCTCGGCGCGTTCGCCTGGTACGCCGCCACCCTGCTGTGGCTCGCCGGCAGCGCGGTGCCGGAGTTCGTCCCCTGGCTGGCTACCTTCGTGGTGGCGACCATCGCCGGGGAACGCCTGGAGCTGGCCCACCTCGCCCTACCCCGGCACGGCGTTCCCTGGTTCCTGGCCGCGCTCGGCGCGCTCACCGCCGGGGTCACCGCGAGCAGCCTCTGGCCCGCCGTCGGGGCGCATCTGTTCGGCATCGGCCTGCTCGCCACCGTCGGGTGGCTGACGGCGTACGACGTCGCCCGCCGCACCGTACGCGCCGTCGGCCTGCCCCGCTACGTCGCGGTCGGGCTGCTGTCCGGGTACGCCTGGCTGGCGTTGGCCGGCCTGCTGTGGGCCGGTGCCGGCCCGGCCACCGGCGGCCCCCGCTACGACGCCATCCTGCACGCCGTCTTCCTCGGCTTCACCATGTCGATGATCTTCGTGCACGCGCCGGTCATCCTGCCGGCGGTGCTGCGGCGGCCGTTGCCCTACCGGCCCTGGCTGTACGCGCCGCTGACCCTCCTGCACGGCAGCCTGCTGGCGCGGGTCGTCGTCGGCGACGCGCTGGGCGTCCGACCGGTGTGGCGGGTGGCCGGGGTGCTCAACGTGCTGGCCGTCCTCGCCTTCCTCGCCTGCGCGGTGATCGCGATGCGCAGCGCGGGCCGCGCCACGGCCCGATCCGTCGCCCCCACGGCGCCGGCCCTGGCGGTGCGCTGATGGACCTCCTGTCGTCGAACCCCCGGACCCCGGGCGCGGACCCGTCACCGGCCGCCGGACGCGCCGCACCGTCCATCCCCGCCGCCGGAGAGGCCCAGGCCAGGGCCGCCGGCCGGTCGGCCTGGCACCGCCGGGCCGGACTCCTGCCGCCGGCCTACCTGGCCGGGCTCGTGGCCCTGGGCTTCGTCCACCCCTTCCTGCCCACCTGGCGCTGGCTGGCGATCCACCTGCTCCTGCTCGGCGCGGTGACCAACGCGATCGTCATCTGGTCGGCGCACTTCAGCACGGCGCTGCTGCGTACGCCACCGCCAAACCGCCGCCGGGGCGAAGCCCTGCGGCTGGCCGCGTTGAACGTCGGCGTGCTGGCCGTCCTGACCGGCGGGGCGGGCGACCGGCCCTGGCTCGGCGCGTCTGGTGCCGCCCTGGTCTTCGCCGCGCTCGTCTGGCACCTGGCCTGGCTCGCCAGGCAGCTCCGTCGGGCGCTGCCCTCCCGCTTCCGCGTCACCGTCCACTACTACCTGGCCGCCGGCCTGGCGCTGCTCACCGGTGTTCCGGTGGGCGCCGGGATGCTGGTGAGCGACGGTAGGTACCAGGCCCGGCTGCTGCTGTTCCACGCCCACGTCAACCTGCTGGGCTGGATCACCCTCACGGTCCTCGGCACCCTGCTGACGCTCTGGCCGACGATGCTGCGCACCCGCATGGCCGACACCGCGGTCCGGGACGCCGTGCGCGCCCTGCCGTTGGCCGCCATCGGACTGGTGCTCCTCGGCCTCGGCCTGCTCACCTGGTGGCGGGTGGTCACCGCGGTGGGACTGGCGTTGTTCGCCCTCGGTGTGCTGGTGGCGGTCCGGCCGGCGGTGGCGGTGGCCCGCGCCCGCCCTCCGTACGCCTTCGCGAGCTGGTCGCTGACGGCGGCGACCGGCTGGCTCCTGGTCGCCCTGGTGGTCGATGCGGCCACGCTGCTGCCGGCCGCCGACGCCGCCACGGCGGTGGACAGTTTCGGCGTGGTGCTCGTCCCGCTGTTGGTCGGCTTCGTCGGGCAGGTCCTCATCGGGTCGCTGAGCCACCTGCTTCCGGTGGTTCTGGGCGGCGGGCCCGCCCCCGCCCGGACCCGCGCGGCTCTGCTGGACCGGCACGGCCCGCAGCGGGTCGCGATGACCAACGCCGCGCTCGTGGTCTTCGCGCTGCCCAGCCCGCCGTACGTCCGCATCACCACGTCCCTGCTGATCCTCGCCGCGCTGGTGCAGTTCCTCGTGCCGGCCGCCCGCGTCCTGCTCACCGCCCGGAGATGACCGTGTCCACGTCGCCCGAGCCCGGCCGATCCCTCGCCGGCGCCGCCACCGGCATCGCGCTCGTCCTGGTCGCCGTGCTGGTCGGCGTGGCCGCGCAGCGCGTCACCAGCCCCACCGAGCATCGACCGACGGCTGCCAGCGCCGTCCAGCCGACCGGACACACCACGACGGTGGACGTGGTCGCGGAGGGAATGCGGTTCCACCCCGCCCGGATCGAGGTGCCCGCCGGTGACCGCCTCGTCGTGAACCTGACCAACCGGGACCCCCGCCGCCACGACCTCGTACTGGCCGGCGGCGCGCGCACCAAGCTCATCGGCAACGGCGAATCGGCCCGCCTCGACGCGGGTGTGATCGGCGAGGTCACCGAGGGTTGGTGCTCACTGCCGGGCCACCGGCAGGCGGGCATGACGCTCGAGGTCGTGCCGACCGGCGCGGCTGCCTCGCCGCCCGCCGCCGGCTCCGCCTCGCCGGCCACTGCCGGCTCCGCCTCGCCGGATCAGTCGATCGACGTCATGGCCGACCCCGGACCGGCCTTCACCGCCCGGGACGCCACCGCCCCACCCGTCCCGCCGGGACGGCTGCACCGGCGGGAACTGCACGTCCGGGAGGTGGTCCGGGAGGTCGCCCCGGGGGTACGCCAGCAGCTCTGGACGTTCGACGGCACCGTGCCCGGACCGGTGCTGCGGGGCCGGATCGGCGACACGTTCGAGATCACCCTGGTCAACGAGGGCACCATGGACCACGGCATCGACTTCCACGCCGGGGCCGTCGCCCCCGACGAGGTGATGCGCCCGATCGACCCCGGCCAGAGGCTCACCTACCGGTTCACCGCCACCCGCGCCGGCATCTGGATGTATCACTGCTCGACCATGCCGATGCTGCATCACATCGGCAACGGCATGTACGGCGCGGTGATCATCGACCCGCCCGACCTGCCCCCGGTCCAGCGGGAGTACGTCCTGGTGCAGTCCGAGCTCTACCTCGGCCCCGACGGGGAACCGGGTGACCTGGCGAAGATGCAGGCGGAGCGGCCCGACGCCGTCGTGTTCAACGGCTACGTCGCCCAGTACGATCACCGTCCGCTGCCCGCCCGCGTCGGCGAGCGCGTCCGGGTCTGGCTGCTCGACGCCGGCCCGAGCCGGGACACCTCCTTCCACGTGGTGGGCACGCAGTTCGACACCGTCTACCGGGAGGGCCGCTGGGAGAGCAGGCCCACCGACCCCGGTGGGGCCCAGGTGCTGCCGCTCAGCCCCGCCGCCGGCGGCTTCGTCGAGATGACCTTCCCGGCCGCCGGTCACTACCCGTTCGTCAGTCATTCCATGGTGGACGCCGAGCGGGGCGCACACGGCATCTTCGAGGTGCGTCAGTGAATGGTGGGCCTTCCCGCCCCGCTAGACCTTGATCGACTCCGTGTGCGGCAAGTGGTGGTTTCTGTGTCGGCGGAGACCGCCGTTTGCGGCGCATGGAGTGGATCACTGGGGGCCAGCTGACACATAGCGCTGGCAGAGATGGGATGCCAGTCGTTGCTGCCGACCGTTCACCGCACCAGATCGACCGTTCGTCGCGGGGAACCTGGCCTTTGCCGCCGGGCCGACCATAACGTCAGATAGGACGTCCTACGTCCGGTGTCGAGAGTTCGGTCCGCGCACCGTCCGCCACGTCCCAACCACGCGAAGGAAGGTGGCATCGTGTCCAGTACCACCCGCAAGGCCCCCGTGCTCCGGACGGCGATCGTCGTCGGTTGCGCCGCCCTGGTCGCGAGCCTGGCCGGCGCCGGCGTCCCATCAGCCCTGGCGGCGCCGGCACAGACCCCTCAGGGCTCACGCTGCGAAGGATCGGTGCCCTTCACCGCCAACACCGAGGGATACAACGCGTTCCGCATCCCCGCCGTCGTGGCCACCCGATCCGGCACGCTGCTGGCCTTCGCCGAAGGGCGGCTCGCCTCCCTCAGCGACGCCGGCAACATCGATCTCGTGCTCAAGCGGTCGACCGACGGCGGATGCACCTGGGGACCCCTGCAGGTGGTACACGACAACGGCCCCGACACCGCGGGCAACCCCGCGCCCGTGGTGACCGCGACCGGCCGGGTCGTGCTGCTGTCGACGTACAACGGCGGGACCGCGTCCGAGGCCGCGATCATGCGCGGCGAGGTGCCGGCCGAGCAGAGTCGCCGGGTCTTCGTCCAGCACAGCGACGACGACGGAGCCAGCTGGTCCACGCCGCGCGAGATCACCGCGCAGGCCAAGGCGGAGAACTGGCGTTGGTATGCCACCGGCCCGGGCCACGCGATCCGGCTGGCCCGCGGCGCGCACCGGGACCGGCTCGTGGTCCCGGCCAACCATTCGATCGCACCACCGGCCGGCTCCACCGACCTCGGCACGGAGGCGAAGTACTACGGCGGGCATCTGCTCTACAGCGACGACGCGGGCGAGAGCTGGCGGATCGGTTCCGTCGACGACAACCCGGACGGGTACATCAACGTCAACGAGTCCACGGTGGCCGAGCTGCCCGACGGTCGCCTCTACGTCAACACCCGTGAGCACAACGGCAGCGCGCCGGGCAACCGTGCCGATGCCTACAGCCGCGACGGCGGGGAGACGCTGGAGCTGCCGCACCGTCCGCAGGCCACGCTCGTGGGGCCGGTCGTGCAGGGCACTGTCCTGCAGTTGGCCGGTGCGAGCAACCAGCTGCTCTACTCCGGCCCCGCGGACCCGAACAGCCGCGCGGCGCTGACCCTGCGGGCGAGTGCCGACCACGGCGTGACCTGGCGACCGGCCCTGGCGCTGTCCGGCCTCCCCGCCGCCTACTCGGACCTGGTCCAGCTCGATCCCAACACGGTCGGCGTGCTCTACGAGACCGGCAACTTCGGGGCGAACGAGACGATCACCTTCCGGCGGGTCCCGGTCGGTCAGCTGCGACCCTGACCGCCGGCCGCGAAGAAGGGAAGACCACCATGCTCGTCGACTGGCCACTGGACCGTCTCCGCGACTACCTGCCCGCCCGCGACGAGCCGACCGACTTCGACGACTTCTGGGCCGCGACACTGAAGGAGTCGCGGGATGCACAGTGGGCCGCCCGGTTCGTTCCCTACGACGCCGGCCTGTCCACCGTCGAGGTGTACGACGTCACCTTTCCCGGATTCGCCGGCCAGCCGGTGCGCGGCTGGTTCCTGCTGCCCCAGCACACGAGCGGCCGACTGCCCTGCGTGGTCGAGTACATCGGGTACGGCGGCGGACGCGGCCTGCCGCACGACTGGCTCACCTGGAGCGCCGCCGGCTACGCCCACCTCGTCATGGACACCCGCGGGCAGGGCAGCAACGGCTCGCTCGTGAGCGACACGCCGGACCCCGACCCGATCGGCCTGCCCCAGACGCCCGGCTTCATGACCCGCGGCATCGGCAACCCCCGGCACTACTACTACCGCCGGGTCTTCACCGACGGCGTCCGCGCGGTCGACGCCGCGCGGACGCACGACCGCGTCGACCCGGACCGGGTGGTGGTCACCGGCGGCAGCCAGGGCGGGGGGATCACACTCGCCGTCGCCGGCCTGGTCGACGGGCTGGCCGCCGTCATGCCCAACGTGCCCTTCCTGTGCCACTATCGGCGCGCCACCGAGATCACCGACGCCCAACCCTACGGCGAGTTGGTGTCGTACCTGAAAACCCACCGCGGCGACGTCGACCAGGTGTTCGCGACCCTGCACTACTTCGACGGGATCAATTTCGCCGCCCGCTCCGGCGCTCCGGCGCTCTTCTCGGTCGCGCTGATGGACAACGTCTGCCCGCCGTCGACGGTCTTCGCCGCCTACAACCACTACGCGTCGGCCGGCAAGGACATCGCGGTGTGGCCGTACAACGGGCACGAAGGCGGCGCGGGCGTGCAGCGCGCGGAGCAGATCAGGTGGCTGCGGAACGTGCTGGCCGGGTGCACCGCCTCGTGACCCCGTCCGTTGCGGCGGCCCCCGTCGTCCGCAGCCACCGTCCGCAGCCACCGTCCGCAGCCACCGTCCGCAGGTCTCAGAGGAGGCCGGCGACGGCCAGATACTTCCCGACCCGGGCGATCTCGTTCTCGTTCAGCGGGATCTGCGGCACCGCCGTTGTCGGGTGGTCGATGATCCCGCGCAGGTACAGCGCGGCCTTGAACGCTCCCAGCGCGGACGAACCCGGGCCCATGCGTGGCCTGCCGACATTGACGAGATCGAAGAGGTGCAGCAGCCGCTCCTGGTCGGCTCGCGCCGCCTCCCAGTCGCCGTCGGATGCCGCGCGGAACAGTCGGGCGTAGCCGTGCGGGTCGACGTTGCCCAGGCCCGGCACCACGCCGTCGGCACCCATCCACAGGGCGGAA
This sequence comes from Micromonospora sp. NPDC093277, assembly GCF_044765245.1. Taxonomy (NCBI): domain Bacteria; kingdom Bacillati; phylum Actinomycetota; class Actinomycetes; order Micromonosporales; family Micromonosporaceae; genus Micromonospora; species Micromonospora sp. NPDC093277. Next base: position 249,613 of record NZ_JBIWJO010000009.1, read on the forward strand.
TCGACGGTGAGTTCGGAGCCGGTCAGCACACTGAAGTAACCGAGGTCCCGGCGGTCCCGTCGTCCGAGGATCAGCCTGCGCAGCGCGCCTTCGTCGCCGCTGGAGTCCTTGACTCCGGCCAACACACCGTCGCCGGCGAGTTCGAGCAGCAGGTCGGCGCCGAGCTTGCTGTGCACCGAAACCGGTAGGTCGTAGGCGTACACCGGCAACCCGGCCCGCGCCGCGATGGTGCGGAAGTGCAGGTCGATCTCCGCGGGGTGCGTGCGGGCGTAGAAGGGTGCGGTGGCCACGAGCGCGTCCACGCCCGCCTCCACGGCCACCCGGACATGGTCCAGCACCCGCAGGGCGGTCATGTCGATCACGCCGGCGAGCACTGGAACCTGGCCCGCGACGTGGCGCGTGACGGTGTCGAGCACGATCTTGCGGTGGCTGTCCGGGAGGAAGGCCACCTCCGAGGTGGAGCCGAGGACGAACAGCGCGTCCACCCCACCGTCCAGCAGATGGTCCACCAACCGGGCCAGCGACGTGGTGTCGACCTCGTAGTCCGGGGTCAGTGGGGTGGACACCGGAGGGATGACGCCGGTCAGTGCGGCCGATCGCCGTGGCGACAGCTCGTGGGTGGTCATGTGTGCTCCTGGGCTTGGCTGATCAGTTCGGGGTCGACCGCGCCGTTGCGGATCGGGTGGTGGCAGCGGAACAGGTGATCGTCGGGCCGGACGACGGTGTCCGTCTGCGCTTCGGGCATCTGCCTGGCGCACTGGTCGTCGGCCTTCCAACAGCGGGTGCGGAAGGGGCATCCGCTGGGTGGTCGGGTGGCGGAGGGGACCGGCCCGGCCAGCGGGATCGGGTCGATCGGGAAGAGCAACCCGGGGGTGGCGGAGAAGAGCGCTCGGGTGTAGGGGTGGCGGGCCCGGTCGGGCACCGCCTCGGCCGGGGCCTGCTCGACGATTCGCCCGAGATACATCGTCACGACCCGGTCGCTCATCCGTCGCACCGTCTGGATGTCGTGCGAGACGAAGACCATCGCGAGGTTGAGTTGCTCCTTGAGGTCGAGCAGCAGGTTCAGGATCTGCGCGCGCACCGAGACGTCGAGCGCACTTGTCGGCTCGTCGGCGATGAGGAACTGCGGCTGCAGTGCCAGCGCGCGGGCGATGGCCACCCGCTGGCGCTGGCCGCCGGACACCTGGCCGGGCAGCAGGTCGGCGACGCTCACCGGCAGGCCCACCAGGTCGAGCAACTCGCGTACCCGTTCCTCGCGCTGCCGCGGCGTGCCCACTCGGTGCACGTCGAGCGGGTCGCGCAGCACCTGCCGAACGGGCAGTCGCCGGTTGAGGGCGGTCGACGGGTCCTGGAACACCATGCCGGTGCTCGCCCCGATCGCCGCCCGACGCGCCGCAGGGGGCATGGACCAGAGGTCCTGGCCGCGAAACCGCACCGTACCCGCGGTCGGCTTCTCCAGCCCGACCAGGATCTTGGCGAGCGTCGACTTGCCGCAGCCGGACTCGCCCACCACGCCCACCGTCTCGCCGGGCGCGACGGCGAGATCCGCTGCGGTGAGTGCGTGGACCCGATCGCGTCGGAGGAGCCCACCGGATCGTGCCTTGTACATCACGTGCACGTCGGCGAGTTCGACGAGGGGCTGGGCATCGGTCGTAGTCATGGTGCCTCCGCGGGGCTGGCCGGTGCGGTGGCCGTGTCGCCGGCGAGAACAGGCGTTCCGGCGTCGAGAGCCGGATGGTGGCAGGCCACCTCGTGGTGGCGCTGCCCGGCAAGCCGGGGCGCCTGCGCCCGGCAGATCTCGGTGACCATGGGGCAGCGGTCGGCGAAGCGGCAGCCGGTGGGGAAGTCGGCCGGGGGCGGTACGACGCCGCGGATCTGGGTCAGCCGGGCCGCGCCGGCTTCCAGCGACAGCACCGAGCCCAGCAGCCCACGGGCGTAGTGATGGGCGGGTGCGCCGACCACGGTCGCGGTCACGCCCGTTTCGACGAGCTGACCGCCGTACATGACGACGACGCGGTCCGTGACGTCCGCGACCAGGGCGAGGTCGTGCGAGACCAGGATCAGGGCGAATCCCAGCTCCGCTCGAAGTCGCAGCAGCAGCTGGATGACCTGCGCCTGCACGGTCACGTCCAGCGCCGTGGTCGGCTCGTCCGCGATGATCAGCTTGGGGCTGCGGGAGAGGGCCATCGCGATCAGGACGCGCTGCCGTTGGCCACCGGAAAGCTCGTGCGGATAGGACGGCAGGGTACGCGCGGCGTCGAGGCCCACGAGCTCCAGCAGCTCCGCCGGGCTGCGCCGGCCGCCCCGGCGGGCCACCTGCTTCAGCTGCGCGTTGATGGTCATCGCCGGATTGAGCGAGGAGAGCGCGTCCTGGTAGATCATCGCCATGTCGTGGCCGAGCAGCCGGCGACGTGCGGCCCGGGAGAGTGTCAGCAGGTCCTTGCCGTCGAAGAGGACCTCCCCGCGGACGCGGGCCCCGCGCGGTTGCAGACCCATGACGGTCAGCGCGGTCAGCGACTTGCCGCAGCCGGACTCGCCGACCAGGCCGAGCACTTCGCCCGGTCGTACGTCGAAGGAGATCCCGTCGACGATGTCCACGCCGTCGTGCCGGCCTTCGAAGCCGATGGCGAGGTTGTTCACCCGCAGGATCGGCGTGCCCTGCGGCAGGGGCCGCGCTCGCTGGGCCAGGCGCCGCGCCGCCTCTGCGAGCCCGGGTAGTTGCGTGATCTCGCCGGATCCCGGAGTGGCCTGTTCCAGCGGATCGACGTCGTCGGCCTTGGTGACGGGGCCGGCGCGACGGGCAGCGGGCGCGGCCCAGGCGTCGGAGACGCCCTCGGCGAGGATGTTGAGTGCGAGGACCGTGATCAGGATCAGCAGGCCGGGGAAGACGGTGGCCCACCAGCCGCCGAGCAGCACCATGTTGCGGCCGTCGGCGATGACGCTGCCCCACGAGGGGTCCGGTGGACGCACCCCGGCGCCGATGAACGACAGTGACGCCTCGAAGACGATCGCGTCGGCGACCATGACCGTGCAGAAGACCAGGATCGGCGCGGCGCAGTTGATGGCCACGTGCTTGAGCAGGATGTGCGGGGTGCGGGCGCCGATGATGCGCTCGGCCGCGACGTAGTCCTCGCCGTACTGGGTCAGCACGTTCGCCCGGACCACCCGGGCCACGGACGGCATGTAGAGAAACGCGATGGCCAGCACCAGCACGAGGATGCTGCCGCCGAAGACGGCGACCAGCACGGCGGCGAGCGCGATTCCCGGGAACGCCATGATCACATCGAGGCTGCGCATGACGGCCTCGTCGACGGCCTTGCGGGAGGTGGCCGCCACCGCGCCGATCAGCGCGCCGCAGAGCAACGCGATGGCGGTCGCGCCGAGGCCGATGATCAGTGACCAGCGGGCGCCGTAGAGCAACCGGGTGAAGATGTCCCGGTTCGCGCTGTCCAGGCCCATCCAGTGGGTGGCGCTGGGGCCGCCGCCGCTCGCCTCCTGAACGTAGGGCGAGTGCGGGGCGAGCACGGGGGCGAGGACCGCGGCGAGGGCGATGACCGCGACGACGGCGAGGGAGATCCACGACGGTAGGCCGAGCCGGTGGAACCGGATACCCGGTCGGGAGAGCCTTCTCGCGAGTCCGGTTCGCATCACGTGGCACTCCTGAGGCGCGGGTTCACCAGCAGATAGAGGAGGTCGACGGCGAGGTTCACCACGACGAAGCCGGTCGCGATGGTGAGCACGACGCCCTGGACCACGGCGGGGTCGCCGTCGCGTACCGCGTTGATCATGAGCTGTCCCATTCCGGGCAGCGAGTAGATGGTCTCGATGACCACCGCTCCGCCGAGCAGGTAGCCGAGCCGCAGGCCCAGCACCGTCAGCGGATTGATCAACGCGTTGCGCAGCACGTTGCGTCCGATTACGACGATCGGCGGCAGGCCGCTGCCGATCGCGGTCCGCACGTAGTCCTTGTCGAGTTCCTCCACCATCGACGTGCGGATGATCCGGGTCAGCTGGGCGGCGACCGGCAGCGACAGGGAGAGCGCGGGCAGGGTCATCGACCGCAGCCATCCGCTGACCGAGTCGCCAGGATTTATGTAGCCGCTGGTGGGAAACCACCCGCGGTCGACCGCCAGCCACTGGATCATCAACAGGGCGAGCCAGAACGCCGGCGCGGCGACGCCGATCAGCGACACGAGCCGGATCAGCTGGTCGGGCCACCGGTCCCGGAAGATCGCCGCGGTGACCCCGAAGATCAGGGCCAGCGCCACCGCGATCGCCAGGCCGAGGAAGGTCAGCTGCAGCGTGAGCGGGAGTGCGGTGAGCACCGAATCGAGCACCGGCGCCTTGGTGAGCACGCTGGTGCCCATGTCGCCGTGGAGCAGGTCGCCGACGAAGCGTACGTAGCGTATCGGCAGCGGATCGAGCAGGCCGTTCTCCACCTGGAACTGATGAATCTGCTCCGCGGTCGGATTGGCGCCCTGGAAGTAGGCGTACTCCGGCTTGTTGTTGGAGAACCGCATGATGATGAAGACGAACAGGACGACGCCCAGCAGCAGCGGGATCAGGATGAGGATGCGGCGCACCAGCATCCTGGCGACGACAGCCACGGCGTGCCTCCTGATGGTCGATAGCGGTCAGCCGGGGGCGCGGCACCGGGGGCCGGTGCCGCGCCGGGGATCAGCGGCGCTGTGCCTGCAGCAGGGTGATGCCCGGGTACGCCTGCGGCCGGACCCCGGTGAGCCGCTTCGGATCCCAGGCGGTCATCAGCTCCGTGTGCAGGACGGGGTAGAGCACGGCCTGCTCGGCGATCACGTCCAGGTACTGGTGCAGGAGGTCCAGCTTCCGGGTCGGGTCGGACTCCCGGGTGGCCCGGTCCATCAGCGCGAACAGGTCCTTGGCCTGCGGGCTGGTGTCCCACCTGGTGTACTTCATCCAGGTGCCGCCGGCCGTGTAGTTATAGCGGAGGATCAGGTCCGCGTCGAGGCCGAACTGGTTCGGGTTCGACGCGGCCGCCACCACCTGGTACGACTGGGACTGGTCCATCTTGGTGAACAGTGCGGCGGTGTCCTGCGGCTCGAGGGTCGTCTTGATGCCCACCGCCTCCCAGGAGTTGGCGATCGTGGGCAGGCAGTCGGTGATCCAGCTGACGTTGACCGCCATCAGCGTGACGGACAGGTTCGCCACGCCGGCGTCGGCCAGCAGTGCTTTCGCCTTCGCCGGGTCGTAGCTGTAGACGGTCTTCGACCTGGCGTACGAGGGGTTCTGCTCGTTGAGGAAGCTCGTGGCCGGAGTGCCGTGTCCCTTGAGCGCGACGTCGATCATTTTGTCGGTGTCGATGGCGTGCAGGAGGGCCTGGCGCACGCGTACGTCGTCGAAGGGCTTCTGCGCCGTGTTGAACATCAGGAACATGTGGTTCATGCCCTTGCCGCCCTCGACGGTCAGCCCTCCGTTGCGCAGCTGGTCGATGTTGGCGTACGGGATGTTGTCCGCGATCTGCGCCTCGGCGCTGCCGCCGGAGATCTTGGCGACCCGGGCCGGAGCGTCCACGATCGACAGCCAGTTCATCTTCTTGATCGTGGGCTTGCGCGGGCCGTTGTAGTCCGCGAACGCCTCGAGCACGGTGTTGGACGTCGGGTTGTGCGCCACCAGCTTGTAGGGGCCGGAGCCGACGGCCTTGCCGCCCTTGGCCGCGTCCCACCCGCCGGGCGCGCCGAAGACATGCTTCGGCATGATCTTGGCGATCGTCAGGCGTGGTAGCGCATCGGGGAACGGGAAGTTGAAGACCAGCTCCACAGTGGTGTCGTCGACCTTGCGCACCTCCTTCAGCCAGGTGCCGAAGAAGGAATAGGTCAGCGTCTTGGCGGCCGGGTCGAGGATGCGCTGGAAGGTGAAGAGCACGTCGTCGACGGTGACCGGCTGCCCGTCGTGCCACTTTGCGCCCTGACGAAGGGTGAACCGCCACGTGGTCGCTGCGGTGTCGGCCGGCAGGGCGGTGGCCAGCGCCGGGTGCGGCTCGCGGCTGATCGGATCCGTGTCGACCAGCCCTTCGTAGATGTGGTTGTTGGCGGCCATGGAAAAGGCCGACGCGGTCATGGTGGGATCCCAGCTCTGGTTGTTGCCGTAGCCGATGACGGCGGTGACGAGATCCTTGTTCCCGCCGGCTCCGGCGGAGCTGGTGGAAGCGGGGCCGCTGCAGGCGGAGATGGTGGCGGAGATCGCTGCTGCGGCGCTCACCGCCCCGCTGTAGCGCAGAAAGTCGCGGCGATTGAAGACTGGCCGAGAAACCGGGGCGCTCACGGTGCCTCCTGTGTGGAAGGTGGTTTCGGCTTGGACGATCTGTTCAGGCATTGGACGTCCCACGTCCCACGTCTTGTAGACTGGAGGCTAGGGGCCGACCTCGGTCCCGGTCAAGAGCAACTGACCAGGAGATGTCCGTGGTGTTTCAGCCCGATCGTCATCGCGACTCGTCCGGTCGACCGTCCAGGGCTCGCCCCGCCTCCGCAGGTGGGCGCCGTCGACACAGCCGCGCGGTCGAGGTGCAGGAGGCGGTCAAGGGCCTCATCCTGCAGCGCGGACTGGCCATCGGGGACCCGCTGCCAACCGAGTCCGAGCTGATGGAGGAACTAGGCGTTGGCCGCAACTCGGTCCGCGAGGCCCTCAAGGTCCTGCAGGCCGTCGGCATCGTCGACATCCGGCACGGCTTCGGGATGTTCGTCGGGCACATGTCCCTCAACGGTCTGGTCGACGAGTTGGCCTTCCACAGCCGCATCACCCTGCAGCACGAGCGCAACCACCTCGGACACCTCATCGAGATCCGGGAGATCCTCGAGAGCGGGCTGGTGCAACGCCTCATCGACGAGCACGTCGACCACGACCTGACCCCCCACCTCTCGGCGGCCCGAAAAGTGATCGAGCAGATGGAGGCCGAGGCGCTGGTGGGCCCCGTCACCCCCGAGACCGACCGCCTCTTCCACGACGTGCTCTACCGCCCCCTGGGCAATCCACTCGTGGGTCGACTGCTCGGCGCGTTCTGGGAGGTCTACCACCAGCTCAGCGACGACCTCGGCCCGCCCGACGAGACGCCGGCCGACGTGGCTCGCAAGCATCGGCACATCTTCACGGCCGTCGACACCCGGGACCGCGCGTCGGCCACGACGGCCGTGCGAGTTCACTTCGACGGGGTACGCGCTCGACTCGCCCGGCTCGGACAACAGTGACGCAGGGGCCGAGCGATCCGGCTCAGGCCGCCTCCCCGCCCAACGGCGTGGCCACCTGACCCGCTTCCGCGCGGGCGATGCGCTCCTTGACGTCACGGAAGTGGCGCTGCATCGCCTCCTGCGCGGCCACCGCGTCCCGGGCGCGCAGTGCGTCGACGATCCGTCGGTGATTCGCCACGATGACGTCCATCCGCTCCTCCGGCGCGCCCAACAGCGGCTCGACCTGGTGGTAGACCTGCCAGAACAGGGTGATCAACTGCAGCACGAGCTCGTTGCCGCAGGATTCATAGAGCAACCCGTGAAAGGCCCGGTCGGCTTCAAGGTCGGTCTGCATCGCGGTCACCAGAGCGTCGAGCGCCGCCAGGCGGCTTTCGCTGGTCGACCCCGCGACCCGCCCGACCAGGGCGGTCTCCAGCATCTCGCGAACCTCCACGAGGTCCTGGAGCGCGCGGACACTCTGCGGGCCGGAGCGGATCCGGAACTCCAGCGACGGGCCGAGCACATCCAGCGACGCGCGACCGACGAAGGTGCCGAACCCGTGTCGGATCTCGACGATGCCCAGCGCCTGCAGCGCCCGGACCGCCTCGCGTACGCTGTTGCGACTCGCCCCCAACAGGTCCATGAGCTGCGGTTCGGTCGGCATCGGCGCACCGGGCTGGAGCTGACGATCATGGATCAGGGCCACGATGCGGTCCTGAACGGTCTCGCCGTTGCGTCTGGCCATCCCGCGCCTCCAGGCTCCTTCGCGGCCGGCGCACATCCCACGTCCGAAAAGTGCGCCCCGCCGAGGAGCAATGTACACGCGGTAGCCGCGCGCTGGCCTACGGGTGCCGCCCACGTTCCGCATGCGTCGGTGCCCCGCCGAACGACCGCTGGCGGGGCACCGACGCGGTGGCTACCGCTGGGGGTTGATGGTCGCGAACGGGAGGCGGAGCCGGAGCTGGCCGGCGATCGGGACGTTGTGTTCCCGGATTTCCCGCAGCTCATCGAGGGTGAGGGCGCGGCCGTAGATGCGGAACTCGTCGAGAGTGCCGCGGAACCGGTTGACGCCGTCGACCCGTTGGCCGAGGTGGATGCCGCGGATGCCGAACTCCTTGCCGGTGGTCACCGAGCCGCGGGGAGCGGCCAGGTCGGCGACAGTGGCGCCGTCGATGAGGACGGTGACCCGGGCCGACGTGCGTTGCATGGCGACGTGGTGCCAGCGCCCGTCGTTGTACGCGCCCGCGATGGTGATGTTCGCGTCGCCCTGGCCGGTGCCGACGACACCCCGGATGCGGTTGCTCGCCGGTTCGGCCCGCAGCCAGATCTGCGCGGCTCCCGTGCCCACCTGGTAGCACCACCAGATCACGTGGCTGCCGGTGGTCTCGCTGTACCGGAACCACGACATGATCGTGAAGTCGCCGTTCCCAAGGTCGATGTCCGGGTTGAACGGCATCTCCACGTGGTCGTCGACGCCGTCGAGCGCGATCCCGGTGCCGTACCGTCCCTCGGCCAGCGTCGCGCCGCCGCGCACGTAGGCGGTGTTGTCATAGCGGGGCGCCGCGTCCGGGGTCGTCGGTCCCGGCGCCGGTGGCGGCGGCAGATCCGGCGGGGAACCGTTCGGGGTGTCGAGGTACGCCTCGTTGAACCTGACGAACTGGATCACCTCGTACAGGGCGGTCACGCCGCCCTCGTACAGCAGTCCGGCGACCGGGCCCGTGACCGGATCGGTCCCGATCTTGACCAGGTCGGAGTACCCGCCCGGACCCCAGCTGATGACCTTGCCTTCCTGCCAGTTCTGCCAGGTCCGGGCCTCGTCGTACGAGGAACGGATCGTCAGGGCCTCGCGCTTGCCGGGGTTCGCGGGCCCGGAGAAGAGGATGCGGTTCCGCGCGTCACCCTGGTCGGTGGCGGTGAGGCGCAGCAACGCTCCCTGTACGACCGGCATCGTCAGCTCGGGCACCATCTGGAACGGCGCGTCGAAGGCTTCGCCCCCGTCACTGGAGATCGCGTACGCCCGCGTGCCCTCAGCCGTCCCGGCTTCCCGCACGTTGACGTAGATCCGGCCGTCGGTCAGCTCCACCAGCGTCGACTCGTTGACGAAGATGGTGTCGTCGGCGCCACCGGCGCTGGCGCCGAGCTGCCACGTGTCGCCGCCGTCGTCGCTGTACGCCAGGTGGATGCCGGCGACGGGTTGCCGGTCGGGACCGACGGACTCATGATTGGCGCTCATCACCAGCCGCCCGGCGTGCGGGCCGCGGTTGAGCTGGATGGCGTGCACCGGACCGGTGGCGTACCAGTGGGTCCACTCCGGCAGGATCAGCTCGGTCATTTCCCGCGGCGTGCTCCATGTCGCTCCGTGGTCGTCGCTGACCTGCAGGTACGGAACGCGGCCGCCACTTCCGGTGCCCGGGTTGTGGGTGGTGAACAGCACGACCCGGCCGGTTCGCTCGTCCACGATCGGCATCGGGTTGCCGTGGGTGTCGCCGTTGCCGCGCGACACGACCTGCAGTGGCCCCCAGGTGCGGCCGCCGTCGTGGGACCGCTTCAGCACCAGGTCGATGTCGCCCCTGTCGTCACAGTTGTTGATCCGGCCTTCGGCGAATGCCAGCAGGTCCCCGTTGGTGGCCTTCACGATCGCCGGGATCCGGAAGCAGGAATACCCGTCCGCGTTCGCGGTGTAGACCGCCTGTTCCTCGTGGTACGGCTCGGCCGCGTGCGCGGTGCCGCTGGTGAGCAGCGTGGCGGCCATCGCCGCGATCACCACGGTGGACCACAGTCGACGGCGTATCTGGCTGTGTCTTCGACCCGTCATCGGAGCACCCGCCTCTCGTCACACGTACAAAACGTTGCTGGACATCCTACGTCCCACGTCAGATGTCGCAAGGTCTTCGGACGAGTTGTCGGTCAGCCTGATCGACAAAGCCCCTCCGAAGCTCTTCAGCCAGAGGAGATAGAGGCGGATGACTGTTGACCACGACGAGGGGTGAGGGGCAAACTCGTTGACGATCGGGAGGAGATCCCATGTCCCACATGCGAAGAATGACACAAGTCGCCGGCACTGTGCTCGCACTGGTGCTCGGCCTGACCAGCCCGGCCGCCGCGTCCAGCCAGGACGCCGAATCGAAGGCACCGGTCGGTGACTGGGTCGGCACCTGGTCGGCCTCGGCATCCGGAACCGTGCCCAACCTCCCCACCGGATATGCGGACCGGACCATCCGCAACCTCGTGCACACCAGCGTTGGTGGTTCGGCGGTGCGGGTTTCGCTGACAAACGTCCTCGGCACGGTGGCGGTGCGGATGGACGCGGTGACGGTGGCGGTCGCCGATGCGCCCGACGCGCCGGACGCGGTCGCGGGCACGATGCGCGAGCTGACCTTCGGAGGCGCACCGTCGGTGACCATCCCGGCCGGCGGCGAGGTGCTCAGCGACCCGATCTCCCTTGCCGTGCCGGAAGACGCCGACCTGCTGGTCAGCGTGTACACCCCGGTGTCGTCCGGGCCGGTGACCTATCACCAGGTGGCCAACCAGACTTCGTACCTGTCGCCGAACGGAGATCACGCGGCCGACCAGTCCGGGGCGGCGTTCACCGAGACGATCACCTTCTGGCCGTACGTCAGCGGCGTGGACGTCCGGGGAGAGGCGGAGGGCGCGGTGGTCACGCTCGGCGACTCGATCACCGATGGGAACAACTCGACCCGGAACGCGAATCACCGCTGGCCGGACTACCTGGCCGACCGGCTGGTCGACGCGCCCGGGCCGACGAGGCTGGGCGTGCTCAACGCCGGCATCAGCTCGAACCGGTTGCTCAACAGCAGCTTCAACCCCAACGCGCTGTCCAGGCTGGACCGCGACGTGTTGACCGCGACCGGCGCGCGCTCCGTGGTCGTGCTGTTGGGGATCAACGACATCGGCGGCCAGCCGCAGCACCGGGAGCCGTCGGAGATCATCGCGGCGCTGGGCCAGATCGCGGCACAGGTCAGGGCCAAGGGGCTGCGGGTCACCGGTGGCACCCTCCTGCCGTTCGGCGGGTCGAGCAACTACACCGAGGAACTGGAAGGCGTGCGGCAGGCGGTCAACGACTTCATCCGCCACGGCGGCGCGTTCGACGCGGTGGCCGACTTCGACGTCGCGCTGCGGGACCCCGCGGCGCCGAAATGGTTGCGGGCGGAGTACGACTCCGGCGACCACCTACACCCCAGGGACGCCGGCTACCGGGCGATGGCGGCGGTCGTCGACCTCGACAAGCTCGACACCCGCCCGCCCGGCCACTGGGTCGGCACCTGGCAGACGGCCATGGCGCGGACGACGCCCGGTGCCGACCAGGGCATGCCGAACCACTCGATCCGCAACGTGGTGCACACCAGCCTGGGTGGCGATGCGGCCCGCGTGCGCCTGTCCAACGCGCTCGGCACGATGCCGGTCCTGATGGGACGGGTGACGCTGGCGGTGGCGACCAGGCCCGACGCGCCGGACGCGGTCGCCGGCACGATGCGCGAGCTGACCTTCGGCGGCGCGCCGTCGGTGACCATCCCGGCCGGCGGCGAGGTGCTCAGCGACCCGATCTCCCTCGCCGTGCCGGCGGACGGGGACCTGCTGGTGACCGTCTACACTCCGGCGCCGTCCGGACCGGTGACCGAGCACCCGCGCTCGTACCAGACGTCGTTCATCGCCACCGACGGCGACCATGCGGCGGACGAGCAGGGCATCGCGTTCACCCAGCCGACCACGGCGTGGTACTACGCGACAGCCGTGGACGTCCGGGCCCCCTCCGCGTACGGCACGGTGGTGACCTTCGGTGACTCGATCACCGACGGGGACAAGTCGACCATCAATGGGAACCGGCGGTGGCCCGACGCCCTCGCCGACCGACTCGCCGCCAAGCCGGGACGCACCAAGCTCGGTGTGGTCAACAGCGGCATCAGCGGCAACCGGATCCTCGACAGCAGCACCGGAACCGGGATCGGTGGCCCGAACGCGTTCGCCCGCCTGTCCCGGGACATGCTGACCACGTCCGGGGCGTGCACGGTCATCCTGCTCGAGGGCGTCAACGACATCCTCAACCTCGCGCACCCCGACCCGGAGACCCTGAAACTCGCCCTGCGGCAGATCGCCGCCCAGGCACACGCACAGGGCCTGCGGATCGTCGTCGGAACCATCACGCCGATGAAGGGATGGAGTTCCTACACCGAGGAACGGGAGAACGTGCGGCAGGCCGTGAACGGGTTCATCCGTACGAGTGACGACTTCGACGCCGTCGTCGACTTCGACGCGGTCGTGCGTGACCCGCACGACCCGCAACGGATCAACCCGTCGTACGACTCGGGCGACCACCTGCACCCGTCGGACGCGGGCTACCAGGCGATGGCGGAGGCCATCGACCTCGGCGTACTTCGCTGAGTGCCGGCTGCGTGCCGCCCCACCCGGGTCGGCACGCAGCCACCCGCCGGCGCGGTCGTGCGCCTCCAGCGGGCGGCCGCGAGCTCTCCGGGTGGCGTTCTTCGGCCACCCTCGCGCCGGCGCCGCTCAACGGGCCTTTTTGGTCGCCCGCTTGCGGGGCGGCGTCAACAGGTCAGCGATCGCCGCGATCGCGGACGGCACCACGCGGTAGTACGCCCAGACGCCGCGCTTCTCGCGTTCGAGTAGGCCGGCTTCGGTGAGGATGCGAAGGTGATGACTCACGGTCGGCTGGGAGAGGCCAAGCGGCGCGGTGAGGTCACTCACGGACGCCTCGCCCTCCGGAGCGGACTGGATCAAGCTGAGCAGCCGAAGTCGGGCCGGGTCGGCGAATGCCTTCAGCACTCCCGCGAGCCGCTCGGCATCCGCGCGCTTGATCGGCTCGCCGGTAAGCGGCGAGATGGCAGGCATAGCAGTTCTTGCAGTTCCCACGTCTTCCATAGTTGCACGAACACCGTCGATAGACCGGTGGAACCCGGCCCAGTACCTCGATGGAATTCGCGAGGCCGGCTGCGAGGGGAGCGGGGGCGGGGCGGCGAGGTGGTGGGCAGCCACCCTGCCGGTCACCGCGACCGAGCCGGACCTGGGTAGCTTCTCTGTCATGAGTGAGGACACTTTCCGCTCGGTGGAGATCGAGCGCACCAGCGTCGGGCAGTACATCGTGCGGAACGCCCGCGGCGGAACGATGTCGATGGGCGCGGGACAGGACGACAGCTTCACGCCGGTGGAACTGCTGCTGGCGGCGATCGGCGGCTGCACCGCGATAGACGTGGACCACATCACCAGCCGCCGCGCCGAGCCGACCCAGTTCACGGTCGAAGTCACCGGCGACAAGATCCGGGACGATGCCGGAGGAAACCGGATGCAGAACCTCACCGTCGCGTTCACCGTGACGTTCCCGCCCGGCGCGGACGGCGACAAGGCGCGCGAGGCGCTGCCCCGGTCGCTGCAACAGTCGCACGACCGGCTCTGCACCGTCTCCCGTACGGTCGAGCTCGGCACTCCCGTCTCGATCGTCGAGGCTGCCGGTTCCAGCGAGGGCTGACCCCTCCGGTCGTCACCCGGGGGATTCACGGGCGGCGAGGTATTCGAGCATCCTGCGGGTGCGGCGCTCGGAGCCGTCGCAGACAGGGCGGCGGCGGAGGTCTCGGCCCGCGCGGGTTCACTTGTCGGGGTCGAAGGCGCCGTCCCATTCGAAGACCGGGTTGGGCACGTCGTGGCCGTGGCTGTCGGTGAGGGTGGCCTGGCCGATGAGTTTCGTGGGCCCGCCGGCGAGGTACGTGGCGTCAGCCCGTACCTGCACCTCGAATTTGCCGTCCTGCGGTTGCCCGTGGTCGTCCATGAAGTGGATCATGCAGATCCAGTCGGGACCGGGGCCGACATCGGCGACCTTGGGCCCGCCGCGGTCGCAGGCGGTGGAAGCGCCGATGCTCCGCACGGTCACGCCGGGTTCGCCGAGCAGGTCGGCCCGCTGCACGTAGAGGCTCGCGAAGGCGGGCCCGATGGCCCGTTCGAGACGAGCCTTGGTGACGTCGGGCCGACCACATCCGGCGAGTGCCCCGGAGGCGGCGAGGGCGAGGCCGATGGCCAGTGCGAGGGTGCGCGTACGGGTCAAGGTCAGCCTCCGGTGATGTCGCGGCGACGAAGGTAGAGGTAGGCGACGGTCAGGCAGACGACGAGCCAGCCGGCGCTCACGATCACGCCGGTCGTGATCGGGGCGTGGAACGGGGGCGCGGTGAGCAGGCCGTGCCAAGCCTCGAACGGTGTGGTGAGCAGCAGCCGGCGGGCCTTGTCCAGACCGCCCAGGCTGCTGGCCAGCTGCATGATCATCCCGAGTGCGACGGGCGCGGCGACGCCGATCGTGGCGTTGCGGGTGACGACGGACAGCAGGATCGCCAGGGCGGTGAACCCGAGCACCGGTGCCACGGCGGTGGCCCAACTCGCGACGACCAGCGGCAGGGCGTGGTCGGCGGGGATGACCTGGCCGCTGAGCCCGGGCAGGGGTTGGGTGCCGACGACGAGCAGGCTCGCGGTGATGGTGCTGGCGGCGAGCAGCACCAGGACGAGGAGGTTGAAGCCGACGGCGGTGAGAGTCTTGGCCCAGAAGACCTGGGTACGGCTGACCGAGCGGGTGAGGATGGTCTTCCAGGTGCCGTGCTGGTCCTCGTTGGCGAAGATGTCGCCGGCGACGAGGGCGGCGAGCAGGGGCAGCACCCACTGGTGGGCGAAGGCGAGCACGAACAGCGGTACGGCGAAGCCGCTGGTGTGTATGTGCCGGCCGTAGATGGTGTCCTTCGGCGGCAGTTGCGTGTTGAAGATCAGCACGATGGCGATCGGGACGAGCGCCGCGCCGATGACCAGTGCCCGGCTGCGGGCCTGTGCGGCGAGCTTCGCCACCTCCCAGCGCAGCACCGCGGCGATGCCCACCCGGCGGCGCGCGGTGGGCGGGCCGGCGTATGCGGCGGTCGTGGTCGTCATCGGCGGGCTCCAGTCGAGATGTCGACGCCGGCGGCCGGTCCGGCGGGGGCGGATTCGGTGAGCATGAAGAAGAGCGCCTCCAACGGCGTCTCGTCCCGAGTGAGGCCGCGCAACGCGATACCCGCGTCGACAATGTCGGCCACCAGCGCGTCGACGTCCTTCTGCGGCCCACGGACATCCAGCCCGTCTTCGGCCACGGTGACCTCGAGCCGTCGGGTCCGGGCCAACTCGGCCGCCCGGTCGTTGTCCGTGGTGGTGATTCGGTGCGCCTGCTCGGGCGCCAACTCCCGCAGGGCGGCGATCGAGCCGTGGTGCACCACCGACCCGGACCTCATGATGGTCACGTTGTCGCAGATCTGCTCGACCTCGGCCATGTCGTGGCTGGAGAGCAGGACCGTGAGGCCGGTGTCGGCGAGACGCCGGACCAGGGCGCGCATGTCGCGGATGCCGGCCGGATCCAGGCCGTTGGCCGGCTCGTCGAGCACCAACAGCCGCGGGTTCCGCAGCAGCGCGGAGGCGACTCCCAGGCGCTGGCGCATGCCGAACGAGTAGCCGCGAACCCTGTCGTGCCGCCGGCCGGTGAGTCCGACGAGATCCAGCACCTCGTCGATGCGGTCGGCGGCGTCACCCCCGTCGAGGCCGGCGAGCAGCCGCAGGTTCCGCCAACCGGACAGGGCCGGGTAGAACCTGGGGCTCTCGATGAAGCCGGCCACCCCGGACAGGGAGTTGACGCCGTGGCGCCGCCAGGATCGGCCGAACACCTCCAAGGTGCCGCTGTCGGGCCGGACCAGCCCGAACAACATCCGCAGGAAGGTCGTCTTGCCGGCCCCGTTGGGGCCCAGGACTCCGTACACCTCGCCCTGGGCGACCTGCACCGTGATGTCATCGACGGCGGTCAGCGAACCGTAGGTCTTGGTGAGATGAACGGCGTTGACCGCCAGCACATCACTCATGCCCCGGACGCTAGGGATCGCACATGAAGCCAGCATGAAACCGGCGGGGCGGCCGGGGCCGGCCAGTCGTCAAAGGTGCCCCGTGTCGTTGAAGCTGACCAGGGTCGGCGGTCGGTCGGAGTCCCACTGCACGACGGTGATCGCGCAGTTGGCCTGGTTGAGGCCGATCCACCGCCACACCGGGGCGTCGAGCATGTGGCGGACGAACCATCCGATGACGAAGTTGTGCGTGATCAGCAGTTCGTGCCGGTCGGTGTCGCCGGCGACACCGAAGTGTGCGACGGCCGCCTGTAGGGCGATCGCGTCTTCGTCGCGTTCGTCGTCGGGTACACCGTCGAGCCAGGCATGCCACCGGTCCGGGTACCGGCCGCGTTGGGCGGCGGAGGGCACCGGCGTGCGGTCCGCGACATGGTCGCAGCCGTGTCGCGGCACCTGTGGGAGATGGCCGGCGACGATGTCGGCGGTCTGGGCCGCCCGGGCCAACGGGCTGTGGTGGATCGCCGAGAAGGGCACCGTGCTCAGCCGCCGACCCAGCCGGTCCGCCTGCTCGCGGCCGAGTTCCGAAAGGCCTCCGTCCGAGGCGTGACCGGATGCCTGATCCTGTTCGCCGTGCCGGACCAGGTACAGCTGCGTACGAGCCATCGTGAGTCATCCTCCGGTCCCTGTGCGATGAGGAGCAGGATAGGTGGCGACGACGGATCGGGGGCCCGCCGCAGCGGCGAGCCCCCGACCCCCGGCGGTCAGGCCGCGTGCAGCGTGACGTTCGTCCCCCAGAGCAGCCCGATGACGCCCTTCACCGCCGGCGGCGCCCGGCGTGCTCGGCCGCCTCGTCAGTTCGGCCAGGGCCGTCCAGCTCGGTTTGCGGCCGCTGCTCGCCCCGCCGCCCGCTGACCCATCGGTCAGTCTCCTCGCACCGCGGCGGCGGGCAGCCGCCGCTCGAGGGCCAGGATCGCCAGGATCGCGACGCCGTTGAGCGCCGCGAGGGCCACCCAGGGCAGGCCGTGCCGGACAGCGAAGAGCGCCGTGAAGAAGGTGGGCCCCACGACCTCAGCCAGGGTGAAGGAGTACTGGAAGATCGCCAGGTAACGACCGCGGGTATCGGCCGGTGCGGCAGCCGCGGCGAGGCCGATCGACACCGGCGTGTGGATGACCGTGGCCGCCGTGTAGAGCAGCGCCGCCCCGACGAGCACCGGTATTCCCCACGACAGATGTCCCGGGCGCAGCACGGTCAGCAACAGTGCCCACGCCGCCCAGAGCGCGGCCGCCGTGGCCAGCACACGGGTCCGGCGGAAGGGGCGCAGCCGGAGCACGACCGGCGCGGTGACCAGCGACACCACCACGGTGTTGCCGACCAGCAGGCTGGACACCAACCAGGCCGGGGCGTGCAGATGCAGCAGTACGAGGGTCGGCAGCGCCAGAGCCAGCATCATGGTGGACAGGGCGAACACGGCATTGACGGCGACGAGCCCCAGGTAGGGGCGGTCCCGCAGCAGCCCACGGTAGCCCTGCAGGACGGCTACCTCCTGCTGCTTGGCCCGTGGTGCCCGAACCACGAGCGCGATCGTGCCGGCGGCGACGGCGAAGCAGGCGGCCGCGCCGAAAGCGATCAGCCGAAAGGTGTGCCGATCGGTGTCCGGGCTGGCGAGCGCGACGCCGGTCAACACGCCGCCCACACCCAGGCCGGCCGTGCGGGCCATGCTCGACCAGCCGTACCAGTAGTCCTTGCTCTGCGCGCCGCGCTGGCCGTCGACGTAGTCGGCGATCAGCGTGAAGATCGAGGACCAGAAGAACCGCACGCCGAGGGCGGTCAGGACCGCCGAGACCAGGATGCCCACGGGCCCGTTCGCCAGGCCGGCGGCTGCGTAGCCCAACGCCTGCAGGACCTGCGCCAGCACGACCAGCGGCAGGGCGCCGTACCGGTCCGCCAGGGCGCCCGCGAAGAGCGGGATCGGCAACTGCATCACGTTCGCCACGCTGAGCAGGACGCCGACCAGGGCGAGCGGGACGTCGGTGACCCGGGTGAAGAAGATCAGGCCCAGCGGCAGGAACAGCCCGTTGCCGATCGAATCCACGACCAGCGCGCCGATCAGGACAGCGCCGCCCCGGCTGCGGTGCGCCGGCGTCACTGGCGTGGCGACGGATTCTCCGACTGTCACGACTACCGATCCTCTCGGGCGGCCGACCGGGCTTCGGCCCGCTGTCTACGGCGGAGCCCGCACACTACGCGCGACAGTGGCCGCGGCAACTCAATATCCAGCTCGCGATCACCATTGATCGTTGGCAGCTCAGCGACCCGACACGCCGACGCCTGTACAGCTGAGCCGCCAACGATCAAGGCTCGCCATAGCAGCTGGCGTGGGGGGATGGGGGTTGTGCACAGGGGGTGAGTGTGCACAGGTCGGGACGGGTGGGGTTGTCGGCCGAACGGTGGGAGGACAGGGTCAGGGCGTGAATCCCGTGCTGATGGAGTTGGTGGGGCGGGGCGGCGGGCTGGTGACTCGGGCGACAGCCGTCCAGGTCGTGCCGGAGTGGACCTTGGAACGGGCATGCCACGTCGGCGACCTGGTGCGGGTTCTGCCCGAGGTGTTCGCGGCGGCGCACCTGCTGGCCGACCGGCCGTGCCGCGCCGTGCCGGCCATCGGCCGACTCGACCCTGAACTGGGCCGCCGTGCGGTTCTCGCCTGGGCCGACGGCCGCGGCGCACTCAGCCACCTCTGCGCCCTCGCCGCTTGGGGGCTGCACCGGCAGGCCGCCGGCGATCTGCTGCACCTGAGCGTGCCGGCCGGCGTCAGCCTGCGCAGCCGGCCCGGGGTGGCCGTGCACCGACGGCAGGGCCTCGTGCTCGAGCCGCCGCACGTGATGGTCCGGCGAGGACTGGCGGTCACCCGCATCGAACCGGCCCTCGTCGACTCGTGGCCGATACTGCCGCCCGGCGAGCGGAGGGCACCGGTGATCCAGGCGGTCAACGATCGGCTGACCACACCGGAGCGGCTGGAGGTGGCACTGGGAGCCTCGCCGAGGCTGAATGGCCGGGTAGCGTTCCGGACGCTGCTCAGGAGGCTCGCCGAGGGCTGCCGCAGCCCGCTGGAGATCTGGGGACACGAACGCGTCTTCACCGGCCCGGGGATGCCGAGGTTTCGACGGCAGGTGCCGATCCGGCTCGGATCGCGCACCGTCTACCTCGACCTCTACGCCGAGCCGGAACGCGTCAACATCGAACTCGACGGCGCCACCACCCACGGCGACCCCCACCAACGCGAGATCGACCTGCGTCGAGACGCGCAGCTGGCTGCCCTCGGCATCCTGGTCGTCCGCTTCGCCCACCGTAGGCTCGTGCACGAGATCGAGGAGGTACGCCGCGAGACCCTCGCCATCCTGTCCACTCGTCGCCCTGACACCAGCGTTCCCCCGACCGCCGCCGTCGTGCCCAGCCATCGTTGGCAGTTCAGCGGTCCGACACGCCGACGACAAGCCAGCTGAGCTGCCAACGATCAAGGGCTGGAACACGGGCGCCGGGAGCGGCCGCAGACGCTCCGTCAGCGGGAGATCACATGGCGATCGGTTCTGCCGAACCAGATCGACTCCGGCTGATCCGGAGAATGACGCGGACCCCAAGGGGTTCGTCGCGCTATCGGGACCTGGGGGTTCGCGGTGGACGCCGCCAAGGGCCTGGCGACCGTGTTGCGCCAGGAACGTGGTCACCACCCGCCGGAAATCGTCGGGGTTCTCGACCCACGGCAGGTGACCGGATCCGGCGAGACTCACGCGTTGGCTGTTGGTCAGCGCTCGGTGCAGCGAGTCGACTGCCCAACGGGGGCGGATGTCCTCAGTGCCGTCGATGATGAGCACAGGCGGGTCGAGCGTGCGGCACCGCACGGCTGTCTCGGAGTTGTCGAGTTCCTGCTTGACCTCGGCGTTGATGGCCTGGTTGCAGTCGTGGTTGATGCCCAGCCATGGCGTGGCCATGCGTTCGGCGTGCCGCAGCGCCGTGCCGTGGTCGGCGAAGTCGGCCGACCATTGCAGCACGGCCCGTTCACGTTCCTCCTCGGGCGTGCGGGCGCAGGCGCCGAGGGCCTTCCACCGGTCCAGATGATGCCCGAGCCGCAGCCTCAGATTCCGCTTGTAGTGCGGATGCCAGCCGCGTTCGGGGTCGATGCCGGTTCCGGACACGTAGATCAGATGGCTGACCCGTTCGGGGTGCTCGATGGCGTACCGCAACGCCAGGTGCGCACCCCACGAGTGGCCCAACAGGGCCATTCGCGGTCCGGCCAGCTGATCGCGAACGGCGTCGAGGTCGGCAACGAAGCGGGCGACGCTGTACGGCCCGCGCCGCTGCGAGCGTCCACAGCCGCGCTGGTCCCATCGGATGGTGCGGGCACGATCTTCGAGCAGCCGGGCCACCGGGTCGAGATAGTCCCACAGGCCCGGGCCGCCGTGGCAGAGCACCAGTGGTGGCCCGGCGCCGGCCTGTTCGACCCACAGCGGCAGTTGTCGTCGCTGCGCACGTCCAGGCTCATGGGCGGCAGTATGGCGGCTTGTGCCGGACGTGCAGCAGCCTCACCTACGCTGCACGGAGTCGCCGGTGTGTGGCGATGTCATCCACGCGGTGCAGGGTTTCCGCGTTGCGCGCGCGCAGTACCACTGACATCACGGCCTCCGGGACGAGGCGGGCGAACCCTGCGGCCGCCCTCCAGCCCATCCGTACCCGGGTCGTGGTGTCCGAGATCGGCTCCAGGATCAGGCGGACACGAGCGACGCCGAACGGTCCGGCGTGCGCTTCGAGCTCGAGCAATCGGTTCGGCTCCATCTCGCGTACCACGGTCTGGTCTTCGAGCTGCAGCGGCCAGGGGCCCAGCCGGTGGTGGACTCGGGTGCCCACCGCGGGCCAACCGTCGTCGACGGCCCGTATGTGGGCGGCGCCGACGACCCAGCTGGCGTAGCTCCAACCATCCGCGAGCACGGCGAAGATCCGCTCGGGTGGGGTACGGATGGTTCGACAGACCTCGATCATCACGTCTCCTCCCCTCGGGCCGTGCCGCACACCTTCCCTGTCTGGGCCGAGGCAAACGAGGGCCGGTTCGGCCGAAGAGCGCCACGCCACCGGCCCCGGATGCCGAGTGCCCGTTTTGTCCGGGTAGGAGACGGGATGCGGCGAGCGTCCCTGCTGTTGACCGCCGCCCGGACCGGCTCGTCTCATCGCCGGGCGTTGATTCTCGGACCTCCGGAGGCCGTCCCACGACGACGATCCCGCAGGCGAGGCCGATGGCCTGCCAGGTGGCGGGACAACGGCGGGCGACGGCGTGCCGGTCGCGTCGCCGGGTGCACTCGGGGTCGCGGTGACGGATACGATTGCCACGCCTACGACGGTGAGTGGCGGCTCTGCAATCGACAGTGCCCTTAGGAGGTGCTGCGAGCCGGCAGTCTCCACTGGATCCGCGGCTGATCGGGGGAGGCGCATGGAGAGCGGGACTCTCGGCGACGACGGTGTGCTGGACCCGGATGGCGCCATGGACCAGATGCGGGCCTGGAAAGGCCGCATCGAGAAGCTCGCCACCGACACCAAGGTGATGAGTGATCGCCTGCAGGACCTGCGGGTCACGGCCACGGACGACAACGGGCTGGCCGAGGTCACGGTCGACTCCACCGGCGCGCTGTTGGACCTGCGCCTGGGCCGGCAGATCCAGCGGGTCTCGCCCGAGGTGGTGGCCCAGGCGGTCATGAACGCGATCAGGCGGGCGAAGGAGCAGCTGGCCGAGCGGTCGCAGCAGATCCTCGCGGAGACCGTCGGTACCGAGTCGGCGGCCGCGCGGGCGATCGCGGAGCGGGTGGACAGACAACTGCGCCCCGATCCGGAAACCGGATGGGGCGAGCCCGGCTCGTACGACGGCCACGGTTGGCGAGGATGAGCGGCGCGGCTGGCTGGACGGCCGACACCGAGCAGATCCGCGCGCACGCCTCGTCCATCGAGGAGTTGCGCTCCCGCTTCGAGGCGGTCCGCGGCGCGAGCGCCCACATCGCGCAGGACGACCAGGCGTACGGGCTGCTCTGCGGTTGGATCTCGGCGATCCTGGAGGGCCGGCACACCCGCCAGGACGAGTTGGTCGCGTACGTCGAGGAGAACCTGCGGTTGGTCGCGGACGGTCTGCGCCGCACCGCCGACAGCTACGACGGCACCGACGGTGACGCGGCGGGCTCGATGAGCGCGATCAGCAGGCGGTTGAGCGCATGACCGACGATTCGCTGGTCGCGGACGTCCAGTCCACCCGTGAGGTGTGGACCGGCTCGTCGCTCGCCGACGGGGTCGAGGGCCTGGTCGACG
This sequence comes from Micromonospora sp. NPDC093277, assembly GCF_044765245.1. Classification (NCBI taxonomy): domain Bacteria; kingdom Bacillati; phylum Actinomycetota; class Actinomycetes; order Micromonosporales; family Micromonosporaceae; genus Micromonospora; species Micromonospora sp. NPDC093277. Next base: position 272,016 of record NZ_JBIWJO010000009.1, read on the forward strand.
CGATCCGTAGCGAGGGCTGGGTGGACGACCTGCTCGCCGGGGCATCCTTGGGGCTGGACGTGGTCTCGACGGTGCTGGACCCGTTCAGCGCCCTGCTGGCCAACGGCCTCGGTTGGGCGATGGAGTACTTCGATCCGCTGCGGGAGATGCTCGACTGGCTGACCGGCATGCCAGACGTCGTCGCGTCGCACGCGGCGACCTGGGACAACATGGCCGGCCATCTGCAGCAGATGGCCGCCGATCTGCAGGCGCACCTCTCCGGGGACCTGCCGGACTGGCGGGGCCACGCCGCCGAGGCGTACCAGTCGCTGATGAAGAACAACGTCGACGCGATCCTGGGCCTGGGGGGTGCGTCCGCGGCGATGGCGGCCGCCACCCAGGCCGCGGGAAACCTGGTCTCCTTCACCCGCGACATCGTCCGTGACCTCATCGTGGACCTGGTCGCCCGCGTGATCGTATGGGCGGTCGAGGCGATCTTCGTGGTCACCATCCCGGTGATCGCCGCGCAGATCACCGCCGCGGTGCTCAAGTGGGCGGGCCGGATCCTGAGCTACACCACCGCGCTCGTCACCAGCCTCACCAACCTGTCCAAGCTCATCAACGGCTGACCGGGGGGATCGTGGCGAAACCAAAAGGACCCCACGGCCACCCCGGCGAGGGCGGCGATGGCGGCGAGGGTGGCGGCGACAGCGGTGTGCCGCGGCAGCGGGGTGGCGGATCGCACGGCAGACCCGCCAGCGTCGCCGAGATCCATCAGAACGCCGCCACGGCAGCGGAGGGCGGCCGGCCCGGCGGACCGCGCTCCCAGGACGGCAAGCCCGCCGGCCCGGAGAGTGCCGGCCCGAAGAACAACCCCGAACTGGACAAGCACGACCCGCAGACCCTGGAGGAGATCGCCAAGGCCCGGCAGCAGATCGCCGGCAAGCTCCAGGACATGGCCGACGACGCGTGGGACCACGTCGACCAGAACCGGGACGCGATCCTGCAGCAGGAGGGCTACCAGCGGCAGCGGGAGGCGCTCTTGAAAAGCTACCCCGAGGATGTGGCGGACCTGGTCGTGGAACGTACGGCGCTGGGCATCGAATCCCACCGCCACCTCACCAACGCGATCGACGCCGAGGGGCAGAACATTCTCGACCCGGAAACAGGCTTCCGGCTACGCACCGAGGTCGGCTACGACGCCGAGGGCGTCGAGACGACAAATCCGACCGACCAGAACTTCCGGCCGGACGTCATCCTCGAACGGCAGTACACGGACTCCGCCAGCGGCGACCTCGACTGGGAGGTCGCGCACGCCTACGACCTGAAGACCGGCCTCAAGACCGGCATCGAGCCGAGCTGGGCCAACAAGGTGCAGCAGAAGCTCGACCTGCCCAACCCACCGGAGGAGCTACGACCGACGCAACGACCGTTGAGCGTAGACTGACGGGGCCTGGGCGCCGACCCGCGAAAGGTACGCATGTCCTCTGCTGACAAGGCACAGCGGTGGCGGCAAATCCTGTCCGAACTGCGAGCCGAGCTGCCGGGAGAGTGGTGTCTCCGCGGCACCGGTCTCGGCAGCGTGCTGGCCCGCGAACCACTGGACTGGTCCCTGGCCTGGATCGGATATGCCGGTTCGCCCACCCGGCCCGTGGGCTGGGTTTCCGCCGGTGTGCAGCCGCTCGTGACGCCCTTCACCAGCTGGGTCATGACCTACGGGGTCCGGATGGACGAGGTCCTGTCAGGGCCGTCGACGGTGGACCTGTTGTCTGACGCAGCGGCTGGCCAGACGCGGCAGTTCGTGCTCGATGCCGGTCTGGAGAAGATCGACAGCTGGCCTCCCACGCGCCTTTCCGATGTGGCCGAGCGGGACTTCGCCCAAGATCCTCGCCAGCGCCGGACGCACTGGCACCAGCTACCGGGCTGGCGGGTGGTAAATGGCGCGGCTTCGCCCGTTGAGCCCGCGAAACAGCTCGCTGAGCTGTACCACGACCGGGCCCAGGGGACCTCCGGCAAGGGTGCCCGGCAACTGGCGGAGCAGGCCACGTTCTACGAGCGACTCATCCAGGCATGGCACGAGGGAGAACGCGAGGCGGCGCTCCGGTTCCTGACCGAGCAACGGGATCAGGCGCTGGCCGTCCGGAAGGTCGACAAGGCGCTCACCCCGTAGGTCGCCGTACCCGGATGCGCTCCGGTTCGACCTGGCCTGCTCAGTGACCGCGGTCCAGCCGCTCCACCACCGGGGCCAACGCCTCGGGCATCCGTACCTGCACGGCCCCCGCGGATTCCCCCGCCACGACGCGCACCGGGTGGAACTCGCCGCCGTGCCACCAGAAGATCTGGTCGGTGCAGGGATCAGTGGCGGCCGCGAACATGGAGTTGGCCAGGCGGTGCAGCGCCACCGCGCGGTCCTGCACACGGCCGACCACACGGTGCAGCATCACCGCGCTGTACTGCGGTGCCGCTACCAGTGCGCCGTTGTCGGCCCCGTCGGGCAGGAACCGCTTGACGGACATGAGGGCGGTCGTGACGAACGGATTGCCGTCCGAGGCGAGCAGGCGAACCGATCCACCGCCGGGCAGCTCATGATCCCGCACGTCGAGGGAGACCAGTTCGCGTTCCACGGTCTGCCGCACGGCGATGCGGACCAGCCCCTCGGGATCACCGCCCAGTTGCGCCACCTGGGCGAGGGTCAACAGGTCCAGACGCTCGGGCCGGTTCACCACCACCATCGCGGTGAAATGCGTACCGAACGGCATAGCCAGATAGTTGTCGGCCTCGGGCGTCGCGGCGGCCGGGATGAGCCGCAGCCGGAGCTGCTCTACATCGGCCGGCCCGAGCTCGGCGGAGACCTGGTCCGGCAACTCCCGGCGAACCGCCGCGAGCCAGTCGGCCACCACGTCGGGCCAGGACTGGCGGGGCTGATCCAGGCAGCGACGCAGCAACGGGACCAGGGACACCCGGGCCCGACCGCCCGGCATGACGATGATGACCTCATCGCTGTCCGTCGCCACGCGTGCTCCCGGCATTCGAGCCGGCATCGCGTCCTCGACCAGAGCGCGGACTGTGCCCATCAGGTCTGAGTTCTGCGACGACGCCACGCTGCATTCATACCATCGGCCCGCCAGGCTCAGTCGAGCAACCAGACGTGCAGCTGCGTGCCGTACGGAGTCACGGCGAGTGCCGTCAGCGCGAGCCACGTCCCCGTGCTGACGACGAGCCACTTGAACGCTTTCCGGTCGCCGACCCGCCAGGTTCGGACCAGCGCCGCCAACCCGAATACCAGGGCCACGAAAGCGAGCGGGTAGACGAACATCGCCGATGCCCGACTCAGCTCGAACACCCAGAGCAGCGGGTTCCACGCCGAATCCGGGCCGATCGGCGGAAGCGAATCCTTCGGGTCGCCCAACCGCTCCAGACCCGGGTCCAGCACGGCCGGGAAATCCCCGACGTGCAGTGCGGCCACGAGCAGCACACCGAAGCTGCCGACCAGACACGCCGCCAGCAGCAGCACCTGCGCCGATGCCACTACCCGGCCGCCGAGTGAAGACGCCGAAACCTGATCCTGTCGACCCATCGACGCAAGGTACACGCTCGCCGTCGGCTTCGGGGCCCCGCGCCGGCAGGCTCAGTGGCTTCGCGAGATCCTGCCGGCTCGCGCCCTGATGCTGCGATCCTGGTGGTATGACCGCATGGCAGGACGTCGAACGGGCAGAGCCGGAGTTCGCGCAGCGCGTGCGTGTGCTGTTTGAGGCTCGTAGGCACAAGACCATTGCCACCGTACGAGCCGACGGGTCGCCGCGGATCTCGGGGATCGAGGCGGTATTCGAGGACGGTGAACTCGTTTTCGGGTCGATGCCGAACGCTCGCAAGGGTGCGGATCTGCGTCGTGATCCGCGGTTCGCCCTGCACAGTGCCACGGTCGACCCGGTCGAGGGCTCCGAGGCGCAGTGGCCGGGCGAGGCGAAGATCTCAGGCCGGGCGATAGCTGCCGGACCGATCACCGAAGGGCCGGACGGCGACCGCTTCCACGCCGACATCACCGAGGTCGTGCACACCCACCTCAACGCTGAGGCCACGATGCTCGTCGTCGAGTGGTGGACGCCCGCGCGAGGGCTGCGAAGGGTCGAGCGCGAGTGACATCGTCCGACAGGCCGAGATCCGGTTGGTCCCGGCCGTCAACTTCCGGCCAGGACGAGGGAACGCGCGAGGATCACGACGAGGACCTCACCGGGGTTTCCTCCGGCGTCCGCCGCGTCGGCGGTTCGGCGCAGGCGCAGTCCCCACCGGCACACCCGGTGCGATGCCGGCGGACCCGCCGGCCCGCCCACCACCATGCGGCGCCGGCCGCGGCGGCCAAACCGACCGTGATGGCGGGCATCGCCCGGGTGGCGGCGGCCCAGCCGGCACCACCGACGAGCCCGGCTGCCAGCAGCAGCGGCAGTAGACAGCATGCCGCGCACGCGACGCCGGCCAGCCCGGTCAACCCGGACGGCAACAACCGGCGTCCATCAACCCTCGACACGATCAGCCACCTTCTCGGTAAGTCCCACGAACGGTAACGGGCAACATGGGCTGTCCGCGCAGGCGACCAGGTCGTCGCAACCAGCGGCGATCGCCGCGTGCAGTGTCTCCCGGATCACCGACAAGTCGGCGATCTTCTGTTCCACCTCGACCAGCTTGGCCTGCGCGCGGGCCTGCAGTCCCGGCTCCGGCCGCCGGCCATGCCGGTGAACACTCACGTTCAACAGTTCGGCGACCTCGTCCAGGGTGAAGCCGAGCCGCTGCGCCGTTTTGATCACCCGCAGGATCGTGACCGTCTCCGGCGGGTAGAGCCGGTGCCCGCCCAACGTCCGCTCCGGCTCGGCCACCAGACCCCGCCGCTCGTAGTAGCGCAGCGTCTGCTGATTCACCCCGGCCGCCTCGGCCACCTGCCCCGACCGCAGCCCCGAACTCACGACCGGCCACCGGACACGGCTCGGGCGACGAGCGCGTCGAGCACATCGACGTGCCCAGCAGGCACCGCCACCTCCAGCGCGAGCCGCCCACCATTGGTGATCAAGCTAAAGGTGAAGAACGAGCAGCAACGGTTCTCCCGCACCATCAGGTCCGCCGCCCGTCCTGCCACCGCTGGCTCGGCACGTAACTCCAGCCGCACCCGCAGCCGGTCAACCCGTTCCATCCCGACCACGGCCGAGGCCCACAGTTCACCGAACTCGGCCAGTCGCAGTGGCTGCTCCGCCGTCGGCAACGTGCACGCCTGCGGCACCCACGACCCCTCAACCAGGTTCTTTGTTTCGGTCACCCTACGACGGTAACCCTGTACCCAGGTACAGGATGCAACCGTGATCAACCAGCGGGGTCATTCGTTCGCGGGGGAGAGGAGCAGTTGGTAGCGGCTGACGAAGGTCAGCGGCCCGGTGTCGAGGCGCTGCCCCGGGGCCCCGCCGACCGACGCGTCGCCGCAGTGGCCGAAGCCAGCGGCCTCGTAACAAGCGCGGAGGCGTGCGTTGGACGCGACGCAGTCGAGGCGGACGGCGTTGTGGCCGTGCGCCGTACCTCGTCGACGTCGGAGGCGGTGGCGAGCCGGGGTTCCATGACCGGTGGCCGGGCGGACATGGACGCATTATGAGACGTCAGTTGGCCGCCGTTCACCGCGGCATTGTCCCCATCGATCGACGGTGGGCGTTCTGAACGCCATGACGCGGTCAGGCGGTGGTCTGGCGGAAGCCTTCGTACCCCATGATGTAGAGCTTCTTGGACGGATCGAGGACGTAGGGCACCACCTTGCCGGTTTCGACGAACCCGATTCGCCGGTAGAAGGCCTGGGCGCGTCTGTTGTCCTCATGCACGCCCAGGGTGAGCCATGCGGCGTCGGTGTTGTCGCGTGCCCACCTGATCGCCGCCTCCATCAGCCGGGTCGCCGGCCCAGCTGGCTGACCGCGGTGTGCGGACGCCACGTAGACGCCGTGGATGTTCGCGTGGCCCGGGATCCTGTCCATGGGAGCGGAGCTCGCCATCCCCACCCAGCGGCCGTCTTCGGTGGCGGCGACAAACGTCGCCGACGTCGGCGAGGTCGAGTTCGATGCGGTCTGCTGCCGCCAGACCTCGTCGGTGAGCGCGGCGGCGTCAGCGTAGGTGGTGCCGAAGGCGGTCGGTGAATCCCGCAGCGCCTCCAGGCGTAGGGCACGCAGCTGACGCCACTCCCGCGAATCGGTCCTGCGGATGACATACGACACGTGCCTTTTCCCCCGTTGATGTCTGAGGTTCCCCGGGATCCGGACTCCGGGTGACGCCGCGACCCGGTGCAGCGTAGTCGGCGCGACGGACCGTTCGGGGATGACGTGTCGGATTCCGCGCTGACGTAGGGCACAGCGAGGCCAACGGTGAGCGCCGTCTCGGGGCAGACTGTTGCCTGCCGTATCGAACGTCCCACGGGAGTTGGCATGGAACCAGAGACCGTACCGGGTGCCGTGGCGAAACCGTCCGGGGCGGACGGCCCGGCGCCGGCGCTGCGGCTGACCGGCCTGCACAAGGCGTTCGGCGCGAACGTCGCGGTCAACCACGTCGATCTGACCGTGCCGCAGGGATCGTTCTTCGGCCTGGTCGGTCCGAACGGTGCCGGCAAGACCACGGCGCTGTCCATGGCGGTCGGCCTGCTGCGCCCCGACGAGGGCCGTTCCGAGGTGTTCGGCGTGGACGTCCGGGACGACCTGGTGCGGGCGCGGACACTGATGGGCGTCCTGCCTGACGGGCTGGCGATGCCCGAACGGCTCACCGGCCGGGAGCTTCTCACCTTCATCGGGCAGCTGCGCGGAATCGAGCCGGCCGTGCTCACCGAGCGCATCCAGGAGCTGCTCGACGTGATGGAGCTTAACGACGCCGAGACCACCCTCGTGGTGGACTATTCGACCGGCATGCGCAAGAAGATCGGCCTGGCCACCGCGTTGCTGCACGGACCGCGACTGCTGGTGCTGGACGAGCCGTTCGAGGCGGTCGACCCGGTCTCCGCGGCCGCGCTCAAGTCGATCCTCGTGCGGTTCGTCGAGTCGGGCGGCTCGGTGGTGCTGTCCAGCCACGTCATGGCCCTGGTCGAGCAGCTGTGCGACACGGTCGCCATCATGGCCAAGGGCCGGGTCGTCGCGGCCGGGCCGCTGGCCGAGGTCCGCGGCGAGCAGACGTTGGAGCAGACGTTCGTCCGGCTGGTTGGCGGCGACGAGCACGCCGGGAGGGGGCTGTCGTGGTTGGCGTCCTGATCCGGATGAAGTTGGCGACCATCCGGAACTCGATGACCGGCGGCAAGGCCGCCTGGATGGTCACCGGCGGCGTCTTCGGGCTGCTGTTCGCCGCCGCCACGATCTGGCTGACGTTCGTCGACATCGCGAGGCCGGGGGTGCTGGGCGATCTGCTCGCCTGCGTCTGGGTGATGTGGATGCTGGGCTGGGTGGTCGGCCCGCTGTGGGGCGCCTCGGCCGTGCTGCGCGCCGACCATTTCGCGCTGCTCCCGGTGCCGCGCCGCAAACTCGCGGTCGGGCTGCTCGGCGCCGCCTTCGCCGGCATCACCACGGCGGTCACCGCTCTCGCCTTCCTCAGCCTGATCACGTACGCGGCGCACCTGGGCGTGGTGCCGGCCCTGATCGCCGTGCCGGCCGCCGCCGGGGAACTCGTGTTCGTGGTGCTGCTGTCGCGCGTCGCGTACGCCCTCTTCGGTTTTGTCGCCACCTCCCGGACCGGCGCCGCGATCACCGGCCTGCTGTTGGCCGCCATGATCGTCCTCTCCCAGTCCGGCTGGATGCTCGTCGTGGGAATCATGTACTCGGACGTGCTCTCCACCGGCTTCTCGTCCGCGTTCTCCGCCACGCTGCGGTGGATTCCGTCGAGCTGGGGCGTGGTCGCCGTCGACGCCGCCGACCACGGCGACTGGCTGCTGGTCCTCGGCGCGCTCGCCGGCCTGGCCGCGCTCATCGGCGTGCTCCTGCTGACCTGGGCGGCCACCCTCGGCACACCACGCCGCTACCAGGTCACCATCCACGGCACCAGCCACGGCCCCGTGCCGACCGGCGGCCTCTTCGCCGGCCCGACCGGAGCGGTCTTCCGGAAGGAGCTGCGTACCTGGTGGCGTGACCCGCTGCGGACCACCACGGCCACCGTGCCGATCGTCTGGGCGCTGCTCACCGCGCTGCTGCCACTCACCTTTGACGCGAAGGCGTTGCTGCCGTGGGCGGGCCCGGCCGTCGCCGTGTTCGCCATCACCTCGGCCTGCAACCTGTACAGCCAGGACGGCACCGCACTCTGGCAGACCATCACGACCGGCACCCAACATGCGGACGTACGCGGCCGGCAGTGGGCCTACCTGGCCGTGTTCGGCCCGATCTCGATCGCCCTCAGCGTCGGCTTCACCATCTGGAGCGGCTACACCTGGGCCTGGCCGTGGGTCGCGGCCACCGTGCCGGCGCTGCTCGGCGGCGGCGCCGGCCTGATCATCTACGCCTCGGTGGCCGGGATGGTGCCCGGCCCTGACGCACACAAGCGTCCCGTCAACCCGCTCGAGCGCGCCAATACCACCGGGCAGTCCAACGTGCTGTTCTGGCTCGGGCTGATCCCGGCCGCCCCGGCGCTCACCACTGTGATCCTCGGCCACCTGTTCGACCTGCCCGTGCTGTTGTGGGCCGGCGGACCGATCAGCCTGGCGACCGGCATCGCGCTCGCCTGGTGGCTGGGCTCTCTGGCGAGCAAGCGGCTCACCGCCAAGGGCGCCGAGATGCTGCACGCCATGCGTACCGGCCGGAACACGGCAGCGGGCCGGGCGGCGGCGTCGGGCGGCACCAGGATCGAGGTGTCCAAGCGGGACGCGACGATCGGTCTCCTCTACTGGGTTCTCGGCCCGATCCTGCTGTTCCCTCAGGGCCTGCTGCCGCTCGTGTTCATCCTCACTCGCACCGACGTGAAGTCCTGGTTCCTGGCGATGTACGTGCCGCGCGGGTGGGGGCTCCCGGTTGCCGGCGTCAGCATCCTGATCGGCATCTTCCTGTGCGCCCAGGCCATCCTGATCACCTTCCGCAACAAGGGCATCCGGGCGCAGCGCGAGGCCGCCGCGGCCCGCGAGCGCGACGACGCTGCCGGCGGTGATCCGGCACCACACCAGGAGCTCGAATCCGTGTGACGAGCAGACATCCGGGTGGGATCTCCACTTGGGCCGCCGGCGAGCTGGGCCGACCGATCGGCAAACGCCGCCCGCCACGACGTGACGACCGAAACTTTCGCTGGCTATCGGTGGCGCAGCCCACCCGGCAAGGCGGCTGTACGCAGTGACTCTTGCGTGTCCGGCCCGGATGTGTCGCTGACTCGTTCGTGGAACTTTCCGGAAAGCGATTCGACATGTTTCAATGGACGCCTCCCTGCCGTGTCGCTTCCTGCGGGTACCACCCGACCGTTCCGCCGGTAGGGCAGCGACCGGCCAACCCCGAGGAGAGGCAATGCCTACTACCCGTCCTACCAGCCGGCGCGTCCTGGCCAGCGCCTTGGCGCTCGCCGCCTCGGCGGTCGGCGCCGTCGCGACGATCACGGTCACCGCTCCGGCCCAGGCCGCCACCTGCAACGGCTACGTCGGCCTTACCTTCGACGACGGCCCCACCCCCGGCAACACCCAGAACCTGCTCAACGCGCTGCGGTCCGCCGGCCTGCGGGCCACCTTCTTCGACGAGGGCACCAACGCCCAGTCCAACCCGTCCCTGGTCCAGGCCACGGTTGCCGCCGGAATGTGGATCGGGAACCACTCCTGGGACCACCCGCACATGACCCAGCTCAGCACCGCCCAGATGACCAGCCAGATCGGCAACACGCAGCAGGTGCTCCAGCAGAGCACGGGTACCGCGCCGAAGCTGTTCCGGCCGCCGTACGGCGAGACCAACGCCACCCTGAAGTCGGTGGAGGCGCAGTACGGCCTCACTGAGATCATCTGGGACGTCGACTCGCAGGACTGGAACGGTGCCAGTGTGTCGGCCATCGTGCAGGCCAACGCCCGCCTCACCAACGGCCAGATCATCCTCATGCACGACTGGCCGGCCAACACCGTCGCCGCCATCCCACAGATCGCGGCCGGTCTCGCCAGCCGTAACCTGTGCGCCGGCATGATCTCGCCGACCACCGGGCGGGCCGTCGCCCCGACCGGGACCAACCCGTCGCCCACCGTGACGCCGAGCCAGCCCCCGACGGGCAGCCCGACCACCAACCCGCCGGGCGGTTCGGGCTGCCGGGTCACGTCGGCGGTCAGCGCGTGGAACAACGGCCTGACGAACAACATCACCATCACCAACACCGGCAGCGCGGCGGTCACCAACTGGCGGCTGACCTTCACCCTGCCCAGTGGCCAGACCATCACCTCGGGCTGGAACGCCAACTACAGCCCGACCAGCGGCCAGGTGACCGCGACCGGTGTCGGGTACAACAACACGATCGATCCGAACGGGTCGACCGCGATCGGATATCAGGCGACGCACACCGGCAACAGTTCCGCGCCGACCGGGTTCACCCTCAACGGGGTGGCCTGCTCGAGCTGACGACCTGACGGAACCCGCGGGCCGGCGCACGCAAGTGCGCCGGCCCGCGTACGTCGCAATGGCATCCGGTGAGGCCCTTGTCCCCAGCAATGGCTGCCGGGCGTCGAACACGCCGATGGCGGCCACCGCCGGTATTCGACGGTGGCCGCCATCGGGAGGAGCATCACCGGCTCGGCCGCGCAGGGCCTCGTCGGCGTCGTTGCCGGGTGTTACAGGTTGGCGCAGTACCCGATGCTGACGGTGCTGGCACCCGGTGCCAGGGTGCGGTTCCAGTCCACGCCGCTGATCCGGTAGCTACCGTCTGCCAGGCGTTCCCGCTTGAAGTTCCACGCGTCGTAGATGTTGCCCTCGAGGTCGACGACAGCGGTCCATTCGACGGGCTTGTTGCCGGTGTTGGTGGCGGTGATGGTGGAGCAGTAGCCGCCGCCGCTGTCGGAGTTCCAGCGGGCGATCCGGGTCAGGGTGACGTCCACGTTGGAACCGGCCACCAGGCGGCCCACTCCCCACCGGGCCGTGCTCTGGTAGCCCACGCCCTCCTGCTCGGCCCAGTTGCGGATCGCGGTACGAGCGCCGTTCGACGCGTCGTTGACCTGGAAGTCCAGGCCGTGGAACGTGTCGAGGCCGCCGTATTCGAGCAGGCTGATCGCCGCCTCGACGGTGTAGCCCGTCGCGGTACGCACGACCGCGCTGTCCAGCCGGCCCGCCTGGAACGCCTCGTCGCCGGTGCCGAACGACACCACGTTGTCGGCGCTGATCCGGATCTGGGTGTCGTCGTAGCGGTAGGCGCCGTTCTTGGCGTTGCCCGCGTCGACGTAGATCTCGACCGAGTCCTGGGTCCACGGGTCGGAACCGGAGACGTCCACCGTCGGGTCGGTGACCTCGGCCAGCACGTAGAGCGTCTGGCCCCGCCAGAGGGTACGGACCTTCGCGGTCGCGCCGTCGGTGCCGGAGACCTTCTTGGCCGTGGTCACCGCTCCCGCGCGGGCCCAGGCGGCGTCCACCGTGCCGTCGATGACGGGCGCGGTGGCGGCCTCGCGCACCTCCAGGTACGACAGCTCCTCCACCAGGGTGAGGGTGCCGACCGCTCCCGGGGTGTTCCAGCCGGACGTGGTGCCGTTGTCGCTGACCCGTACGTCCAGGGCGAGCGTGTCGCCCTGGGCGGCGGCCAGCGGCAGGCGGGCGACCAGGTGGTAGCCGCCGTCGCGCTTGGCCACCACGGCCGGCACGTCACCGCTGCCGTCGCGGGAGACCTGGTACGTCTTGCCGCCCAGGACGAAGGTGACCCGGTCGTCGTTGGAGACCGTGGTGTCGTTGACCGTGACGTACGCCGTCAGGTGGTCCGGTGCCCAGCGCAGCTGGAACCGCGCCTTGTCCTCCACCGGGTGCAGCGGCAGCTTGCGCCAGGTCAGATCCTTTGGGGCGTCGGCGGTGAGGGCGACGTCACCGGCGAAGACGTTGGCGGTACGCAGCCGGGCCGGCAGTTCGCCATCCACCGCCCCGTGGTAGGCGGGCTTCGCCCGCAGGTTGTCGTCGAACAGCAGCGGCGCGCCACTGCTGTTCCGCCAGGAGCGGCCGTCGGTGAGGCCCCAGACGGTGACCGACAGCAGGTCGTCGCTGTGTGCCCGGAAGATCCGGAAGGCGTCCCGGTAGTAGTAACCCTGCTCGATCAGGTTCGCCTGGGTGACCGGGGTGCCCGTGGTGACGTCGAATTCGGTGACGGCCTGCGTCACCGGCAGGTCCTTGAACGCCTGCAGCGCGGCCTCCAGGCTGCTGACCGGCGTGGCCAGCGAGACGTGGAACTGGTGGCCCACCCCGTCGACCGGCACGCCGCGCGCGAGCAACCGCTGCACGAGCGCCCGGTAGCGGGCCTGCTTGCCGCTCTGTTCGGTGTTGTAGTCGTTGATGAACAGGGCGACCGGATGGCTGTTCCCGGCGGCGTAGACGTCGTTGAACGCCTCGTTCGCGTACTGGAACGTCAGGTCGATGAAACTTTCGCCGAGGATCCGGTACCACTCGCTGCGGCGCAGGCCGTCGGCGTACTCACCACTGTCGCTGACCACCTCGTTGACCGCGTCGAACGCGTACAGCGGGTTGGTGGGGGAGCCGAACGGTCCGTACCGCTCGCTCAGCGACTTGGCGATGTTGAAGACGTGGGTCCGCAGCCGCTCGCGCAGCAGCTGCTGGTCGGCCGTTGACGTGGTCAGTTGCCGCCCGGACGAGTCCTGGAAGAACCAGGCCGGGGTCTGGCTGTGCCAGACCAGCACGTGGCCGTAGACGTGCAGGTCGTTGTCCCGGGCGAAGTCCATCAGGGCCAGCGCCTGGTCGTTCGGGTGGAAGTTGCGCTCGCTGTCGTACCAGGCCTCGGGCTTCATGTGGTTTTCCGGCGTGATCTGGTTGAAGTGCCGGGTCAGCAACTCGGCGGCCCCGCCGACCGTCTCCCGGCTGTCGATCGCCACGCCGACCGAGAAGTCGGTGGTCTCGTGGATGCCGGTGAGGTCCTCGACGGCCGGGGGCTTGGGCGCCCGGACGACGATGTCATCGACGAGGAAGTCACTGGTGTTGCCGGCCACGTCCGCACCCTGCCAGCGGGTCTCGAAGTAGAGGAACGCGCTGTCCGCGGCCGGCATGGTGAAGCGGGCGGTCACCTGCGTCCACCCGGTGTTGGTGACCGTCTCGAACCGGGCGATGGTGCTGAAGGACTGGCTGCCGCCGGTCGTGCTGGCCAGGCTGAGCCAGACATGGTCGGTCGGTTGGCCTTCGGCGAACCGCAGCCAGGCGTCGAACTCGTAGGTCACGCCCTCTTCGAGCAGGCCGGTCACGTCGCGGCCGAGGCCGGCGCCCTGGTTGACCCGGTCGGTGACCAGCGCCGCGGACGTGCCTGCGTGCGCGACGTCGGTGAGCGTGACCCTCGGGGCACCCGGGCCGCCGTCGCGCGGGCCCCAGCCGTCCAGCCCGTTCTCGAAGTCGGTGTCGATGACATTGGTGCCCGGCTCCGGCCCGCCGCCGCCGTCCGGTGCGGTGATCAGGACGTCGTCGAGCAGGAACGGGGTGTCGCCGTCCGCCTCCGCGTAGAGGGTGGCGGAGCTGAGCCCTGCGGGCAGCGTGTAGTCGCCGCCGATCCGCACCCAGCTGTCGGCGCTGGTGGGGACGCTGCCGCCGATCCAGGTGTAGGTGTTGTCACCGCCGCTGGCCGGGGTCGCCTCGACGGTGAAGTGCACGCCGGCGGTGCCCTCGGTGCCGGCCGGAAGCTTCACCCAGGCGCTGACCGAGTACGGCGTACCTGGCTTGAACAGTGCGGTCGCGCTCGTCGCCGGCCCCTGCCAGTTGGCCGTGCGGCCGGTGATCGACAGGCTGTGGCCGCTCTCGTGGCCCTCGTCGCCGATGGCGAGGGTCACCGAACCGCGCGGTCCCCACGGAGCGTACGAGCCGGACTCGAAGTCGTTGGAGAGGACGGTCTGCGCGGCGGCGGCCGGGGCGGGTGCGACGGCGATGGCCGCGACGAGCACGGTCGAACAGAGTGCGGCGAGGGTTTGCGATCGGCGTCGTGATCGACGGGACAGGTTCCAGAGGCGCATCGGTGGTCCCTTTACGCGATTTCGATGGCGGTGGGGTGTGCCTGGCATCGGCTTTCCTGACCGGATCCAAGCGCGTGCATGTTATGACGGGCCCACCACCGTGGCCAGAACTTCCGGAAGTTCTCGAAAAATCGGCGAGCGCACGACGGCCGCAGGTCAGGGGGATCATGGCGTGACGGGGGTTGACATCCGTCTGTCGGGTGGGGGATGCATCCTCGCGATGCGCTTCAGGGCGCGCGGCTAGGCGCCTTTGACGACCGATGCGGTCACCGTGTGCTGGGCCCTCGACCCCAGGCGAGATAGGCCACCGGACCGACGGGCTGGACGAAGATGGCCAACCACCAGAGGGGCTTTGGACCGCGTACCAGATCGGCTGGCCGTCGGGCGAGGTCAGCCGCCGCGGCGGCGGTGAGGGTCAGCTCGACCGACGCCAGGGCGATGATCACGCCGCGCCGCTGCCGGGAGAGGTCCTGCCACTTCTGCTTGGCCATGGTTGGTTCTTCCCTTCCGCCCGGCGGTAGCCTCTGGGTCGATCCTCACGCTCGGCGGGGTCCGGCGCCAACAGGTTCCAGAACCGTAACGAGCAAGGACCTGTCAATCACGGTCGAAACGAAGGCCGGGTTTAGGCAGGTGAGCCGGGGGTAAGGCGCCGAGGTGCGCCAGGGGCCGCTCGCGAAGAGTTATCCGGGAGCCGTGGCCCTCGTCGTCTGTTCCCTGGTCCCGTACCTGGTCCTGACGGTGGCCGTCCTTCTGCTCGGAGAGCTCATCTCCACGGGCCTGGGCATCTCCCGCCCCACGCTGCAGCTGACCGTGAGCCTTTCCGCCGGAGCGTATGCCGTCGGTACTCTGCTGGCCGCCCAGTTCGCCATGCACTTCCCGCCACGACGACTGCTCGTCGGTTATGAGGTCTGTTTCTTCGTCGCGTCCCTGCTCGCTGCCGGGGCCCCGAACGCGCCGGTGTTCATCACGGCCTTCATCGCACAGGGGCTGTTGACCAGCCTGATGCTGATCGCCGCGTTGCCTCCGCTGGTCACGTCGTGGCCGGCGACCAAGATACCGATCAGCGCCGGCATCTTGAACCTGTGCATCTTCGGTGCCGTGGCCGTCGGCCCGACTGTCGGCGGACTGCAGGCCGCCGCGGGTAGCTGGCGGATGTTGTTCTGGGGCGTCGCAGCGGTGTCCGGCTTGGCGCTCCTGTTCTCCGTGCTGACCTTCAGCGACACCCCGCCCCAGGACCCCGGCGCGCCCTGGGACATCGTTGCGCTGGTTCTGGGCGTCACCGGCTGCGGCGCGGCCTTCTATGGAGCGGGTGTACTGCAACCCGGGACGAGCGTCGGCGCGCGCTCGCTGGTTCCCCTCATCGTCGGAGTCGCCCTGATCGCGTTCCTGGTCGCCTACGAGTACCGGCTGCCCCACCCGCTCGTACCGGTCAAGGCGCTCACCACCTCGGTGCCCCTGGCAGGGCTCTTCGCCGCGCTCACCACCAGTGCCGCCGCGTTCGGTGCCATGGAGCTGCTCCTGGTGGTGCTGCGTACCGCCAGCACACCCATCACCACTGCTCTCATCTTCCTCCCCGAGTTCGTCGCCGCCATCGCTGTCGCCGTGCTGTTCGCGGCACTGTTCCGTACCCGGTTGACGCCGTTGCTGACCGCGGGCGGGCTGGTGATGGTAGTGGCGTCCGCGGCGCTGCTGGTGGTCGCACTCCCGGCGATCGGTCCCGCCCTCGCGGCGGCCACCGGCCTGATCGGGCTGGGCGTGGCTGCGGCGGTCTCGCCGGCCCTCTTCCTGGTGGGCCTGTCCCTGCCGGCGAGATTGCTGCAGCGGGTGTTCGCCCTGGTCGAGTTGCTGCGGGCCGTGACCGCTTTCCTGACCGCTCCGATCCTTGTATTCCTCGCCGGAATCCTGGGCAGAGACCAGACGTCCGGCACTCGTGGTGCGCTCTGGATCTGTCTCGGCATCGCCGCCGTGGGGCTCGCCGGAGCATCCGCGCTGTACCTGTCGGGCCGTCCCCGCCTGGAGGCGCCGGACCTGGAACGCTGGCAGGGCCGTGGGGAACCCGCGTGGGAGTCCCCGCCCCTGCTCAGTGCCCTGCCACGCAAGCGGCGGTAGGCGCGGTCGCCATGCCCGCTCAGGCGGCCGGCGACGGATGTGCGAACTCCCTCGGGGCGTGGCCGACCTGCCTCAGGGGAGGCCAGACCCCTTGCCCGCCGAGCGTGCTGTAGCTAATCTCCATGGTTCCTGCCCGTCTTGCAGATTTTTTTAGGCAGCTCGACGATGGAGGGTGCATTGACATTGACAAAACGAACGCTGGCAGTCCTCACTGTCGCCGTCCTGGCGCTGGGCCTGGGTACCCCGGCGAATGCGGAACCGGAAACGGTGACGCCCCAGCAGTGGCGCAGCTACTGGGTCGACGGGTTCAACGAGGGCATCTACAACCCCGCACAGGTCACCAATCTCGTCGAGGACGCCAAGAAGATCAACGCCAATGCGCTGATCGTCCAGGTTGGTCGGCGCTATGACTGCTTCTGCAATCGAGCGCTCTACCCGCGTACCGACGCGGCGATCGCGCCACTGCCCTACGACCCGCTCGACGAAATGATCACGCAGGGCCACGCGGCGGGCCTCGAGGTACACGCCTGGGTCAACGTCAACACCATGTGGAACTCGGCCACCCGGCCTTCCTCACCCGAGCATGTCTTCAACAAGCACGGGCAGTCCGCCACGGGATCCGACCGCTGGCTCAACAAACGCCACGACGGCCAGGAACTCGTCGGCGCCAACGCATTCATGGATCCGGCCAACCCGGGTGCGGTCAACTACATCGTCTCGGGGATCCAGAGCATCGTGCGGCAGTACGACGTCGACGGCATCAACCTCGACTACGTGCGCTACCCCGACTACAGCTCCACCACCACGCACAGCGACTGGGGTTACAGCGAGACCTCGCTGGCCCGGTTCCGCGCCGTCACCGGCCGCACCGACACACCCCTGCCCGCCGATCCACAGTTCTCCGACTGGCGGCGCGCGCAGATGACCAACCTGGTCCGCAAGATCTACCTCGGCATGTGGGAGGTGGACCGGCAGGCACGCCTGTCCATGGACGGCATCACCTACAGCTTCGGCCCGCAGACCATGGGCGGTTGGGAGAAGACCCGGCCGTACACCGAGGTGCTGCAGGACTGGAAGGGCTGGATGGCCGAGGGAATCATGGACACGGTCGTGGCCATGAACTACAAGCGCAACTGGATGCCCGACCAGAAGCAGATGTACGACGAGTGGACAGAGGTGCTCGCCGACTGGCAGGGCGAGCGGCAGGCGGTGATCGGCCCGGCCCTCTACCTCAACGACATCTCCGACAGCGTCGAGCAGGTCCGCCTGGCGCTCGCCTCGACCGCCTCGGGCAACTCCGCCGCGGGTTGGAGCGGCTATTCCTACGCCAACCCGACCCAGGCCGGCGTCAACCAGTCGCCGTCCGTCCGCAGTGCCGAGCGGGACCGGCTGGCCCAGGCGTTGACCACCGGGCCGGACGCCCCGTTTGCGAACAAGGCGGCCGTGCCGGTGATGCCGTGGAAGGCGAGCCCCACCGAGGGGCACATCTCCGGCCGCGTGACGCTGCGTACGGGCACGCCGCTCGATCAGGTCAGGGTCACCCTGCGGCCGCTGACCGCCAATGGTGCGCCGATCACCCGGCTCGCCGACGGCGACGGATGGTTCGGCTTCGTGCACCTGCGTCCCGGGGTGTATCAGGTTCAGGTCGACCTGCCCAACGGCGTCGTCGGCCAGCCGATCGCGGTTGCCAAGGTCCGCGCCGGCGCGGTTTCCAAGGTGGACCTGACCAACCTCGTGCAACATTAGCCAGGTGCGTTCCCGCCCATCCGAGAATGGATGGGCGGGCCGCATCCTCCGGCTGCACCCAGCCGGTCACCCAGGAGTGCTTGGCGGAGCAGACCCGCCGGCGGCTGTTTCCGGCCAGTGCCTTGCCGCCTGAGCAGCCGTTCGACAACGGGCGGTGGGAGGCGGTCTCGGTGGAGCCCGGCGTGCCGGACCCGCCGGAAACCGTGCCGGAACCGGAGGCACAAGCCAGTATCGAAGGCCGTCGTAGCCGAACCGTACCGGGCGCGAAAGCGAATTATTCCCGCAACTAGACTCCGGCGGGTGGACGAAACCGCCGTCATTCCCCCCGTACCCGAACCGCCCCCGGTCTTCGTCGACCCGAGCGGACGGCGGCGGCGGTGGCTACGCCGCCTCGCGTACGGCTTCGGCGCGCTCGGTGTCGGCTACACGGTGGCGGTGGGGGTGAGCTTCGCCGGCGGTCCGGCGCGTCCCGAGACCATCGTGCCGTTCGTCGAACCCACTGTGAGCCCGACCTGGCAGCCGCCCCCCACCCTGGCACCCGACTCGTCACCCACCACCCGCACCTCGGCGAAGCCTTCGTCCCGGCCCACCCCGCTTCGTACCGGCACGTCAACGGCCGGCACCAGCGCGACACCCCGTAACTCCGCGTCGCCCAAGGCAACCGCGTCCCGCCCGTCCACCCAGGCCACCACCCCCACGCCGCGGACCACGTCGCCGAAGCCCAAGCCGGGGACGTCAGCGCCCAAGTCGCCGGGCCCGACCGGGTACGGGCATGTCGGTGAGTAACCGCAGTGGCGCGCGGCCGGGCGCGCAGCCCCGCCATCCCCGCCGGGCCTACCGGCGCATCGTGCCGCGCCCCAGTTGGACGGTCCTCGCGATGGTGCTCGTGCTCCTCGGGGGACTGCTCTTCGTCGAGGCGTACGCCAACGCCGCCTTCGTACCCGATCACAAGGCCACCTCGGGAGGCCAGAACAGGGTGCCCGCCGAGGTACTCGCCGGCGGGCCCATCCTCAACGTCGGCGCCGACGGGCGCACCCAGTCACACCGCCTGCCGCCCCGCACCCTGGCACTGACCTTCGACGACGGGCCGGATCCGCGCTGGACACCGGAGGTGCTCCGCGTGCTGGACCGGCACCAGGTGAAGGGGACCTTCTTCGTCCTGGGCACCCAGGTCGTCCGGCATCCCGAGTTGGCCAGCAAGATGGTGGCGGCCGGCCACGAGCTCGGCGTGCACACCTTCACCCACGCCAACCTCGCCGACCTGCCCGCCTGGCAACGCCAACTGGAGTACGAGCAGACCCAGATGGCGATCGCCAGTGCCACCGGCATCCGGACCTCCCTGCTGCGCTTCCCGTACTCGTCAGAGGCGGACGCCTACACGGACGTGGACTGGCCGTTGCTGCGGCAGGCCGGTGAACTGGGCTACCTCACGGTGGTCAACGACGTCGACAGCAGGGACTGGGCGAAACCCAGCATCGAGACGATGATCGCGAACGCCACACCGTCGGGCTACGCGGGAGCTGTCGCGCTGTGGCACGACGCCGGCGGTGACCGCTCGGGCACGATCGCCGCCCTCGACCGGTACATCCCCCTGATGAAGGCGCGCGGTTACCGCTTCACCACCCTGACCGAGGGGCTGAACCTCACGCTGGCCGACGCGGGCGTCGTGGTGGCGGGGCACACCCCGGCGGTGTCCGGCGAGCAGTGGCGCGGTGACGTGCTGGCGCTCGCGGTGCGCGGTGCCGATGCCATGTTCAGCGTCTTCGGTGTGCTCTTCGTGATCGTCGGGGTGCTCACCCTCGGACGTACCGCCCTGCTGTTCGTGCTTGCCCTGCGGCACGCACGCCGGCGCCGGCGTCACGACTGGTCGTGGGGTCCGCCGGTGACCGAACCGGTCTCGGTGGTCGTCCCGGCGTACAACGAGAAGGAGGGCATCGCCGCGGCGGTGCGGTCCCTGGCGGGCGGTGACCATCCGGGCGGAATCGAGGTCATCGTGGTCGACGACGGATCCACCGACGGCACCGCCGACATCGCCGAGGCCCTCCGGCTGCCGAACGTACGGGTGGTTCGCAAGCCGAACGGCGGCAAGCCGAGTGCGTTGAACACGGGTGTCGCGTTGGCCCGGTTCAATCTGATCGTCATGGTGGACGGGGACACCATCTTCGAGCCCGACTCGGTCCGGCGACTGGTCCAACCGTTCGCCGACCCGCGCGTGGGTGCCGTGGCCGGCAACGTCAAGGTGGGCAACCGCGGCAGCCTGATCGCCAAGTGGCAGCACATCGAGTACGTCATCGGCTTCAACCTGGATCGCCGTCTGTACGAGACGCTGCGGTGCATGCCCACCGTTCCGGGCGCGATTGGCGCGTTCCGCCGGCAGGCGCTCAACCAGGTCGGCGGAATGACCGACGAGACGCTGGCCGAGGACACCGACATCACCATGGCGCTGGGCCGGGCCGGCTGGCACGTGGTGTACGAGGAGACGGCCCGCGCGTGGACCGAGGCGCCGACCACCGTCGGACAACTGTGGAAGCAGCGGTACCGCTGGAGCTACGGCACCATCCAGGCGATGTGGAAACACCGGCGCTCGGTCCTCGACCAGGGCACCTCGGGACGGTTCAGCCGACGCTGCCTGGCCTTCCTGGCGGTGTACGGGGTCCTGCTGCCGCTCAGCGCGCCGGTGATCGACCTGCTCGCCGTCTACGGCCTCGTCTTCCTCGACCGGACGGAGACCGTGCTGGCCTGGCTGGCGATGCTCGGCCTGCAGTTCGTCACCGCGATCACGGCGTTCCGACTGGACCGGGAGAAACTCGGAGTGCTCTGGGCGCTTCCGCTGCAGCAGTTCGCCTACCGGCAACTGATGTATCTGGTGCTGCTCCAGTCGGTGATCACCGCGTTGACCGGTGGACGGCTGGGCTGGCAGAAGCTGCGCCGGACCGGGCTCGCGCCGCCGGCACCCAGCCGGCCGTAGCTGGCGCCCGTCCTATGGTGGTCCCGGGCCTGCCCGGGCTGGTGACGCCGTGGCAGCCCGGGTCAGCCGGCCGGATTGCGGGCGAGCCCGAGGGCGTACTCGGGCCACCAGGCCCCGCGCTCGGGCTCACCGGGGCGGCAGGCTCCGTCGGACTCGCCCGGGTACTTGATCCAGAGCAGCGCGTCGACCCGGTCCAGGCCGGGGGAGTCGGTGGGTTCCTCGCCGAGCGCGCGGCCCGGCGGGTTGCACCAGCTCGGCGCGCCGTCCACGGTGGCGCCGGCGGCCGGGCCGTTGCCGTTGCGGCTCGTGTCGATGACGAACCGGACCTCGCCGCCGAGCGCGTCGGACAGCCGGTGGCCGTAGCGGACGTTGTCCTGCGTACGGATGAAGTTGGCGACGTTGAGCGCGAAGCCGTCGGCGTCCCTGACACCGGCCTGACCCAGGGCCGTGGCAAGCGATGCGGTGTCGCTGATCCAACCGGGATGCCCGGCGTCCAGATAGACCCGGGCCGTGCCGGTGCTCTTGAGCACGGCGACCGCGTCGCGCAGCAGCAGGAGCCGTTCCTTGAGGTTACGGGCGCACCGATCCACGGTGTCTGCGACCGCGCCGGGTTCGAGGACCACGGTGACCGGCCTGCCCTTGATCCCGGCGGCCAGTTCCCGGATCCAGCGCTGGTACTCCTGGCCGGTCGCGGCTCCCCCGGAGTCCTGCCGGCCGCAGTCCCGGTCCGGCACGTTGTGGATGACCAGGATCGGTGTCTGGCCCGTGAGCGCCGCCTGGGTCAGGTAGGAGTCAACCTCCTTGCGAACCGGCGCATCGCCGCTGACCAGCCACTTCGCGCTCGGGCGGGTGCTGATCCGGCGGAGCGTCTCCGCGTCGGCGGCCCGGCCGGCACGCTCCCACCGGTCGACCTCCTGAGCGGCCTCGCTCTCCGGGTCCACGTAGAAGACCGGTGGCGGCGGTGGCGGCGTGAACGGCGCCGAGTCGTCGGTGCCACGTTCCGGAGCACCACCGCCACAGCTCGCCAGCAACGCGGTGAGTACGATCCCGGCCGGCACAAGAACCCAGCGGCGCCGCGCGGGGCGGTAGACGGTGCGAACCACGGCGGCCAGGCTACCCGCGTCCCCCGCAGCGGCTCGGAGGTGTCTCCCCGATCTCCGCGGAACGCGGACCGGCCGCCTGGTTTCCCTGTCCGGCGGTCGACCCGGTACGGACAGGTCGGTGCATCAGCACCGCCAGTGGCGGGCCTATGCCAGCTCGGCCTGGTGGGCGGTGGCGTACAGCCGGACGGCGTTGACGGTGGCGCGGGCTGTGTCGAAGAACATCGCGTCGGTCTCCGCGACGAAACCGTTCTCCCGTCGGCTGCGTTCGACGCCCGATGCTGACATGGTGGCGATCAGCGTGAACGCGAGCCGGCCCTTGTCGTCCTCGCCGATCTCGTTGCTGATGGTGGTCAGGTAGGGGCTGTCCAACTGCTCGAAGACGATCCGGTGCTGCGGTTCGAGCAGCACCCGTTCCCGTACGGTGATGCTGCCGCGGACGACGATGCGGCGGAGGAACTCGTTGCCGGCATCGTCGATCACCTCCGAATTCGTGATCGAGGGCACGAACAGCTTCGGATTCCTCGACTTGTGCATGAGGATCGTCCACAATTGGTCGGCCTTGAGCTCCGGAAGTTCGTCGTCGCCGTTGACGGGGACGGTGTGCACGAAGTTGATCAAAGCATTCCTTCCGGTGCGGTCATCCACGTCGGCTGGCGAGGAGAATTCCTCAGCAGCCTTCCGCGCCGGCCCGCACCGAGGCATCCCGCATTCCCGTGATCTGTGATCGCCGTGGCGAGGTGTTGCGCCGATATCGCGACAACGCGTGATGCCGCCGCGACCGCCGGCCGAAACGATGGGGTGTCGACCATCGTCGACCTTGCGGGCAGGCGAGCCGGAGAGCGATTGCGATATGGGTGCTGCTGAGGTCGGAACCTACGGCGCCGGAGTGGCGCGCGTCGCCCCGCGGAACCCGTGGACGATATTCTGGGTCCTCGCCCTGATCGAGTTCATCTCGGTCATCGACGCGTCCGCGGTGCACGTGGCACTGCCCAGCATCTCGGCGGGGCTCGGCTTCTCGTCCACCACGATCGCCTGGGTCGTCGACGCGTACATCGTGGGTTTCGCCGGGTTCATGCTGCTGGCCGGCCGCGCGACCGATGTCGTCGGACGGCGCCGGCTGTTCATCGTCGGGGTCGTCCTGTTCGCGGCCTTCTCGCTGGCCTGCGCCCTGTCGGTCACGCCGTGGCAGTTGGTGGCCAGCCGCCTGTTCCAGGGGCTCGGCGCGGCCCTGGTGACCCCCGCGGCGCTGGCCCTGATCACGGACATCTTCCCCGAGGGCGCCGGGCGGAACCGGGCGTTGGGCATCTTCAGCGGCATGGCCGGCCTCGCCGCGCCGGTCGGACTCGTCCTCGGCGGTCTGCTGACCAGTGCGGCGTGGCAGTGGATCTTCCTGATCAACCTGCCGATCTGCCTCGGGGTGCTGCTCGCCGCGCCACGCCTGCTGCCCCGGTCCGGGCGCCTGCATCAGGTGCGGCTCGACCTCGTCGGCGCGGTCGCCGTCACGAGCGGCCTGGTCCTGCTCATCCTCGCCGTGTTAAGGGGCAGCGCGCAGCGATGGACCTCCGGCCTCACCCTCGGTGAGTTCGTCCTCTCGGCCGCCCTGCTCCTGGTATTCGTGCTGCGTCAACTCCGTGGACCAGCACCGCTGCTGCCGACCGAGCTGTTCGCGCGACGCAACGTCGCGGTCGGCAACCTGATCTTCCCGCTGGTCGGCGCCGTTCTCATCTCCACCCTGTTCTTCGTCGCCCTCTTCCTCCAGCAGGTCCGCGGCTACCGCCCCATCGAGGCGGCGTTCATCACCCTGCCGATACCGCTGGCCATGCTCGCCGGCACCCAGACGGCACCGAGAGTCCTCCGTTGCGGCCCGCCGAACGTCCTCGCCGCCGGACTGCTCATCCAAGCGATGGCGCTGGGCCTGTGGGCGGCGGTGATCAGCGACAGCCGGTCCATCGCGGTCGCCTTCGCGCTACCCGCGGCGATCTGGGCCTTCGGCGTCGGCATGTCGATCGTGTCGTCGTTCGTCGTGTGCACGACGGGCGTCACCGGCGCTGTCGCCGGCGCGGCATCCGGTCTCGCCACCACCACGTACCAGGCCGGGGGAGCGCTCGGTCTCGCGGTCCTGGCAGTGGTCGCGGACAGCCGCACCGCCGCGGTCACTGGCCGGATGGACGGTACCGACGCGGTGGTCTCCGGCTACGCGTGGGCCCTGTCCTGCGCGCTCGCCGCAACGCTGTTCGGGGCCGTACTGACCCGCTTGATCGTGGCTCGCACCACCGCCGCCACCGCGTCCACCTCTGGTTGATCAGTTGTCCGAATCGTCGAGGTCGGGGCTGTTGGTCATCACCACCCGGGTCAGCTCGACCCTGCTGGACAGTTGCAGCTTGCCGAAGGCGTGCCGGACGTGGCTGTCCACCGTGTGCCGGGAGAGAAAGAGCTGCGTCCCGATCTCGCGGTTCGTGAGCCCCCTGGCGACCAGACGGACCACCCGCAGCTCCGACTGGGTCAGGCTGTCCCATCCGGTCTTGGGCCGTCGCGAACCACGCCTGGACGAACGCCGCGAGGTCATCGCCCGCAGCCGGTCCCTGGCCCGCTTGGCGTCCCGGCGGGCACCCGCGTCGGCGTAGAGGCTCAGCGCCAGCTCCATCGACTGCGCCGCGGCGTCACTGCTGCCGCGGCTCTGCTCCGCCACGGCCAGATCCTCCAACGCCGACGCCCGGCACAGCGGCCGCGGACTCGCCCGATACGCGGTCGCGGCCGCGCGCAGCGCGTCCAGGTCGCCGCCGAGCAGCCCTTCGGTGTGCAGGGCGGCGCCGGCGAGCGAGCACACGGACGGATTGCGATCGGCCAGCCGCCGGATCGCAGCGGCCACCGTCTCCGCCTCGTCCCGCGCGGTGGCCTGGAGCGCGAGCCGGGTCAGGTGCGGCGCCGCCAACGGCTCCTGTACCAGCAGATACGGCCGCCCCCGAAGCGTCGGGTAGATGCCCTTGACGGTCTCGAAGGCGGTTGCCGGATCCCCCTCCGCGTCTTGGAAGAGCGCCAGTTCCCAGCGCACCTCCTCGGGCGTGACGCTCACCCCCTCGTCCAGGTACTGCCGGACCCGATGCAGGTACCGCCGGGCCGCCAGCTGGTCGGCCCGGCGGACGGCAAGGTGTGCGAGGGTGGCCAGCAGCGAGGGTGCGCAGGCGGTGGCGCCCAGCTGTTCGGCGGCGAGCAACCCGGCCTCGGCCTCCGCTTCCGCGTCCGCGAGCTGCCCGGTCGCGAGCAGCAGGTCCGCCCGGAAGAGATAGGACAGCGGGTGGGACCAGACCGTGCCGAGCTGCTCCGAGATCCGCCGGTCGGCCGCGAACACCTCGGCGGCCTGTTCGGTCTGGTCCAGTGCCGCCAGCGCCAGGCCCAGCCACAACCGCGGGTGCCGGTGCCGTGCCTCGCCGTGCACCCGATTGGTCAGGGCGACCGCGTCGTCGGCGTGGCGCAGTGCCACATCCAGCTCGCCGCGGGCGTACGCGACCGCGCTCTGCGCCGAGCCCCCGGAGACGATGGCCGGATGGTTGCCGCTCAGCTCGCCGAGTTCGATCGCGCGGCCGGCGCTCTCCTGGGCCGCCGGAAGGTCGTCGAGCTGCAGCAGCGCGTGCGCCTGAACGGCGAGCAGGTTGGCGCAGTCGCGGGTCGGCACCCCCTGCTGGTCGAGGGCGCGCGAGGTGTAGCCCACCACCTCGCGGTTCTGGCCCACGTGTTTGAGCGCCTCGGCCAGCCCGAGCTGGATCGCCGCCGCGTCCGGGATGGGCAGCTCACAGCCGAGGTAGATATCGCCGAGCCGCTGGGCCTCGGCGAGCCGGCCGGCCGAGGCGAGCAGGCGGATGGCGTCGGCGATGAGCCGGAGCCGGGCCGGGTCCTGCTCGGTCAGCAGGTCGAGCGTACGCAGGATGAGGTCGGCAGCGGCACCGGGTGTGGAGTGTGCGACCTCGTCCAGTGCCTCACGGAGGATCTCCATCGCCTGCGGGCCGACGTGCTGCGCCCCGCTCACGAAATGCGCGGCGACCTCGGGAGAGGGGCGCCCCTCGGCGCGCAGGACGGCCGCCGCGTCCCGGTGCAGCGCCTTACGCGCCGCGCCGGGTAGCCCGTCGTAGACGGCGTCGCGGATCAGGCTGTGGCGGAACCACAGCCTGCCGGCGTCGTCCACCAGCGTTTCGCTCTCCACCGCGCTGCGGGTGGCATCGAGCAACTCGGCCGCGGGCTGCGCCAGCAGACCCGCCACCTCGTGCAGGGTGAAGGGGCGTCCGAGCACCGATCCGGCTTCCAGCAGCCGGCGCGTGCCGGCCGGAAGTTCGGTGAGTCGGCGGTCCACGGCCGTCACGAAGCTGCCCGGCAGTCGGTCCCCGGAGATCTCGGCGAGGTCGTCGACGCGCCTGATCCGGCCGGCCGACTGGAGCGTGGTGAGCAACTCCTCCAGCAGGAACGGGTTGCCGCCGGCACCGTCGACGAGGGCGAGCAGGTTCGGGCCGGGTCGGGCATCCAGCAGGTTGGCGGAGAACGCCGCCGCGACGCCGGGGTCCAGTGGGCCGAGCGACAACCGCCGTGCCCCCTCGCCGACCAGCCAATCCACCGTGTCGTCCGCAGGGGACCGGGCGGCCGGATGGCGTCGGGCGAACAACCAGAGCAGCGGCGCGGAGCTGAGCGCGGGCACCATCATCCGCAGCGCCAGGGAGGTGAGTTCGTCCAGCCACTGCGCGTCGTCCAGGGCGATGACCAGGCAGCGGTCCCGGCAGTAGCCCTCCACGAACTCGCAGAGCCGGTCGACGAGCCAGAACTTCGCGTCCTGGTGCCGGGTGAGGTCGGCGAGTCGGGACTCGTCGAGCACCGGCGGCGCTGAACCACGCAGGGCTGCCAGGAAGGTGGTCAGCGGGGCCACCCGGTCCAGCTCGGTGGCGCGCCCGGCGGCGACGCTGACGCCCCGCGCGCCGGCCAGCTCCATGGCCGTCGCCAGTATGCGGGACTTGCCGATCCCCGCCGGCCCCTCGACGACGACGCAGCCGCCCGTTCCCCGGGCCACGGCCGCCACCGCGCTGTCCAGCACCGCCATCGTGTCGTCCCGGCCGACGAGCGGGAACTGGCGTGGCATCCTGCCGCCTCCTCGGCTCGATCGCTCACCGGCACGAACGAGCCACACCCCCGCGGCCGGCAACGGATCAACGGACGAACGCGCCCATCACCGGGTGCAGCCTACACCTCGCTGATCGTCGACATCGGCACCAAGTGGCCTCCACGGGACAGGTCGTGCGGTCGGGTCGGTGACACCATCGGGCACCGGGCATGACGCGCCACACCCGGTGCCCACCTGGCAACCCCAGGATCGGAGGTCAGAGGATTCCGCCATCGGCGTAGATGGTCTGGCCGGTCACCCAGGCGGCGTCCGGTCCGGCCAGGAAGGCGACCACGGCGGCCACGTCGGCCGGTTGCCCCAACCGGCGCAGCGGCGTCTGACCGGTGATCGCGTCGAGGTTGGCACGGGCGTCCGGTGCCAGCAGGTCGGTGTCGGTCGGCCCGGGGGCGACCGCGTTGACGGTGATGTTGCGCGGCCCGAACTGGTGGGCGAGGGAACGGGTCAACACGTCCACGCCGGCCTTGGTGGCGCCGTACACGCCGAGCATCGCCACCGCCGCGACCGGGGTCCGCGCCGAGATGTTGATGATGCGGCCGCCGTCGGACAGATGCCTGGCCGCCTCCTGCGCCGACACGAAGACACTGCGCAGGTTGACCGCGATCACCCGGTCGAAGTCCTCCTCGGAGATGTACTCGACCGGGCCGCCGACCACCGTGCCGGCGTTGTTCACCACGATGTCGACGGCGCCGAACTGGGTACGGGCCACCTCGTACAACGCGCGGATGTCACCGGCCACCGCGACGTCACCGGAAACCGAGACGGCCTCGCCACCGGCCTGCGCGATGATGCTCACCACCTGCTCGGCCGCCTCCTTGTTGTGCTGGTAGTGCACGACGACCTTGGCGCCGTCGCGGCCCAGCCGCTCGGCCACGGCCCGGCCGATCCCGCGGGAAGCACCGGTGACTATTGCGACCTTGCCCCGAACACCCATTCGATCTCCTCCGTCGATCACAGTTCGGCCGCGTCCCGCCGAGGTTCACGGCCCTCCACGATCCTCGTGAGCTGACCGCGTGACGGCATCACGCGCTTTCGTGATTTTTCGCCGGCCGGGCGGGACCGGAAGCGCTCAGGCCCGCCCGGGCAGCCGTACGGACTGGGCGTGCCGGAACACGTCCGCCGGATCCCAACGTGCCTTGACCCGTTGCAACCGGGGGTAGTTGTCCTTGTAGTAAAGGGTCTGCCAGCCCAGCCCCGACCGGTTCCACCGGTCGTCTCCCAGGTCGCCGTCCGGGTAGTTGATGTAGCAGCCGTCGGTCAGGTCGTTCGGCACGGGCACACCACCGCTTTGCGCGAAGAGTTGCCCGTAGGTCTCCCGGACCCAGCCGATCTGGGGCCCGTCGTCGGCGGCTTCGGACCAGAACGATTGCACCAGCAGCTTGAGCACCGAGTCACGCTGGGCGACCGCCGTCGCCGACGGTGCCACGGCGTTCACCCGTCCACCGTGCGAGAACAGCACCACCCCGGCTCGGGGATTGGCCGGTCCCGCCTCGGTGAGCTGCCGGTACAACACCTGGCTCGACTGCTCCGGGAGCGCCCGCCGTAGGTAGGCGGCCTTGTGCGCGCCGCGTTGCAGGGGATCGGTCAGCGCCGGCGTGTTCGTGCCCAGGTAGCTGGTCGCGTGCAGCCACGGCCAGTGGCGTGGCTGCGCCAGCGCCGGCATCGGGCCCAGGTGACCCAGCGGTGCGGTCGGCTCGGCCGCCCGGGCGGGGTCCACCACGCCGTCGAGCACGGCCGCGAAGAATCCGTCCAGCAACCCGGCCGCGTCCCGGGCATCGCCTGCGACCTGCGCGAGCAGCGCGTTGCCGCCCGCACTCAGGTGGTTGAGCGCGAGCACCGCGCTGAGCGCCGTCGCGGGCGAGCCCGGCGCGCTGTTGGCTTCGTGCCAGCGCCCGTAGTTGGCGACCAACCGGACGAACCGGTCCTCGTTCAGGCTGGCCCAGTCCAACCCGCTCGCGCGCAGCAACACGGTGCTCGGGGGGCGGGGCAGCGCCGACGCCGGGTCGGTCCCGGTGGCGTCGGGCGACCGCAGTAGATACCGGGTGACGATCCCGAAGTTGCCTCCTCCACCGCCGGTGTGCGCCCACCACAGATCGTTGTTCGCGTCGTCCCGGGTGGCGACGACGCTGCGGGCGCGCCCGGCGGCATCGACCACCACCACCTCCACCCCGTAGAGGTGATCCACGGTCAGGCCGTGCCGGCGGGACAGGAAACCGTAGCCCCCGCCGACGATGTGTCCACCGGCGCCGACCGAGTAGCAGCTGCCGCCCGGAATCGTCACCCCCCAGCGCCGGAACAGGGTGCGGTAGACCTCGAGGAGCGTCGCCCCGGGTGCGACCGAGATCGACCGGAAGTGCGGATCGAAGTCGATGTCGCGGAACTCAGACAGGTCGATGACCACCTGGGCGTTTCGGTGGTAGACGAAGTCCTCGTAGCAGTGCCCGCCGCTGCGTACCGCGATCCGCCGGCCGGCGTCGACCGCGGCCTGGACCGCCGCGACCACCTGCGCTGTGGACGTCGGGAGGACGACGTACCCGGGCCGCGCCACCCACCGCTGGTTGTTGCCGGTGACGAGTTCCGGATAGCGCGGGTCGTCCGGGCGCACGGTCACCGGGGCGGCCGTTGCCGCAGGTGCGGCACCGGCCGGCGCGCCTCCCACCATGGTGACGCCCAGGGCCGCGGAGGCCCCGGCGAGCAGCCGGCGGCGAGGAAGTGCGGTCATGCTGGAACCTCCGGATCGGAATTCGAAAAGGTGAAGCTATCCAGTGCGGACCAGCGTGGTCCATACCGCAGATACGCGAAACGGCGTCAGCGGGATCACGCAATCACGTGATGACTCCGGCCGGCCGCATATTGCTATTGTCCGCGATGGATAGGCTAGGACGCGCGAGCCGGAGGTGCCAATATGGAACGAGCAATGGGTCCACGTCTGGACAATTACGCGGAGGCGGCACTCCGCCCGCTCTACAAGGCTCATTACCGCTTTCAGTTTCTGAGCGCTGCCTTCCGGGCCGGCCTGTTCACGCTGCTCGCCGCCGAGCCCGGGCTGTCCCGCACGGAGATCGCGAAGCGGCTGGGGTTGGATGAGCAGCCGACGAGGGTCCTACTGCTCGGCTGCACGGTCGCCGGCCTGGTGTCGAAGGACGGCAACGGCTACTTCAACACGGCGGTGTCCGAAGCGTTGGCCGGTGATCCCACCGACCTGCCGGGTGCCTTCGTTCCGTTTGAACAGCACCTTACGTACCGGGCCATGGGCTGGTTCTACGAGTCGCTGAAGGCAAACACCAACATCGGGTTGCGGCGGGAACTCCCCGGCGAGGCATCCACGTTGTACGGCCGGCTGGCCGGCCACCCGCAGCTCGAGACGACGTTCCACCACATGATGGGTTCGGTGAGCCGCTCGGTCGCCACCGACCTGGCCCGCAAGCTCGACCTGTCCGAGTGCCGCCACCTGCTCGACGTCGGCGGTGGCACGGCCGTCAACGCCACCGCGTTGGCACGCCGGTGGCCACACCTCGAGATCACGATCCTCGACCTGCCGACCGTCGTTGAGGCCGCGCGGGAGCGCATCTCGGCGGCGGGACTCGGCGACCGGGTCCGCGCGATCGGTCTGGACGTTTTCCACGACGAGTTGCCGAGGACAGGGGACTGCCTGATCTTCGCCCATTTCCTCGAGATCTGGTCGATCGAACGGAACCGGCTGCTGTTGGGGAAGGCGGCGCGGGCGTTGGACCCCGGGTCGAGGATCTTCATCCTGACGCCGGGCCAGGACGACGACGAGACCGGTCCTGAACTCGCCGCCTACCTGTCGGCGTACTTCCAGACCATCGCGTCGGGCGAGGGGATGGTCTACACCGCCGGAGAGTACGAGCAGTGGCTCGCCGAGGTCGGCTTCGAGCCGGCCGGCCGGTTCTGGGTCGGCGGTCTCAGCGACGTCCTGATCACCGGGGTGAAGCGGGAGAACGGATCCTGAGGCCGGTGGTGGGGGGCCATCCGCGGGCCCCCCCCACGGCTCTACCTGCCGGTCCCGGCCACCCGAAAGGGATGGACCTCCTGGTCCGCCGAGGTACAGGTACGGATGATGCGCGCGGCCCGGTCGCCGGGATTGCGCCAGGCGTGACTGACGCCACCGGACAAGAGCACGTAGTCGCCCGGCCCGACCGGAAACGACCGGCCGTCGGCCGCTATCTCGAGTTCACCGTCCAGAACGTAGATGGACTCGTCGAAGTCCTCGTGAACCCGCGCGCGGGCACCCTGCCCGGGCGGCACGACCGTGCACATGACGACGAGAGCGGTGTCACTCACCGTCGTGGCGATGAACGTGGTCAACAGGGCGTCGCCGTGCTGGCCGCCCATCTGATAGCACAGGTACTCGTCCGTCACCGACATCGTCATGACCTCGGTGGCCGGAACGTGCACCACCGAACCGTGCCTCGGTGTCACCGCTCCCCACCAGCCCGGTCACGAGGGGAGCCGGATCGACTGAGCGTGGCGGAACGCGTCGGTGGGGTCCCACCGCGCCTTGACCTGTTGCAGGCTCGGGTAGTTGTTCTTGTAGTACAGGTGGTGCCAAGGTACGCCGGACGTGTTCCACTCCGGGTTGCTCAGATCGATGTCGGCGTAGTTGATGTAGCACCCGTCCGTCACCGCGTTCGGCACCGGCACGCCACCCGTGCCGGCGTACACGTCCCGGTAGAACCTGCGAAGGTAACCGATGTGCAGGGCGTCCTCGGCCTCGTTACCCCAGCCCACGAGGTAGTGCATCTTCATCACGGAGTCCCGCTGGGAAACCGCCGTCGCGGTGGGCGAGACCGTGTTGGTCTGGCCGCCGTAGGTCGAGAGCTGGAGGATCGTGACCGGGTTGCGGTAGTCGGGGCTGGTCAGGTGCCGATAGAACGCCGCGATGTGCGAGGCGGGGAAGGCGGTCCGCATGTACGCGGACTTGAAGTCCGCGCGGCCGGTGGCGTCACCGCCGAACATCGCGCTCCAGGTGGTGGTGTGCAGCCAGGGCAGCCGCCGGTGGTCCCACACCTGCGGCGCCGGAATGCCCGCTCCGACCGCCGCGACGAATTCCTGGATCATCCGCTCCGCGCCCGGCAACGCGGCGTCGATCTGGGTGACCATGTTGATCGTCCCGTTCGCCTGGTGGTTGAGCAGGAGTCGGCTGAACAGTTTCGTCCACGGCGAACCGGGGCTGCTGTTCCGTTCGCACCAGTTGCCGAAATTGCCGACGAGCCGGCCGAAATCCGCCTCTGTCAACATCGCCCACGGCCACGCCACCTGGTTGATCCACAGCTCGTGGGGCGGTCGCGGCAGAAGTGTCGTCGGATCCGATCCGATCGCGCCCGGCGTCTTGAACCAGTAACGGGTCACCACGCCGAAGTTCCCGCCACCACCGCCCGTGTGGCCCCACCAGAGATCCCGGTTCGGGTCGTTCGCGGCTGAACTGGCGATCACCTTCTGCACCGTACGGTTGGCCCTGATCACGACCACCTCGACCGCGTCCAGGTAGTCCACGAGTAGGCCGTGCGAGCGATTCAGCTGGCCGTAGCCACCGCCCGCCACCTGGCCGCCGAACGCCACGGAGGGGCAGGACCCTCCCGGCACGGTCACCCCCCAGCCCTTGAACAGGGCCTCGTAGACGGACCCCAGGGTCGCGCCCGGCTCGACGGCGAAGGCCCGGCGGGTCGCGTCGTAATAGACTGCCCTCATCCCCGACAGGTCCAGGATGACCTCGGTCTCGGCGTTGTCGACGAAGTCCTCGTAGCAGTGGCCGCCACTGCGTACGGCGATCCGCTTGCCGGCCGCCACGGCGGCCCGCACCGCACCGACCACGTCGTCGGGGGTCTGCACCAGGCGGACGTATTCCGGCGTGCTCACGAACCGCACGTTCCGACCGCGGACCAGGTCGTCGTAGCGGAAGTCCTCGGTCCTCACCGTCGTGTAGAGCGGAGAAGGGATCGTCTCCGTCGATGCCACCGCCGGCGTCCCCCTGGTAACCAGGCTTCCGCCCACGGCCGCGGTGCCGGCCAGCAACGCACGGCGTGTCATTTCACCCACTGGTCCTCCAGACATACGGCAATTCGCCCAATCTGTGCCTGGCCGCGCGTCGACGTTCCCCCGCTCGATCCATGGCGACGTGGCGAGAATCCCTCGTGTACCCGGCCTACACATCACGCTTTCGCGTGATACCCGGAACATCAGCCGGCAAGACCGCTGTCGGATGTGGGCAGTTGCCGCTGGCCGATCGCGAATCATCACGTAAGAGCGGGATACCCGTCGCGGATCCCGCTATTGACTACTCACGTGAGTAGTGGGTGTGGACCGGTTCCGCGAATACATTCGGGTTGCAGGTCATCGAACCCAGCCGACGAGATCGATGTGACGGCCGCACCGCACGAGGCTTGAAGGGACACCTGTGCGCAGCGACTCGCCATTGGACGTAGTGCGTAATGTCGACCAACCGCTCCTGACCTCGAATTCCGTCAATTCCGAACCGCCCGCGGACCAGCAGCCCGACTGGCCGGACCGTGGCCTGGCGGCCAAGGTCCGCGACGAGGTGGGGCAGCTCCCTCCACTCGTCGCCCCCGACGAGGTGGATGCCCTCGCCGAGCTGCTCGCTGAGGTGGCCGCCGGCCGGGCCCGCGTGGTGCAGGCCGGCGACTGCGCCGAGGACCCCGCGGAGTGCACACCGCACCATCTCGCGCCCAAGGCCGACATGCTCTGGTCGCTCGCGGACCGAGTCGCCGGCGCGACCGGCCAGCCGGTGGTGCCGGTCGGCCGGATCGCCGGACAGTTCGCGAAACCACGCTCCGCGTCGCATGAGCGGATCGGCGCGATCGACCTGCCGGTCTATCGCGGGTCGCTTGTCAACGGCCCGGAACCGGACGCGGCCAGCCGCTGCCCCGACCCGTTGCGGATGCTCGCCGGATACCAGGCGTCCGCGCAGGCGATGCGGTTCCTCGCCACGGCCGGGACGGGCACCGGCCGTCGGGTGTGGACCAGCCACGAAGCGCTCATCCTGGACTACGAGTCGGCCCTGGTCCGCCACGACGGCGACGGCCGCCGCTACCTCACCTCCACCCACTGGCCGTGGCTCGGCGACCGGACCCGCCACCTCGACGGCCCGCACGTGGCGTTCCTCGCCGCCGTGCGGAACCCGCTGGCATGCAAGGTCGGACCGGGTACGGACGCGGCCGAACTGGTCGCGCTCTGCGATCGGCTGGACCCGCGACGGCAGCCCGGCCGGTTGACGCTCATCGCCAGGTTGGGCGCCGACGCGGTCGCCGATCGGTTGCCGCCGCTGGCCCGCGCCGTACGGCTCGCCGGTCATCCGGTCATCTGGCTCTGCGACCCGATGCACGGCAACACCGTCCGCGCCGCCGACGGCCGCAAGACCCGGTTGGTGCGGACGGTGCTGCGGGAAGTCGCGGTGTTCCAGGAGGTCCTCACCTCGCTCGGCGTGGCGCCGGGTGGGCTGCACCTGGAGACGACCCCGGCGGCCGTCGACGAGTGCGTGACCGACCAGTCCCAACTCGACCGCGTGGGCCTGGCCGGCTACACCACGCTGTGCGATCCGCGGCTGAACCCGGAGCAGGCCGAGACGGTGGTGTCCGCATGGCGATCGTGACGGCGCCGGTCGAATCCCCTACCAGCGAGGAGCGGAAGTGAGCGAGCACGAGCAGCACTGCGCGGCGACCGAGACGCCGGTTCTGGTGGTCGGTGCCGGCCCGGTCGGCACGGTCCTGGCCCAGGAACTGGCCCACCACGGGATCCGCTGCCTGCTGGTGGACCGGGCGCGGTCCGCGTCGCGGCACCCCAAGATGGACTACCTGAACGCCCGCAGCATGGAACTGCTGCGCCGGCTGGGTGTGGCGGACGAGATCCGGGCACACGGCGTGCCGGACGACCATCCGTTCACCTTCCTGTGGTCCACCAACCTGGCGGAGCCGCCCGTCTCCGCCTGGACCTACCCGTCGGTGGCCGGACTGCGCAAGACGATCGCCGACGACCGCGACGGCACCCAGCCACGTGAGCCGTACCAGCGGATCGTCGGGTCCCGGCTCGAGGAACTGGGCCGGGCGTGGTGCCGGGCGAGCGACCTGGTCGAGCTCCGGGAAGGCTGGACGTTCGACACCCTGGAGACGGGCCCGGACGGGGTCGACGTCGTCCTCGCCGAGACCGGCACGGGCGTCCGCGAACGCGTGTCCGCCCGCTTCGTGGTGGGCTGCGACGGCGCCAACAGCGCGGTCGCCGCTGCGGCCGGCATCGACCGGGACGAACTCGGCCCGCGCGGGCACCACTGCGATGTCTACTTCCGCAGCACCGACCCGATACTGCGGCGGCACGGGCGATTCTTCCTCACCGT
This sequence comes from Micromonospora sp. NPDC093277, assembly GCF_044765245.1. Lineage (NCBI taxonomy): Bacteria > Bacillati > Actinomycetota > Actinomycetes > Micromonosporales > Micromonosporaceae > Micromonospora > Micromonospora sp. NPDC093277. The sequence continues at coordinate 307,581 of NZ_JBIWJO010000009.1, forward strand.
CGCCGCCGCCGGGCTGACCCTGATCGCCCGCGACGGCACCGAGACGTGGACCGCCACGTTCCCGGTCGACACCGACCGATCCTTCGACGGGGACCCGCTCGACGAGGTCCGGCGACGGCTCGGCGTGCCGCTCGACGTCGCCGAGGTGCTGAGCGTGGCGCACTGGGAGGGTCGGCTCGCGGTCGCCCGCCGCTACCGCCAGGGGCGGGTCTTTCTCGCCGGTGACGCGGCACACCAGTTCTTCCCCACCGGTGGGCACGGCGCGAACACCGGCATCGCCGACGCGGTCGACCTGGGCTGGAAGCTCGCCGCCGTGGTCGGCGGCTGGGCCGGGCCACGACTGCTGGACAGCTACGAGGCCGAACGCCGGCCGGCCGCCCTGTTCAACCGGCAGATGTGCCTCAACCTGTTGGAGGTCTGGCGCCGTTACTCCACCCTGTGGGCCGAGGGCGCGACCAGGGCCCGGCTGTCCGGCTTTCTCGACACCGAGCGGCACCAGGTCGACAACATCGGGGTGCACCTCGGCCACCGTTACTCGGACTCCCCGGTGATCTGCCCGGACGGCTCGCCGGAACCACCCTGGGACTGGCACCGCGTGGTACCGACCACGTGGCCGGGAGGCCGCGCCCCCAGCGTGCGGCTGGCCGACGGCAGCTACCTGGCCGATCGGCTCGGACCCGGATTCACCGTGCTGGACACGTCCGGGCGCGACGCGGGCCGACCGTTGGCCGACGAGGCCGCCCGGCTCGGCATCCCGCTGACCCGCCTGAGCGTCGTCGACGACCGGATCCGGGCCATCTGGGAACGTGATCTGGTGCTCGTCCGCCCCGACCAGCACGTGGCCTGGCGCGGCGACCGGGTACCGGACGACTGCCGCGCGCTGCTGCACCAGGTCACCGGCCGCACGGGAGACAGCGATGCCCGTGCCTACTGACGCGATCCGGACGCCGTGGCCGTCGGTCACCCCACCCTTCGCCCTGCTGCACCGCCCCGAACTGGGCTCACCCGACCACGTCGACCTGCTCACCGGCCCGGTGTCGCCGGTGCGGAGCCTGGCGGACCTGCCGGTCCGGACGGGCGCGCCCGCCGGGGGATCATCCGCGCACGACCTTCTCGCCCTGGTGCCCTACCGACAGGTCGGCGAACGCGGGTTCGCCTGCCACGACGACGGGGTCCCGCTGCTCGCCATGCGGGTACGAGAGCACCTCGTCGTGCCGCTCCGCGAAATCACCGACCGGGCCGACGCCGCTCCCGTGCGGGTACGCGACGCCCGGTTCGACCTCGACGACGAGGCGTACGGCGCCCTGGTACGCCGGGTCGTCGAGACCGAGATCGGACGTGGGACGGGCGCGAACTTCGTCCTCAAGCGATCGTTCCTGGCCACGGTCGAGAACTTCTCCGTTCCCGTGGCGCTCGCCGCCTTCGCCCGCCTGCTGCTCAACGAGTCCGGGGCGTACTGGAGCTACCTGGTCCACCTCGGTGACCGGGTCATCCTCGGCTCCTCGCCCGAACGCCATCTCAGCGTGGTCGGCGGCACGGCCGTGATGAACCCGATCAGTGGCACGTACCGCTATCCGTCCGCCGGCGCGACGGTGGACGGCGCGCTCGACTTTCTCGTCGACCGGAAGGAGTCCGACGAACTGTTCATGGTGCTCGACGAGGAGCTCAAGATGATGGCCCGCGTCTGCCGAGGCGGCGGGCGAGCGCTCGGCCCGCGGCTCAAGGCCATGTCCCGCCTCGCGCACACCGAGTACCTCATCGAGGGGCCGACCGACCTCGACGTACGCGAGGTGCTCCGGGCCACGCTCTTCGCGCCCACCGTCACCGGCAGCCCGATCGAGTCGGCCTGCCGGGTCATCGCACGCCACGAGCCGACCGGGCGGGCCTACTACAGCGGGGTGGTGGCACTGATCGGCCGGGAGCCCGACGGGCGACAGCGGCTGGATTCGACGATCACGATCCGGACGGCCGACATAGACGCCACGGGTCGGCTGCGTATCGACGTCGGGGCCACCCTGGTACGCCACTCCGATCCGGCCGCCGAGGCGGCCGAGACCCGAGCCAAGGCGGCGGCCCTGCGCGACGCGTTCGGCGCCGCCGGAACCGGCGCCCCGCCGGCCCAGCCCACGAGCGGTCCGAACGGCTGGACCGAGCATCCCGCCCTGCGCGAGGTGCTCGCCGGACGCAACGAACACCTGGCCGACTTCTGGTTCGGTGCCCGCCGCACGCCCGACGTCCGTACCGGGTCGACCGGGCGCCGCATCCTGGTCATCGACTGTGAGGACAACTTCACTCTGATGCTGCGGCACCAACTGGCCGCGCTCGGGCACACCGTGCTGGTCCGGCGGTTCGACGAACCCTGCGACCCGGCCGGCTTCGACCTGCTGGTGGCCGGCCCCGGGCCGGGTGATCCGACCGACCGCGGCGATCCCAGGATCGCCCGGATGTCCCGGCTCGTCGCCGGGTTCCTGGCCGATCGGGTGCCGTTGCTGGCCATCTGCCTCGGCCACCAGATCCTGGCCTCGGTGCTCGGCCTCGAACTGCGGCGCCGAGCAACCCCCAACCAGGGCGTACAGCTCGCCATCGACTACTTCGGGCGGGTCGAGCGCTGCGGCTTCTACAACACCTTCTCCGCCCGCGCCGCGAGCGACCGGGTCAGACCCCTGTTGGCCGGTGGCGACGTCCAGCTGTGCCGGGACGCCGGCTCCGGAGAGGTACTGGCCATGCGCGGGCCGCGGTTCGCCTCGGTGCAGTTCCATCCCGAGTCCGTGCTCACCGAGCACGGCATCGAGATCATCGACGAACTGGTCGGCCGACTCCTGCCCGCGTCGGATTCCAGCCGTCCGCAGCCGGAGGCGGTGGGCCGATGACGGTGGTCGTGCGCAAATACGGCGGCTCGTCCCTCGCCGACGCCTCCTGCCTGCGTCGGGTAGCCCGGTCGATCGCCGGGTCGACCGGACCGACGGTCGTCGTGGTGTCCGCCCAAGGCCACACGACCGACCAGCTGCTCGCCGCAGCCGAGGCGACCGGCGTATCGCCGGGCACCGTGCTGCCGGCCCGGGAGGTCGACCAACTCCTCGCCACCGGGGAGCTGATGTCCGCCGCGCTGCTTGCCCTGCACCTACGCGCGCTCGGCGTCGCGGCGGTGTCGCTCAGCGGCGCGCAGGCCGGCATCACGGTGTCCGGACCGCACGGCGAGGGGCAGATCGCGGCGATCTCGACCGGACGGATCGAGCAGTTGCTGGCCGACGGCAACGTCGTTGTCGTCGCCGGCTTCCAGGGCATCGACGAGTGCGGTGACGTGATGACGCTCGGGCGCGGCGGATCGGACACCACGGCGGTGGCCCTCGCCGCGGCGCTCGGCGCCGACAGCTGCCAGATCTACACCGACGTGGACGGCGTCTACAACGCCGACCCACGGGTGGTGCCGCAGGCGCGGCGGCTGCCGGTGGTGCATCCACAGGTGATGGTCGAGATGGCGTTCGCCGGAGCACGTGTCCTGCACGCCCGGTCGGTCGAGCTGGCCGTCGCCCGCGGGCTCGAGGTGCACGTACGCAGCTCGTTGCGATCCGGGGCGGGCACGGTGGTACCGGGTCGCAGCGGTACGACCGAGCTGGAGGACCTGGGCATCGTCGCCGTCGTCCACGACTTGGACGTCGCCCGGGTTCTGGTCCGTGCCGACCGGGGACACGGCGATCCCGCCGTCGAGGTTCTGAACCTGTTCGCCCGCCACCACGCGCCGGTCGACCTGGTCGCACGCTCGGGACCGCACGAGGACGAGTTCCGGATGGGTTTGCTGATGCGCCGCAGCGACCTGCCCAGCGTTCGGCCGGACCTCACCACCGCCGTCACGGCCGGCGGCGGTTCCGTCCGGTTCGACGAGGAGGTCGCCAAGGTCTCCCTCGTCGGTACCGGGCTGCTCAACCGCCCGCGGTACACGGCGCGGATGCTGTCGGCGCTCGCCGCCGCCGACATCGTCACCAGTTGGGTCTCCATGTCCCAACTGCGAGCCTCGGTCGCCGTGGCCGCGGGACGGGTGCTCGACGCGGTGGCCGTGCTGCACGAGGAGTTCGAACTCGGCCAGCAACCCGCCCACCCGTCGCGGCTGATCCATTCCTGAGCGTCCGAAAGGGAGGACACGTGCACATCAACAGCTCCTTCGCCCGCCAGGTGCGGCTGCGGCGACTCCACCGGCACGCCGACGACCGGTTGTTCGTCGTGCCCCTCGATCACTCGGTCACCGACGGGCCGGTGACCGGTGGCCAGCGGGTAGACCGCCTCATCGGTCAGTTGGCCGAGAACGGCGTTGACGCCGTCGTGCTGCACAAGGGCGTGCTCCGGTACGTCGACCCGCGCTGGTTCGCCGACCTCGCGCTGGTGGTGCACCTGAGCGCCAGCACCGTCAACGCGCCCGACCCGGACGCGAAGTACCTGGTCGCGACCGTGGCGGAGGCGCTGAGCCTGGGTGCCGACGCGGTGAGCGTCCATGTCAACGTCGGATCCCGGGAGGAGTCGCGGCAGATAGCCGATCTCGCGGCGGTGGCCGAGGCGTGCGAGCGGTGGAACGTGCCACTGCTCGCCATGATGTACCCGCGCGGCCCGAAGATCACCGACCCGGGCCGGGCCGACCTGGTCGCGCACAGCGTGATCCTCGCCGCTGACCTCGGCGCCGACCTGGTCAAGACGGTCTACCCGGGGTCGGTCGAGGCGCTGCGGACGGTGACCGGGGACAGCCCGGTGCCGGTGATCGTCGCCGGCGGCCCCCGCCGCGGCCAGGACGACCTGGCGGCCTACGTCGACGACGTGGTGCGGGGCGGCGCGGCCGGCGTGGCTATGGGGCGCAACGTCTTCGAGGCGGAGGACCCGGGCGCTGTCGCCGCCGCCCTGGCCGCCCGGATCCACCCGATCCTCGGCCGACCCGCACTCCGCGAACTGCGGTTCGCGGTTCCGTGAGTCCCGAGCCCGATCCGTCGAGCCCAGACCCACCGGCCCGGGCCATCTGAGCCGGCTGACATCCGTTCGCGTACCACCCACCCGAGAGGAGCCAGAGTGAGGATCTGCTGGATGGACCTCCGCGATGCGCGGGACATTCGGACCGCTGTGCTGGAGGAGGCGGTGCACCAACGGGTCGACGGCATCGTCGCTGCCGACCTGTCGGCCTTCGACGGCCTGCCGCCGACCGTACGCAAGGTCCTGGTGCTCGGCGACGCGCCGCTGCCGGGCGACCCGACCGGCGCCGACGTCGTCATCGTCGACCCGGCCGTGCACGGATCTACCGACGAACTGGCCCGCAAGTATCCCGACGTCGAGTTCGGGCGGTTTGTGGAGATCATCGACGCGGCGACCCTCGACCAGGCGTGCGTCGCCGCCCGCACCGAGCGCTGGAGCGTGCTGCTGTTCCGCGACCCGACGAAGATCCCGCTCGAGATCGTCCTGGCGGCGGCGGCCGACGCGAACGGCAGCATCATCACCGTCGCCCAGGACGTCGAGGAGGCGAGGATCATCTTCGGGGTGCTGGAGCACGGCTCGGACGGGGTGATGATGCGCCCCCGTGCGGTCGGGGACACGACCGCCCTCAGCGCCGCGGCACAGGCCCAGTCACCCGACCTCGACCTGGTCGAACTGGAGGTGACCGAGATCCGCCGGGTAGGCATGGGCGAACGCGCCTGCGTGGACACCTGCACCCAGTTCCGCGAGGACGAGGGCATCCTGGTCGGGTCGCACTCCAAGGGCATGATCCTCTGCGTCAGCGAGACCCACCCGCTGCCGTACATGCCGACCCGCCCGTTCCGGGTCAACGCCGGGGCCATCATGTCGTACACCCTCTCCACGGAGGGCCGGACCAACTACCTGAGTGAGCTGCGCTCCGGCAGCCGGGTCCTGGCGGTCGACGTCAAGGGCCGCACCCGGGTCTCGACCGTCGGCCGCGTCAAGATCGAGACTCGGCCGCTGCTGGCGGTCGACGCGGTGGCGCCGAACGGGGTGACCGTCAACCTGATTCTCCAGGACGACTGGCACGTCCGGGTCCTCGGCCCCGGCGGGGCGGTGCTCAACTCCACCGAGCTGAAGCCGGGTGACAGGGTGCTGGGCTACCTGCCGACGGCCGACCGCCACGTGGGGTACCCGATCGACGAGTTCTGCCGCGAGCAGTGAGCGCGGACGACGTGCGTACCGCGCAGCCGGTCTTCGACTTCCACGTACGGCTGGCACCCCGGCCGGGCGCGGCCGAGGCGCTGCTGCGGCTGCTCGACGACTGCGGCATCGAGCGTGCCGTGGTCTGTGCCGGCGGGACGATGGACCGGGTCACGCTCTCCCGGCAGCTCTCCGACGGCGGACATGTCGAGACGGACGCCGACAACGAGGCGGTGCTGGCGGCGGCGGCCCGGTCCGCAGGCCGTCTCCTACCGTTCCACTTCGCCAACCCGCATCGAGGGCCCGAGGTCTACCGGGCGGCGGCGCCCGACGTATGCGGACTGGAGTTGTCGCCGGTGGTGCACGGGGTCGGCCTCGGTGATCCCCGGGTCGCCGCGCTGGTCGCCGTCGCGGGGGAGTTCCGCCACCCGGTGTACGTCGCGCCGCTGCACCGCCCCGGCAGTGGGGTGGCCGACGTGGTCACGCTCGCCGGCCGGTTCCCCGACGTGACGTTCGTGCTGGGGCACACCGGCGTCGGGAACATTGACTATCACGGCCTCGACCTGGTCGCCGCCGTGCCGAACATCGTGGTCGAGACGTCCGGCGGCTACACCGACGTGCTGCGGTTCGCGATCGACCGGCTCGGCCCGTCCCGGCTGCTGTTCGGCACCGAGGCGCCGCTGCAGCACCCCCAGGTCGAGCTGGCCAAGTACGCGGTGCTGCGCCTGCCGCCCGACGCCTGGCAACAGATCGCCTGGGACAACGCCGTCCGGCTGTTGACGGCGGGCACGAACGCGCCGACATCCGAGGAGGAAGGAGGGTACGGTGACGACGATCACCAGCCGACTGCCGCAGCTCGGTGACTGGCGGGACACGTCCGAGCTGACCGCGATCCAGGACGCCCAACTCGGGCGGACCCTGGAGTGGGCTCGGCGGTCACCGTTCTACCGGTCCCGGCTCGCCGGTTCGATCCGGACCCGGGCCGACCTGGCTGCGCTGCCGCTGACCACGAAACAGGATCTCCGCGACGCGTACCCGTTCGGCATGCTTGCGGTCGGGCGGGCCGAGCTCGCCACTTACCACGAATCCAGTGGCACGGCCGGGACACCGACCCCGTCGTACTACACCGCGGACGACTGGATCGACCTCGCCGAGCGGTACGCCCGCAAGTGGGTGGGCATCTCGGCTGAGGATATTTTCCTGGTCCGTACCCCGTACGCGCTGATGATCACCGGGCACCTGGCGCACGCCGCCGCCCGGCTGCACGGCGCGACGGTGGTCCCCGGAGACAACCGATCGCTGGCGATGCCGTACTCCCGGGTGGTGCGGGTGCTGCGCGACCTCGGCGTCACGCTGACCTGGTCGATGCCGACCGAGACCCTGCTCTGGGCCGCCGCGGCCCGGGCTGCCGGTCATCGGCCCGGTGCCGATTTCCCCGGTCTGCGCGCGCTGTTCGTCGGTGGTGAGCCGCTGAGCCCGGCCCGACGGCGCCGGATCAGCGCCATCTGGGGTGTGCCGGTGGTGGAGGAGTACGGGTCGACCGAGACCGGCAGCCTGGCCGGCGAGTGTCCGCAGGGGCAGCTGCACCTCTGGTCGGATCGGGCGATTTTCGAGGTCTACCAACCGCAGACCGGCAAGATCACCCCGACGGGTGCCGGAGAGCTGGTGGTGACACCGCTGTTCCGGGAGGCGATGCCGCTGCTGAGGTACAACCTGGGGGACAACGTCGAGGTACGTGCCGACGGGTGCGAATGCGGCTGGGCGTTGCCGACGATCCGGGTGCTGGGGCGGGCGGCATTCGGATACCCGGTCGCGGGTGCGACGGTCAGCCAGGGTCGACTCGAGGAGTTGGTCTTCGGTCTGCCCGAGGCGTACGAGGTGATGTTCTGGCGGGCCCGCGCCGAGCCGGACCGGCTGCGGGTGGAGTTCGAGGCATCGGCGGCAGCCGGGCCGGCTGCCGCCGAAGCCCTCCGCGCGTCGATCAGCGCGGAGTTCGGCGTGCCCAGCGAGGTCGTCGCGGTACCGCCCGGCACCCTCGTGCCCGAGCACGTGCTGACCGGGGTCCACGACGTCGTCAAGCCGCGCAGCCTGTTCGGCGCTGACGAGGACTGGGACCGGGGACTCCTCTACTACTGAGGTCCTGCTCCGCAGGAGTCCGTTTTCTCCCGGGCCTGCGGGCCGGGGTATCCACGGAAGGAATCTGATGACGGGCTGGCGACCGCGGGTCACGATCGTCGGGGCGGGGATAGGCGGCTGCACTCTGGCGGCCGAGCTGCACGCCGCCGGGATCGACTGCAGGGTGTACGAACAGGCGCCCGCGCTGAAACCGGTGGGTGCTGGCGTCCAGTTGGCGCCGAACGCCGTCCGGCCGCTGCACCGGCTCGGCCTCACCGACCATTTGCGAGCGGTCGCCGTACCGGTGGGCGCGATCCAGATGCGACGGTGGAACGACGGCGCCACGATCTCTCGCCTGCCGTTGGACGGGTGCGTCGAACAGTTCGGCGCTCCCTACCTCACGGTGCTCCGGTCCGACCTGCACCATGGGCTGGTCGGGCTGTTGCCGCCCGGTTCGCTGCGGCTGGGCCGGCGCGTCGTCGCCGTCCACGACGGCCCGGACCAGGCCGAACTGGAGTTCACCGACGGTGCCCGCGAGCGGGCCGACGTGGTGGTCGGGGCGGACGGTATCCACTCGGTGGTCCGGGCCGGTCTGCACCGCGATGAGCCGCGCTTCTCCGGGCAGCTCATCTTCCGCGGCCTGGTGCCGGCCGATCGGGTCCCGTCTCTCACCCAGGACCCGCGGGTGCAACTGTGGCTCGGACCGAACCAACACTGCGTCGGCTATCCGGTCGCCGGCGGCCGGATGGTCAGCTTCGGCGCGACGGTTCCCGCGACCGCTGGCCAGCAGGAGTCGTGGTCCGCCGTCGGGGAGCCCGGTGAGCTGGCGCTCGTGTACCGGGACTGGCATCCGGAGGTGCGGAAGCTGATCGGGTCGGCCGACGAAATGGGCCGTTGGGCGCTGCATGACCGGGATCCGGTCGTCGGCTGGAGCGGCCGGCGGACGGTGCTGCTCGGCGACGCCGCCCACCCGATGCTCCCGTTCCTGGCCCAGGGGGCCAACCAGGCGATCGAGGACGCGGTGGCGCTCGCCCGGTGCCTCACGGCCGCCGATCGGGACGACGTCCGGCCGGCGCTGCGGCGCTACGAGCGGGTCCGCCGCCCGCGTACCGACGAGGTGCACCTGCGCTCGCGGGCGAACAACCGGACCCTGCACCTCGCGGACGGCACCCGCGCGCAGGAGCGGGACGCACGGTTGGCGACCGCCGCCAACCTTCGTGATCAGGAGTGGTTGTACGGCTATGACGCAGCGGCGGCGGTTGCGTGACCGGCTATGACGCAACCGCCGCCGACAACCCGAGGCAGGGAGCGTGGGCATGACTCTGACGACACATCACCGCACCGATGGCGCAATCGAGCGCGAGTTCTCCGGAAAGGTGGTCGTGGTGACCGGTGCCGCCCAGGGCATCGGCCGGACCGTGGTGGAAGCCTTCGGCGCGCGGGGAGCCCGGGTGGTCGCCATCGACAACAACGCGGACGCCCTGGCGAAACTCGGCCGGCTGGTCGACGACGGCCTCGATGTCGTCACGGTACCCCTCGACGTGAGCGACAGCCGGGCGGTCGAGACCGCCGTTGCCACCATCGAGCGGGAGCGGGGGCCGGTCGAGGTGCTGGCGAACGTGGCCGGCGTGCTCGTCCTCGGGCCGATCACCGAGCTGACCGACGCCGAGTGGTCCCGGGCCTTCTCGGTGAACACCGACGGCGTCTTCTTCCTGGCCCGCTCGGTGGCCCGGCGGATGGTCGGACGCAGACGCGGCGCCATCGTGACCGTCGCCTCCAACGCCGCCCAGGTGCCCCGGATGCAGATGGCCGCGTACGCCGCGTCGAAGGCCGCCACGACCTCGCTCATGAAATGCCTCGGGCTCGAACTGGCCGGCTACGGCATCCGGTGCAACATCGTGTCGCCCGGCTCCACCGACACCCCGATGCTGCGCGGCATGTGGACCGACGACGCGGGCCCACGGGCGACCCTGCACGGCTCGCTCGAGCAGTACCGAGTCGGGATCCCGCTGCGGAAGCTGGCGAGCACGGCCGACGTCGCCGAGGCGGTGCTGTTCCTCGCCTCCGAGCGGGCGGGGCACATCACCATGCAGGACCTGCAGGTCGACGGCGGCGCCGCCCTCGGCAACTGACCCATCCGGATCCGCCCGATCGGAGATTCATGAGCATCCCGACGATCGACTCGTACGCCCTGCCTGGCCCCATCGAGGTGCCGCCGAGCGCGGCGGACTGGAAAGTCCGCCCCCGGCGGGCCGCGTTGCTCATCCACGACATGCAGCAGTACTTCGTGGACTTCTTCCCGCGCGGCGAATCACCGATGCCGGAAGTGATCCGGCACGTCGCCGCGCTCCGGGAGGCGGCGGTCGCCACCGGCATACCGGTCTACTACACGGCACAGCCCGGCGGGATGACGCGTGAGCAGCGTGGACTGCTACGCAGCTTCTGGGGCGGCGGCATGAGCACCGAACCGCGGCACCGGCGCGTCGTACCGCCGCTCGCGCCGGGCCCCGACGACGTCGTACTGACCAAGTGGCGTTACAGCGCCTTCGCCCGTTCGGACCTGGAGCGCCGGCTTCGCGCCGCCGGGCGCGATCAGCTCGTCATCTGCGGGGTGTACGCCCATCTCGGCTGCATGCTCACCGCGTTCGACGCTTTCGCCCGCGACATCGAACCCTTCCTGGTCGCCGACGCGGTGGCCGACTTCACCCGGGACGAGCACCTGATGGCGCTCGACCTGGTCGCCCGACGGTGCGGTGTGGCCACGACGACCGGCGCCGTCCTCGCCGAGCTGGCCGCCGATGCCCCGGCGGTGCGGTGACCGGGAATCCCGGCCACGAGCACAGAGTCAGTCGCCGGCTGGGCCGCGGGGATGGTCGTGCGGGTGCCGCCCCGCGGTGATGCCTGCCAGTGCGACCCGGGACGCGATGCCCAGTTTTCGGAAGGTGTTGCGCAGGTGGTAGTTCACCGTGTGCGGCGACAGGAACACCCGCCGGGCGATCTCCCGGTTCGTCAGTCCCTCACTGACGAACACCGCGATGGTTCGTTCCGTGTCCGTGAGGGCGCACCAGGGGCACGCCGGGCCGGTGTCGCTGCCGTGCGATTCGCCGCGCCGGGGGCGGCTCGGGATGGCCTGGTCGGCGGAACGGTCCCGGGACGCGTCGCCGGGGTCGCCCGTCTTCACGATGGCCCGCAGCAGGGCCGGCATGCTGTTGCGAACGGCCAGCCAGGCCAGGACACTCCGGAACCGGACGTAGGCATCGGACCGTCTGAGCAGGATCGAGGAGCTTGCCTGGTCAAGCACGTCGCGCTCGGCGCCGCTGAGTTGCGCGATCGACCGGATTCTCAGTGGGTCAGGCCGGCCGCTGAGTGCGGCGGCGACCTGGAGCAGTTGCTGGTACGGCCGGGGCAGCGCCGCGAGCCGCTGGCGCACCAGGAGCTCGACCCGCCCGGACGGGACGGCGCGCAGCATCGCCGAGCGATCGTTCACCACCCGGACCGCGCCCTCCTCCACCAACCCCGTGATCAACTCAGTCACCAGCAGCGGGTTGCCGCCGGCCTGCGCGGCGAATCGGGCGAGGGTGTCGGTCGGTGGCGCGCCGACGCGGCGGGCGATAATTTCGCGTACGGCGTCCTGGGTGAGCGGGCGGAGCGACAGCCTGGTGACGGCGGTGTCGTCGGCGGGTAGCCAGTCGGCGGTGCCGTCGTCCCGCTGACGACCCGCGGCCGCCAGCACCACCGGCGCGTTCGCGGCTTCCTGCGCCCGGACGTGCAACATGACGAGATCATCGGCTCCGGTGAGGTGCGCCTCGTCCACCGTGAGCAGAACCGGCGCGTCCTGTGGTACGGCGCCGAGCGCCTGACGCGTCCCGGCAGCCAGCGCCTCCCCGCGTCCCCGCGGTCCCAGCCGATAGCCCAGCCGGCGGCCGATGTCGGCGGTCTCGGCCAGGACCCGTGAGGTGCCCGCGCCTTCGGTGCCGGTGATCGCGATGATCGGCACGTTCGGGTGACCGGACGCCAATCTTGCTCCTGCCAATATTCTGGCAATTTCCCGTAATTCATGATCGCGTTCCAGCATATCGTCGCTCATGAGATCCCCCGAAATACCTGAGCCACCACCGACCACTGGCTACAAAGCCAACACCGCCACCGAACTCTCCGGCGACGTAAGGAACTTCACACGTGGTAGACAGGGTCGACTTGCTGGGGGGCTTAGTACTTTCGGTTGAAATCGTTCATTCGAAGTGATGAATAGCACCTTGACTCGACCGCCTAAGCTTCGGGCCTGACTCCGCGAGCCGCTATTGATCCACGGTCGTCGTGCGCAGCGCCGCGAAAGATCAGCGGCCGAGCAGGGAAGCGGGCGACATGAAGCGGTCAGCGCCTGATCACCGGGAATCGATCAGGATCTCCGGTGTGGCGGTGGCCGTGGCGAAATTCAACGCTGCCGGGTCAGCTTCACCCGCAGGATGTCACGTACGGCGTGCTCACCAGCCAGGCGACCGGTCAGCCGAGTTCCTCGCAGCGCTGCCGCATGGAGTCTGGCTTCAGCATCAGATTTCGGGCTCGGCCGACTCCAGAATCTGCTTGATCTCGAGGATGCCCCGCTCGACCCGGGCCCGCACCGCGTCAGCCATGGCATGCGGGAGCACATCGGTCAGCCAGACAAGGCGACTGTGGTCGCCGGCGGCGGCCGGACCTCCCATGGCGCGATCTTGGCGGCTAGCGTCTCACAATCTCACCCGCCAGGGTGTTCGAGGACCTTCCTGAGGAGCGCGAGGTCGCTGTTGACCAATGCCGTGTCCCGTTCGAACTCCGCGTCGGTCATCCCCGGCGAGCGGCGGAGCGTGAAGACCACTTCGCAGCCAGTCCCGTTCACGATCACTCGCAGCGGTACGTACACCGTCTCGCCGGCGGGCGTCAGCACCTCGTGGTCGAGCACCCCGTACTCGTTTTTCGGGGCGAACGTCACCCGAATCCGGCCCTCGGGCGTCCCGACGAACCAGTTGTCGTCGATCCGCACCACCGAGTTGCCCAGACCGGGCGCCCACCGAGGCAGGTTCTCCGGGTCGGCGGCGAAAGCGTAGACCTCCTCCACCGGCCGGTCGATGTACACGGAAAGGTGCCGGGATTCAGCCGCCATGAGGCGATGATGCCACGGCCTGCGCCGCCTGATCGCCGGGAATCGCCGCTGGCGACCACTCTGAACACTCCATCCATCTCTACAGTGGGGCACCATGGGGATGTACGCGTCGGCTAGCGGCTGGCTGCAGATCGCGACTCCGGCTGGGCCGTTGACCGCACCCCGAGGGGAAATCAGCGCCGACGCATGATCGCGTACGTCAGGTGACTTGAGGTGAACTCGGAGATGGTGACGAGTTCCCAGCCGAAGGCTTCGAGCGTCTCCGCTGCGGCGACGGCCTGTGTCACCCGATCGGCGCCGATGCCGTGGGCCAGGACGGAGAGCAGCCGATAGGGGTAGGCGCGCAGGTCGACGTGGTTGGCGAGGATTGCGTTGGCGGTGACGGTGCGGGTGCGGATGATCTGTTCGAGGCTCTCTCGGCCGGCCATAGGCCGAACCATATCCGCTGTTCGCGCGGACGATGCGAGTCGGTCACCGGCGGTATGGTCGTGGTCGTGCCTGCCCCGATGCGTGCTGCCGCCGCGGCGGCTGCGTTCGCGCTCGTTCTTGCGATGACCGGTTGCGATCGCGACAACGGTGATCCCTTCGTCACGCCGACCGCAGCCGTCGCGGCGTCGTCCGGTGGCCCGGGAACGACCACTGCCGCTGATGGTGCCACCTACCGTGCCGCCGGCCTGGACCTGTGCGGGCGCACGGATCTGGAGGCGCTCGCGGACCTGGGGTTGACGGTGCGCCGGACCGATCCGAGCCCACCGGCGGGTCGTCCGGGGGCGGCGTGCCTGTTCGAGATGCGTACCAAGGCGGGATACGAGGCGAACCTGCGGGTGGAGGCGTCGACCCCCGAGACGGTGGAGGAGGCCCGCCAACTGTATCGGGGCACCCGTGGGGCCACGGGTATGAACCCGGTCGGAGCAGTGAGCGGCCTGGGCGGGGAAGCTGAGGCGTTCACGAAGCAGTCGGCGCCCGGGTTCAAGTACGCGGAGTACATGGTCCATGCCCGTGCCGGGAATCTGGTGGTGAAGGTGTGGCTCGCCGTCGGCGGCAAGTCGTATGTTCCCACGTCGACGCTGGAGGCGAAGACGCTGGCCATCGTGAAGGCGACCCAGTCGGCGGTGCCGACAGCCTGAATCCTCGCAGCCAGGGTCAGGCCGGCGAGGTCGCAGCCAGCCGGCCGGGCGGGCTGCGACCTCTCGCACGCGTGACTCGCCCGTCGCCCGTGCGGGTACGTGTCTGGGCGAGGGCGGTTCAGCCGCGTACGGCTTCGGGCCACTGTCCCCCGGGCAGTTTCGAGTGGTCGCCGACCTGGGTGGCGATGTCCCGCACGTTGCCCAGCGCATCGATGAACCGCTGCCCGATTTTGAGCAGGGTGTTCAGCCCGGCGGTGACCAGATCACCAACGGCTTTGGCGAGCGCGTCAACGGCCCACAGCAGATCGATGAGGCTGGCGGCGTCGACCGCGGCCTGGGCCAGCTTGCCGGCCAACCCGGTCACGATCTTGGCTAGTTCGACGACGTAGTCGACGTTCGCCTTGGCAATCTTGAACAGCCACTGGCTGATGAACTCCGCCTTGGTCACGGACTCGTCGACCGCGGCCTTCTGCTTGCCGGCCTTGGCGTTGTAGGCGCTGGCGGCGTCCCCGCTCCATTTGGCGAGATTCTCGTTCGCCGGCTCGGTGGTGGCGAAGGACAGGTCCGAGATCGGGTTCTTCACCTCGTTGACCCACCGGAAGCTGATATTGATCAGCGAGAGGACCGGCAACTGGTGCTCCAGGGCGTAGTCGACCCGGTCGAGGACCGAGTCCAGGCCGTGGCGGACGTCGTCGAGGTGGTCCTTGATCCACCACATCGCCAAGGGTCCGAGCAGCCACTTGTGCCCGTTGGCCCGGTCGACGATCTCGTTGAACTTGTCGGCGGCGGTGTCGATACCGGATCGGATCTGGTCGAACGCCTTGTTGAACGGCTCGCCGTACTCGATGTCCGTGGCTCCTGGCTGCACTGTTCGTGTGTCCTTCTGCTCAGGCCGTGTAGATCTTGTTGAGATCGAGGGAGATCACCTCGTCGGCGCGGTCGTACTCGTCGGCGATGTGTCGCAGCGCCCCACCGACCTGCTCGAATTCGGTGACCGCGCCGGTGAGGATCGTGACCATGAAGTTGTGGAAGTCCTGGTACGCCTTGGCGTGGACCGCGGTGGTGCCGTCCCCGACGAAGAACGCCGAGGCGTCCAGGGTGAGATCCTCGGTGGCTGTCTTGATCACGGCGACCCGGTCGGACAGGGTGAGCCACTTGTGAGCCTCGTCGCGCAGCGAGTCGGTGATGACGGTGAGCTCTTTCATGCCGGCGCCTCTCGGTTCCGCGGGTGGGCCAGGTCGTAGCTGCGCAACACGTCGAGCGCCTCGTACCGGAGCTGGCCCACGTCCAGCCGAGCGAGGCGCGCGACATCGCCGGTGATGGCCGTGATGCTGCCGGCGCGAACGTGCACGGTCAGGCTGCCCTCAGGGCTGGGGATCGTCTCTTCGGCCGGCGGGCCCGGCTCGTGGGTCAACCGCTCGAGGTCGGCGTCGATCTCGTGGAGGGTCTGCCAGGTACGGCGCAGCCAGAGGTGCTCGTCGACCTCGTCGGGCTCCGCGGTGGCCGCCTGGGCCGCTGGCGGGGAAGCTGCCTGATCCCGCTGCAACGCCCGTAACGCTGCTGCCTCGAGTGTTGCCTGCAGCGCAGCAACGTACGCCTCGAAGAGGGCTTGGGCCGCACCGTCGAGACCAAGGTGGGTCCGCCAGTCACGGCCGACCGATACGTCCTCAACCTGGCCGGCGGCACTCACCCGCACCATGATGGACCCGGTCCTGTCGTGACCGGCGAAGGCATCGGGTGCGGGGCGGCTGTCCACCTCCCGCATGGCGTGCTCGACCTGGGCCCGCAACTCCGAATCGGTCCCGAGGACGTCAAGGCTCGCCAAGGACAGGCGTACGTTCCGTCTGTCTCGCTCCATCCGTCCTCCGTCAATCCACTCGCAGCGTATGAAAATCGCCCGTCACGGCGAAATGCGATCACGGTACGCGAACCACGTCGGCCCGTGGGGGCGAGGCCGGGCCGACAAGCTCTCCCACGGGATCGTCCCGTCGTTGCTGACGGTTCGTGTCGGTCACGACGGGCGAGACGGCTGGCCGACGACACCGAGGGCACGGCCGAGGCGGACCGCTGCGGGGTGAGAGGATCAACCAATGGAAGGCGGGCTCGCGGCGGCGATCGTGAGCACCTCACTCAGGTGTCTGGGAGGCCGGCGGTGAGGCGCTGACACGGGCGGGTGGCGAGCCGGGCGCGTGGGCGGCCGAGGAATCGCCGCCGGATACGGCCGGCTCGGCCGGACGGGGTAGGTCGAGGGGCTTGTCCACCGCCGGGTGCAGCCGGCGGATTCCCGGCACCGCCAGGCCCACCAGCAGCAGCCCGACGCCGGCCCACGTCAGGAACGCGAACGAGGTGGAGTGGTCCGCGGACAGGATCCCGAGCCCGGGGCGGGCCACGGCGATGCCCAGCCCGCTCAGGCAGCTGATCACGCCGAACGCCAGGGCCCGCACCGGCTGAGGGGTGACCTCGTTGGTCAGCACCTCCAAGACAGTCATGCCCAGGGCGTAGCCGAATCCCATCAACGGCAGGAACAGGAACGGGCCCAGCCACAGCACCTGACCGGTGGCCACCAGGGCGGCGAGGATGAGCAGGAACGCCGCGGCCAGGGCGGGCCGGCGGTGTGACCGTCCGACGTATCCGGCCGTCAAGCCGCCGAGCACGGAGGCCGCGGCGAACGCCGCGTACATCGATCCGGTCAGTTCGGCGGACAGGCCCAGTTCGAGCGCCAGCGGCTGGAACAGGATGCGGGCACTCCACCCGAACAGCAGCAGGAGGACGCCGAGCCACCCGACCCGGCGCATCCGGGGATCGGCTGCCGCGCGACGGATGTCCGCCATCACCGACGACAGCCTGGAGACCACCTGGGGTTTGCGGATCTCCGGCAGGGTGAGCGCGAGCAGGAAGGCCACCGCAGCCAGGGCGGCGGTGACCGCGAACGGCAGCCGGTGGTCCACCTCGTACAGGTAACCGGCCGCGAGAAGCGAGAGCAGCACGGATGCGTTACCCGCTGCCCGCACCAGCCCGAAGGCCTTGGCCGGGCTGATCTCCAATTCGTCCTGGTCGCACAGTTCGTACAGGTAGGTGCTGGCCGCGCCGGAGGTAAGCGCCCAGAGCACCCCCCAGAGCACCCACGTCCCGAACAGCATCTCCACGGATCGGATCTGGGTGATCGCGGCGAAGGTCAGCACCGTTCCCGCGGCCAGGGCCAGGTAGGTGCGGCGCCGCCCGATCAGGTCCGCGACAACCCCGACAGGAAGCTCGCACACCACCACGACGATCCGGAACACGCCGTCGGCGAGTACCGCCGTCGTCAGTGGAAAACCCAGATCCAGCAGGTAGATCAGCCAGAGTGGGAACCAGAACTGCACCTCGAGCAGGAACTGGGTGATCGCGAAGACACGGATCGGGCGACTGCGCAGAGCCGTTCTCATGTGCTCTTGTCGCGCCGGAAGAACAGGTACAGGATCACCAACAGCACCGACACCACCCCGGAGGAGACGACGACCGCGTCGGCCGGCTGCGCGGCGATCCACTCCACGATGGAGGACCTGCCCAGGTCGTAGGCCGCCATCTCAGGGTCGTTGGCGATCGACCGGCCGAACTCGGTCACCGTCAACGCCGTGCCGAGGATCGAGGTCACCGCGATGCCCAACAGGATGAGGTCGGTGAACATGGCCGAACGGGCCGTGCGGCGGGTGGCGAGTTCCGCCAGCTGACGCTCGCATATCCCGATCTTGAATCGGACTGGCTGTTCGAGCAGGCTTTCGTAGTCCCAGAACGCCAGGATCGCGTCCATCTCCGCACGTACCGCGCGCTTGAGGTACTTCGACAGCTCCCAGCGCTCCATGATGATCAGTTCGGCCCGCTGGCTCAGGCTCATCAGATGCCCCTTGAGCCGTTCGAGCTCCCACCGCGAGCCCGCCGCCGCGGAGTCCGCGAGGATCTTCGACAGCCGGCTGTCTATCCGGTCCAGCACCCCGTAGAACACCTGGGCGTACCGCAGCGCGTCCCACTGGTCGCGGAACGGGTCACCGGGCAGCATCCGGCCGCCCGCGCCGCTCCGGTCGACGAAGACGTAGTTCAGCCAGCGGACGAGTTGATGGAGCTCGCCGTTCAGCAGTCGGTCCGCCGGATCGCCGTCGTCCCCGGGCGCTACCACGTCTTTGACCCAGTGCCGTATCGCCCGCTCGGCACCCGGCTCGGACGGATCGACCACGAGGCTGCGGGTGACCCAGAGCGCCTCGCCGAACTCCACCGTCACCGGGTCACCGGCCGGGGTCGCCGCGACGACCAACCGCTCCTCCCGGTCGGCCCGGCGCAACAGCCCCAACACCGGGTCCACGTACCGGCGAACCGCCTCGCGCGCCACCTTCTCACCCATCGCCACCGCCCGGGCCTGGATGCCGTCGAGGTGGGCTTCGAGTTTGGCGGTGTGCTCGGCGAGCGGACCCACGTCCGTGAGGATCTCCAGCAGCATCAGGCCGTGATCGAACAGCCGGAAGCTGATCTCGGTGACCCCGCGGTGCAGGGCGTCGGTGGCACCGGCGAACTCGTCCGGCAGGTGCTCCGGGCGCAGCGTGCCGGTGAGGATGTGCAAGGTGCGCTCGACCGCGTAGTCGTCGATGGTGCGGTAGAGGTTCAGTGAGCTCGTGGCCCGGGTGTGCTCCAACGCGACGGTCGGCGGCGGTGGCCCGGGCTCGTCCGTGGCAGCGGGCGAGAGAACTCTCATCAGGTCGTCGACTGCCGGTTGCTGCGCGGCCCAGAACCCCGCGTACCCGTGGGGATCGCGCAGCGAGGCGCCGGGGACGGCGTAGTAGTCCACCACCACCGGAGCGAGGATCCGTAGCTGGGTCATGACACCGTAGCTTCGAGCAGCAGGGCGCGGGCGTCGACGTGCAGAACCCGTCCTCGCGCCGGGCCGTTGGTGATCTTCACCTGAACGAGAATCCGCTCGCGGCGTGTGCCGGCGGAGCGGACGAACTGCTCGGGCCAGGTGAGCACCTGGGCCCGCGTGCCCTGCGGCGCGACCAGCACCAGGTTGCCCTTGTCGTCCAGCAGCTCCACCAGCCCGGTCTCACCCACCGGGGTAAGCGTGACGTCCCGAAACGCGGACGGCTGGAGGCCCTCGACGAACTGCTCGTATTCCGTGCTCCGGCGGAGCTCCGCCAACACCCGGTTGAACCTCTCCAGCACGGGCGCGGCCTCGGGGGTTCTGGCCATCATGAAGTACACGCCCTGCACCGAGTGCGCCAGCGGATTGTTGCCCTGCAGGTAGCCGAAGTCGCGGGCATCCCCGGCGAAGGACGGGTCGGCCAGCGCCGCCTGGCCGGGGAGCAACCCCTCGGCGAGTACGTCGATCCGGCCGTCCGCCAGCGCCTGGAAGCCTTCCAGAGTCGAGCCGAACTCCACCATCCGGGGGACCGCGGCCTCCAGGTCGGTCCAGTAGTCGTACCCGCTGATCCCGCCGACGCGCAGGGCGCGCAGGTCCGCGGCGGCGGTGACCCGCGGCGTGCCCTTGCGGCGGTCATAGAAGAGCACGTATTCGAAATCGATGAGGGAGTCGGAGAGGAGCAGGTCCTTCCGCCGTGACTCGCTGCCCACCAGCGGGAACGCCCCGATGGTGGCCCCGGACCGGACCTGGTCCTCGGCCAGGGACCACGACGTGTACCTGACCTCGGGAGAGTAGCCGGCCCGGTTCAGCACCTCGACGACCAGCTTCGTGACCGGTCCGCCGTCGGGCAGTTCGGGCCCGACGAACGGCGCCCAGTCGCCGGTCGAGACCAGCACCGGTCGGGCCGGTGAGGTGGGGGAGGGGCGTAGACCGACGGCCACGGTCGCCGTGGCCACGACCACCAGTACGAGCAGCGCCACGACCGGCCCCCAGGCCCGGAACGGCCGTAGCAGCGCCGGGCGGCGCCAGTTCGGGGACATGATCCGCATCGTAGCTGGACGAGACCAGGCCCACCGGGGGGCGCTGAGACGGTCCCCGGGGGCGTGCTCAGGCGTCAACCAGGTCTTGCGCTGGTCGGCGGCGTGAGTGTCGGTGCGTTACCAGGCGGCGTTGATCACGAAAGGTGCTGAGTTGTGGTCGTGCCACTCCTCCAGGCTGGGAGGAATCTCCACCCAGCGGTTCTCGCCGACCTCGCACTGCTGGACGGTCGGGAACCACAGGATCTCCGGCGCCTTCCGGTCGATTCGGAAGCCCATGCCGAAGAGTTGCTGCTCCTGGTCGGGCAGTGGTCCGCCGGTCCATGCCACCTCGACGATCCGGCCGAAGCCCTGGCCCACGCCCACCGCCCGGGTCACCTGGAGCTCCCAGCCGGGTACGGAATCAGGGGTGACGAGGTGCAGGCCTTCGGGAATCCGCATCCGCACCGCGGTGGTCGCGGAGCCGGCGCAGCCGTGCGTCACCCGGAAAGCCGTGTGGAAGAACTTCGTGTCGGCCGTGTAGGGCTCGGCAATCATGTGGGCGCTGGCCGGCACGGCGGCGACGCCGATCGCCACGGCGGCGGCGACCAGGACGGCACCGGCCCGTCGCATCAGTTTGATCATCGTCTCCTCCAGGGGCTCTGGATGCTCGTCGCCGTCAACCCCTCGGCTTCCGGCCCGGCACCGGACTCAGCATGGTGAGGGCTCTTCACCGTGTCTTCGCTCAGATTGCTGCGTTCGCTCGGGCTGGGGTGACTGGTCCCACCACACCGGTCCGTCGGGGCGCCGGTAGGGGTCGGGGTGGGAACGCCGCTGGTGGAAGAGGCCGCGGCTGACAGCGGCGTGACGGAGAGCTACTCGACGGGGCGGTCGGTCGGGTGAACGCCTGGTCGCTGGGAGCCAGGCGGTGGCGCGGTCGCTGCGGTGGACGAACTGCTGGCCAAGGCGCGCGGCTCGGCGGAGCAGGCGGAGCGGAAGACCCTGTACGCGCGGGCGGGCAAAACGATCTGGGACGATGCCGTCGGGATCTTCCCGGCGACCATCACCACCGCCTAGGCGGTGCGGGACTCGGTGCGGGGCTTCACGCCGGTACCCAGCAACCAACCAGATCTGTCCACAGTACAGACGGGAGGCTGAGCGGTACCCCGCAAGCCGCTCAACGTCACCATGAACCCACCTCGACGCGTCACGCTGCAAGACATCGCGACCTCGGTCGGCCTGTCGGTCAACACCGTCTCCCGCGCGCTCGCCGGCAAGAGCGCGGTGAACGAGGCGACCCGGGCGATGATCAAGGTCGAGGCCGACCGGCTCGGCTACGTCCCGAACACCATGGCCCGGTCACTGGTCCTCGGCCAGGCCATGACCATCGGGGTGGTCATCACCAACCCCTCCAACCCGTTCTACTCCCGCATGATCAGCGCCATCGAGCAGCGCGGCAGCGTGCTGGGCTACTCGGTGCTGCTGGTGGTGTCCGAGGAGAACCACACCAACGAGCTGCGGGCGGTGGACTCGATGCGGCGATGGGGCGTCGACGGCGCACTCGTCGTGCCGGTGCAGCCGGAGGTGGAGCACTGGCGGCGCCTGATGGCCGCCGGTACAGAGATGGTGCTGGTCAACCGGGACCTGCCCGAACTCGACTGCGATCTGGTCGGGATCGACTACGAGCGGGGCGCCCACGAGGCCACGCTGCACCTGCTCGACAGCGGCGTCGAGCAGGTCTACCTCCTGGAGGAGGACCTCCAGATCTCCACGGTGCGGGCCCGGGTGGACGGGTTCCACCGGGCGCTGGCCGAACGGGGGGTGCCGCCGGAGTCGGTGCGTGAGCTGCGCGTACCGACCCGGCGGCGCGCCGCGAACACCCTGCCGTGGGAGCCGGCCGAGGCGTACGAACTGGCCCAGCAACTGGCCGCCGACGTCCCGCCGCGCTCGGGCATCCTGGTCGGCAACGACTCCTTCGCCCTGGGCGTCTACCGCGCTTTCAGTGAGGCGGGACGGGTGATCGGCGGCGAGGTCGCCGTCGTCGGCTTCGGTGACCATCCCTTCGCCGCGTATCTCACCCCGGGCCTGACCAGCGTCCGGCTCCCCGCCGAACAGGTCGGCGCCGCCGCCGTCGACCAGCTCGTCGGCCGGATCGGCCGGCGCGGATCCGCGGCGCCCAGGACCCGGATCAGTTTCCCGGGCGAGCTGGTCGTCCGCGGCTCCTCCACCCACCGGCAGCCCGCTGCCGCCGACGCCGGGAGCAGCTGATGCTCAGGTTCGTCCTGACGCCTTGCGCAGGCACTGCTGATCGTTCTGGCCTCGCTGACCGTGGTCTTCCTTGTGGTCCGGGTGGCCCCCGGCGACCCCGCCGCGGCAGCGTTACTGATGCTCGGGCTCCACTGTCCACGGCCGGAGCTTGTCGGGGTTGCGCACCGCCCAGATGCGCGTGATCCGGTCGCCGGCGACCTCGAACGCGTACACCGACACGGTGACGCCGTCCCGCTGGGCGATCAGGCCGGGTTGGCCGTTGACCGTACGCTCCAGGATCGTCTGGTCGCGGAACCTGTCCTCGAGATGGACCAGGGAGCGCAGAATCCGCTCGACGCCTTCGACGGGGCGGAGCACGGTGCTGACCACGCCGCCACCGTCGGAGATCGCCGTGACGTTCGGGTCGAGGAGGCCGATGAGGGCGTCGATGTCCCTGGCTTCCCAGGCCTGTTTGAAGTCCCTGACGATTCGGGCCTGCTCGGCCACCGGAGTCGTGGGAGCCTGTGCGGCGCGGATGCGGCGGCGGGCCGACGTGGCCAGTTGGCGGCATGCGGCCGGGGTGCGGCCGACGATGTCGGCCACCTCGGCGAAGGAGTAGCGGAAGACGTCGTGCAGGATGAACGCGACGCGCTCGGCCGGGGTCATCGATTCGAGCACGACGAGGAAGGCCATGTTGATCGACTCGTCGAGCGTGACCCGGTCGGCCGGGTCGACGGTGATTCCGTCCGGCCGCCCGGTGATCCACTCCCGGGGTTCGGGTAGCGGCTCGGGGATCCATTCGCCCACGTAGGTCTCGCGCCGGACCCGCGCCGAGGAGAGCACGTTGAGGCAGATGCGGCTGGCGACCTTGGTCAACCACGCACCCGGGGAATCGATGGCGTCCTGCTCGGGTCGGGACAGGGCGTACCAGCGGGCGTATGCCTCCTGAACGACATCCTCGGCGTCGGCCAGGGAGCCGAGGAGCCGGTAGGCGAGATTGATCAGCTGGCGTCGCTCGCTCATGATCGCGCTCAGGCCGCAGTCAGCCGGAACGTGTCCTGGCTCGGATCGGGTCGTCATGGCGTCGCCGGCTCCCTTGGTCGCAGTCTGCCCTCACCAGTTCGACCGGACAGCGCGGTGAACTGTGAGGTCGGCACGTCGCCGCACCGGTCGCCTCACATTCCGGGGTGCTGACTTGTCGGATTGGCGAGACACCACCCACGACGCACGGTAGCCGCCCCCGACGGGTGCACGCGGATCGCCGTCGAGAACCTGAGCTCGAGAAGGGAAACCTCGCCATGCCCACACCCGGAAACCACACACCCAACAAGGTCGTCGTCATCGGCGGCGGTTACGCCGGTACGCTCGCGGCCAACCATCTGCGGATGCGCGCCGACGTCGACATCGCCCTGGTCAATCCCCGCCCGACGTTCGTCGAACGAATCCGGCTGCACCAGTTCGTGGCTGGCACCGGCGAGGCCGCCGTCGACTACGGCACGCTGCTCGGTGAGGGCATCCGGTTGGTCGTCGACAGCGCCACGCGCATCGACAGCGCCGCCCGCACCGTGCGGCTGGCGTCGGGCCGAGCGCTGGACTACGACTACGTCATCTACGCGGTCGGCAGCACCGGGGCGATACCGTCCTCGGTGCCCGGGGCGGCCGAGTTCGCGTTCGACATCGCTGAACTCGAATCCGCGCAGCGGCTGCGTGCCAGGCTGGCGGAGTCGCCCCTCGACGCTCCGGTCACCGTGGTCGGCGGTGGGTTGACCGGCATCGAGACGGCCGCCGAGCTGACCGAGCAAGGACACCGGGTCACGCTGGTGTGTGGCCGGACCCTGGCGCCGTCGCTGAGCGCACCGGGTCGCGGCTCCGTGGCCAGGTGGCTGTCCCGGCACGGCGTCGCGGTGCTCGAAGGCGTCGTGGTGAGCGAGGTGCGGCCGGATGCGGTCGTCTTCGCCGACGGTGCGGTGCGGGCGAGCGCACTGACCATCTGGACGGGTGGTTTCGGTGTGCCCGCGCTGGCGGCCGCGAGCGGGCTGTGCACCGACGCACTCGGCCGGCTGATCACCGACGAGACGCTGACCAGCGTCGACGACGATCGTATCGTCGCGGCGGGGGATGCCGCCGCACCGTCGGGCCAGCCGCTGCGGATGAGCTGCTACGCCGCCGGGCCGCTCGGCGCGCAGGCCGCCGACACCGTGCTGAGCCGCATCGCGGGAACCGATCCGGAAGTGATCAACCTGGCCTTCTCGGGGGCGTGCGTCAGCCTCGGCCGGCGCGGTGCCCTACGGCAGCTCGCCCGCAAGGACGACACCGCGGTGAACATCTACGTCAGCGGCCGAGTGGCCGCGGCGTACAAGGAGATGGCCTGCAAGTTGGCGGTGTGGAGGATCCGACGCGAGGCCCGAAAGCCGGGTTCCGCGGTCTGGCTCAAGGGCGGCAAGCGTCCCGGTCAGCCGGCCTCCGACGCGCGGGTCGTCCCGGCTCCGTGACCACCGACGACATCGGCCCCCGGCGGGGTTCAGCCATGCCGGCTCCTCCCGCCGGGGATGGGACGAGGCTCAGCGGGTGGATCTTGCGGGCCGTCGCCAGCGCGCACGTGGTCGCGATCTTCGGTCAGCCGGTCTTCGCCGGGGTGTATCTGAGCGGTGACTATGACGCCTTGCGTTGGCATGCGGCCGGCGCCGACGTGGTCACTTCCATCGGCTACGCGCAGTTGATCGTGGCGATCGTGGTCTGGGTACGGCTGCGTCAGGTCTGGCCGGTGCTCGCCACGTCGGCGGTGGTGTCCGCCGAGACGGTGCAGTACTTCGCGGGTCTGGACGGCGCGCTGTGGTTGCACCTCCCGCTGGGGGTGATGACCATCGTCGGGCTTGTCGTGCTGTTCATCGCCGTGTGGCGTCGGCCGCTGCGGCGACGGCGCCGCCCGCGCGAGCGGGTGTGGACCACGCGGGAGCCCGAGCAGGAGGAAGCCAGCCATGCGTGAGCGACATCGCGACGGATCAGGGCCAGCACACGGCATGCCCAGGCGGCAGGTGCTGGGCATCGGTGGGGCGCTCGGGTTGATCGCAGCCACCGGGCTGTCGGCCTCGGCCGCGCTGTCCCGCCGCCCGCCGGTCACCGGCGCCGAGCTGCGTAGCGCCGTGCCGCTGCCGCCCGCGTTCCAGGTGCCGTTGCCGATTCCCTCCGTGCTGGCGCCGGTCAGCACCTCGGGCGGTGCCGACCGTTACGAGATAACCCAGCGCGAGGCGACCGTGGAGATCCTGCCCGGCGTCAGGACGTCGTTGTGGACGTACGACGGCACCTTTCCGGGGCCGACGATCGAGTCGCGCCGCGGCCGGCCGATCATCGTTCGACATCGCAACGACCTGTCCGTGCCGACCGTCGTGCACCTGCACGGCGGGCGGAGCCCGGCAGCCTCCGACGGCTACCCGACCGACCTCGTCCTGCCCGAGGACTGGCCGGACGCCGCCCACCTGACGCACGCCGGCGACGGTGAGCACGGCCCTGAGCACGGCATGCCCGCCATGCGCGATCCGCGAGCCGTGCAGACCAGGCTGACGCGGGACTACGCCTTCCCGCTGGACCAGCGGCCGGCGCTGCTGTGGTACCACGACCACCGGATGGACTTCACCGCCCCCGCGATCTGGCGGGGCCTGGCCGGGCTGCAGATCGTACGCGACGACGCCGAGGACTCGCTCGGCCTGCCCGCGGGGCGGCGCGAACTGCCTCTCATGATCGCCGATCGTGCGTTCGCCGCCGACGGCAGCCTCGACTACCCCGCCCTCGATCCCACCCTGCGCGAGCGGCCGGGTGTTCGCGAGCCCTATCTCGCCGGCGTCCTCGGTGACGTGATCCTGGTCAACGGTGCGCCCTGGCCCGTGCACGACGTCGACGCGGCCCGATACCGGCTGCGCCTCCTGAACGCCTCGAACGCCCGTCACTACGAGCTGGAAGCGGTCAGCGACGACGGACGCCGGCTGGATCTCGTCCAGATCGGCGCCGACCAGGGGCTGCTCGCGGCGCCGGTCACCCACCGGCGCCTACCGGTCGCGCCGGCCGAACGCTACGACGTGATCGTCGACTTCTCGCGCGTCCCGGTCGGCAGCCGCGTCCGGATCGTCAACCGGCTGGGCTCCGGGCGTACCCGCGACGTGATGGCCTTCCGGGTGGCCCGCAAGGCAGCCGACGACAGCCGCATCCCGCGTACCCTTTCGAACGATCTGCCGACCTGGCGCCGGTCGGACGCCGTCAGGGTGCGCGACTTCTCCTTCCGGGCGGGGCGCATGCGCGGCGACCATGGCTGGCTGATCGACGGCCTGCCGTTCGACCCCGCCCGCTCCGATGTCACCGTCCGTATCGGGGACGTCGAGGTGTGGCGACTGGTCGCCGACGTCCACCATCCCGTCCACCTGCATCTGGTCGGCTTCCAGGTGCTCTCGCGCGGTGGCCGGCCACCGCTGCCCCATGATGCGGGCCTCAAGGACACCGTCTCCTTGCGGCCAGGGGAGTCGGCGGAGATCATCACCCGCTTCGACGGCTACCGCGGCCGCTACCTGTTCCACTGCCACAACGCCGAACACGAGGACATGGGAATGATGGCGAACCTCGAAATCATCTGACGTGCGCAACACGTCATGCCGGGGCGCTGCCGTGCCGTCACTGAACGTAGAGCTCCGGGATGGCATCCCTGATCCGCCTCACCGTCGCGGCGACGTCCAGAGTGGTCGTGTCAATGCCGATGTATCGGTAGTCGGCATCCGTCGCCTGCCGGATGGTTCGATCTTCCGGAATCAGGTCGACCAGGTCGCGCCACTTCTGCGTGGTCCGCTTCGCCCGGGTGATTCGTCGGTAGTTACGTACGTCATTGTCGACCAGCAACTCCACCAGAAATACCGCGGGGGACCGCGTCAGCAACTGGCGGAAGGCCAGGTAGTCGGGATAGTTGCGCAGAAAGCTGCCCGCAATGACGTTGTCGTAGCCGGCGGTCCAATAATTCTCCACCAGGCCGGCGACGTTGCGACGAAGCAGGCCGAAGAACTCGTCGTCCATCGGGCAGGGGTTGGTTTGTCCGATGTCCTCTGCGTCGATCCGGGCGCTCCTGGGCGTATGGGGCAGCAGCGCGCGGATGATGGTGGACTTGCCGGCACCCTCCTCGCCGGTCACGAGAACGAGACGTTGCCCCGCCGGCGCAGCTGCCGGCCGCTGCGGAGTGGACACCGGTTGAGTATGGCCCACTCCGAAAGGGGACAGCTCCCCGCATCGCCATCGGTGGATCAGGAAACCGGAGCGGTCCGGCGCCAACCACCGATCATGACAGATCAGGCCAGTGCGTCGACGGGGTGGTGTCCAGCCGGGGGCAGATCGCCGGACCGCGTATGACCAAACGCTCCGCGGCGGTCGACAAGACTTAAATTCTCATAAAGGACTCGTGCTTGTGTTGCGTGCTGTGCCCAACATTGGTAGAAATCCACGGGCACCGGATCGATCCTCCGTGCCGCCGGTCACTCTGCGTAGCGCGGACCGCCGGAACCAACAGTGCAGCGGGTCGCGAACGTCGGAGGTGACATGGACGGTGCCAGGACGACCCGGTCGCCGCTTCGCGCCGCGGGACTGGGGGCCCGGCCCACGCGCCGCCGCGGCACGCGGCGACTCGCCGCCGGCGGGGCCGCGGTCCTGGTCGTCGCCGCGGCTTTCACGCCGTTCGGCAGGGCTGCCATCGCCGGCTCGTTCTCGTTTCTGGAATTCTTCACCGGCGTGTTCAGCCTGGTCGGCCTCTCGATCACGGTGATGGTCGGGCTGGTCGCGACCGACCGGCTGCTGCTGCTGATCCGTCATCGGATCCTGCTGCAGATCGTGCACCGGGCCACGGCGACCACCGCCATGGTGTGCCTGGCGATCCACGTCGCGACGAAGCTCATCGAGGCGCACGCTCACCTGTGGGACCCGCTGGTCCCGTTCCTCGCCAGCCACCGACCCGTTGAGGTCGGGCTCGGCACGCTGGCCAGCTACCTGATGATCGTGGCGACCTGGACCGGGGTCACCCGCGCCTCGTACGCCCAGAGCCGGCAGCCGGGCCTCTGGCGGGGCCTGCACGTCACCGCGTACGTGGCCTGGGGCCTCGCCCTGATCCACGGGCTCAGGTCCGGCCGGCCCGCTCCCACCTGGGTGGTGGTCAGTTACAGCATCTGCATCGGTCTGGTCGCACTGGCCCTGCTGGTGCGTCTGTTTGTGGTGTTGAGTCGCCGTACGCATCTGGCCTCGGCGCAGACCACCCACCGGATGCGCCCGACCGGCCGGCCGGAAGCGGCGGCCACCGCCGCGCCGTTGGCCACGAACGTGCTCATCCCCACCCTGGCGGGAACCGAGTGGGACGACGTGGAACCAGACAGAGCGGTTCACCGGCCGGCTCACGCGGCTGCCGCGCCGGTGGCCGAGCGCCCCGTGACCGCCCCGTCGGCGGAGCACGCCGTGACCGCGCCGTCAGGTGAGCGTCCCGTGGTCGCGCCCAGCCGGAGCCGGGCGAGCGACTACCGTCCGTACCGGCCGATCCGTGACGAACGACCGGCGCCGCCGCGCAGCCCGGCTCCTGCGGGTGCCCAGTACGCCGAGCCGACGCGCCCGGAGCGTGGGGTGCGTCCGGAGCCGCCGCGTCAACCCGCCGCGGCACCCAAACTCGACGAGACCGCCGTGATCACCGACGAGCAGTTCTTCGCGTACCTTCGTGACGAGGTCGGTCGGTGAGCGTTCCCGTTGTCGGGCATCTCGGCCGGCCCCGGTTGACCGCCGGCCTGGACCGGGCCGAATGCCTGGACCACCGGGCACACCAGGCCGTACACGGACCACTGCGCCCGCTGCGCCTGGCGACGATCCTCGACCTCGCCAAGGAGATCGGCCTGAAAGGCCGCGGCGGGGCCGGGTTTCCGTTCGCCCGCAAACTCGACGCGGTCGCCCGCTCGGCCAAGCAGCGGGAGCTTCCGGTCACCGTGGTGGTGAACGGCACCGAGGGCGAACCGGCCAGCTGGAAGGACAAGACGCTACTGACCCGCGCGCCGCATCTGGTCCTCGACGGCGCCGCACTCGCCGCGCACGCGCTACGAGCGGAGGGCATCGTCATCGGGGTCACCGACGACGGGATAGCCGCCGACTCGGTCCTCGCGGCCGTCGCCGAACGCCGGATGCCCGCCCCGACCAG
>NZ_JBIWJO010000010.1:0-257998 GCF_044765245.1 Micromonospora sp. NPDC093277
GTCTCGGGTCGACGTGAACCCGGCCGAGGGGGGGGGGGGGCGGCCCCCCCCCCCCCCCCCCCCGGCGCGGGGGGGGGGGGGGGGGGGGGGGGGGGGGGGGCGGGCGCCCCCCCCCCCCCCCCCCCGCCGCTTCTTGTTTCCCACCCGGTCCGGGTGAGCCGGGCTCACCCCGTCCGGCGGCACCCTCGACTGACCGGGAAACCGCACGGGAGGGGACGCCATGACGACCACCGCCGCCGTCCGTACCGATCCGGAGATCCAGCGGGACGTGCTCGCCGAGCTGGACTGGGACGCGCAGACCCGGCCCACCGACATCGGGGTGACCGTGGTCGACGGCGTGGTGACGCTCACCGGCCAGGTGGACAGCTTCGCCCTTCGCTGGGCGGCCGAGCGCTGCGCGCACCGGGTACGCGGGGTCCGCGCCGTCGCCAGCGACATCGAGGTACGCCTGCCCGTCGCCGAGGAGCGTACGGACGCGGACATCGCGATCGCGGCCAGCCGGGCGCTGGAGTGGGACAGCTTCGTCCCCGCCGAGCGACTGGACGTGACCGTCGCCGACGGTTGGATCATGCTCCGCGGCGAGGTGGAGTACGGGTTCCAGCGGCGTACCGCCGAGCGGGAGCTGCGCCGCCTGCGCGGCGTACGCGGGGTCACCAACCTGGTCGAGGTCCGGCCGCCCGCACCGGGCAGCGACGAGCAGACCCGCCGTGACCTGCAACGGGTCCTGCTGCGGCGGACCGGCACGGAGCGGATCAGGGTGGGGGTCGCCGGGAACACCGTGGTGCTCGACGGTGTGGTCCGCTCGTGGTGGCAGCGGGAGGAGGCGGAACGGGCGGCCTGGGCCACCCCCGGGGTACGCGAGGTACGGGACCGGATCGTGGTGGCCGGCTGAGCCCGTTTGCGCCCGACCAGGCCGGGAAAGCGCCGCCGATCACGCACGCCGGGACCATCGGGGAGGACTCGTGGCCGTGAACCACCAGCCGTCGGACCGCACGCGGGATCGGCCGTTGCGGATCGCAATGGTGGTGCCGCCGTGGCTGTCGGTGCCCCCGCCCGGCTACGGCGGGCTGGAGCAGGTGGTGGCCGGGCTGGTGGACGCCCTGGTCCAGCGGGGCAACCGGGTGACCATCTTCGGCAGCGGCCGGGAACACGGCACCGCCGCGGACTTCGTGTCGACCGGCCCGGAACTCCAGTACGCCCGGCTCGGGGAGTCCCTGCCCGAACTGGCCCACCTGGCGCGGATCAACCACCTGATCGACCCCGCCGACTTCGACGTGATCCACGACCACACCACCATCGGCCCACTGGTCGCCGGCCGCCGGGCGGTACCCACGGTGGCCACCGTGCACGGCAACCCGGTGGGGGAGTACGGCACGGTGCTCAGCGACACCGACCGCGGGGTGGGGCTGGTGGCGATCTCCCACGCCCAGCGCCGGGCGAACCTCGGGCTGCCCTGGGTGGGGACGGTGCACAACGCGATGCCGCTGCGGGACTTCCCGCACAAGTGGTCGCCGGGGCGCGGCCCGGTGCTCTGGCTCGCCCGGTTCAGCCCGGACAAGGGGCCCGACGTGGCGATCCGTGCCTGCCGGGAGGCCGGTCTGCCGCTCACCCTGGCCGGCAAGTGCAACGAGCCGGCCGAGCAGCGCTACTTCGAGCAGGTCGTCGAGCCGCTGTTGGACGACGACGTGACCCTGGTGCTGAACGCCGACCGGGAGGCGACGCTGCGGCTCCTGGTCGACGCCCGCTGCCTGATCATGCCGATCCAGTGGGAGGAGCCGTTCGGCATGGCGATGGTGGAGGCGATGGCGACCGGTACGCCGGTGGTGGCGCTGCGCCGGGGCGCCGTGCCGGAGCTGGTCCGCCCCGGGGTGACCGGACTGGTCTGCGACGACCCCGACGAGTTGCCGGCGGCGCTGCTCGAGTCGTCCCGCCTGGATCCGGCCGACTGCGTGACGCACGTCGCGGAGAACTTCTCCGCGGAGCGGATGGCCGTCGGCTACGAGGCCGTCTACCGCAGCTTCCTCGCCGCCCGCGTGGCCGTGACCGGTCAGCGGGCGCCGGTGCCGGTCACCGCCCGCTGACGGGTCAGGCCTGGGCCGCGGTTAGCTGGGCGGCCGCCTGGTCGAGCCGCTCGGCGTACGTCGGGGTGATGCTCCCCTCGCGTCGTCGTTCGCCGATCTTGGTGCGGAGCCGGTCCACGGCGGTGGTCAGCGCGCCCTCGCCGGTCGCGGCGACGACGTTGTGCAGCAGGTTGCGCAGGTCGACACCGACATCGCGGCGGATCTGGCCGGCCGCCAGCCCCTGCTCGATCAGCCCGTCCATCCGGTTGGCCGCCTCGGTCAGCCCGCCGGTCGGTGGCACCGGCGCGGCGCTGCTGGTCGCCGGGGCCGGTCGGGTCGGGCGGCGCGACGGTTGGGTACGTGCCGGGTGAGGACTCGACGGCCCGGTGGAGGGGATCACCGTCGGCTCGACGGTCGGCAGCCCTCCGGGAGACGGCTGTCGGTCCGGGAGCAGGGTGGGGGTCAGCAGCGCACCGCCGCCGGCCACCACCACGCCCACCACCAGGACCAGGGACCGCGGTCGCCGCCCGCCGTCCCGTCGCCGCCTCCGGCCGGTGACGTCGCCGTCCGGCGCGGCGGGTGAATTGTCGGACGCGGGTCGAGGTGGGGCGGCGGCCGGGCCCGGTGCTGCGGCGGGGTGCGGGGCCGGCCCGGGTGACCCGGGTGCGGCGACCGCCGGCAGGGTCATCGTCGGGGCGAGCATCGTGGCGGCCTGCGGGTCGGCCGGCAGGAGCTGGTCGCGCAGCACGGTGGCCAGCTGGTGTGCGGTCGGCCGCTGCTGCGGCTCGCGGGCCAGGCAGCGCAGGCAGACGTCCGCGACCGCCGGCGGCAACCCGGGTACGCCGTCCAGCGTCGGCGGCCCGGCCTCGGCGAGCGCGGTGCTG
Organism: Micromonospora sp. NPDC093277; assembly: GCF_044765245.1. Taxonomy (NCBI): domain Bacteria; kingdom Bacillati; phylum Actinomycetota; class Actinomycetes; order Micromonosporales; family Micromonosporaceae; genus Micromonospora; species Micromonospora sp. NPDC093277. The sequence continues at coordinate 2,945 of NZ_JBIWJO010000010.1, forward strand.
AGCTGCTCCCAGGTGTCCGCCCGGTACGGCGGATGGCCGGTCAGCGCCTCGAAGAGCAGCACGCCGAGTGAGTAGACGTCGGTGGCGGGCTGGGCCGGTGCCCCGTCCAGCCGTTCCGGTGCCACGTACGCCGGGGTGCCGAACGTGCCGCCGTCCTCGTCCTCGTCGGGCGCGCCGATCCGGGTGGCGATGCCGAAGTCGAGCACCTTGGCACCGACCTGGGTCATCATCACGTTCGCCGGAGTGACGTCCCGGTGCACGATGCCCAGCCGGTGCGCCGCGGCCAGCGCCTCGGCCACCTGTGCGCCGACCTCCACCGCCTCCCGCCAGGGCAGCGGCCCGGCCGTCAGCCGGTATTCCAGCTCCTCGCCGTTGAGCAGTTCCATCACCACGAAGGCGGTGATGCCGCCGTCCGGCGCCACCGTCTCGCCGTAGTCGTGCACGGCGGTGACGTGCGGGTGCACGAGCTGCGCGGCGGAGCGGGCCTCCTCGCGCACCATGTCGCGGAACCGGGTGTCGGCGGCGAGTGAGGGGGCGAGCACCTTGACCGCCACGATCCGGTCCAGCACCTCGTCCCGGGCCCGCCAGATCACGGACATGCCGCCGGCCCCGATCTGGTCGATGAGCCGGTACCTGCGGGCCAGCAACCGACCGGCGTGCAGTGACGCCTTCACATCGCACCTGCCTGGGCTTGGGAGCGGTATCAGGTTGCGGGAATGTGTCCGGGCTGTCAACGGCTGTCCGGTCCGTTGTCACAAGGCGCATTCCGAGGGCTGCTCCGGGGTGGCGGCGGCGGCCCGGGCCGGTCGGCTCCAGCCGGCCGCCCTACCTGCCGCGTGCCAGGATGAACGGCATGGCAGGCGGTCGGGTGGCATTCGTGCTCGGCGGTGGCGGCGTGCTCGGCGCGGTCGAGGTGGGCATGCTCCGGGCCCTGTTCCGTGCCCGGATCCGGCCCGACATGGTGCTCGGTACGTCGATCGGCGCGGTCAACGGCGCCCTGGTCGCCGCCGACCCGACCGAGGCGGTCACCGACCGGCTGGTCCGGCTCTGGGCCTCCCCCGAGGCGAGCGAGGTGTACGGCGACTCGATCGCCCGGCAGGTGCGCCGGTTCGCCGCCCGTACCCACCTGCACTCGCCCCGGCCACTGCGCCGGCTGCTCGAGAACGAGCTGGGCGAGGAGACCACCTTCGCCGATCTGAAGGTCCCGTTCCGCTGCTGCGCGGCGAACATCGAGCGCGCCGCCGAGCACTGGTTCCACAGCGGGCCGCTGGTGCCGGCGGTGCTCGCCTCCGCCTCGGTGCCCGGGCTGCTCCCGCCGAAGGAGATCGACGGCCAGCACTACATCGACGGCGGGGTGGTGAACTCCATCCCGGTCGGCGAGGCGGTCGACCTCGGCGCGCGGCAGATCTTCGTGCTTCAGGTGGGCCGGATCGAGCGTGCGCTCAGTCCACCCCGCCGGCCCTGGGAGATCGCCCAGGTGGCCTTCGAGATCGCGCGGCGGCACCGGTTCGCCCGGGAGATGGCGGCCCTGCCCGACGGGGTGGAGGTGCACGTGCTGCCCACCGGCGGGCTGGATCCGCGCGACGACAGCCCGTGGGCGTACCGGGACCTGGCGGCGGTGGGGCGCCGGATCAGCCGCGCGTACACCGCCTCCCGCCGCTACCTGGACACCCGGCTGGAACGCTGATGCCGCTGCCGCCCCGGTGGCTACGCCGGTTGTTGCTGGCTCCCGGCGTGGTGCTGCTCGCGGTCGCCGTGGTGACCACGCTGCCGGCCTGGGCGTTGCTGGCGCTGGCCGCCTCGCCGCTGGTGCCGGGGCGGCTGCGCCCGCTGCGGCTGCTCTGGATCGGCACCGTCTACCTGGTGTGGGACGCCGCCGCGCTGCTCGCCCTCTTCGCGCTCTGGCTGGCCGCCGGCTTCGGCGCGCGCAAGCGGTCGCCGGGCTTCCAACGGGCGCACTACCGCCTCGCCGGCTGGTTCCTGCGGGTGCTGTTCTGGCATTCCCGCTGGGCGCTGCGACTGCGCATCGACGTGACCGGCGCCGACCCGGACGTCGCCCTGCCGGACCGCCCCGAGCTGGTCATCTGCCGGCACGCCGGGCCCGGTGACTCGTTCATCCTGATCCACGCCCTGGTGAACTGGTTCCACCGGGAACCGCGGATCGTGCTCAAGGAGAGCCTCCAGTGGGACCCGGCGATCGACGTCCTGCTCAACCGGCTGCCCAACCGGTTCATCGCGCCCGGGCCGGACGGCCGGGAGGCGGCGGTCGCGCAGATCGGCCGCCTTGCCGCGGACCTGGACGACGACGACGCTTTTGTGATCTTTCCCGAGGGCGGCAACTTCACCCCCGGTCGGCGGCTGCGGGCCATCGCCCGGCTGCGCGCGCTCGGACTGGACCGGATGGCGTCCCGCGCGGAGCGGATGCGGCACGTGCTCGCCCCGCAGCCGGGCGGACTGCTGGCCGCCCTGGACGCCGCCCCGCAGGCCGGGGTCGTCTTCGTCGCCCACACCGGACTGGACCGGATGCTCACCGTCACCGACGTGTGGCGGGAACTGCCGATGGACAAGCGGATCGTGATGCGGTTCTGGTCGGTGCCGCCGGAGGAGATTCCCGCCGGGCAGCAGGAACGCATCGAGTGGCTCTTCGACTGGTGGGCGCGGATCGACCGGTGGATCGCGGCGCACCGGGACGGGCCGGCCGGGGGCTGAGCTCTCCCGGGTGGGGACGCGGCGCATTGGCGGGGATCCCACGTATCGTGCGCTTCGTGGAGCAGATCTGCGTGGTGACGACGGTGGTGGACGCCCGGCAGGTCGCGGACGAGCTGGCGGCCGCCGCCGTGGCCGGACGCCTGGCGGCGTGCGCCCAGGTCGGCGGGCAGGTGGACAGCACCTACTGGTGGCAGTCCGCGATCGAGACCACCGTCGAGTGGTCGGTGCGGTTCAAGACCACTTCGGACCGGGTGGCCGCGCTGGTCGACCAGATCCGTGCCACCCACCCGTACGAGGTGCCGGAGATCCTGGTGACCCGGGTGGAGAGCGGCAACCCCGACTACGCGGCCTGGGTGCGCGAACAAACCTCCTAGACCGTCAACCGACGGTGCCGCAGTCCAGCGACCGCGGCGTCCGGTCGGGCGCATGCTGACACTGACGGCTCGCTACTCACAGTGATGCTGTCAGCGGGCACATCGCCGACGAGCGACATGTCGCTGAGACATAAATATGTCTGAGAGACATGACGCTTTCGAGACGTCCATCATCATCCGGACGGCGTTGGCGGAAGCGATTCTTCTCGCAGGTGTGCTGCATGGAAAGCCCGCCCGGGCACTCCTCGCCGACACCATCGCCATCCACCGGCCCACTGGATGTGCGGTGACCTCCGGCTATCAGGGTCTAGGTACCGCTACTCTGTCCGATCTGCCCGCCGATCACGATGATGGCCGGGTGGAGAACACCGGATATCCCTGCCCCGGCTGTGGCGCCCCCGCCGATCTCGTCTCCGGCTGTCCCGGCTGCGGTCGCCCGCCGTACCCGCCGGCCGCCGAGGTGGTCCGGCTGGATCGGGAGATCGTCACGCTGACACCGCAGGTCGAGCAGGCTCGGGTGGCGTACCAGGGGCTGGCGGCCCGGCTCGGCACGGCCCGGCAGCTTCGGGCGGAGCTGGCCGCACGGATCCGGTCGGAGATTCCCGCGCCGCGCCCGGCAGGTTCGGTGCCGCCGCGCCCGGTCGGACCGCAGCCGGTGGCCGGTCCGGTCGGGCCGGCGCCGTCGCGCGGCGCGGTCGGTACGGTGCCGCCGGGTCCGGGTGGGCCGGCGTCGGTGGCCAACCCGCGACCCGGGGGCGCGGAGACCTCGACCCGCGCCGTGCAGGGCCTGCTCTTCGTGCTCGGCGGGCTGCTGCTCGGCACCGCGGCGGTGGTCTTCACCGCGGTCGCCTGGGCCGCGTTCGGGGTCGGCGGCCGGGCGCTGATCCTGCTCGGCCTCACCGCGCTCGCCCTCGCCGGCCCGCTGGTGGCGCGCCGGCGTGGGCTGCGCGGCACCGCCGAGACGTTCGCCGCGGTGGGGCTGCTGTTGGTGCTCCTCGACGGGTACGCCGCCTGGTCGGTGGATCTGTTCGGGGTGGCCGGCTGGCCGGGGAGCCGGTACGCCGCGCTGGTCGGGGGGGCCAGCGCGGCGATCGCCGCCGGGTACGCGCGGCTCAGCCGGCTCACCGTGCCGTGGTTCGCGGCGCTGCTGGTCGCGCAGCCGGTGCTGCCGCTGGCCGTGGTCGCGGCCGAGCCGTCGGCCGCCGGCTGGGCGGTGGTCCTCACCGGCCTGGCGCTGGGCGACCTCGCGGTGGTGGTGGCCCTGCGGAGCCGGCTCGCACCGGCACCCGGGGCCGGCGGGGCATCGGCGGTGTTCGCCGGGTGGGTGCTCGGCTGGATCGGGCACGGCGCCGCGCTCGCCGCCGCGGCCGGCTGCGCGTTGGTGCTGCTCGTGCGCGGCCGGGCGGCCGGCACTCCGCTGCTGGCCGGTGGACCGCTCGTGCTCGTGGCGCTGGCCCTGCTCGCCGGGGCGTTGGCGGCCGGCGGCCGGGTGCACCGGGTGGTTGCCGCCGGACTGCTGGTGCCGGCGCTGGCCACCGCGCTGATCCGGCCGGTCGCGGCGCTGCGCCCCGGGCTGCTGCTGGTGGCGGCCGGGCTGGTCGTGGTCGGGACGGCCGGCGCGGTGCGGTCGCTGCCGCACCGGCTGCGGGTCGGGCCGCGGGTGGGCGCGTTCGTGGTCGTGGCCGGACTGGGTCTGGCCGCCACCACGCTCACCGTGCTCGTCGCCGGCGCCGGTGCGGTCGCCGCCTTCCCGGCCTGGCAGGGCGGGCGGACGTTGCCGACCCCGTCCTGGGGCTGGCAGCTTCCGGTCGCCGTGCTGCTCACCGCCGGGGCGGTGGCGCTGCTGGTGCCCCGGGCGGGCCGGGCGGCGGTCGGGGCGATCGGTGGTGCCCTGGCGGTGCTGGCCGCGCCGGCGGGGGCGAACATCTCGTGGCCGCTGGTGCTGGCGTCCGATCTGGTCGCCGCAACCGCGCTGCTGGCCGGTGCCGTGCTCCGGCCGAGCCGGCGGCACTCGACCGTGCTGGTCTCCGCCCTGGCCGCGGCGGTCCTCTCCGGCCATGCCCTGTTGGTCGGCTGCGCCGCGCCGGCCGGGGCGGGCGCGGCGCTCGCCGTACTCGCCGCCGTCGGCCCGGCCGTGGCGGCGCGGGGCCGCCGGGGCGGGGCCGCGCAGCGGGCCGTCGCCGGCGGGGCGCTGGGCTCGGCGCTGCTCGCCGTACCGGCGGGGGTGGCGGTGGCGCTGCTCGGCTTCGGCGCGCCGTCCTGGTGGCAGCTGCGCGGCGCGGCGGTCGCCGTCGCGGTGCTGGTGGTCGCCGTCCCCACCGTCCGTCGACACTGGCCCGACCTGCACGGGTACGCCTCGACCGGCTTCGCCGTCGCGCTCGCCGCGGTCGGGTCCGCGCCGCTGGTCGTACCCGGCGCCGAACCGGTGGCCCTCTACGCCGCGGCGGGTGTGCTGCTCGCCCTCGCTTCCGGCGGGACGGCCCGTCCCGGCGACGCGCCACGGGTGGTCGGCGCCGGGCTGGCCGGGCTGGCGCTGCTCGCCGCCGCCCCGGCAGCCCTGCGGGTGCTGCTGGAGCTGCCCGTACCGGTCTGGTCCGGGGTGCCGGCCGTGGCGCCGGTGCCGGGCGCGGCCCGGGCCGGGCTGGCGCTGCTGCTGCTCGGCGCCGCCGGCGCGGCGTACGCCCGGGTGGCGACGGCTGCCGATCCCGGCGCGGCGACTCCCCGGACGACGCCGGCACCCGGGCAGGACTGGGGCCGTCGGAGCGGTGGCTGGTGGCTGCCCGCGTTGGTCGCGCTGCCGTTCGGCGCGATCGCCCTGCCGGTGCTGCTGGCGGCGGCCGGCTTGCCCTGGCCGGTGGTGCCCGCGGTGGCGTTCGGGACGGGGCTGTCCGTGCTGCTGGTGGCCGCGCTCGCCGCAGTGCGTCCGCCGCTGCTGCCGGTCGCCCTGCCGCTCGGGCTGGCGCTGGGTGCCGCCGGGCTGGGCGGGCTGCTCGCCACCCGGGCCGGGACGCTCGTCGGGCTGGGCGCGGTGGTCGTCGCGGCGGCCGTGGTCGGTGCGGTCGGGCGGCACGCCGACACCCGGCTCGCCGGCTGGCTGCTGACCCTGACCGCGGCCACCGGCTTCGCGGTGACCGCCGCGTTGGCCGGCGGGCTGCCGCTGCGTACCGCCGCCTTCGCGGTGCTGGTCGTGGCGGTGCCGGCCCTGCACGCCGTGCCGCTGCTGCGCGCCCGGACGGCCGGCGTGGCGGCGCCGTCCCCGGCGGTGGCCGGCACCGCAACGCCCCGGGCCGGCCGGGTCGGTGCGCCGGCCCTGGAGGTCGCGGCGCAGGCGGTAGCCCTGCTGGCGCTGCTGCTCACCGTCGGCGCGCTGCGCCACGCGGCGGCGGTCTGCGCGCTCTGGGGCGCAGCCGTGGCGGTACGCGTGGTGCGACGGGGCGAGCCGCCGGCCCGACGGCGGGTCCTCGCCGGCGTGGCGGGCGGCAGCGAACTACTCGGCGGCTGGCTGCTGCTGGCCGCGGGCGGGGTGACGGTGCTGGAGGCGTACACCGTGCCGGCGGCGGCGCTCGCCCTCGGTGCGGGGCTGGTGGCGCTGCGGACCCGGCCCGGCCTGAACAGCTGGCTGGCGCTCGGGCCGGGGCTCGCCGCGGCGCTGCTGCCCAGCCTGGTGTCGGTGCTGGTGGCACCGGTCCCGCAGCCGGGGCGGCGGCTGGCGCTCGGCCTGGTGGCACTGGGCGCGGTGCTCGGCGGGGCGGTCCGACGCTGGCAGGCGCCCGTCCTGCTGGGCGCGGCCACGCTGGTCCCGCTGGCGTTGCACGAGCTGGCCCGGGGCTGGGACCTGCTGCCCCGCTGGATCTTCCTCGGTCTGGGCGGGCTCGCGCTGATCACGCTGGCCGCCACCTACGAGCGGCGCCGACGCGACCTGGCCCGGCTCCGAACCCTGGTCGGCCGACTGGGGTAGGGGTAACCCCACCCGTGGCTGGGGTGCAGACTGGATTACGCAGCGCAGCCGATCAGGGCATGCTTGGTTACGGAGAGTCGCGCCGCTGGCGTGACAACCGACCGAGGGGACGGGTATCGGCATGACCTCATCGACGCTGGCGGCGCCACGGGGGCGGCGGGGCAGCGACTACGCGCAGCTGTCCCGCCGGGTCGCCGAGGCCGGGCTGTTCGGCCGCCGGCCGGGCTGGTACGCGGTCCGGATCGGGCTCACCCTGGGCGCCTTCCTGGCCGGCTGGGCGGTGGTGGTCGCGGTCGGCGACTCCTGGGTGCAGCTGCTGCTGGCGGCCGGGATGGCGGTGGCCACCACCCAGGTGGCGTTCCTCGGGCACGACGCCGGCCACCGGCAGATGTTCCGCCGGCGCGGCCCGAGCGAACTGGCCGGACTGGTCGCCGGCAACCTCACCGTCGGGCTGAGCTACGGCTGGTGGGTGGACAAGCACAACCGGCACCACGCCAATCCGAACCACGCCGACGAGGACCCGGATGTCGGGGCGGGCGCGCTGGTCTGGACGCACGAGCAGGCGGCGGAGACCCGCGGGCTGGGCCGGTGGATGGCCCGCCGGCAGGCGTTCCTCTTCTTCCCGTTGCTCCTGCTCGAAGGGCTGGCGCTGCATGTGGCGAGCGTGCAGGCGCTGGTCGGCCGGGAGCCGGACGGCCGTTGGCGCACCCCGGTGCGGCACCGCGCGGTCGAGGGCCTGCTGCTGATCGCGCACGCCGCCGGCTATCTCGGCCTGCTGTTCGCGGTGATGTCGCCGGGCAAGGCGCTGCTCTTCATCGCCGTCCACCAGGGGCTCTGGGGCCTCTACATGGGCTGTGCGTTCGCCCCGAACCACAAGGGCATGCCGATGCCGACCGCCGAAGACGACCTGGACTTTCTGCGCAAGCAGGTGCTCACCTCGCGGAACGTACGGGGCGGCCGGTTCGTGGACGTGGCGCTGGGCGCGCTGAACTACCAGATCGAGCACCACCTCTTCCCGAACATGCCCCGGGCCAACCTGCGCCGGGCCCAGCCGATCGTCCAGGCGTACTGCGCCGAGCAGGGCATCCCGTACGCGGAGACCGGGCTGGTCGAGTCGTACCGCCAGGCGCTGGCCCACCTGCACGAGGTCGGGCGCCCGCTGCGGGCCGGGTGACCGCCGGCGGCTCCGGGCCTGCTCAGGCCGTGCCGGGGCCGGGCCGGGGTGCCCGGTAGGGTCGGCGCATGGCAGACGTGCTCACCGCCGAAGTGGTGCGGGACGCGCCGGGTGGGTCGACCCCGACCCGGTGGATCGACGACAGCGCCCGGAGTGCCGCATGAGATTCGAGATCAGCAAGGTGCTCGACGCCATCGAGGGACGGGTCTGCACCGACCCCTCGCTGGCCCGGGCCGTGGTGGACCTGGCCGAGGTGATCCGCTGGCAGGATCTGGACGGCGGGCGGCCGGCCAGCCTGCTGCGGCTCGGCATGGTGATCGACGCCCTGTCCCGGCAGATGGAGGAGGACAGCGTCCCGGTCTACGCGATCGTGCACCGGGCCCTGCTCTCCGACGCCGACCTGACCTCCAACGAACGGATGGTGGTCCGGCGCTGGGCCGACGACGGCCTGGTCGAGGTGCTGGACCACCCCGGCGATCGAATGCTGGAGGTGGCCGATCTGCTCGGGCTGCCGGTGCTCAGCCGGGTCCGCTTCGACGGGCTGAGCGGGCGCTACCCGTGGCTCGGTCAGGCCGGGCGGGTGCTCGCCCCGGTGCCCGGGGCCGGTGGCCCGGTGTTCATCGCGCACCTCGGGGGCGGGCAGAACCCGGCCTCCGGCAACCGGTCGCCGGCCGGCGTGAAGCTGCTGGCCCGGCAGTGGCGTTGCCCCGAGTCCGGCTGCGCGCTCTTCGGCAGCGGCGGGGGCGGCGGCGCCTTCGCCGACCTGGCCCGGGTCGACCGTGCCCCGGCCGGGCAGCCGCCACCCGCCCTGCGTAACGGCGTGCCGACCTGCCCGCGGCACGGCGCCCGGCTGGGCGACGCCGGGCCGCGGCCGCGTACCGAGGTGCTGGCGGTCCGCATCGGCGGACTGGTCCGGCGGCGCTTCGCGCTGACCGAGGCCCAGCCGGTGCTGATCGGTCGGGCACCGGACTCCTCCGGCGGGGTCGTGCTCGGCCAGTGGCTCAACGACGAGGCGCGGCGCTGGATCAGCCGCAGCCACGTCCGGCTCGAACTCAGGGTCGGCGAGGTGATCGTCACCGACACCAGCACCAACGGTTCGGGCGTACGGCCGGGCGGCTCGATGGCCGAACCGGACCGGATCGCCCTGGCCCCGCAGCAGTCCCGGGTGCTGGCCGGCGGCGACATCATCGAGCTCTACCCGGGTGTGCAGGTCGGCCGCGCCGCCGACCTGGCCAGCGACGCGAAGTTCACCCCCAACTCGGTCATGGCCGAGGCCCCCACCATGGCCATGCGGCTGCCGCGTCCCTGACCCCCCTCCCGGGTGCGTCGGTCATGAGGTTGTTGTCGACTGCTCCGGCGGGTCGCGACACCAACTTCATGATCATCTGACGGGGAAGGGCGCCGGAACCTCGACGGTTCCGGCGCCCTTCGGGGTACGGCGGGAGGTCAGGCTTCGAGGACGGCGGCGAGTTGGGCCACCGCGTGGTCGATCTCCTCCTCGGTGATCACCAGCGGCGGGGCGAGCCGGATGGTCGAGCCGTGGGTGTCCTTGGCCAGGACGCCGCGCTCCATCAGCCGCTCGCAGGCCTCCCGGCCGGTCATCAGCGCCGGGTCGATGTCCAGGCCGGCCCAGAGGCCCCGGCCCCGGACGGCGACCAGGCCCTTGCCGATCAGGCCGCGCAGGCCGGCGTGCAGCCGCTCGCCCAGCTCGGCCGAGCGCCGCTGGAACTCGCCGGTGGCGAGCAGCCGGACCACCTCGGTGGCGACGGCGCAGGCCAGCGGGTTGCCGCCGAACGTCGAGCCGTGCTGGCCCGGCTTGAGCACGCCGAGCACGTCGGCGTTCGCGGCCACCGCGGAGACCGGCACGATACCGCCGCCGAGCGCCTTGCCCAGCAGGTACATGTCCGGCACGACACCCTCGTGCTCGCAGGCGAACGTCGCGCCGGTCCGCCCCAGACCCGACTGGATCTCGTCGGCGATGAAGAGCACGTTCCGCTCGGTGCAGACCCGGCGGACGCCAGGCAGGTAGCCCTCCGGCGGCACCACGACGCCCTGCTCGCCCTGGATCGGCTCGAGCAGCACGGCGACGGTGTTCTCGTCGATCGCGGCGGTCAGCGCGTCCAGGTCGCCGTACGGGACCACGGTGAAGCCCGGGGTGTACGGCCCGAAGTCGGCGCGGGCGTCCTCGTCGGTGGAGAAGCTGACGATGGTGGTGGTCCGGCCGTGGAAGTTGCCCTCGGCGACCACGATGTTCGCCTGGCCCGGAGCCACGCCCTTGACCTGGTAGCCCCACTTGCGGGCGACCTTGATGCCGGTCTCCACCGCTTCGGCGCCGGTGTTCATCGGCAGTACCAGGTCCTTGCCGCACAGCTCGGCCAGCTCCCGGCAGAAGTCGGCGAACTGGTCGTGGATGAACGCACGGCTGGTCAGGGTGAGCCGGTCGAGCTGCGCGTGCGCGGCCTCGATCAGCTTCGGGTGCCGGTGGCCGAAGTTCAGCGCCGAGTAGCCGGCCAGGCAGTCCAGGTAGCGGCGACCGTCCACGTCGGTCAGCCAGGAGCCCTCGGCGGACGAGATCACCACGGGCAGCGGGTGGTAGTTGTGCGCGGTGTGACGCTCTGCGTCCTGTACTGCGGCGGGCGTCCGCAGCATGTCGTCGATGATCACTTGACTGCCTTTCCCTGACGGAGTCGCAACGTGCAGCACTTCGGTCCGCCCCCGGCCTTGCGCAGCTCGGAGAGGTCGATCCCGATCGTCTGGTAGCCCCGGTCGCGCAGCTTGGCGGCGAGGTCGGTGGCCTGGGCGGGCAGCACCACGTGTCGCCCGTCGCTGACCGCGTTCAGCCCCAGCACCTCGGCGTCGGCCATGGTGGCGTGGATCGCGTCCGGGAAGAGCCGGCGGAGCACCGCGCGGCTGCCCGGCGAGAACGCCTCCGGCAGGTACGCCACGGTCCGCTCGTCGAGCACGGTGAGCGCGGTGTCCAGGTGGTAGAAGCGCGGGTCCACGAGCTGCATGGTGACCACCGGGTAGCCGAAGACCTCCTGCAGTTGCGCGTGCGAGGCGTGCGCGGTGCGGAACCCGGTGCCGGCGAGCAGGTGGTCGCCGGCCAGCAGGATGTCGCCCTCGCCCTCGTTGACGTGCTTCGGGTCGTACATCTCGAAGCCGGCGGCCTCGAACCAGGCGCGGTAGGCGGGAGCCTCGTCGGCGCGCTGCGGGTCGCGGAACTGCACCGCCATCGCCTTGCCGTCGATCACCGTGCCGCCGTTGGCGGCGAAGACCATGTCCGGCAGGCCGGCGACCGGGTCGATCAGCTCGACCTCGTGGCCCAGGTCGACGTACGTCTGGCGGAGCTGCTCCCACTGCCGGATCGCCAGGTCGGCGTCCACCGGCGCGGTGGGGTCCATCCACGGGTTGATCGCGTAGTCGACGGCGAAGTACGTCGGCCGGCACATCAGCAAGCGCTGGCGGGTGGCGTCCATCGTCATGTCGTGCTCCCAGGGGTCGGGCGCGCCCCGGCCACCGTCGGCCCACGGGCTGGCGCCGTGGTCCAACGGTATGCGGCCCGGGCCGGCGACATCCACCGCGAGAAGTTGCGTACGTCGTCCGATCGTTGCGTCTGAGCCGACAAAATCAACAGATCGTTGCGTCGGGGCGGGACTGCGCGACGCGGGATACGGCAAGTCGCGGTGTCCTGGACACCGGATTACCCCCACCTGCCGTACCTGGAGTGGATCATGCGCACGCCTCGGGGGCGGCGAAACCGCCGCCCCCGAGCGAGAGGATGCCCGGCTGGTGAACCACCAACGTCGATCGGGCGCGCCGGCGACCCGCCGGCGAGCGGGACAGTGCCCGTCAGAATCGGCCGGCAAACTGTGAGTCGAGCCACTCCCGGAACCGGCCGACCCACTCGCCGTCGGTGGTCGGCCAGTCGAACCGGCCGGTCATCGCCACCACGCCGAGGACCACGGCGGCGAGGCCGACCGCGATGCCGATCAGGGCGTCCGTCTTGCCGGCCACGTGCCGGCGGCGGGTCGCGATCAGGCCGAGTACGGCGCCGACCGCGCCGACCGCGCCGAGCCCGATCCCGTAACCGGCGAGTGTGCCGGAGAGCACGAACAGCGCGCCGACCACCGACACGATCAGCCCCAGAGTGGCCAGCAGGCTGGCCCGGGGCTTCGGACCGAGGGCCACCGGGGCGGTCCGCGGGTCGACGTCGGGCTCCTCGGCCGGCCGGTCCGGACGGCCGTCCCGGTCCACGTCGACGGTGCGCTCCTCGGACCGGTCCGGGGCGACCGCGGCACCGGTGCGTGGGGCATCCGTGCCCAACGGCCGGCCGGTGGCCGCCCGCGCGGCGGCGGCTCGCTCCGCCGCGCGCCGCTCCGCCCCGGTCACCGGACGCGCCTCGGTGGTCGGTTCCGCCTCTCCGGCCGGCTCCGCCCTGGTGGCCGGCTCCGCTCTGGTGGCCGGCTCCGCTCTGGTGGCCGGCTCCGCTCTGGTGGCCGGCTCCGCTCTGGTGGCCGGCTCCGCCCTGGCGGCCAGCTCCGCTCTGGTGGCCGGCTTCGTCTCGGTGGTGGTCGCGCCGCTCCGGTACGTCGTCCCCTCCGCGTCACGGTCGGTGGCCACCGGTCGGCTGTCCACCCGCTCCGCGAGGGTGCTGTCGTCGCGGGCTTCGGCGGCACCGTCGTCATCAACATCCGCACTGCGCGCCGGACCGTTCCGGGACTGCGCCGGGGCGTTCCGGCGGGACATCATCTTCACTTCGACACCTCCTGATCAGTGCGCGGAGGCCGCGCATCACGGTCGGGAGGTACCCAGCGCCGGAGAGTTCGACACCAGTCGACAGGTGTCGACACCCGTCGGAGGCCGGCGCCTGCCCATACGGATTGCGGCAAACGGTGGTTACCGACGGCTTGGAGACCACCGTTTGCGGCATCTCGAGCGGCCAACGGTTTCGAGCGTCCGGCCCGGCCTATGCTTGGCGTCCGTGCCAGAAGGACACACCATCCACCGCTTGGCGGCCCGGCACGCCGAGCTGTTCGCCGGCGACAAGGTGCACACCGCCAGCCCGCAGGGCCGGTTCACCGAGGGCGCGGCCCGGCTCACCGGCAGCATCCTCGACGGTACGGAGGCGTACGGCAAGCACCTGCTGCACCACTACGCCGGCGAGCTGACCCTGCACGTGCACCTCGGGCTGTACGGGAAGTTCGCCGACGGCCCCGGCGAGCCACCGCCCCCGGTGGGGCAGATCCGGCTGCGTCTCAACAGCGACCGGCACTGGCTCGACCTGCGTGGACCGACCGCCTGCGAACTGCTCACCCCGCCCGAGGTGGCGGCGCTGCGCGACCGGCTCGGCCCGGACCCGCTGCGCGCCGACGCCGACCCGGACCGGGCGTACGCGCGCATCCGGCGCGGCGGCACCCCGCTGGCGGCGCTGCTGCTGGACCAGTCGGTGGTGGCCGGCACCGGGCTGATCTTCGTGACCGAGGTGTTGTTCCGGGCCGGGCTGCCGCCCACCCTGCCCGGCCGCGAACTGACTCCGGCGGGCTGGCGGGAACTCTGGGCCGATCTGGTCGTGCTGATGACCCGCGCGGTCGAGCGGGGCCGGATCGACACCGTACGCGAGATCCACCTGCCGGAGGCGATGGGCCGGGCGCCCCGGGTCGACCGGCACGGCGGCGAGGTGTACGTCTACCGCCGCCCCGGCGCGCCCTGCCACGTCTGCGGCACCGGGGTCAGCCGGGGCGAGCTGGCCGGCCGCAACCTCTACTGGTGCGCCACCTGCCAGGCCGGCTGACCGCCGTCACTGCGCGTCGAGCAGCCAGCGGACCACCTCGACGTTGCCGGGGAACACCTGGTCCCCGCCGATGCTCCAGGCCGCGGTGTGCACGATCGTCCAGCCCCGTACCCGCTCCCGGTCGAGGCCCAGCTCGGCGCTGAGCCGGTCCAGCCGGTGCCGGACCGCTTCGGGCGAGTGCCCCAACTCCGCCCCGCGCACCATCGGCACCGGTGCGAACTCCCGCTCGCCGACCAGCGGCTTCGGGTCGATGGCCAGCCAGGGTTGCCGGGCCGCCCGGAGCACGTTGCCGGCGTGCAGGTCCTGGTTGACCAGCACCTGCTCGCCCTGGCTGGGCACCAGCTCGGCGAGCAGCCCGAGCGCGGCGTCCAGCAGCCGCCGCTCGTACGGGCGGTTGGCCCGCTCCCAGTTGGCCGGCATCCGTTCCGCCCATCCGGCCGCCTCCTCGGCGAGCGGGGTGAACGGCGGGCCGGCCGGCACGCCCAGCCGGGGGAGCAACTCGACCACCACGTCCAGGGCCGCGTCGAGGGGCAGCTCGTACAGCGGGGTGCCGGGCACGCAGCGTTCGACCAGCAGCGCCCGGCGATCCGGGTCGTGGGCCAGCAGCCGGATCGCGCCCCGGCCGGCCCAGTGTGCGAGCGCCGTCGCCTCGTGCACGCTGTCCTCGTCCGGATACTGGAGCTTCAGCACCGCCGCCGTGCCGTCGGGCAGCTCGGCCGGCACCGCGAGCGAGGCGAAGGCGTACCCGAACGGGCGTCCCGCCACCCGGAGCTCCCACCGGTCGACACACTCCGCCAGCCGCTTCGGCAGCACCGCCCGCCACGCCCGGCCGGCCGGGGTCCGCTCGGTCCACCGCAAGCTCTCAGGGATCTCCATCCGGTCATCCTGCGCGGCCCCCGCCCGTCCGGCCCAACCGATTCCCGGCGATGGCCGTCTTGTTGTATTTCGCCTGGTGCGCTGCCCCGGTAACATTCGGACGCATTCGGCCACCCATCCCCTAGGGACTGCCATGCCTCCACGCGACGACCCCGCTCCCGTGCAGAGCGCGCACGATCTGCTGACCCGGTGGTACGAGGACCATTACTCCACGACGGCCGCGACGGCGGACGGGTCGCTCTTCGAGCGTTACCTGCACCGGTCGATGGAGGCGCCGTACGGTCCGGAGGTGCGGTACGCCCGGGTGCTGGAGGTGGGCGGCAACCGCGGCGAGCACGTGCCGTACGTGCGGCACCAGTTCGACGAGTATCTGCTGACCGACCTGCGCGAGCCCCGCCCGACCGAGCGGGTGGCGGCGGATCCCCGGATCCGGGTGGCGGCCTGTGACGTGTCCGAGTTGCCGTACCCGGACGGCGGTTTCGACCGGGTGATCGCGACCTGCCTGCTGCACCACCTGCCCGACCCGTTCGCGGCACTGCGCGAGATGCGCCGGGTCGCCGCGCCCGGCGGCACCGTCACGATCCTGCTCCCGACCGACCCGGGCGTCGTGTACCGGCTGGGCAAGGCGCTCACCTCCGGTCGTGCCGCCCGCCGGCAGGGCATAGCCGACCTGTACCAGGTGGTCACCGCGCTCGACCACCGCAACCACTTCCCGTCCCTGCTGGCCCAGGTGCGACACGTCTTCGGCACCGACGGTGTCGCGGTCAGCTGGCGGCCGTTCCGGGTGCCCGGCTGGCACCTGAACGCGTTCAGCGTGGTGCACGCCCGGGTACGGGACGGCGCCGGCGCGGGCGCCTGACCTAGCATCGACTGCTATGGAATCCGCAGCGCCCGCGATCGCGCCCGAGACCGACGACGAGCCGGCAGGCGGGCCGAGACGCGCGCTCGTCTGGCGGGTGCTGCGGCACGAGTGGACGCTCGCCGTGCTCGGCGGCCTGCTGCTCGCGGTGGTGCTGACCTGGCCGACGCTGAAGCACCCGGCGTCCACGATCCCGGGTGACATCGGCGACCCGACCGTGCAGTCGTGGCAGATCGCGTGGGGTGGGCACGCGCTGCTGACCGATCCGCTGTCGCTGTGGGACTCCAACACGTTCTATCCCGAGCGGTACACGTACGCCTACTCGGACTCGCTGCTCGGCTACGCCCCGGCCGGTTTCATCGGCTCCGGCCTCGAGGCGACGATCGTCCGCTACAACATCATGTACGTGCTGCTGTACGCGCTGGCGTTCATCGGCGCGTACGCGCTGGTCCGCCAGCTCGGCGCGGGCCGGCTGGGCGCGGCGGTGGCCGGGGTGGCGTGGGCGTTCTCGCCGTGGCGGCTGGCGCACGGCGGCCACATGAACATCCTCTCCACTGGCGGCATCGCGCTCTCGCTGGCGATGCTGGCCCGCGGCCACGGCTGGTCCCTCACCGGCGGCTACCAGCCGGACAAACGCCGGCCCGGCTGGGTGGTGGCCGGCTGGCTGACCGCGGCGTGGCAGATCAGCCTCGGCTTCGCCATCGGCCTGCCGTTCGTGTACTTCCTGGTCGGCGCCTGCCTGGTCGCCGCCGGCACGTACGCGTTCTCGTGGTGGCGCAGGAAGGCGCGGCCGCCCTTCGGGCGCAGGCTGCTCGTCGCCGAGCTCGTGGGCGGCTCGCTGTTCGGCCTGGTCACGATCTCGCTCGCGATGACGTACCTGAAGGTCACCGAGCTCAACCCGGGCAGCAAGCGTGGCCTGGAGTGGACCATCATGTTCTCCCCGCCGGTGAAGGGTTTCTTCACCGCGCCCGCCGAGTCGTGGTTCTGGGGTGACCGGCACGCCGCCGCCCGCGAGCAGCTCACCTGGCCGCCGGAGATGGCGCTGCTGCCGGGCGTCTGCCTGATCGTGCTCGCCGCGGCCGGGCTGTTCTTCTCGATCTTCCCGGTGCGGCACCGGATCATGCTGGCCGTGGCCACCGTGGGCACCGCACTGCTCGGACTGGGCGCGACGCTGGGCGGGGACGGCGACCCCGGATACATCACGCTCTCCAAGCACCTGCCCGGCTGGGACGCGCTACGCACGCCGGGCCGGCTGATGATCTGGACCAGCCTCCTGCTCGCCGTCCTCGCCGCCGGCGCGATCAGCGAGGCGGTCCGCAACGCGGGCAGGCTCAGGGGGGCCGGCCGCGTCGTGGCACGGGTCGCGCTGGTCATCCCGCTGCTACTCGTGATCGGCGAGGGTGTGAACAAGACCGGCCACCCGCCCGTGCCGCAGCCGCCGGCCGCGTTCGCGCAGGCCCGCGAGCCGCTGCTGGTGCTGCCCGCGGCCGGGCTGGTCGAGCTGCACTACATGATGTGGACGGTCGACGGCTGGCCACGGATCACCAACGGCCTGGCCGGATTCGAGCCGGCCACCCAGGCGGAGACCCGGGCGGCCACCGCCACGTTCCCGGACCAGACCTCGATCGCCTACCTGCGCGGCATCGGCGTCAAGGACGTGCTCGTGCTGCCGGACTACCTGCCCGGCACCCCCTGGGACGGCGTGCCCAGCCGGCCGGTCGACGGCCTCGGCATCACCCGCGAGGACATCGGCAACGCGGTGCTCTATCGCCTCTGAAGCGGGTTCTGGTCGCCCGAACGGCGGCGCCTACGCCTACCCGGACGCTCAGCGGAGGCGGCGGATGTCGCCGTACGCCCGGTAGAACCCGCCGCGGCCGGACTCCCGGATCTCGGTGACCAGGTAGCGGGCACCCGGTTCCCGGATGCCCTTGGGGAACTGCACCGACCAGTCCCGCCGGTAGCCGTCCGAGAGCACGTGGATGCGCAGCCGGCCACCGTTCTCGACGCACTGCACCACCACGCCGGACCGGTCGTCGGTGGTCACCTCCACCGTGGTCCAGGCGGCCGGCTCGGGGAGTCGGGCCGGTGCCTTGACGTCCACGACCTCCGGCACGCTGCCCGCCTCGGCGGCCCGGATCGCCGGCTCGCTGGCGTCGATGCAGGCCAGGTGGCCGCTGGTGGTGACCACATAGAGCCGCTCCTGGTGATACTGCATCGAGTACGCGGAGCCGCAGCCGGTGCCGAGCTTCCACAGCCGGTTGCCGGCCGCGTCGAAGCAGTAGATCGAGGAGGCGTTGTCGCCGGCGAAGACGTACCGGCCGCCCTCGGCCGTCGCGCAGGAGAAGACCGCGGAGTCGCAGCGGTACGTCTGCTCGGCGCGCCCGTTCTTGCGCAGCCGCACCACCTCGCGGGAGCCGGTGCCGGCGAACACGGTGTCCCGCTCCTGCCAGCCGAAGAGCACCGCCCCGGTCCGGGTGTGCCACAGCTCCCGCCCGGTACGCCAGTCGTAGCCGGTGACGCCCTGGGTGTGACCGTGGTAGAGCGCGTCGCTGTCGCAGCGGACCATCCAGGCGTACCGGCCCTGCCCCGGCCGGCGCCAGAGGAACTCGTCCTCGTGGTCGACCGCGGCGATGCCACCCTCGCGGTCCGAGACGCCGAGCACCCCGTCGTGGATGTCCAGCCAGTAGATGTCGATGTCCGGGGCGATCGCGTACGCCACCCGGGGCACCTTGCCGGAGAGGTCGTAGACGTTGCCGTCGTCGCAGCCGGCGTAGATCCAGGCGTCGTCGGCGACGATGCACTTCACCCCGTCGGGGAGCCGGACCTGGTTCAGCACCCGAGCGTCGTGGCCCAACGTGGTGATCACCCCGTGCTCGTTGCCGACCATGCAGTGCTGCCCGTCGACGAAGATGCCGAACGCGGGCGCGCCCGAGTCGTACCGCCAGAGGACGGGGGCGGTGCGGGCGGTGGAGCGGGTGCTGACGATCTGCCGGCGGGAGACCGACCGTCTCTGGCGTACGCCGCGTACCGCCGGGGCGTACCCCTTGCGGACCTTCTCGCCGATCTTCTTCGCGGCGGCGGCCCGGGCGCGGGCGTTGTCCGGGTAGTTGCTGGTCTTGACCTGGCCCTGGTCGCCGATCCGGCCGTAGCGCACGGTCATCGCGGTGTCCTCCACCACGACCTCGTAGAACTTGTGCGCTCCTCCGTCCACTTCAGACAGTTCGAGGTAGGTCGTCTCCTGCGACATGGAATGCCTCCGAGGAAAAGGGGGCCGGAACCGGCACCGCGACAGCGCCCACACGCTAACCGCGCCCACCGACAAGAGCGGGTGTCAGAAGGGGCCCCTGCTATGCGGCAGGCGTTAAGAGGGGGCCCTTCGTTACCGGGTGAGGGCGTCGACGGCCTTGCGGGCGGCGATCAGCACGGGATCCCAGACCGGGGCGTACGGCGGGGCGTAGCCGAGGTCCAGTGCCGTCATCTCGTCCACCGTCATTTCGTTCCACAGCGCCACGGCCAGGGCGTCGATCCGCTTGGCCGCCTCGGACCAGCCGACGATCTGTGCCCCGAGCAGCCGGCCGCTGGGCCGCTCGGCGATCAGCTTGACCGTCATCGGCCGGGCGCCCGGGTAGTAGCCGGCCCGGCTGGTCGACTCGGCGATCACCGAGACGAACTCGAAGCCGGCCGCCAGCGCGTCCCGCTCCCGCAGCCCGGTCCGCCCCACCTCCAGGTCGCAGACCTTGGTCACGGACGTGCCGATCACCCCGGGAAACGTGGCGTACCCGCCACCGATGTTGATCCCGGCGACCCGGCCCTGCTTGTTGGCGTGGGTGCCCAGGGGGATGTGCACCGGCATCCCGCTGACCCGGTGCAGGGTCTCCACGCAGTCGCCGGCCGCCCAGACGCCGGGCACCCCGGGCACCCGCATCCGGCGGTCGGTGCGCACTCCACCGGTGGGGCCGATCGGCAGGCCGGCGGCGTCCGCGAGCGCGGAGTTCGGGCGGATGCCGAGACCGAGCACCACGACGTCGGCGGCGATCGGCCCCGACGAGGTGTCCACCACGGCGATCCGGCCGTCCCGCTCCCGCAGGTCGGTGACCGTCACGCCGGTACGGATGACGATGCCGACCCCGCGCATCGCGGTGGAGACCAGCTCGGCCAACTCCGGATCCACGGTGGACATCGGCTGGGCGGCCTGCTCGAGCAGCTCGACCGAGAGCCCGCGCTGGAGCAGCGCCTCGGCCATCTCCACGCCGATGTAGCCGCCGCCGACCACCACCGCGCGGCGGGGCCGGGGCTCGCCTTCCAACCAGTCGAGCAGTGCCGTGCCGTCGTCGAGGGTCTGCACGCCGAACACCCCGGCGACGCCGGCGCACGCCCACTCGGGCCGCTCCGGCCTCGCTCCGGTGGCGTACACCAGGGTGTCGTACCGCTCGCGGACCTCGCCGCCGCCCGCCAGATCGCGGGCGACCACCTCGCGGCGGCCCAGGTCGATGGCGGTGACCTCGTGCCGCAGCCGGACGTGGATGTCGTACCTCTCCCGGAAGGTGGCCGGGTCGCGGGCGACGAGCTGATCCCGGTCCGGCACCACCCCGCTGATCCAGTACGGGATGCCGCAGGCGGAGTACGAGGTGAAGTGGCCCCGCTCGAAGGTGACGATCTCCAGCTCGTCGGGGTCACGACGGCGGCGGGCCTGGGAGGCGGCCGCCATTCCGGCCGCGTCCCCGCCGACGACGACCAGCCGTTCCGCCACGAGGTCCATCCTGACACGCGGGAATCGACCGCGGGCCGCTCCCGCCGAGGCTCACCCGGGTCGCCGGACACGCCCGCCACCAGCTTGGTCAGCCGGCCGATCGTTGCCGGCGCGCCTACGATGGGGCCGGCCGGCGTCACCGCCGACAGCCAGGGAGGCCGCATGACTCCGAGCAGCACGTCGCGGAGGGTGACCGAGGCCCGGGGTACCGACCGGGACTGGCGACGACAGGTGCCCCGGGGCTTCGCCACCCTGCTCTGGGTCGTGGCGGTGGTCTGCGCGCTGGCGGCGCTGAGCAGCGCCTTCCGGACGGGTTTCCAGCCGGTCCGCACCGCGATCGACGCCCTGCTGGTGCCCGCGCCGGCCAACCTGGCGTACGCGGTCTTCCTCGGCACCCTGGCCTCGGCGGTGCTGCGGCGCAAGCGGCTGGCGTACTGGGTGCTGGTGGCGTACTTCAGCCTCACCTTGATCGTCGGCGTGCTGGCCGGGGTGCTGCTGCTGGTGATCGGCAGCAACCGGCTCAACGCCGCCGCCGGGCAGCGGCTCTTCACCACCCTGGAGACCGTCGGGGTGTGGGTCGGCATCGCCTTCGCCGCCGGCGCGCTGGCCCTCCTGCTCGCCGCGCGGCGGGAGTTCTACGCGCGGGTACGCAGCGGCAGCACCTGGCGGGCGCTCGGCGTCTTCCTCGGCCTGGCGGCGGTCTCGGTCGGGTTCGGCTACCTGCTGCTCCTGGTCGAGCCGGGCAGCCTGCGCACCTGGTCGGACCGGCTCGGGTACGCGGTCGAGAAGGTGTTCGGTGGCGCGATCACGCTCGACGTGACCCGCCGGGGCCAGGCGCCCGGCTGGGTCAACCTGCTGCTCGGACTCTTCGGCGCGATCGCCTTCGTCGCCGGCCTGTTCACCCTGCTCCGGTCCCAGCGCGCCAACGCCGTGCTGCACCCCGACGAGGAGCAGCGGATCCGCGAGCTGCTCGCCCGGCACGGCGAGCGGGACTCCCTCGGCTACTTCGCCACCCGGCGGGACAAGGCCGCCGTCTTCTCGCCGAGCGGTAAGGCGGCGATCACCTACCGGGTGGTCAACGGGGTCAGCCTGGCCAGCGGCGACCCGGTGGGCGATCCCGAGGCGTGGGGCCCGGCCATCGAGGCGTGGCTCGGGCAGGCCCGCGCGTACGCCTGGATCCCGGCGGTGATGGGCACCGGGGAGGCCGGGGCCCGGGCGTACCAGCGGCACGGGTTGAAGGTGCTGCACCTGGGCGACGAGGCGATCCTGCTGACCCGCGAGTTCGACCTGGACGGGCGGGACATGCGGCCGGTACGCCAGGCGGTGCACCGGGTGGAACGCGCCGGCTACGTCGCCCGGACCCGGCGGCACGCCGAGATACCGCCGGAGGAGATGGCCCGGCTGGCCGGGCTGGCCAGCGCCTGGCGGGACACCGAGAACGAGCGGGGCTTCTCGATGGCGCTGGGCCGGCTCGGCGACCCGGCCGACGGCGACTGCGTGCTGGTCGACGCCCGGGACGCCGAGGGCCGGGTACGGGCGCTGCTGTCGCTGAGCCCGTGGGGTGCGAACGGGCTCTCGCTGGACCTCATGCGCCGGGATCGGGCGGCCGAGAACGGGATCACGGAGTTCCTGGTGGCCGCGCTGCTGGGCGCCGCCCCCCGGCTGGGCGTCGAGCGGGTGTCGCTGAACTTCGCGGTGTTCCGCTCGGTCTTCGAGCAGGGCGCGCGGATCGGCGCCGGTCCGGTCATCCGGCTCTGGCGGCACGCCCTGCTTTTCTTCTCCCGCTGGTGGCAGCTCGAGTCGCTCTACCTGTCCAACGCCAAGTACCAGCCGAACTGGCTGCCCCGCTACCTCTGCTTCGCCGAGCGCCGGGAGCTGGCCCGGGTGGGCATCGCGGCGGCGATCGCGGAGGGCTTCCTCGCCCTGCCCGGCGGGCGGCCCACCCCGCTGTACGGGGTCCCGCCGCCCGGCGGCGGGGTGCGCTTCGTGCCGCCGGCCGCCGCGACGGTCCGGGCCGTACCGCCGGAGCCGGCCCCGACCGGGCGTCCCGAGCAGGTCCGGGTACGCCTGGCCAAGCTGGACCGGTTGCGCGCCGGCGGGGTCGACCCGTACCCGGTGGGCTATCCCCGGACGCAGAGCTGCGCGGCGGTGCGGGAGCGGCACGCCGGGCTGGCCCCGGACACCGGGACGGGGGAGACCGTGGCGGTGGCCGGCCGGGTGCTGCTGGTCCGCGACCACGGCGGGGTGCTGTTCGCCACGGTCCGGGACGGCAGTGGTGACCTCCAGCTCATGTTGGAGCACGACCTGGACCGCTGGCGGGCCGCGATCGACATCGGCGACCACGTCGGGGCCACCGGCGAGGTGTACGCGACGCGGCACGACGAGGTGTCGGTCCGGGTCGCCGACTGGCGGCTCACCGCCAAGTGCCTGCGCCCGCTGCCGGACAAGCACCACGGGCTGGCCGACCCGGAGGCCCGGGTCCGGCAGCGCTACCTGGACCTGGCCATCAACGCCGAGGCGCGGGAACTGCTCCGGGCGCGCGGCGCGGCCCTGCACAGCCTGCGTTCCGGGCTCGTCGGGCGGGGCTTCCTGGAGGTGGAGACGCCGATCCTCCAGCGGGTGCACGGCGGCGCCAACGCCCGCCCGTTCGTCACCCACAGCAACGCGTACGACCTGCGGCTCAGCCTGCGGATCGCGCCGGAGCTCTACCTGAAGCGGCTGGCCGTGGGCGGGGTCGAGCGGGTGTACGAGCTGGGCCGGGCGTTCCGCAACGAGGGCGTCGACCACAGTCACAACCCGGAGTTCACCGTGCTGGAGGCGTACCAGGCGTACGCCGACTACCACGACATGCGGGAGCTGGCCCGGGAGCTGATCGTCGCGGCGGCGGTGGCGGTGCACGGCACCCCGGTGGCCCGCCGTCCCGGCGGCGAGCCGGTCGACCTCGGCGGTGAGTGGCCGGTGCGGACGGTCAACGTCGCGGTTTCCGCCGCGCTGGGCGAGGAGGTCACCGCCGACACCGAGCTGGGCACCCTGCGTAAGCTCTGCGATTCCGCCGGCGTGCCGTACGACCCGGGCTGGGGGCGCGGCGCGGTGCTGCTGGAGCTGTACGAGCGGCTCGTCGAGGCGCGGACCGAGGGGCCGACGTTCTACCTGGACTTCCCGACCGAGGTGTCCCCGCTGACCCGGCAGCACCGGCACGACCCGCGGCTGGCCGAGCGGTGGGACCTGGTGGCGTTCGGGCTGGAGCTGGGCACCGCGTACACCGAGCTGGTCGACCCGACCGAGCAGCGGCGCCGGCTCACCGAGCAGTCGCTGCGGGCGGCCGGCGGCGACCCGGAGGCGATGGAGCTGGACGAGGACTTCCTCACCGCGCTGGAGTACGCGATGCCGCCGACCGGCGGACTCGGCCTCGGCGTGGACCGGCTGATGATGCTGCTGACCGGCCGCTCCATCCGGGAAACCCTCCCCTTCCCCCTGCTCCGCGACTCCTGACCCGCCTCCCCGCTTCGTTGCCCCGACGTCGTTGATCAAGAGGTTTGCGTCCTGATCCGGCGGATTCCCGACGCGACCTCCTTGATCAACGCGACCGGCGGCGACGGCCTCGACCACGCCGGCTCGCCGGGCCTGCTGCACGAGCGGCTGGCCGGCGTACCGCTGGGTTGGCGCCTCGGCGACGGGCTCTCCGGCCCGGTGCTGGCGGTCTTCGGGCTGTTGCTGGTGGCCCTGCTCGCGCTGGCCTGGTGGTCGTCCCGCCGGGCCCGCCGCGCGGCCGCGGCCGCCGGAACGCCCGCCGAAGGTCCGACCGCCGTCCTGGGCCGGCTGGTGCCGCTGCTGCCGTTCACCACCGTGCTGGTGGCCCTGGTGGTGCCGTTGGCGGCGGTGCTTTACCTGGTCACCACCACCGGGTGGACCGCCCTGGAGCAGGCCGTCCTGCGCCGTCCGCAGCCGGCAGGCATCGACAGACGTTGACAAGTGCGGGGGCGGGGCGTACAAATCGCAACCAGAGAGCGCTCTCTCGCCCCGTCCCCGCAGAGAGGCAATCCGATGAATCCTGTCCTGGCGGCGTCCGCCGCCCCGTCCGCCGTGCGCCGATCGCGCCGGCGGCTCTCCCTGGCGGCGGCCGTGGTCGCCACCACCACCGCGCTGGCCGCCGTCTCGATGACCGCGAACGCCGCCGTACCGCCGCCGCCGTCCGGCTGGAACCTGGTGTGGAGCGACGACTTCACCGGCGCCGCCGGCACGCTGCCCTCGTCCGCCAACTGGATCATCGACACCGGCACCAGCTACCCGGGGGGTCCGGCCAACTGGGGCACCGGCGAGATCCAGACGTACACCTCGAACACCGCCAACGTCAGCCAGGACGGCGCTGGCAACCTGCGGATCACCCCGCTGCGGGACGGCGCCGGCCGGTGGACCTCGTCCCGGATCGAGACCGTCCGGACCGACTTCAAGCCGCCGGCCGGGGGCGTCCTGGCCCTGGAGGGGCGGATCCAGATGCCGAACGTCACCGGCGCGGAGGCGGCCGGCTACTGGCCGGCGTTCTGGGCCCTCGGCTCGCCGTACCGGGGCAACTACCAGAACTGGCCGGGCGTCGGCGAGTTCGACATCATGGAGAACGTCAACGGGATCAACTCGGTCTGGGGGGTGCTGCACTGCGGCGTCGCCCCCGGTGGGCCGTGCGACGAGTTCAACGGCATCGGCACCTCGCGGGCCTGCCCGGGCAGCAGCTGCCAGTCGGCGTTCCACACGTACCGCTTCGAGTGGGACGCCTCGGTCAGCCCGCAGCAGCTCCGCTGGTACGTCGACGGCCAGCTCTTCCACTCGGTCAGCCAGAGCCGGGTCGGCGACCCGTACTGGGGGCAGATGACCAACCACGGCGGCTACTTCATGCTGCTCAACGTGGCGATGGGCGGCAGCTTCCCGAACGGGGTGGCCGGCGGCGGCACGCCGACCTCGGCCACCGTCTCCGGCCGGCCGATGCTGGTCGACTACGTGGCCGCCTACACCCGGGGCGGCGGCAACCCGCCCCCGACCACCCCGCCGCCGCCGACCACGCCGCCGCCCGGCGGTGCGGTGGACGCGTACTCGACCATCCAGGCCGAGGCGTTCAACGCCCAGAACGGGGTGCAGGTGGAGACGTGCTCCGAGGGTGGGCAGGACATCGGCTGGCTGAGCAACGGTGACTGGGCCCGCTACGACAACGTCGACTTCGGTGCCACCCCGCCGAAGGATTTCCTGGCCCGGGTCGCCTCAGGCGCGCCGGCCGGGGTGAGCGGGCTGGTCGAGGTCCGGGTGGACAGCGCGACCAGCGCGCCGATCGGCAGCTTCGCGGTAGCCAACACCGGTGGCTGGCAGACCTGGCGCTCGGTGCCCGGCAACGTCAGCGCGGTGACCGGCCGGCACACCGTCTACCTGACCTTCTCCAGCGGCCAGCCCGCCGACTTCGTCAACGTCAACTGGTTCACCTTCCGCCGCTGACCGCAGGCGCGGGGCCCCTCCTCCGGGAGGGGCCCCGCTTCATGTCAGGCCGCCCTCTGGACAGAAACAGTTAACAGTCTTAATAATATGCGTGACGTCGACGGTCGTGAATGCCTTGCAGGTCGGCCCGGCCAGGCCGGCACCTCCCACCACAACGGTCCCTGGAGGACGCCGTGAGACTCCGCCCCACTCGCGTGGCGACATTCGCCGCCGCGCTCGCCACCGCCCTGGTCGCGGCCACCGTCGTGGCCGCGCCTCCCGCCTCCGCCGCCACCGCCGCCTTCACCCGCGTCTCCAGTTGGGGTACGGGATACGAGGCGAAGTTCACCGTCAAGAACGACACCTCCTCGACCATCACCTCGTGGAACGTCCAGTTCGACCTGCCCGCCGGCAGCAGCCTCGGCGTCTACTGGGACGCCCTGCTGACCGCCTCCGGCCAGCACGTCACCGCGGTCAACCAGTCCTGGAACGGCACCCTCGCCCCGGGCGCCAGCACCACCTTCGGCTTCAACGTCAACGGCAACGGCGACCCGACCAACTGCACCGTCAACGGCGGTTCGTGCACCGGCGGTGGCGGCGGCAACCCGGGGGCCCCGGCCACCCCCGGCGGCCTGCGGGTCACCGGCACCACCAACACGTCGGTCTCACTGGCCTGGAACGCCGTGTCCGGCACGGTCACCGGCTACCGGGTGTACGACGGTGCCAGCGTGAAGGCCACCGTCACCGGCACCTCGGCCACCGTCTCCGGCCTCGCCGCCTGCTCGACGTACAGCTACACGGTGACCGCGTACAACGCCAGCGGGGAGTCGGCGAAGTCGGCGGCCGTGCCGGCCACCACCACCGGCTGCACCGGCGGCGGCACCGGCGCGATGGCCGCCGCGCCCTACCTCTACCCCGGCTGGGGCGACCCGCCCGCGCCGTCCACGGTGATGAGCGCGACCGGGGTCAAGTGGTTCACCATCGCGTTCGTGCTCTCCGGCGGCGGCTGCACGCCGGCCTGGGACGGCAGCGGCCCACTCACCGGCGGCGCGCACGCCAACACCATCGCCGCGATCCGGGCGGCCGGCGGTGACGTGATCCCGTCCTTCGGCGGCTGGAGCGGCAACAAGCTCGGCCCGAACTGCTCCTCGGCCAGCGCCCTCGCCGGGGCCTACCAGCAGGTCATCAACGCGTACGGGCTGAAGGCCATCGACATCGACATCGAGAACACCGACGAGTTCGAGAACGAGGCGGTGCAGGACCGGATCCTCGGCGCCTTGAAGATCGTCAAGCAGAACAACCCGGGGATCAAGACGATCGTCACCATCGGTACGTCGACCACCGGCCCGTCCTGGTGGGGCACCCGGCTGATCAACCAGGCCGCCGCGCTCGGCGCCAACGTCGACGTCTTCACCATCATGCCGTTCGACTTCGGTGGCGGCGCGAACATGTACCAGAACACGGTCAACGCGGCCGAGGGGCTGAAGAACGCGCTCAAGACCGCGTTCGGCTGGTCCGACGCCACCGCCTACACCCACATGGGCATCTCCGGCATGAACGGCCTCTCCGACCAGCAGGAGCTGACCTCCCCGGCCACCTGGACCCAGATCCGGGACTGGGCCAAGGCCCGTGGGCTGGCCCGGTTCACCTTCTGGTCGGTCAACCGGGACCGGTCCTGCCCGGGCGGCGGCGTGGTCTCCAACTGCTCCGGCATCGCCCAGAACCCCTGGGAATTCACCACCATCACCGCCAGGTTCTGACCACCCCCAACCTGCCCCTGGCCCCGCCCCTGCCCGGGCGGGGTCAGGGGTGGAGGGTGGGGTCGGCCGGGGTCTGGTGCCAGGCGGTGAAGTGGACCAGTAGGGCGTCGCGGGTGGGGGAGCAGCAGTAGGGGCCGGCCGAGGCGACGGCCGCGGGGTCCAGCGGGGCCAGCCGGACCAGCCGCCACGGCTCGCGGTCCACCCGGGCCCGTACCGTCAGCGCGTCCCCGGCCCGGCTGACCCGGACGGTCACCTCCCGCCCCGACCACTCCGGCACCGGGGCGACCGACCAGTCCGACACCTCGTCGGTGACCACCGCGCCGACCTGCGGCTGGCCGTCGCTGACCTCGACCCCGGCCTTGGTCCACCGCCGGTCGTCCACCCGGACCAGGACCCCGGCCTGATCGAACTGCGCGCCGTAGTCGAGGCGGAAGCTGACCTCCACCGCGCTGTCCACAGGGAACGGCGCCAGCAACGCCGACCCGTCGTCGTGTACGAAGCCGTAGCTGGTCCGCCGCCAGAAGTCGCTGCCCCCGTGCGGCTCGACCAGCAGTCCGTCGGCGGACTCGTCGGCGCGTACCGGCGGGTTCAGCCAGGTGCCGGTGGACCAGTCGACGGGGTGGCTGTCATGGCTCATGCCGGCACCGTACCCGCCCGGCGCCCACAGAGGAGGGCCGGTTTGCCGGAGCCCCGCAGGGGAGAAGTAGACCGGGCATGGGCGAGAGGTGGTACCAGGAGGCGGTCGTCTACTGCCTCGACATCGACACGTACGCGGACTCGAACGGCGACGGGGTGGGCGACATCCGCGGCCTCATCGGCCGGCTGGACTACCTGGCCCGGCTCGGCGTGACCTGCCTGTGGCTGCATCCGATCCACCCGTCCCCGCGGCGGGACGGCGGCTACGACGTCACCGACTTCTACAACGTGGACCCGCGCCTGGGCAGCCTCGGCGACTTCGCGGAGCTGCTGCACCAGGCGCAGAACCGGGGCGTCCAGGTGATCATCGACCTGGTCGTCAACCACACCTCGGACGAGCACCCCTGGTTCCAGTCCGCGCGCTCCTCGCCCGATTCGCCCCACCGGGACTGGTACGTCTGGTCGGCGAAGGCGCCGTCCGACCGCCATCAGGGCATGGTCTTCCCCGGCGAGCAGACCGAGACGTGGAGCTACGACCGCACCGCCAAGGCCTGGTACTACCACCGCTTCTACGACTTCCAGCCGGACCTCAACGTCGCCAACCCGCACGTCCGGGCCGAGATCAAGAAGATCATGTCGTTCTGGCTCCAGCTCGGCGTCTCCGGGTTCCGGATGGACGCCGTCCCATTCATCATCGAGCTGACCGAGCCGGGCAACCCGGACTCGACGAAGGACCTGGACTTCCTCACCGAGCTGCGCCAGTACGTGCAGTGGCGGCGGGGCGACGCGATCCTGCTGGCCGAGGCGAACGTCGAGCCCGACCAGCTCCCGACGTACTTCGGCGACAGCGGCGGCTCGGCCAACCGGATCCACATGCTCTTCGACTTCATGCTCAACGGGCGGCTGATGCTCGCCCTCGCCCGCAAGGACCCGGAGCCGGTGATCGAGGCGCTGCGGGACACCCCGGCGCTGCCCGCGGGCGGGCAGTGGGCGACCTTCCTGCGTAACCACGACGAGATCGACCTGTCCCGGCTCACCGCGGAGCAGCGCAACCAGGTGTACGAGCAGTTCGGCCCCGACGAGGACATGCGCCTCTACGGTCGGGGCATCCGCCGCCGGCTCGCCCCGATGCTGGGCAACGACCGCCGGCGGATCGAGCTGGCGTACGCGCTCCAGTTCTCGCTGCGCGGCACGCCGGTGCTGCGTTACGGCGAGGAGATCGGCATGGGCGAGGACCTGTCGCTGCCCGGCCGGGAGGCGATCCGGACCCCGATGCAGTGGTCGTACCAGGAGAACGGCGGGTTCTCCACGGCCGACCCGGAGAAGCTGGTCCGTCCGGTGGTCGACAAGGGCGAGTACGGCTACCAGCGGGTCAACGTGACCGCCCAGCGCAGGGACCCGAGGTCGCTGCTGGGCTGGTTCGAGCGGATGATCCGTACCCTCCGGGAGGCCCCGGAGGTCGGCTCGGGCACCACCTCCCACATCGACGTGCCGATGCCGCCCGGGGTGCTCGCGCACCGCGCCGACGGGCCGACCGGGGCCATGGTGTTCCTGCACCACCTCGGCACCGAGGACGTCGAGGTCGACCTGGGCATCCTCGCCCTCGAGGCGGACCTGCCGATCGACGTGTTCACCGACCGCAACTACGCGGACGTCGGCAAGCTGGACCGCCTCAAGCTCGCCGGCTACGGCTACCGGTGGATCCGGCTCTGCCGGGGCAACGGCCTGTGACGGCGGGACCGGCGTTAAGCTCCTTCGATCGGGACCAAGTTACCGGGAGGTAATCATGTCGGAGGAGCCCCGCGTCGCCATCGTGACCGGAGCCGCACGCGGCATCGGCGCGGCCACCGCCCGCCGGCTGGCCGCCGACGGCATGGCCGTCGCCGTGGTCGACATCGAGGAGGCGGTAACCAAGGAGACCGTGGACGCCATCGTCGCCGCCGGAGGCCGGGCCCTCGGGATCGGTGCCGACGTCTCCGACCGGGCCCAGGTGGAGGCCGCCGTCGAACGGGTCGCCGCCGAGTTGGGCGCGCCGGGCGTACTGGTCAACAACGCCGGGGTGCTCCGCGACAACCTGCTGTTCAAGATGACCGACGCCGACTGGGACACCGTCATGGGGGTGCACCTGCGCGGGGCGTTCCTGTTCAGCCAGGCCGCCCAGAAGCACATGGTCGAGCGGAAGTGGGGCCGGATCGTCAACCTCTCCAGCACCTCGGCGCTGGGCAACCGGGGCCAGGCGAACTACGCCGCGGCCAAGGCCGGCCTGCAGGGCTTCACCAAGACCCTCGCCATCGAGCTGGGCCCGTTCGGGGTGACCGTCAACGCGGTCGCGCCCGGCTTCATCGTCACCGACATGACCGCGGCCACCGCGGCCCGGATGAAGGTCGACTTCGCGGCGCTCCAGCAGCACGCCGCCGCCGAGATCCCGGTCCGCCGCACCGGCCGGCCGGAGGACGTCGCGCACACCATCTCGTTCCTGGTCTCCGAGGGCGCGTCCTTCGTCTCCGGCCAGGTCATCTACGTCGCCGGCGGCCCCAAGGACTGACCGTGTCGCCGTCCCGCCCGGTCCCCGCCGCGCGGGACGGCACCCGGCCGGAGAGGACCCGGGCGGGGCCGGGACCGTCAGGCCGGGTCGCGGCGGGTGCGCCAGAGCCAGTACAGGCCGAGCATCGGCAGGACCAGCGGGATGTAGCCGTAGCCGCTGCCGAACCCGGACCAGACGGTCGCGTCCGGGAAGAGCGCCTTGTCGGCCACGCTGAGGACGCCGACCGCGACCACCCCGAGCAGTTCCACCGAGAGACAGGCCAGGGCGACCCGGCGACCCGTGTGACCGGCCCGGCCCAGTCCGACCGCCGCCACGATGTAGATCAGCGCGGCCACCGCGGAGAGCAGGTACGCCACCGGCGCCTGGTCGAACTTGGTGGCGATCTGCAGGCCCGCCCGCGAGGTCGCGGCGATGGCGAAGAGGATGTAGACCGCGATCAGCAGCCGGCCCGGTCCCCGGTTCGTCGTACGCGGCTCAGCCACCGACGACCTCCCAGGTCTGCTGGAGGCGGACCACCACGACCGGGGTGACCAGGCAGACCGCGCAGACGATGGCCGAGCCCCACCGGGTCGGCTCCATCCGGGCCAGCACCCAGGCCAGCGGCGGCAGGCAGACCAGCGTCACCAGGTAGCCGAAGAACGCGCCCGGCTCGCCCGGCCGCTCGCCGCCGCCGATCGCCACCAGGGCCAGCACGGAGAGCGCCAGCAGCACCGCCTCCAGCGCGGCCAGCCCGACGAACTGGAGCCGGTCCGGTGCCCGGTGGCGCAGCGCCGCCACCAGAGCCCAGGCGGCGATGACGAGCGACAGCACGATCGCGACGGTCGCGAGGATCCCGTCCACCGGCGAGCCGGCCGCCGCGGCGCTGGTCATCGACGCCACCGGCGAAGCAGTCCCATTCACCGGCACAGCCTACTAAGGGTCGTAGTAGCCACCGTCGCCCGGCTCGCCCGGCGGCCGGCGCGGATCGCGGGCGAGGTCGCCTGCCGCGTCGGGGCGGTGTGGCACCGGCCGGACGACTACCGTGGATCACGGCCACGGGCTTACGCCGTGGTGGACGACGATGGCAGGGGGACACGTGCTGCGGTTCGGCTTGTTCGGCACCGGCTACTGGGCGGCGGAGACGCACGCCGCGGCCATCGACGCCCACCCGAAGGCCGAGCTGGCCGGGGTCTGGGGCCGGGACCCGGAGAAGGCCGCCGCGCTGGCCGTCCGGCACGGCGTACCCGCCTTCGGCGACGTCGACGAGCTGCTCGCCGCCTGTGACGCGATCGCGGTCGCGCTGCCGCCGGACGTGCAGGCCGAGATCGCCGTCCGGGCCGCCGCCGCGGGGCGGCACCTGCTGCTGGACAAGCCGCTGGCGTTGAGCCTCGCCGAGGCCGACCGGGTGGTCGCCGCCGCGCAGGCGTCCGGGGTGGCCTCGGTGGTCTTCTTCACCCAGCGTTTCCACCCGAACGTCACCGGCTTCCTCGCCTCGACGGCGGCGGCCGGCGGTTGGCAGCACGCCCGGGCCACCATGTTCGCCTCGATCTTCCAGCCGGGGAACCCGTACGGGAACTCGCCGTGGCGGCGGGAGCGGGGCGCGCTCTGGGACATCGGCCCGCACGCGCTGTCGCTGATCCTGCCCGTGCTCGGCCGGGTAAACCGGGTGGCCGCGATGGACGGCCCGAGCGGCCTGGTGCACCTGCTGCTCACCCACGACGGCGGCGCCACCAGCACCCTCTCGCTCACCCTGGACGCGCCGGCCGAGGCGACCACCCACGACTTCGTCTTCTTCGGCGAGAACGGCACCGAGACCGTCCCGCCCGGCGACGGCAGTGCCCTCCAGGCGTTCGGCACGGCGATCGACCAGCTGCTGGAGGAGGTCGAGGCGGGCACCCGGGACCACCGCTGCGACGTCCGGTTCGGCCGGGAGGTGGTGGCGGTGCTCGACGCCGCCGAGACCGCGCGCGCCCAGGGCCGCACGGTCGACCTCTGAGCCGGAAATCGCCTGGTGCGGTGGCGGGCGGGCCGCTAGCCTGGCCGCCATGTGTACGCATGCCCTGATCGACGTGGCCGTCACGCCGGCCGCGCGGGGCCTCCTCCTGGTCGCCCGTCCGCGAGTCCGGCGTCCGGCCCTGGCCGGCCGGAACGCCCACCGCGCCTGACCTGACCGTCCGCACCGCCGGCCCGTGAACCGGGCCGGCCGTCGCCTGCCGCCTGCCGGTGGCAGGTCCGGTGCCGCCGGCCCCGACGCGGGTCCGGTGACTGCCGCGTGTCGCCTTCGCGTTCCGCCGACTCTCCAGGGTCGTCCGAGTCCCGATTCCACTCGGACAGGCCCCGCTCCGCGCTGCCTGTCCGTACCGTCGCCGTCCGGCGACAGACAGGACGATCTTGTGGCGCCCCGCCGACCCCGTACCACCGCACGCGACCGGTCCCGTCGCGTACTGTCCCAGAACTTCCTCGCCGATCCGGCCGCCGTCGCGCGGATGGTCCGGGCGGCCCGCCCCGGCCCGGACGACCTGCTGCTGGAGGTGGGCGCCGGAGACGGCCGGCTGACCCGGCCGCTCGCCGCCCGCTGCCGCCGGTTGATCGCGTACGAGGTCGACCCGGCCGTCCTGCCGGGGCTGGCCGCGGTCTGCGCGGACCTGCCGCGGGTCCAGATCCAGGCGGCCGACTTCCTCGCCGCCGATCCGCCCGCCGAGCCGTTCGCCGTGGTCGGCAACATTCCCTGGTCACTCACCGCCGCCGTGGTCCGGTGGTGCCTCGCCGCGCCCGGCCTGCGGTCGGCGACCCTGCTCACCCAGCTCGCGTACGCCCGCAAGCGCACCGGCGACCACGGCCGGTGGAGCCGCCTCACCGTGCTCAGCTGGCCCGAGCACCACTGGCGGCTGGCCGGCCGGGTGCCCCGCACCGCGTTTCGCCCGGTGCCCGCCGTGGACGGGGGCATCCTGCGCATCGAACGCCGCCCGGAGCCGCTGCTGCCCCGGGCGGCCCTGCCCGCGTACCGGAGGATGGTGGACCTCGGCTTCGGCGGGGTCGGCGGCTCGCTCGCGGCCTCGCTGCGTGCCGCCCACCCGCGCCGCCGGGTCGAGGGTGCGCTGCGTGCCGCCCGGCTCGATCCGGACATTCCGGTTGGCCTGGTCTGGCCGGAGCAGTGGCTGGTGGTGTTCCGGCTGCTGCACGCCGTCGATCCGGGGCTCAGGCCAACGTCTTCAGCGCCGCGTCCAGTTCGGCGGGGGAGGCGAACTCCTCCGCCGGCAGCGCCTTGAGCATCTGCAGCGTTTCGGTGCTGCCGCCGTTCTCCTGCCACCAGCGGACGAGATCCTCGCGGGAGACCGGGTAGTCGAGCCCGGCCAGGAATTCCTGCCACTGCATCCCGGTGACCGTCATACCGGCCGGCTACCCGCTCCGCCCGCAGGTAAGCAGGGGCCCCTTGTTATCGCCTCGCGATAACAAGCGGACCTTCCCTGCCTCCGGCGGGCGGTTTGCCCGGGCGGGTCCGGGGGTAGCCGCGGGCATGCTGGTACAGCGACTCGGCGCGCCGAGCGACTTCGACCCGCTGCTGGACCGCGTCCGGGACGCCCGGATCGTGATGATCGGGGAGGCGACGCACGGCAGCTACGACTACTACCGGCTGCGCGAGCAACTGACCCGGCGGCTCATCGCCGAGCAGGGCTTCGACTTCGTCGCGGTGGAGGGGGACTGGCCGGACTGCGACCGGGTGCACAGCTCGGTGACGGGCGGGAGGGGCGGGTTGGCCGATCCGCAGGTCGCGCTGGAGCGCTTCGAACGCTGGCCGACCTGGATGTGGGCCAACGCCGAGGTGGCCCGCTTCTGCCGCTGGCTGCGGGCCTGGAACCTGGACCGCCCCGAGGCGGAGCGGGCCGGCTTCCACGGGCTGGACGTCTACAGCCTGTGGGAGTCCATGCAGGCCATCTTCGACTACCTGGGCGAGGAGGATCCGTCCTCGCTGGAGGCGGCACAGGAGGCGTACCGCTGTTTCGAGCCGTACGGCAAGCGGTTCGAGGAGTACGCCACGGCCAGCCGGTTCGTCTCGGCCCGGTGCGAGGAGGAGGTCGTCCGGCTGCTGGCGCGTACCCGGGAACAGGCCGCCACCGACGGCGCGGACCGCTTCGCGGCCTGGCAGAACGCGGCGGTGGTGGCCGGCGCGGAGCGCTACTACCGGGCGATGGTCGGCGGTGGTCCGGAGTCGTGGAACGTCCGGGACACCCACATGACCGACACCCTGGACCGGCTGCTCGACCGCTACGGCCCGGACTCCCGGGGCATCGTCTGGGCACACAACACCCACGTCGGTGACGCCCGGGCCACCGACATGGCGGCGGACGGGATGGTCAACATCGGCCAGCTCGCCCGGGAGCGGTACGGCCGGGACGCGGTGGCGTTGGTCGGCTTCGGCAGCTATCGGGGCACGGTGATCGCCGCGCCGCGTTGGGGCTCGCCGGCCGAGACGATGGTGGTGCCGCCGGCCCGGGAGGGCTCGGTGGAGCGGCGGCTGCACGAGCTGATGCCGGAGCGGGCGCTGCTGGTCTTCGGCGGCCCGGACCAGCCCGAGTGGGTCACCGGGGAGGCCGATCACCGGGCCATCGGGGTGGTCTACGACCCGAGCTTCGAGTCCTGGGGCAACTACGTGCCCACCCGGCTGGCCGACCGCTACGACGCCTTCATCTGGTGTGACGAGTCAACCCCGCTGCACCCCCTCCCGGCCCTGGCCGCCCCCGGCGAGGCCGAAACCTACCCCGCCGGCGTCTAACCCGACCCTCTTCCTTCCGGCCCGCGCGCGGAAGTCGGCCGATCATGGAGTTGTGGCGCCCGGAATGCCGGCCCTGCGGCCTTTGTTCGGTGCCACAACTCCATGATCGATGTGGTCAGACCCCGGCGGGTTCGCGGGTCGCGAGGTGGGCGCGGAGGGACTCGCCTTCGATGTCGACGTTGGGGAGGACGCGGTCCAGCCAGCGGGGGATCCACCAGGCGGCGCTGTCGAGAAGGGACATCACCGCGGGGACGATGGTCATCCGGACCACGAAGGCGTCGATGGCGACGCCGATCGCGAGCGCGAAGCCCATCGACTTGATCACCGGGTCGTCGAGGAAGACGAAGCCGCCGAAGACCGAGATCATGATCAGCGCGGCGGCGGTGACCACCCGCGCCCCGTGCCCCATCCCGTTGATGGTGGCCTGCCGGGCGGTGTCACCGTGCACGAAGTCCTCCCGCATCCGGGAGACCAGGAAGACCTCGTAGTCCATGGCCAGGCCGAACAGGATGCCGATGAGCAGGATCGGCAGGAAGCTGACCAGTGGGCCCGCGGTGTCCAGCCCGACCAGGCCGGCCAGGTGGCCCTGCTGGAACACCGCGACCGTGATGCCGAAGGTGGCCGCCACGGTGAGCAGGAAGCCCAGCGCCGCCTTGACCGGCACCAGGACCGAGCGGAACACCAGCATCAGCAGCAGCACCGACAGGCCCACGACCAGCAGCAGATAGATCGGGAGCGCGTCGGAGAGCTTCTCCGACACGTCGATGCCGATCGCGGTCGCGCCGGTCAGCAGCACGTCGGCATTCCGGATGCCGGCGACGTGGGCGCGGATGTCGTGCACCAGCGTCTCGGTGGCCGCGTCGGTCGGGCCGGTCTTCGGAACCACCCCGAGCAACGCGGTCCGGCCGGTGGGGTCGAACTGCGGCGGGGTCACCGCGACCACCCCGTCCGTCTTCTGGATCAACGCGGTGACCTGCGGTACGGCGGCCTGGGTGGCCTGCGGGTCGTCGGCGGTGACGAGCACCGCGAGGCGGCCGGTGAAGCCCGGGCCGAAGCCTTCCTGGATCAGGTCGTTGTTGGTCCGCGCCGGGGTGCCCTCGGCGGCGGTCGCGGCGTCCGGCAGGGACAGGCGCATGTCCTGGGCGGGGAGGGCGAGCAGGCCGAGGCCGAGCAGGCCGACCAGGATGACCGGGATACGCAGCTTCGTCACCCAGCGCGCCCAGCGGAAGCCGAAGCCGGCGCGACCCTCCGTGCCGGTGCCGACCGCATCCGTGCCGGTGCCGGCTGCCTCCGCGCCGCCGCCGGTTGCCGCCCGGCGGCGCAGTCGGCGGGGGAGCACCTTGCGGCCCGCGAAGCCGAGCAGCGCCGGGGCCAGGGTGATAGCCACCAGGACGGCGACGGTCACCGTGCCGGCGGCGGCCAGACCCATTACGGTGAGGAACGGGATGTTCACCACCGCCAGACCGGCGAGCGCGATGACCACGGTCGCGCCGGCGAAGACCACCGCGGAGCCGGCGGTGCCGACCGCCCGGCCCGCGGCCTCCTCGGGGGAGAGCCCGTCGATCAGGTTCTGCCGGTGCCGGGAGGTGATGAAGAGCGAGTAGTCGATGCCGACCGCGAGGCCGAGCATCAGGGCCAGGATCGGCGCGGTGCTGGTCAGCTCGACCGCGCCGCTGAGCGCGAACAGGCCGGCCATGCCGACGCCGACCCCGATCAGCGCGTTCAGCATGGTCATCCCGGCCGCGACGAGCGAACCGAAGGTGAGGATCAGGACGATCGCGGCGACCAGCACACCCAGTGCCTCGGTCGAGCCGACCTCGGGCTCGGCGTTGAGGACCTCGCCGCCGGGGGCGATCTGCCACCCCTGCGCCTCGGCCTGCGCACCCACCTTCTCGTACGCGGTGCGCTGCGCGTCCGTCACCTCGTCCGCGCGCCCGGCGAACTGCACCTGGATCAGCGCGTACCGGCCGTCCGGGGTCAGCGCCTGCGCCTGGTACGGGTCGACCGCGCCGACCACGCCGGGCAGGGTGGCCGCCTCCTCGGTGACCTGCTTGATCACGGCCTGCCCCTGCGGGGTGCCGAGCTGACCGGCCTGGGGTGCCTTGACGGCGATCGTGCCGGTCGCCCCGCTGGCCGCGGGGAAGCGCTCGGCGAGCAGGTCGATCGCGCGCTGCGACTCGGTGCCGGGCATGGTGAAGTTGCTCGCCGTCGGGCCCTTGAGGGTGAGCGCGGCGGCGCCGAGGCCGACGAGCACGACGAGCCAGACGACGGCGACGAGCCGCCGCCGGCGAAACGATGCCCGGCCGAGCCGGTAGAGCAGGGTCGCCATGGAGCTTCCTTTGTTCCTCAGGATCGGAGCTGGGATCAGTTGGTGGGTTCGAGTGCCCGGTGGACGACGGCCAGCAGCGCGGGCCGGAGCACCTCGTCGGGGATGTCGATGAACTCGGCGCAGGTCTCGGCGATCCCGGCCAGCACGACCAGCGCGGCGATCCGCGCCGACGGGCGGTCGGAGTGGCCCGCGAACGCCTCGACGAGCCGTTCGGAGATCTGCTGGATGTGCGCGAAGGCCGGCTGCCGGAGCAGGTCGGGGAACTCGCCGCGGAACAGCGCGATCTCCCGGCGGAGACGCACCGCCA
Source organism: Micromonospora sp. NPDC093277 (assembly GCF_044765245.1). Classification (NCBI taxonomy): domain Bacteria; kingdom Bacillati; phylum Actinomycetota; class Actinomycetes; order Micromonosporales; family Micromonosporaceae; genus Micromonospora; species Micromonospora sp. NPDC093277. Next base: position 41,223 of record NZ_JBIWJO010000010.1, read on the forward strand.
GGTCGACGAAGCCTTCGGCGGCGACCCGCTGCGCGTCGGCGCCGGTGTGCCCGGCGATCCGCGCGTCGAGTGCCTCGAGCACCGCGATGGCCGGCGCCATCAGCTCGCCGAGCAGCGCCTCCTTGTTGGCGAAGTGGTACAGCACGGTGGCCTTGGAACAGCCCACCTCGCGGGCGATGTCCTGCAACGAGGTGCCCTTGTAGCCGGTGACGGCGAAACGTCGCGCCGCCGCGGCGAGGATGTCGTCGTGGGTCTCCGGTACCGGCCGTGCCATGCCGTCCAGCATGCCTGACCGATCGGTCAGCGCCTGACCGATCGGTCAGACTCCTCGGGTGGTCTTCGCCACACCGTTCACCCGACCGGCGTCCCGTGCTGCCGGTCGTACGCCGCCCGGGCTGCGCTGATCGCCGCGCGGTGCCGCTCCGCCCACTCGGTCAGCGCCACCAGCGACGCGTAGAGCTCCAGCGCCATCGGGGTGGCGGTGTACTCCACCTTCGGTGGGACGGTCGGATACACGTGCCGGTGCAGCAGGCCGTCCCGTTCCAGGTTGCGCAGGGTCAGCGTGAGCATTCGGCGACTGATCCCCTCCACCTGCCGCTCCAGTTCGGTGAAGCGGATCGGTCCCCGCGAGGCCGCGATCAGGATGCCGATGCTCCACTTGCCGCCGACCCGGTCCAGCGCCTCCCGCACCGTGCAGGCCCGCGCCTGCTGGGCGGTCACGGTCACACAGCTGTTCTCCTGGGACACGAAAGTGCCTCCTTCCGCTCCGCCTGATGGTCACAGACCATGGCCTCGGTAACAAAACATGCACCAAGGAGGCACTTCGATGACGGGGACCAACCGTTGGCCCGCGCTGCTGGTGCTCTGCGCCGGCAGCCTGATGATCATCCTGGACGGCAGCATCGTCGCCGTGGCGCAGCCGGCGATCCAGGCCGACCTCGGCTTCTCCGCCGCGGGACTGGCCTGGGTGGTGAACGCGTACCTGGTCGCCTTCGGCGGCCTGCTCCTGCTCGCCGGGCGCCTCGGCGACCTGCTCGGCCGGCGGCAGGTGTTCCTGGCCGGAGTCGCCCTGTTCACCCTCGCCTCGCTGCTCTGCGCGGTGGCCGTCGGGCCGGCCACCCTGGTCGCCGCCCGGTTCGCGCAGGGCGTCGGCGGCTCGCTCACCACCGCGGTCGGCCTCGGCATGGTCGTCCGGCTCTTCCCCGAGCCGGCCGAACGGGCCCGGGCGATCGCGGTGTTCAGCTTCACCGGAGCGGCCGGCGCCTCGCTCGGCCTGCTGGTCGGTGGCGTCCTCACCGACCTGGCCGGCTGGCGGTCGATCTTCCTGATCAACCTGCCGATCGGCGTGCTGATCCTGGCCGCCACCGTACGGCTGATCGCGCCGGACTCCGGTGTCGGTCTGCGGGCCGGGCTGGACCTGCTCGGCGCGGTGCTGGTGACGACGGGGCTGATGGCCGCCGTGCTGGCCATCGTCGGCGTCGGGGAGCAGGGGTGGGTCGCGCCGCGTACCGTCGGCGCGGCCGGGCTGGCCGTGGCGCTGCTCGCGGGCTTCGCGGCCCGGCAACGGGTCGCCGTGGCCCCGCTGCTGCCGACCCGGGTGCTGCGGGCGCCCGGCCTGGTCGCCGCCAACGCCGTTCAGTTCCTGATGGTGGCCGCGTACTTCGGCTTCCAGTTCCTGCTCGCGCTGCACCTGCAACTCGTGCTCGGCCTGGACCCGGCGGCCACCGGCTTCGCGTTCCTGCCCGCGCCGCTGGTGATCGCGGCGGTGTCGCTGGGGCTGGCCGGCCGGCTGGTGGCCCGGTTCGGCGCCCGGACGGTGCTGGCCGGCGGGCTGGCGCTCGCGGCGGTCGGCTTCCTGCTGCTGGCCCGCCTCCCGGTGGACGCCGCCTACGCCCGCGACGTGCTCCCGGCCATGCTGGTCTTCGGGGTCGCGGGTGGGCTGACCCTGCCGTCGGTCACCACCCTCGCCATGGCCGGCGCCCCACCTGCCGACGCCGGGCTCGCCTCCGGGCTGGCGAACACCACCCAGCAGGTGGGCGGCGCGGTCGGGCTGGCCGCCCTCGCCACCCTGGCCGCGACCCGCACCGGGACGCTGCGCGCCGCCGGCGTGGACCAGGTCGCCGCCCTCGCCGCCGGCTACCGTACGGCGTTCGCCGTGGGCGCCGCCCTCGTCACCGCCGCCCTGCTGGTCGCCCTGCTCACCGGCCGGTCGACCCGCCGGCCCGCGCCCGCCGAATCCGAAGCGCCCGCGCAGGCGAGCACCACCCTCGGCGGGGTCAGGGTCAGGCACTCAGGTCGGTGAGCACCCGGGCCAGCAACTCCACCGCCGCCGGGTACGCGTGCGACGGCGGGTGGGCGTACCCGACGACCAGGCCAGGCGGCCGGTCCGTCGGGTGGTGCCGGTGCCCGCCCAGCCCGCTGAGGGCGAGCCCGCGCGCGGCGGCCGCCGCCAGCACCTCCGCCTCGGGCGGGCCGTCGGATGGCAGGTGGACGGTGGCGTGCAGGCCCGCCGAGATCCCGCTCAGGGCGAAGCGCCCGCCCAGCCCGCCCAGCCCGCCCAGCCCGCCGAGCCCGCCCAGCCGGTCCAGCAGCAGGTCCCGCCGCTGCCGGTAGCGCCGCCGGACGGTACGGATCTGCCGGTCGTAGCCGTGCATGGTGATCAGGTCGGCGAGAGCGAGCTGGCCGATCGTCTCGGTGTGCAGGTCGAGGTGGCGCTTGGCGTGCACCACCGGATCCACCAGCCGGGCGGGCAGCACCAGCCAGGCCAGGCGCAGCGCGGGACCCAGCGTCTTCGCCGCCGTGCCGACGTACGCGACCTGCTCGGGGGCGGTGCCCTGGACCGCGCCGACCGGCTGCCGGTCGTACCGGAACTCGCCGTCGTAGTCGTCCTCGACAACCAGGCCGCCCGTGCTCCGGGCCCAGTCAGCCAGCGCGTGCCGGCGGGCCGGGTGCAGCGTCACCCCGGTCGGGAACTGGTGCGCCGGGGTCACCACCGCGGCGCCCACCCGGGCGAGGTGCCCGGTGCCGAGCAGGTCGGTACGGGCACCCCGGTCGTCCACCGGCAGCGGCAGCACGGTTCCGCCGTGGCGGCGGGCCACCTCCCGGTGGAAGGCGAGCCCCGGGTCCTCCATCGCCATGGTCGGCGTACCGGCGTCCCGGAGCACGGTGGTGAGCAGGACCAGCGCCTGGACGTACCCGGTGGTGACCACGATCCGCTCCGGGTCGGCGAGCACACCGCGGGCCCGCCCCAGATAGCCGGCGAGCGCGTTCCGCAGCTCCGGCCGGCCGCGCGGATCGCCGTAGCCGTACGCCTCGGCCGGGGCCACGGCCAGCGCCCGCCGGGTGGCCCGCAGCCAGGCGGTGACCGGGAAGAGCCCGACGTCGGGACTGCCGGGGCGCAGGTCGTACCGGAAAGGTGGTGGCCCGGCCGGCGGCGCGGCCGGTGCCGGCGCGGCCTGGCGCAGCGGGCTGACCTCGGTGCCGGCACCGACCCGGGCCACCAGCCAGCCCTCGGCGACCAGTTGGTCGTAGGCGGCGCTGACCGTGCCCCGGGACAGCCCGAGCTCGGTGGCGAGCACACGGGTGGCCGGCAGCCGGGTCGACGGCGGCAGCCGGCCGTCGCGGATGGCGTCGCGCAGCGCCCGCTCCAGCCCGGCCCGCCGGCCGCCGCTCGCGTCCAGCTCCAGGTGCAGGTCGACGCCGAAATCGGCCCAGTCCATCGGCACGGAATTGGAGCTTAGGGCCGGACACCGCACCCGGCGAGAATCGCCGCATGATCGAGCTGAGCCAGCGGGCCGCGGCGCTGCGCGCGCTGCACCGCCCTGGAGATCCACTGATCCTGCCCAACGCCTGGGACGCCGGGTCGGCCCGGGCCGTGGCCGCCGCCGGCTTCCCGGCCGTCGCGACCAGCAGCGGCGCGGTCGCCGAGGCGCTCGGCCACGCCGACCACGAGGCCACCCCGGCGGGCGAGATGTTCGCCGCGGTCGCCCGGATCGCCGCCGCCGTGCCCGTCCCGGTCACCGCAGACCTGGAGCGGGGGTACGGGCTGCGCCCGGCCGAACTGGTCGACCGGCTGCTGGCCACCGGCGCGGTGGGGTGCAACATCGAGGACTCCGACCCGCGTACCCGGGAACTGTGCGACGTGGAGGAACAGGCCGACCTGCTCGCCGGGGTTCGCGCGGCGGCCCGGGAGGCCGGGGTGGACCTGGTGCTCAACGCCCGGGTGGACGTGCACCTGCGGGCGTACGGGCCGCCGGCGGGGCGGCTCGCCGAGGCGGTACGGCGGGCCCGCCGCTACCGGGCGGCCGGCGCGGACTGCGTCTATCCGATCGTGCTGGCCGACCCGGCGGCGATCCGGGCCCTGGTGGCCGAGGCGGACGCTCCGGTCAACGTGTTCGCCCGCCCCGGCGCGCCGGCCGTGGCCGAGCTGGCCGCCCTCGGGGTGGCCCGGATCAGCTTCGGCTCCGGCGTGTACGCGGCCGCCCGCGCCCGTACCGTCGAGATGCTCGCCGCGATCCGGGCCGGTGGCGAGGTGTTTCCGGACGCGGAGTAGACCGGGTGTCGGGGTTGCCGGGGCGTCCCCGGGCCGGAAAGGTGAACGGATGGCCACCGCTGACGAGACCCGGGACGGGGTATCGCTGACCAACCTGGACCAGCCGCTGTTCGACGGGGCCGGGGCGACCAAGCGCGACCTGGTCGACTACCTGGACGCCGTGCACGAGCGGATCCTGCCGGAGCTGCGTGACCGGCCGCTCTCGGTGGTCCGGGTGCGGCCCGGGCAGGACCCGTTCATGCAGAAGAACCTGCCGAAGTACACCCCGGACTGGGTGCGCCGCACCTCGGTGTGGGCGGAGGCGTCCCGCCGCCGGATCTCGTACGCCCTCTGCGACGACCGGCGGACCCTGCTCTGGTTCGCCAATCAGCGGGCGGTGGAGTACCACGCCACGTTGGGCCTCGCGGGCCGGCCGGAGCACCCCACTCATCTGGTGCTCGACCTCGACCCGCCCCCGGGCGACTCGTTCGGCGCGGCGGTCCGGGCCGCACTGCTGGTCCGGCAGGCGCTCGCCGACGTCGGGCTGGCCGGGGCGGTGAAGACCAGCGGTGCCAAGGGCGTGCACGTGATCGTGCCGGTGGACGCCGGAACCACCGCCGAGGAGGCCGCCGCCGCGACCCGGGCCATCGCCGTCCACGCCGAGCGGCTCGACCCGGCGCTGGCCACCACCGCCTTCATCGTCGAAGACCGGGGCGGTCGGGTGTTCGTCGACTCGACCCGGGCGTACGGGGCGACGGTGGTGGCGGCGTACAGCCCGCGGATCCGGCCGGGTACGCCGGTGTCGTACCCGGTCGGCTGGGACGACCTGGAATCGGTCACGCCCGCCGACTTCACCGTACGGACCGTGCCGGCGCTGGTCGCCGAGCGGGATCCGTGGGCGGCGGCGCTGCCGGCTCCGCAGCGGCTACCGGACGACCTGGTGGCCGAGGGGCGGGCCATCCCGGTGGCCCGGGTACAGGCGATGCACGAGGGTAAACGCCGGGCGAAGGCCCGCCGCGAGGCCGGCTGACCGCTGTGGACACGGAAGAAGCCCGGGCCGACGGCCCGGGCTTCTGGTGTCTGTGCCCCCGGCAGGATTCGAACCTGCGCCCCCGCCTCCGGAGGGCGGTGCTCTATCCCCTGAGCTACGGGGGCTCAGCGACCCGAGAAGAGTAGCAAACCCGCCTCCGGATCACCCAATCGGCACCCCGCGCGCCGCCCCGCCCCCACCGCCACCGCTGATCATGAGGTTGGCGGCAGCCACGGAGATCATCAACGCCGCCAACCTCATGATCATCGGAGGAGATTCGGGGCGGGTCAGGCGGCGGCGAGGGAGCGGCCGCAGCTGGGGAGCGGGTGCAGGACGATGCGCCGGGGAAGGCGGCGGGGCCACTCGTTGCGGGGCCACGAGCCGTCGACGATCAGGTGCACCGTGCGCTCCTCGGCGCCACTGAGGCGCAGCACGAAGTCGCGCGGGAGCGGCGGGTCGACCGAGGGTGTGGTGATCATGAAGCGCACCCGGCCCCGGGAGGAGACCGCCGAGATCACGTCGGCCGCCGGCATGGTGCCGCGCAGTCGTATCCGGCCGATCCAGTAGACCTCCGCGGCGTGCTCCTGGGCGGCCCCGGTGATCGACGGGTACTCGGTGCGTACCCAGCGCTCGACCGCGCCCACGCAGAGCCCGCAGGCGCGCTCCCGGGGTTCCCGCGGACCCAACCCCCAGGCCCGCAGGTACGCCCCGACCGTGCCGGCGTCCATCGCCAGGTCGAACCGGCGCTGGATGAGGGTGGTCAGGCTCTGTCGCGTCCAGAGCTCCTCGTCCAGGCCGAACTCGTCGGGGTGGACGCCCCGTAGCGCGTCGATCAGGTCGAGTTCCTGTTCGCGGCTGAGCGTTCCCGACTCGCCCGGCCGCTGTCCGCGACGGACGGCTGCCACCGCCCCGTCACCGCCGATGGTGTGGCGTCGGCACCAGCTGGTCACCGACCGCCCTGCGTCTCTGAGTGCAACCCCCACGTCCTGCGCAACGAGCCCGAATCGCAACTGGTCACGATATGTGGGGAGAAAAGTCTCCAAGGCGCACTATGGGTCGGACAGCGCCAAAACGTTATAATCCGGCATAACGGGCAAAGATGACTCCAGGCATGCGAGGGGCCCGCGTCGTTCCCGACGCGGGCCCTCGGAACAGACGTGACCGGCTCAGCCGCCGAGCCGCTTGAGCGCGGCCTGGAGGTTGGTCAGGTCGGTCTGCTGGGTGTTCTTCATTGTCTGCGCGACCAGCAGCACGTCCTTGTCGTGCCCCCCGTCGAGGACTCCCTGGATCATGTGGACCCCGCCCAGGTGGTGCCGGATCATCAGCTGGAGGAAGAGCAGATCGAACTCGTGCCCCCGCGCCTCCCGCAGCTTCGTCATCTCGTCCGGCGTGGCCATGCCCGGCATCAGGCCGTCCTTGACCACGGCGGCCCCGTCCGACATCCAGGCCATCGGCGGCTGGTCGCCGGTCGGGTCCAGCTTCCACAGCCGCAGCCAGGTCTGCATGGTGCCGATCTCACCCTGCTGGCCGGTGGCGATGTCGCCGCCGATCTGGCGTACCTCCGGATCCTCGCCCTGCTGGAAGGCCATCAGCCCCATCGCCACCGCCTGCGCGTGGTGGGTGGTCATGTCCCGGGCGAAGCCGGCCTCCACCGAGTTGTCACCCGGACGGGTGAAGCTGGGGGTGAGCAGGCCGCCCGCGTACCCGAGGAGGAGACCGACCACGACGGCCGCGGCCAGGGCGAGGGTGCCGAAGCGGCGAATCCCCCGCCGGCCACCGTCATCGGTGGTCGGGGCCTCGTCGAGGTCGGTGTCCGTGGTCACGGCAGCGGTCATCGCGGCGTCCTCACTGGGTCGGCTGGTCCATCTGGTTGCCCAGGTCACGCGGCGTGGTGCCGGTGGCGGTGACGCCCTGGTCGCAGTTGGCGTTCGGCCCCTCGACGGAGGCGTTCACCCGCAGCGTCTTGATGAAGTCGTCGATCCGGCTGTCGTCGGCGTTGTCGACCTTGAGCTGGAAGCCCCAGGCCTGCAGCGAGATCGGCTTGTCCAGCCCCTCGAACGGGCTGAGCATCAGCTTCTCCTTGCCCTGCACCTTGGCCTTGAGCTTCGCCACCTGGTCGGCCGCCAGGTCCGGGCGGTAGGTGATCCAGACGGTGCCGTGCTCCAGGCTGTGCACCGCGTGCTCGTTGGCGATCGGGGCGTCGTAGACGTCGCCCATGCAGTTCTGCCAGGTCGGGTTGTGCGGCCCGGCCACCGGCGGGAGGACGTCGTACTTGATCGCGCCCTGCTCGTGCCGGCCGCCGGTGACCAGATCCTTGTCCTTCTTGCGGTAGTCGACCACGCCCTTGATCGCGTCGGCCCGCTTCTCCCACGGCTGGGCGCCCTGGTACACCGCCCAGGCACCCGCCCCGATGATGCCGACGGCCAGCACGCCGACCGCGACGAAGAGCGCGATCGGCCCCCACGACCGGCCCTGGCTGACCTTCACCGGCGCGATCGGCTTGCGTCCCTTGCCGCCTGCGCCCGCCCTCGGGGTGCCCTTGCCGGCCCCCGCCTTGTCGCCGGCGGGCTTGCCGCCCGCGGCCGGCCGGCCGGCCGCCGGCTTCTTGCCGGTGCTGACCACGGTCGGACGGCGCTCCGGGCCGCCCGGGGTGCTGATGCTCATCGTGCCTCGTCAGGTCGGTCGGTCAGGGGAGCCGCGACCCGGTTCACATGCTGGTCGCCGCCGCGGTGCCCGAGTCTACCCCCGATAACATGGATCGGTGACTCCCGCAGAACTCGCCGAGGTCGTCCTCTCCGCAGCCCACGCCGTCTTCGAAGACCGGGGCCTGGATCGCGCCGCGCTGCCCGCGCAGACCACCGTCGAGCGACCTCGTAACCCTGAGCACGGCGACTACGCCTCGACGCTGGCGCTGCAGCTCAGCAAGAAGGTGGGCGTATCCCCGCGGGAGCTGGCCGCCGCCCTGGCCGAGCAGCTCGGGCGGGCGCCGGGGATCAAGTCGGTGGAGATCGCCGGCCCGGGCTTCCTGAACATCCGGCTCGACGCGGCCGCCGCCGGCCAGCTCGCCAAGGTCATCGTCGAGGCCGGCCCGGAGTACGGCCGCAGTGACACCCTCGCCGGCCAGAAGATCAACCTGGAGTTCGTCTCGGCGAACCCGACCGGCCCGGTGCACATCGGCGGTGTCCGCTGGGCGGCCGTCGGCGACGCCCTCAGCCGGCTGCTCCGCGCCACCGGCGCCGAGGTCGGCACGGAATATTACTTCAACGACGCGGGCTCGCAGATCGACCGCTTCGCCCGGTCCCTGCTGGCCGCCGCGAAGGGCGAGCCGGCCCCGGAGGACGGCTACGGCGGCGCGTACATCGCGGAGATCGCGGCCGAGGTGGTCAAGCGCCGGCCGGAGGTGATGGAGCTGGCGGACGCCGCCGCCCAGGAGGTGTTCCGGGTCGAGGGCGTCCAGCTCATGTTCGACGAGATCAAGTCGTCGCTGCGCGACTTCGGCGTCGAGTTCGACACCTACTTCAACGAGAAGGACCTGCACGACCGGGGCGAGCTGGAAAAGGCGCTGGTCCGGCTGCGGGAGCAGGGGCACATCTTCGAGGCCGACGGGGCGACCTGGCTGCGCACCACCGACTTCGGCGACGACAAGGACCGGGTGCTGCGCAAGTCCAACGGCGAGTGGACCTACTTCGCCGCCGACTGCGCCTACTACCTCGACAAGCGCGAACGCGGCTTCGAGCGTGTGGTGATCATGCTGGGTGCCGACCACCACGGCTACCTCGGCCGGATGAGGGCGATGGCCGCCTGCTTCGGCGACGACCCGGAGGTCAACCTCGAGATCCTCATCGGCCAGCTGGTCAACCTGGTCCGCGACGGCGCCCCGGTGCGGATGAGCAAGCGGGCCGGCACCGTGGTCACCCTGGAGGACCTGGTCGACGCGATCGGCGTGGACGCCGCCCGCTACGCGCTGGCCCGCTACTCCAGCGACTCGCCGATCGACATCGACGTGGAGTTGTGGACCCGGGCCACCCGCGACAACCCGGTCTACTACGTGCAGTACGTCGCCGCGCGGACGGCCGGGGTGGCCCGGAACGCGGCCGAGGTCGGGCTGACCCGCGGTGACGCCGACGCGTTCCACCCGGAGCTGCTCGGCCACGAGAAGGAGAACGAGCTGCTCAAGGCGCTCGCCGAGTTTCCCGCCGTGGTGGCCACCGCCGCCGAGCTGCGCGAGCCGCACCGGGTCGCCCGCTACCTCGAGGAGAGCGTCGCGCCAGCCTTCCACCGGTTCTACGACAGCTGCCAGGTCAACCCCCGGGGCGACGAGGAGATCACCGACACCCACCGGGCCCGGCTCTGGCTCCTCGACGCGACCCGGGTGGTCGTCGCCAACGGCCTGCACCTGCTCGGCGTCTCCGCGCCGGAACGGATGTAGTCCGGTGCGCGCGCACGAGGCCGGTGCTCTGCACGGCGAGATCGGCCACCGGGGGCCCGCCTGGCTGCGTACCCCGGTCGACGTCAACGCCCTGGTGCCGCAACTGTGGCCGCGCCACGTCACGCGCGGCGCGGACGGCGCGCTGGTGGTCGCCGGCCTGGACGTCCGCGACCTGGCCGCCGAGTTCGGCACCCCGGCGTACGTGCTGGACGAGGACGACCTGCGCTCGCGCTGCCGCGAGTTCCGGGCCGCCTTCCCCGACGCCGACGTCTACTACGCCGGCAAGGCGTTCCTCTGCCGCGCGGTGGTTCGCATGATCGCCGAGGAGGGCCTGTTCCTCGACGTCTGCACCGGTGGTGAGCTGGCCACCGCGCTGTCGGCGGGGATGGAGCCCGCGCGGATCGGATTCCACGGCAACAACAAGTCGGTGGCCGAGCTGACCCGGGCGGTGGACGCCGGGGTGGGGCGGATCATCGTCGACTCGTTCGCCGAGATCGACCGGCTCACCGCGCTCGCCCGCGAGCGGGGGGTGCGCCCCAAGGTGCTGGTCCGGGTCACCGTCGGGGTGGAGGCGCACACCCACGAGTTCATCGCCACCGCGCACGAGGACCAGAAGTTCGGCTTCTCGCTGGCCGGCGGGGCGGCCGCGGCGGCGGCCTTCAAGATCATTGACGAGGGTGTGCTGGAGCTGCGCGGGCTGCACTCGCACATCGGCTCACAGATCTTCGACGCCAGCGGCTTCGAGGTCTCCGCCCGCCGGGTGCTGAGCCTCCAGGCGCAGATCCGCGACGCCCGCGGGGTGGAACTGCCCGAGCTGGACCTGGGCGGCGGCTTCGGCATCGCGTACACCACCCAGGACGACCCGGCCGCGCCGCACGAGCTGGCCAAGCGGCTCCGCAAGATCGTCGACGGGGAGTGCGCGGCCGAGAGCCTGGCCGTACCGCACCTGTCCATCGAGCCGGGCCGGGCCATCGTCGGCCCCGCCGTGCTCACCCTCTACCAGGTCGGCACCACCAAGGACGTCGACGGCCTGCGGACGTACGTGAGCGTGGACGGCGGGATGAGCGACAACATCCGCACCGCGCTCTACGACGCGTCGTACTCGGCGACGGTCGCCAACCGGGCCTCGTCGGCGGAACCGATGCTCGCCCGAGTGGTGGGAAAGCACTGTGAGTCCGGGGACATCGTGGTGAAGGATGAATTCCTGCCCGCCGACGTCCAGCCCGGAGATCTTGTCGCCGTACCCGGCACCGGGGCCTACTGCCGGAGCATGGCCAGCAACTACAACCATGTCCCGCGGCCCCCGGTCGTCGCCGTCCGCGACGGTCGGGCCCGGCTGATCGTCCGCCGGGAGACGGAAGCGGACCTGCTCGCATTGGATGTGGGATGACGGCACCTGTGCGTTTGGCGCTGCTCGGCTGCGGCACGGTCGGCGGTGACGTGGTACGGCTGCTGCACGAGCAGTCAGCCGACCTCGCCGCCCGGATCGGCGCCCCGCTGGAGATCGCCGGCATCGCCGTACGCCGGCTCGGCCGGGACCGCAGCGACCTGCCGGTCGACCCCGCACTGTTCACCACCGACCCGCTCGGGCTGATCAAGCGGGACGACGTGGACGTCGTGGTGGAGGTCGTCGGCGGCATCGAGCCGGCCCGGAGCTGGCTGGTCGAGGCGCTGCGCGCGGGCAAGAGCGTGGTCACCGCCAACAAGGCGCTGCTCGCCGAGGACGGCGCGACGCTGCACGACGCCGCCGCCGAGGGCGGCGCGGACCTCTACTACGAGGCGAGCGTCGCTGGGGCCATCCCGCTGCTGCGGCCGCTGCGCGAGTCGCTGCACGGCGACCGGATCAACCGGGTCACCGGGATCGTCAACGGCACCACCAACTTCATCCTCTCCGCCATGGACGCCACCGGCGCCGGCTTCGCCGAGGCCCTGGAGGAGGCCACCGAACTGGGCTACGCGGAGGCCGACCCGACAGCCGACGTGGAGGGCTTCGACGCCGCCGCCAAGGCCGCCATCCTCGCCTCGCTGGCGTTCCACACCCGGGTCACCGCGGCCGACGTGCACCGCGAGGGCATCACCGAGGTGACCGCCGCCGACGTGGCCAGCGCCAAGGCGATGGGTTGCACCATCAAGCTGCTCTGCATCGCCGCCCGGGGCGCCGACGCGGCGGGCCGGGAGACGGTCAGCGTGCGCGTGCATCCGGCGATGATTCCGCGGACCCACCCGCTGGCCAGCGTCGGCGACGCGTTCAACGCGGTCTTCGTCGAGGCCGAGGCGGCCGGGCAGCTCATGTTCTACGGCCGGGGCGCGGGCGGTGCGCCGACCGCCAGCGCCGTGCTCGGCGACGTGGTGGCGGTGGCCCGCAACCGCCTGGCCGGGGTGCACGCCGCCAGCGAGTCGGCGTACGCGGACCTGTCGGTGCGGCCGATGGGAGAGGCGCTCACCCGCTACCACATCAGCCTCGACGTGGCCGACCGGCCGGGTGTGCTGGAGGCGGTGGCCGGGGTCTTCGCCCGGCACGAGGTCTCCATCGCCACCGTGCGGCAGGGGCCGGCGGGTGGCGGCCCGGCCGGTCGGGGCGAGGACGCCGAACTGGTCATCGTCACCCACGTGGCGCCGGACGCCGCGCTCGCGGCCACCGTGCGGGAGTTGCGCGGGCTGGCGATCGTCCGCTCGGTGACCAGCGTGCTGCGGGTCGAGGGCGGGGTGTAGCTTCCCGTCCCGCCTGATGGTTAGGTCGGGGTGTGCCGGCGGCCGGTCCGGGAACCTGGTCCACGCTGGTAGGAGCCCCGACACCACCGGGGCCGGTCGAGCCGAGGAGAGCGAAATGTGGCGGGGTCTGATCGAGACGTACCGGGACCGGCTGCCGGTCACCGACGCCACCCCGGTCATCACCCTGCATGAGGGGAACACGCCGCTGCTGCCGGCGCCGGTGCTCTCCGCCGAGACCGGCGCCGACGTCTGGCTGAAGGTGGAGGGGGCCAACCCGACCGGCTCGTTCAAGGACCGGGGCATGACGGTCGCCGTCTCCACCGCGGTCGGGGCCGGCAACAAGGCGATCATCTGCGCCTCCACCGGCAACACCAGTGCCTCCGCCGCGGCATACGCGGCCCGCGCCGGGATCACCTGCGCGGTGCTGGTGCCGCAGGGCAAGATCGCGCTGGGCAAGCTGGCCCAGGCGCTGGTGCACGGCGCCAAGCTGCTCCAGGTGCAGGGCAACTTCGACGACTGCCTGGGGCTGGCCGGCAAGCTCGCCCAGGACTATCCGGTCGCCCTGGTCAACTCGGTCAACATCGACCGGCTGCACGGCCAGAAGACCGCGGCCTTCGAGATCGTCGAGGCGCTCGGCGACGCCCCCGACATCCACTGCCTGCCGGTCGGCAACGCCGGCAACATCTCCGCCTACTGGCTCGGCTATTCGGAGGACCTGGCGGCCGGCAACGCCACGAAGGCCCCGCGGATGTACGGCTTCCAGGCGGCCGGCGCGGCGCCCATCGTCACCGGCCAGGTGGTGCCGGAGCCGTCGACCATCGCCACCGCCATCCGGATCGGCAACCCGGCGAGCTGGACCAAGGCCCTCGACGCCCGCGACGCCTCCGGCGGCCTGATCTCGGCGGTCACCGACCGGGAGATCCTGGCGGCGTACCGGTTGCTGGCCCGCGAGGTGGGCGTGTTCGTCGAGCTGGGCAGTGCGGCCAGTGTGGCCGGTCTGCTCCAGCAGGCCGCCGCCGGGAAGGTGCCGGCCGGCTCCACCGTGGTCTGCACGGTCACCGGTCACGGCCTCAAGGACCCCGAGTGGGCCATCTCCACCGCCCCCGTCCCGGTCACGATCTCCAACGATCCCCTGGCCGCCGCCCGCTCCCTGAACCTCGCCTAACCCCCAACCCACCCCCACCCCCCCCGGCCACCCGTCGGTCACCCCCTGGTCGCCTGAGTTGATCAAGAAGTTTGCGTCACGGTAGCGCCGATTCGTGACCGAAACGTCTTGATCAACCATGTGTTGCGCGGGGGTGGGGTGGTGGCAGTCGGGGGGAGGGGGTGAGGCAGACTTTGTGGATCAAACCCACCCCATTTCAGGAGTGAGCCACGCTGATGTCGCTGCTCGCCAGATTCAGCCTTGCCAACCGGGGGCTGGTCGCCCTCATCGCGCTGGTAACCACGGCGTTCGGGGCGTACGCCGTGCCGTCGCTGAAGCAGCAGCTCCTGCCGTCGCTGGAGTTCCCCGCCGCGTTCATCGTGGCGGCCTACCCGGGCGCCGCACCGGAGATCGTCGAGTCCCAGGTCACCGAGCCGATCGAGAACAGCCTCCAGGGCATCCCGGGGCTGGAGAAGGTCACCTCCACCTCTCATGAGGGCGCCGCCACCGTCCAGGTGCAGTACGCGTTCGGCACCAACCTGGACGACGTGGTCAACAAGATGCAGACCGCGCTCAACCGCATCGACGGGCAGCTCCCCGAGGGGGTGGACCCGCAGGTCATCGCCGGCAGCACCGACGACCTGCCCGTGGTGGTGGTCGCCGCGACCGGCGGCGACGACGAGCAGGCCCTGGCGGAGAAGCTGCGCCGAACCGTCGTACCGGAGCTCGAGGGCCTGGACGGCGTCCGCACCGTCGCCGTGACCGGCACCCGCGACCAGGTCGTGTTGGTCACCCCCGACCCGGCGAAGCTGGCCGCGGCCCGGCTGGCCCCCATGGCGATCGGCCAGGCGCTCAAGACCAACGGCGTCGCGCTGCCGGCCGGCGCGGTGGCCGACGGCACCCGGTCGCTCCCGGTGCAGGTCGGCACCCCGATCCGGACCGTGGACGAGCTGCGCGGCATCGTGCTCACCACCGCCCCCGCCGCCCCGGTACGCCTCGGCGACGTGGCCAAGGTGGAGCAGCAACTCGCCCCGGCCACCGGGTTCACCCGCACCAACGGCAAGCCCAGCCTGGGCATCGCGGTCACCGCCGCCCCGGACGGCAACGCGGTCCGCATCTCCCATGACCTCCGGGACCGCCTCGACGACCTGAAGGCCGCCTCCGGCGCCGAGCTGACCGTCGTCTTCGACCAGGCACCGTTCGTCGAGCGGTCCATCGAGAGCCTCACCACCGAGGGCCTGCTCGGTCTGCTGATGGCGGTCGTGGTGATCCTGGTCTTCCTGCTCTCGGTCCGCTCCACCGTGGTCACCGCGGTCTCCATCCCGCTCTCGGTGCTGGTCGCGCTGCTCGTGCTCTGGGCCGAGGGCCACTCGCTCAACCTGCTCACCCTCGGCGCGCTGACCATCGCCGTCGGCCGGGTCGTCGACGACTCCATCGTGGTGCTGGAGAACATCAAGCGGCACCTGGAGTACGGCGAGCCGAAGCGCGCCGCCATCCTCGGCGCGGTCCGCGAGGTGGCCGGCGCGGTTACCGCCTCGACGCTCACCACGGTCGCCGTGTTCGCGCCGATCGCGCTGGTGGGCGGCTTCGTCGGGCAGCTCTTCGCGCCGTTCGCGATCACCGTGACGGTGGCCCTGCTCGCCTCGCTGCTGGTGTCGCTGACCGTGATCCCGGTGCTCGCGTACTGGTTCCTGAAGACGGGCGGCGGCACCGGGGACGAGGCCCGCGTGCGGCGCGCCGCCGAGGAGAAGGAGCTGCGCAGCCGGTTGCAGCGGGCGTACCTGCCGGCGATCGGCTTCGCCACCCGGTCCCGGGGCACCCGGTGGGCCACCGTGGGGCTGGGCCTGTTGGTGCTGGTCGGCACGTTCGGCCTGGCGCAGAAGCTGGAGACCAACTTCCTGGACGACTCCGGCCAGGACACCCTGAGCATCCGCCAGGGGTTGCCGGCGGGCACCGGGCTGGCCGCCACCGACCAGGCCGCAGCCCGGGTCGAGGAGGTGCTCCGGCGTACCCCGGGGGTGAAGACGTACCAGGTCACGGCCGGCGGGGGCAACACGCCGTGGGCGGGCGCTCGTGCCGGCAACACCGCCTCCTTCTCGGTCGCGCTCAGCAAGGACACCGACGCCGCGACCGTCCGGCGGAGCCTGCGTACGGAGTTCGACGCCCTGGGCTCCGAGGTGGGCGAGCTGAGTTTCGGCGCCGGGCAGAGCGGCGGCTCCGCCAACCAACTCGAGGTGGTCGTGCAGGCCGCCGACCAGGACACGCTGACCCGGGCCGCCGAGGCCGTCCGGGGCGCGGTGGCCGACACGCCGGGCGTGGAGGACGTCGCCACCAGCCTCGCCACCCGGGTGCCCCGGGTCGAGGTGACAGTCGACCGGGTCGCCGCGGCCCGGGCCGGGCTCACCGAGGCCGCCGTCGGGCAGCTCGTCGCGCAGGCGTACCGGGGTGCCCCGCTGGGGCAGGTCACGCTGGGCGGCACGCCGCAGAACGTGGTGCTCAGCACCGGGGCCCGGCCCCCGCTGAGCGTGGCCGAGCTGCGGGCGATGCCGGTGGGCCGGGTCAAGCTGGACGACATCGCCGACGTCAACCAGGTCGAGGGCCCGCAGCAGGTGACCCGGATCGACGGCGAGCGCAGCGTCTCGGTCACCGGTACGGTCACCGGCTCCGACCTCGGCACCACCACCCAGGATCTGCAGAAGCGGCTGGACGCGCTGGACGTACCGGGTGCGACGTTCGCCATCGGCGGCGTGAGCGCCGACCAGCAGGACGCCTTCGCCGACCTAGGGCTGGCCGTGCTGGCCGCGATCGCGATCGTCTTCCTGATCATGGTCGGCACGTTCCGCAGCCTGACCCAGGCGCTGATCCTGCTGGTCTCGGTCCCGTTCGCGGCCACCGGTGCGATCGTGCTGCTGCTGGCCACCGGGACGCCGTTGGGCGTGCCCGCGTTGATCGGCGTGCTCATGCTGGTCGGCATCGTGGTGACGAACGCGATCGTGCTGCTCGACCTGATCAACCAGTACCGGGCGCAGGGGATGGGCGTCACCGACGCGGTGGTCGAGGGTGGCCGGCGGAGGCTGCGGCCGATCCTGATGACCGCGGTCGCCACCGTGTTCGCCCTGCTGCCGATGGCGTTCGGGCTCACCGGCGAGGGCGGCTTCATCTCGCAGCCCCTGGCGATCGTGGTGATCGGCGGCCTGATCAGCTCGACGCTGCTGACGCTGATCCTGGTGCCGACCCTCTACACGATGGTGGAGCGCACCAAGGAGGCGCTGCGTGAGCGCCGGGCTCACCGCTGGAACACGCCGGCACCGGTGGCACCGCCGGCGCCCGCCCTGGTCCCGGTGACCGTCGGCGGCGGCTCCCCGGCGGAGGGCGGCGCGTCCGCTGACGTGCCGGTCCGGCCGACCCCGTCGCGGGCGCTCATCGACGGTACGGACCAGTTCGAGGTGCTGCGCCTGCCGAAGAGCCGCCAGTCCCCGCTGCCGCCCACCGACTGACCCGGCTCACCGGGCGGCACCCGCCAGCGTCGCCCGGTGTCCGGTCGCAGCCGCACGGAAAGAGTGGCCACCCGTCCGGGGGCCACTCTTTCCGTTGATTCGGCCCCCTGTGGCGTGCCTTCCCGCTGCGCACCAGCGACCGCGGGCTTCGGGCTGTCCCCAGCCGGATGCGCGGCCGTCGGCCGGCGCGGAGGGTTCCTGGTGTGGCGGGGCGCTGTGCGGCCGGCCGGGAGAGGGGGACTGTCGGCGGGGAGGGGCACCGGCGGCGGGAGCCGGGTGGCCGCGGTGCGAGGGGACCGTCCGCGTGGTCCCGGAGCGGTACCGTGAGCGGGTCGGCACCTGATACGGGTGTCGGGGCGTCCCGTCCGCGGGGCGGCCGGGCGGCGTGGGAGCGGGGCCATGGCGGACGGCATGGGGCGGTGGAGCCGGCGGGCGGTGCTGCGCCGGACCGCCCTGCTGGCCGGGGGCGTCGCGCTGGGCGCCGTCGGCGCCGTGCAGACCACCTGGATCGCCGACCGCCGGCTCCCCATCGCCGGCGGGCCGGCCAGCGCGACGCTGGGCAGCCACTACCAGGAGGTGGGTGCCGGCACGGTCGAGGCCGTCTGGGGCGTACACACCAGCGAACGGCTGCTCGCGCTCACTTTCGACGACGGTCCGCTGCCACAGTGGACCCCGATGGTGCTGGACACCCTGGAGCGCTACGACGTACCAGCCACCTTCTTCATGGTCGGCATCCGGGCCCGGGACAACGCCCCGCTCGTCCGCGGCCGGATGGGTCGGCACGAGGTGGGCAACCACAGCTGGGCGCACCACGACCTGGCCCGGATGGACGCCCACACCGCGTACGACGACCTGCGGCGCAGCCACGACGCGATCACCAGGGCCACCGGGGTGGCGCCCCGCCTGCTCCGCCCGCCGTGGGGGCATCTGGGTGGTGCGGTGCTGCACGCCGCGGCGCAGCTGGACTACCGGCTGGTGCTCTGGACGTTGCAGATGGTCGAGGGCCAGTTCCCGAACGATCCGGCCGGCCATGCCCGGCGGATCGTGGCCGACGTGCAGCCCGGCACCGTCCTGCTCGGCCACGACGTCGGCACCAAGCAGCGACTGGTCGCGCTCCGCGGCCTGCCGGACATGATCACTGGGCTGCGGGCCCGCGGCTACACCTTCGTGACCGTCTCCGAACTGCTCCGCCGCGCTGCCGTCGAGTGACCCGCCCGATAGGGTTCCCGCGTGTCGCCCATTGTCTCGGTCGTCGTCCGCAACCGCGACTTCCGCAATCTCTTCCTCGCCGAACTGGTGGTGTTCGGCGCCGACTGGTTCGTCATGGTGCCGCTGTTGGTGCTGCTGCCGGAGTTGACCGGCAGCGGGGTGTGGGGCGCGCTGGTCCTCGCCGTGGACACCGGCACGACCGCGCTGCTGCTGCCGTACACCGGGACCGTCGCGGACCGGTTCGACCGACAGAAGATCATGATCGGGGCGAATCTGGCCGCGCTGGCCGGCATCCTGCTGCTGCTCGGGGTGCGCGGCGCGGGAACGGCGTGGTT
Organism: Micromonospora sp. NPDC093277; assembly: GCF_044765245.1. Lineage (NCBI taxonomy): Bacteria > Bacillati > Actinomycetota > Actinomycetes > Micromonosporales > Micromonosporaceae > Micromonospora > Micromonospora sp. NPDC093277. The sequence goes on from NZ_JBIWJO010000010.1 coordinate 60,110, forward strand.
GGCCCTGGTCGCTATCGCGGCGGTGGCGGTGGCGAAGGCGTTCTACTCGCCGGCGGCCCAGGCCGCCCTGCCCAACGTGCTCGATCCCGCTGACCTGGCCGCGGGGAACGCCGTCGCCGGCTCGGCCTGGGGCACGATGACCGTGGTCGGCGCGTCGCTCGGCGGCCTGCTCAGCGCCGCCGCCGGCCCGTACGTCAGCTTCTGGGTGGCGGCGGGCGGCCTGGTCGTGGCCGCGGGCCTGGCCACCCGGATCCGCCGGCCGCTGCAGGCGCCCCGCGACCCCGCGCTGCCGCATCCGCGCACCTGGCCGGCGATCCACGAGGCGCTGCGCTACATCGCGCACCGGCCGCGGGTGCTGGCGCTGGTCACCGTGAAGTCGGCGGTCGGCCTCGGCAACGGCGTGCTCACCGTCTTCCCGCTGCTCGCCGCGGTGTACGGGGTCGGCACGGTCGGCACCGGCCTGCTCTTCGCCTTCCGGGGCGCGGGTGCCCTGGTCGGGCCGATTCTGATGCGACGGGTGCTCACCAACCGGGCCTGGCTGCTCACCGCCCTGGCCGTGTCCATGTCCCTCTACGGCCTGGCCTACGTCGGGGCGTCGGTGGTCGGCTGGTTCCCGCTGGTGCTGGTGCTGGTCCTGCTGGCCCACCTCGGCGGCGGCAGCAACTGGGTGCTGTCCAACTACGCCCTGCAGGGCGAGGTGCCGGACCGGCTGCGGGGCCGGGTGTTCGCCACCGACATGATGTTGGCGACACTGGCCATCTCGGTCAGCCAGCTGGTGGTGGCGCTGGTGGTGGACCAGGTGAGCGAGCGGACCGTGCTGGCCGGCTGCGGCCTGGTCACCGTGGTCTACGCGGTGGGCTGGCGGCTCGCCACCCGGCGTCTCTCGCTCGCCGAGCCGGCTGCGGAGCCGGAGCCCAGCCGGGCCTCCTGACGCCGTGGGTCGGTCGCGGCCGGTGTCGTTACCGGCCGGCGCCCGGCGTGGTGCCGCCCCAGCCCGGTGCGGCGGCGGTGGACGCCGGGGCGACCGGCGGCTCGGCGGGCCGCCGCCCGGCGAGGACCGCGCCGATCAGCAGACCGAACCCGATCGGGTTTCCGAGCGAGACCAACCCGTCGAAGATCAGGCCGAGCATGCTGAGCCGCTGGTAGCCACCGTCGCGGATCCAGTCGGCCGCCAGGTTGGTGAGGATGAGACTCCAGCTCAGGGCCGCCAGCGCGACCACCAGCAGCACGACGACGCCGGCGGGCAGGAGGGCCCGGGCCGGTCGGGGCAGCCGATCGCGGCGTGCCACGGCCAACACCAGACCGATCACCAGCACCACGATGCTGGGCAGTTTCACGGCGACGGACAGGATGGCGGATAGAGTGTCCATGTTGCCTCCGGATGCCGTTGATCGTGGGCAGGCTAACAGAGATGATCACTTCCCACGCTCCGGGCGAATCGACGCGCGGTCGGACCCGGGCCCTAGCATGAGCCGGTGCCGATGATTCTCGCCTCTGGCCCCGTCCGGGTCCGGGTGCCAGCGACCAGCGCGAACCTGGGTCCGGGTTTCGACGCGCTCGGGTTGGCCCTGGGGCTGTACGACGACGTGGTGGCCGAGGTGAGCACCGGAGGCGTCCGGGTGACGGTGACCGGAGAGGGCGCCGGTGAGCTGCCGGAGGACGACCGGCACCTGGTGGTGACGTCCATGCGCGCCGCCTTCGACGTGCTCGGCGCGCAGCCGCCCGGGTTGGCGGTGGAGTGCGTGAACCGGATTCCGCAGGCCCGGGGTCTCGGCTCGTCCTCGGCGGCGATCGTCGCCGGGGTGCTGCTGGCCCGTGCGTTGGTCGACGACGGTGCGGCGCGGCTGGACGACGACGCCGCGCTCCGGCTGGCCGCCGAGATCGAGGGCCACCCGGACAATGTCGCGCCCTGCCTGCTCGGCGGGTTCACGGTTGCCTGGACGGAGCCCGTCGGGGCGCGGGCGGTCTCCCTGGCCGTCGCGGAGGGCGTGCGCCCCACCGTCTTCGTGCCCGGCGAGCGGGGCCTGACCGCCACCGCCCGGGCCGCGCTGCCCGCCACCGTGCCGCACGCCGACGCGGCGCTGACCGCCGGCCGGGCGGCGCTGCTGGTGCACGCGCTGACCGTCGATCCGGCGCTGCTGCTGCCCGCCACCGTCGATCGGCTGCACCAGGACTACCGGGCCGAGGGGATGCCGGCGACGGCCGCCCTGGTCGCTGTGCTTCGTGAGGCTGGTGTGGCGGCCGTGGTCAGTGGGGCGGGCCCGACCGTGCTGGCGTTGACCGAGGTTTCCGCGGGATTTACTGCGGGAACAGATTGGCAGCGCTGGGAGTTGCCGATAGATGTCAGCGGTGCCCGGGTCGCCCGGGGTAGAGTTGGACACGCCGAGCGGGACCCTGTTGCCGCAGGTCGGAAGAGTTGATTACGCTCTAGACTCAGCACAGCCGCGAAAGCATGCGATCTTCCTGCGGGGCGGCGCACCCCCGAAGCTCTCGGCGGTAGCCCGTCACCCCTGCCAAAGGCCCACGCCGCACCGCAGTTTCCACAGGTCGCCGCAGACGGCGAGACCTGCTCACCGAGGCTGGTGAGTCGGGAAACCGACCGGCTGCTGTGTTACAGACTCCCGCGACGCGTCCATGCGAGGCGGGTGCACCGAGGCCGCCCGGCCACCTGGTTTCGACTCCGGGCAGTCCCGGCCTATCGAGGGAAGGAATCCATTGAGCGACACCACCGACGTGACGTCGGATGTTTCCAACGTCGCTGGCGATGCCACCACCGCCGCCGCCCCCGCGCGTCGCCGGCGCAGCGGCACCGGCCTGTCGGCGATGCTGCTGCCGGAGCTTCAGAGCCTGGCCGCGTCGCTCGGCATCTCGGGCACGGCTCGCATGCGTAAGGGCGAGCTGATCAGCGCGATCTCCGAGCGGCAGGGCGGCGCCGCCGCCGGGACCCCTCGACCACGCGCCGAGGTCGCGGCAGCTGCCGCGACCGCCCGGGACGAAGTCCACGCCGAGGTACGCGAGGAGCGGGCCGAGGCCGAGCGCCGCCCTGCCGAGCAGGCACCGGCCGCCGAGCCGACCGAGGGGCGTACCCGTAGCCGGCGTGGCCGGACCGCCGCGGCGGCCGCGGCGACCGAGGCTCGGCCGGCCGAGACGCGCACCGAGGAGGCTGCCACCGAGACCGGCGAGCGGGCTGAGCGCGGTGAACGCGGCGAAAGCCGGACCCGGGAGCGGGCCGAGCGCGGTGAGCGGGCCGAGCGCAACGAGCGGGCCGAGCGTGGCGAGCGGGCCGAACGCAACGAGCGCGGTGAGCGGGCCGAGCGTGGCGAGCGGGCCGAGCGGGGCGAGCGGGGCGAGCGGGGCGAGCGGGCCGAGCGGGCCGAGCGCGGCGAGCGTAACGGCGACCGGGCCGAGCGTGGCGAGCGGGCCGACCGCGGCGAGCGGGCTGACCGCAACGACCGCGGCCAGCGTGCCGAGCGTGACCACGACGGGGACGACGACGGCGAGGGCGGCGGCCGGCGCGGCCGGCGCAGCCGGTTCCGGGACCGTCGACGGGGCCGCGGCGAGCGGGCCGAGGGCGGCGAGGGCGGCCGCGAGCCGCAGGTCGGCGAGGACGACGTGCTCGTCCCGGTCGCCGGCATCATCGACGTGCTCGACAACTACGCCTTCGTCCGGACCACCGGCTACCTGGCCGGCCCGAACGACGTGTACGTGTCGATGTCCCAGATCAAGAAGTACGGCCTGCGCCGCGGTGACGCGATCACCGGTGCCGTGCGGGCCGCCCGCGAGGGCGAGCAGCGGCGCGACAAGTACAACCCGCTGGTCCGGCTGGACACCATCAACGGGATGGAGCCGGAGGAGGCGCGGCGCCGGCCGGAGTTCTACAAGCTCACCCCGCTGTACCCGCAGGAGCGGCTGCGGCTGGAGACCGAGCCGCAGATCCTGACCACCCGGGTGATCGACCTGGTCATGCCGATCGGCAAGGGCCAGCGGGCGCTGATCGTCTCGCCGCCGAAGGCGGGTAAGACGATGGTGCTGCAGGCGATCGCGAACGCGATCACCCGTAACAACCCGGAGTGCCACCTGATGGTGGTGCTGGTCGACGAGCGGCCGGAAGAGGTCACCGACATGCAGCGGTCGGTGAAGGGCGAGGTCATCGCGGCCACGTTCGACCGTCCGCCGCAGGACCACACCACGGTGGCGGAGCTGGCGATCGAGCGGGCGAAGCGGCTGGTCGAGCTGGGGCACGACGTGGTCGTGCTGCTCGACTCGGTGACCCGGCTCGGTCGGTCGTACAACCTGGCGGCGCCGGCCAGCGGCCGGATCATGTCGGGTGGTATCGACTCCACCGCGCTCTACCCGCCGAAGCGCTTCCTGGGCGCGGCGCGGAACATCGAGAACGGCGGCTCCCTGACCATCCTCGCCACCGCGCTGGTGGAGACCGGCTCCATGGCGGACACGGTCATCTTCGAGGAGTTCAAGGGCACCGGTAACGCCGAGCTGAAGCTGGACCGGAAGATCGCCGACAAGCGGGTCTTCCCGGCGATCGACATCAACCCCTCCGGTACGCGCAAGGAGGAGGTCCTGCTCGCGCCGGAGGAGCTGGCCATCATCCACAAGCTCCGGAAGGTGCTGCACTCGCTGGACTCGCAGGCGGCGCTCGACCTCCTGCTGGACCGGCTCAAGCAGTCCCGCACGAACATCGAGTTCCTGATGCAGATCGCGAAGTCCACACCGGGCGAGTGACCCGGTAGGAAGCGACACCGGCGAGGGGCACGGCCTGCGGGTCGTGCCCCTCGCCGTTTCCCAGGGCCCTTCGGCACCCGCCTCAGAAGTCGCCGTCGGCGACCTGGAAGACGGTCAGGCCGAGCGAGCGCCACATGCGGACCACCTGCTGCCGGTCGTCGAAGACGCCGACCACCCGGTACCGGTCCCGGATCTCCCGTTCGTAGATCTCCTGCTTGACCACGACGTCCTTGCGGTGGTCGCCGGCCGCCCGCAGGTGCAGCGCCAGGTACGGCACCTTCACGTACCGGGCCAGCCAGGCCACCGTGTCGGCCCGGGCCGAGGCGTCCCGCCCCGAGCAGAAGACCACCCCGTGTCCGGTCGCGTGCATCGCCCGGACCGCCGCGATCACCGCCTCGTTCGGCGCGTCCTCCGCGACCCGGGTCATGTCGTACGGGCTGCGTGACACGTTCAGCGCGATCGTCCCGTCGATGTCGACCAGCACGATGTCCGGCCGCTCGGCCCGCGCCTGGTGGACCCGGGCCGGGCCGCCGGTGCGTACGGTCGGGGTCGGCAGCGGCAGCGGGCGGTTGGCCAGGTAACGCTCGTGCAGCCGGCGGATCGCGGCCTCGCCGACCCGGTCCACCTCCGGCCGTGCGGCGTCCCGCCGCAGGCACTCCTCCAGCGGCACGTCGGTGAAGTCGTGCACCTCGAACGCGGCGCCGAACCGCTCGGCCAGTTCCGCCCAGTCGCGCAGGGTGCGGGAGCGCAGGTTGGTGTCGTCCACGCAGACGCTCACCCGGGCCGCCAGCAGCGCCTCCACCTGCGCCCGCTGGGCCCGGGTCACCTGCCCCTCGGCCCACTGGGTGAAGAGCCGCTCACCGTGCATCATCCGGCGCAGGTCGTCCCGGTTGATCCGGACCACACCGGGCTGGAGGCGGCGGGCGAACGTGGTCTTGCCGGAGGCGGGCAGCCCACGGGTCGCGATCAGGCGGAACATCCCGCTCACCCCCGGTCCGTCCGGTCCCGGTCCCCGCCGGGGCGCACTGTACGCCCCGGTGGAATGCCCGCACACCCGGTGGGAATGCGTACCAGGAGGCGAGCGTTACGCCTGCCGGACCCGCTGTGCGGCCCGCTCGCCGGGTCGGCGTACGCCCATGGCACACTGGTCAATCGGCCACCGGTTCCGGTTCACGCCCGAGCCCGTCGCAACGACGGGGCCACCCGACGGCGACCCGGCGACCACCGACGAAAGGACCGAGGCGACATGAAGCCCAACATCCACCCGGAGTACGCGACCACCGAGGTCCGCTGCTCCTGCGGTAACACCTTCACGACCCGCAGCACCGCCAAGGGCGGTCAGATCAGCGTCGAGACCTGCAGCGCCTGCCACCCGTTCTACACCGGCAAGCAGCGCGTCCTCGACACCGCCGGTCGGGTCGCGAAGTTCCAGCAGAAGTACGCCAAGGTCCAGGCCAAGAAGGCCAAGTAGCTGCTCCGACGACGCCCGTGTCCGGCTTCGCGCCGGGCGCGGGCGTTCGTCCGTTTCCGCCCAGTTGATTCCGCCTGCCGTCCGGTCCCCGTCGTCGCCGAAGGAGCATCAGCAGCATGAGCAGTGAGCGCCTGGCCGCCCTCCTCGACGAGTACGCCGAGTTGGAGAAGCGGCTGGCCGACCCGGCCATCCACGCCGACCAGGGCACCGCGCGCCGGGTCGGCCGGCGCTACGCGGAGCTGGTCCCGCTGCACAAGGCCGCCGGTGAGCTGGAGCAGGCCCGGGCCGACCTGACCGCCGCCCGCGAGCTGGCCGCCGAGGATTCGGCCTTCGCCGCCGAGGCGGAGGCGATCGCCGCGTCCCTGCCGGCGTTGGAGGAGCGACTCGCGGAGCTGCTGATCCCGCGCGACCCGCACGACGCCAAGGACGTCATCGTCGAGATCAAGGCGGGCGAGGGCGGCGAGGAGTCGGCGCTCTTCGCCGCTGACCTGCTCCGGATGTACACCCGGTACGCCGAGCGGCACGGCTGGATCACCGAGGTGATCGACTCGCAGGAGTCCGACCTCGGCGGGGTCAAGGACGTCTCCCTGGCGATCAAGACCAAGGGTGTGCCGGAGGGTGGCAACGGGGTCTGGTCCCGGCTCAAGTGGGAGGGCGGCGTGCACCGGGTGCAGCGCGTCCCGGTCACCGAGTCCCAGGGCCGGATCCACACCAGCGCGGCCGGCGTGCTGGTGCTGCCGGAGGCCGAGGACGTCGACGTCACCATCGACCCGAACGACCTGCGGATCGACGTGTTCCGCTCGTCCGGGCCCGGCGGGCAGTCGGTCAACACGACCGACTCGGCGGTCCGGATCACCCACGTGCCCACCGGCATCGTGGTTTCCTGCCAGAACGAGAAGTCGCAGCTCCAGAACCGGGAGCAGGCCATGCGGATCCTGCGCGCCCGGCTGCTCGCCGCGGCGCAGGAGCAGGCCGACGCGGCCGCCTCGGACGCCCGCAAGGCGCAGGTGCGCACCGTGGACCGGTCGGAGCGGATCCGCACGTACAACTTCCCGCAGAACCGGATCACCGACCACCGGATCGGCTACACGGCGTACAACCTGGACCTGGCTCTGGCCGGCGAGCTGGACGGCGTGCTGGCCGCCCTGGCCGAGGCCGACCGGGCCGCCCGCCTAGCCGGCGAAACGGAACTCTCCCGCCGCTGACCCCCGCCTCACGCGCAGTTTCACGGAAAGAGTGGCCATTCCGCGCCGAATGGCCACTCTTTCCGTGAAAAAGGGCCCACAGGGTGGGGCGCGCGGGATGGTCAGGAGGCGCGGAGGCGGTCCTTGGCGCGCAGCATCTCCCGGTCGGCGAGCTCGAACGCGGTGCCCAGCGCCTCCCGGACGCTCACCCCGGAGGCGCCGCTGACCTCGGCGAAGCCGATGCTCACCCCGACCGGGGTGCCGGGGACCAGCGTCTCCCAGTCCTCGGTGCGTACGGCGGCCTGGATCCGCCGGGCCACGTCGGACGCCTCGGTCATCCCCGTACCGGGCAGCACCACCACGAACTCGTCACCGCCGTAGCGGGCCACGAAGTCGCCCCGCCGCATCACCCGGTTGATCACCCCGGCGATCCGTTGCAGCACCAGGTCGCCGGAGTGGTGGCCGTGCTGGGTGTTCACCGCCTTGAAGCCGTCCAGGTCGCAGACCCCGATCACCACCCGCTCGCCCCGGGCCACCACCGCCCCGATGTAGCGCTCCAGCCGGCGCCGGTTGGGCAGCCCGGTCAGCGGGTCGGTGAGCGCCTCGCCCTCGTACCGGGCGGCCTCGCGGCGCATCTCCTCGTGGTCGATCCGGGCGGCGATGCCGTCGATGTAGACGTCCCGCAGCCGGTCGCTGCGCTGCGTCGCCAGCCGGAACGCGTGCCGGTCGGCCCGGTGCGCGCCGGCGTGGTCACCGGCCCAGGCCAGCGCGATGCTGCGCAGCCGGGGTGGTTCGGCCGCGCCCAGCGTCTCGTCCGACACCCGGGTGGTGTCCAGCCGGGCCACCGCCTCGATCGGCCGGCCGTCGGCGACGGCCAGGCAGACCTGGCCGAGTTCGCGCAGGTCGCGGGCGCGAGCGCTGTCCCCGCCGTGGCCGAGCAGCCGGGCGGGATCCTCGTCGCCGCCGGACTCCACCCGGTCGCCGAGCGCGGCCCGCCGGGCGGCGGCGTAGCCGTACGCGGCCAGGCTGCTCGGCCGGATGTTGCCGGCCCGCCCCTGGCGGAGGAAGCGGCTGAAGTCGCCGGCCACGTCGCGCAGCACCCGCAGGCAGCCGTCGCTGTCGCCGTGGTGGTCGAGCGCGACGGCGTTGCGCAGCCGGATGCCGGGCGCGGCGAACGTCTCCTCGGGGATGCCGGCGGTGAGCCCCACCTGGCGGGCACGCTCGATCGCGCCGAGCGCGTGCCCGTGGAAGCTCAGGTACGAGTAGGCCATCGCCAGGTCGTGCCAGCCCCAGGCGGTGTCCCGGTCCGGGTCGTCGTCGGCGGTCAGCGCCCGGGCCGCCTTGACCAGGTGGGTGACGCAGCGGTCCAGCGCGCCCTGGTGGTGCGCGGCGAGCGCCGCCAGGGCGTTGAGATGCCCGTGCAGGTATGGCTCGGCCAGGTCCCGGACGGCGGCGGACGCCTCCTCGATGGCGCGGGTGAACTCGGCCGTCCGACCTAGGTTGATCAACGCGGAGAGGCGTTGGACCAGCGCGTCGGCCCGGGCGTACGGGTCGGTGGTGGTCCGGATCACACGGTCGAGCAGGGCGCAGGCCTCCGCGGAGCGGCTCACCTCCTGCAACGCCCGGGCGCGTCGGAGGGCGTCAACCTGGTCGTCGACCCGGTCGAGCCAGCCCACTCGGACCTCCCTGTCAATGTGGGTCGCGGCGCACTCGCTCGTACGGCGGCCCGCGACGCTTCATGATTATGTCGTGGCCTTCCTCCCGCAACACCCATCCAAAGGGACAGAACGCGAGCGCCCCTCCCTGGCGGTCGCCCGGGCGGCCCGGGTCCTCGCGGCGGCCGGGATCGAGGCGCCCCGCGCGGAGGCCGAGCAGCTCGCCGCGTACGTGCTGGACGTGCCGCGCGGCCGGCTGGCGCTGGCCGACGGCCTCACCCCGGATCAGCGCGACCGGCTCGACGCGCTGGTGGCTCGCCGGGTGGCCCGGGAACCCCTCCAGCACCTCACCGGCTCGGCCGGGTTCCGGCACCTGGAGCTGGCGGTCGGTCCGGGGGTGTTCGTGCCCCGTCCGGAGACCGAGCTGCTCGCCGGCTGGGGCGTCGAGCAGGGGCGGCGGTGCGGGTCCCCGCTGGTGGTGGACCTGTGCGCCGGCTCCGGCGCGATCGCCCTGGCGGTGGCCCAGGAGCTGCCCGGGGCCCGGGTGGTGGCGGTGGAACGCTCCCCGGCGGCGCTGGCCTGGCTGCGGCGCAACGCCGCGGACCGGGCCGCCGCGGGAGACACCCCGGTCGAGGTGGTGCCGGCCGACGTCACTGATCCGGAGCTGCTCGCCGAGTTGGTCGGCCGGGTCGACGTGCTGCTCTGCAACCCGCCGTACGTGCCGCGGTCGGTGGTGGTGCCGCCCGAGGTGGCCGGCCACGACCCGGACGAGGCGGTCTTCGGCGGCACGGACGGGCTGGACGTGATCCGACCGGTGGTCGCCCGGGCGGCCGAGCTGCTCCGGCCCGGCGGTGTGCTCGGCGTCGAGCACGACGACACCCACGGGACGGCGGTGCCCGCGCTGCTCGCCGGGGACGGGCGGTACGAGCGGGTCGAGGAGCACCGCGACCTGGTCGGGCGTGCCCGGTTCGCCACCGCGTCCCGCCGGTCGGACGGCCGGCACGACGAGCCCGACCCGGCGTGGCAGACTGCTTCCTCGTGATGCTCTACGACTGTCGGTCGCCGGCCGACCGGGACCGCGGCATCGCCGCTGCCGTGGAGGCGGTCAAGAACGGGGAGCTCGTCGTCCTGCCGACCGACACGGTCTACGGCATCGGCGCCGACGCCTTCACCCCGTACGCGGTGAAGGCCCTCGCGGACGCCAAGGGTTCCCGGCAGGCGCCCCCGGTGTTGATCGGGTCCCGGCACACCCTCGACGGCCTCGTCTTCTCGCTGCCCCGCGCGGCCCGCGACCTGGTCGAGGCGTTCTGGCCGGGCGCGCTGACCATCGTGGTGGAGCACTCGCCGAGCCTCGCCTGGGATCTGGGCGACTCCAGCGGCACGGTGGCGGTGCGGATGCCGTTGCACCCGGTGGCGCTGGAGGTGCTGCGGGAGACCGGCCCGATGGCGGTGGCCTCGGCCAACAAGCTCGGGAAGCCGGCCGCGCTCACCGCCGAGGAGGCCCGCGACCAGCTCGGCTACGGCGTCCGCGCCTACCTGGAGGCCGGTCCGGCCGTCGATCCGGTGCCCAGCACCGTCGTCGACCTCACCGGCGATGTGCCCCGGCTGCTGCGCCAGGGCGCGGTGTCGTTGGCGCAGCTGCGCGACGTGGCGCCGGACATCCTCGACGAGCAGGGGGTCTGAGTGCCGCCGTTCACCGTCCTGCACGTCTGCATGGGCAACATCTGCCGGTCGCCGATGGCCGAGCGGCTGCTGGTGCTCGCCGTCCAGGAGCGGCTGCGCCGCCTCGACGTGGATCCGGCCGCCACCGACGAGCTGGTGCACAGCCACAGCGCCGGCACCGGCGGCTGGCACGCCGGCGAGGAGATGAACCCGCCGGCCGCCCGGCAGGTGACCTCGCGCGGCGGTGAGGTGGCGGGCTTCGCCGCCCGCAAGCTGCGCTCCGATCTGATCGACGCCGCCGACCTGGTCCTCACCGCCACCGCCGACCAGCAGGAGTACGTGGTGGCGCTGCGCCCGGACGCCGCCGCCCGCACCTTCGTGCTCGGCGAGTTCGGCCGGCTGCTGGGCGGGGTGGAGCGGTCGGGGCTGCCCCCGGTCGAGGTCACCCCGGCCGGGGTATACGCCCGGGGCGTGGCCCTGGTGGCGGCGGTGGACGCGGCCCGGCAGGGTGCCGCGGCACTGCCCACCGACGATCTCGACGATCCGTGGGGCCGGGGTGACCAGTGCTTCACCCGGGTGGCCGACGAGATCGAGGAGACCGTGCACCCGCTGGCCACCGCGCTGCTGTCCTGAGTCCCCGGATGGCTCGCCCGTAGGGCGTTCTGTCTAGTTTCATCCTTCCTCGCGAATTTTCTGCGGGTTTTGGGGAAGGTGGCGAGGTAAGGCCCGATTCCGGTCATTCTGAAGCAGTCTCATGCCGCCGGCTCCTGCGGGGAGAGCTGATGAACCGGGCCCATCTCGACAAGCTGTTCACCGTCCTGATCGCCGGCGCGCTCGCCGGGCTGACTGTGGCCGCGGCCGCGCTGCCGGCCGCGCTGGTGTTCGGGGTCGGCTTCAAGGGGCTGATGCCCTACACCCAGCTGCCGGAGTCGCTGCGCGCGCCGCAGCCGGCCCAGCGCTCCAATCTCTACGCCAACGACGGCCGTACCCTGATCACCTCGTTCTATGTCGAGGACCGGGTCGACGTGCCGGTCACCGAGGTGGCGCCGCTGATGCGGCAGGCCATCGTGGCCGCCGAGGACGTCCGCTTCTACCAGCACCACGGCGTCGACGTACGCGGAGTGGCGCGGGCCCTCACCGCCAACCGGCGCGACGACGGCACCCGGCAGGGCGCCTCCACGCTGACCATGCAGTACGTGCGCAACGCGCTGGCCAGCGATCCCCGGCTGACCGAGCAGCAGCGGGCCAAGGCGACCGAGATCAGCGCGGGTCGAAAGATCCGGGAGATGCGGTACGCGCTGGCTCTGGAACGCGAGCTGAGCAAGGACGAGATCCTCAGCCGCTACCTGAACATCGCGTACTTCGGCGCCGGGGCGTACGGCATCGCCGCGGCCAGCAAGCGCTACTTCTCCACCACCCCGGAGAAGCTGACCCTGCCCCAGGCGGCGCTGCTGGCCGGGCTGGTCCGCTCGCCCGACAGCGATGACCCGATCAACGGGAACGCCGACGCGGCCCTGGCACGCCGGGCGTACGTGCTGGACCGGATGGTGGAGACCAACCAGATCAACCCCCTCGACGGCGACCGGGCCAAGGCCACGAAACTGGACCTGCGGCCCAGCACCACGCCGAACGACTGCGCCGCGGTGCCGGCCGAGCACAACGACTGGGGCTTCTTCTGCGACTGGTTCACCCAGTGGTGGAACGCCCAGCCCACCTTCGGGAACACCCCGGAGGAGCGGCAGCGGACGCTGCGCCGGGGCGGCTGGTCGATCGTCTCCTCGCTCGACCCGGACGTGCAGAGCAAGACCATCGAGCAGGTGCTGAGCATCTACGCCGTCACCAACAAGCGGGCCGCTCCGACCGCGGTGGTGCAGCCCGGCACCGGCCGGGTGCTCGCCATGGCGGTGAACCGCAACTACAGCGTCGCCGAGAACCCGTCCGGGCAGCAGAACTACCCGAACACCGTCAACCAGCTCGTCGCCGGGGGCGGCGGGATCACCGGCTATCAGGCCGGGTCGACCTTCAAGCTCTTCACCATGCTGGCCGCCCTGGAATCCGGCCTGCCGCTGGACACCGAGTACGACGCCCCGTCCGTCTTCGTCAGCAACTACTCGACCAGCGCGGGGCCGGCCAGCTGCGGCGGCAAGTGGTGCCCGTCCAACGCCAACCCGAGCTGGATGGACGGCCCCCGGACGATGTGGAACGCGTTCGGCAGGTCGGTGAACACCTACTTCGCCTGGCTGAGCCAGCAGGTGGGGCCGGACCGGGTGGTGGAGATGGCCGAGCGGTTGGGCATCGTGCTGCGCGCGCCCGACGACGCCCGGCTGGCCCGCGAGGGGGCGCGGAGCTGGGGGCCGTTCACCCTCGGCGTCGTCGACACCACCCCGCTCGACCTGGCCGGCGCGTACGCGACGGTGGCGGCCGAGGGCACCTGGTGCCGCCCCACTCCGGTGACCTCCATCGCCGACTCCTCGGGCCGGAAGGTCGCCGCCGGCGGTCCGGACTGCCAGCAGGCGCTCGACACCGACGTGGCCCGGGCGGCGGCGGACGCGTCCCGCTGCCCGGTCGGCGACCAGTCGATGTACCGGCGCTGTGACGGCGGCACCGCCGAGGACCTGCGGAAGGCGGTCAATCGCCCGCTGGCCGGCAAGACCGGCAGCTCGGACGGGAACGCGACCGAGACCGTGGTCGCCTTCACCCCGCAACTCTCCGTCGCCACCATCGCCGCGAACCCGGACGATCCCCGGGATGCCGTCGGTGGCGGCGTGCAGACCCGGCAGATCGCCGCCGTGGGCCAGGTGCTGTCGTACGTGCTGCGCGATCAGCCGGTGCGGGACTTCGTGCCGCCCAGCCAGGCCGTCGCCTTCCAGCGCACCGGTCCCCGCACGGGCAACTGACGCGGGTAGCGAGGTATCGCCCGGCTTCCGGCGAGCGCCTCCGTAGACTCCTTCGCTGTGGAGAACGCGAGGGAAACCTTCTGGGGGCCGGACTTCCAGCAGCTCAGCGCCGTCGACCCGGAGATCGCCGGGGTGGTGCTGGGAGAGTTGGCCCGGTTGCGCGGCGGGTTGCAGCTGATCGCCAGCGAGAACCTCACCTCCCCGGCGGTGCTGGCCGCGCTCGGCTCCACGCTGACCAACAAGTACGCCGAGGGCTACCCGGGCCGGCGCTACTACGGCGGCTGCGCCGAGGTGGACCGGGCCGAGGAGATCGGCGTGGCCCGGGCGAAGGAGCTCTTCGGCGCCGAGCACGCCAACCTCCAGCCGCACTCGGGCGCCAACGCCAACCTGGCCACGTACGCCGCCCTGCTGCAGCCGGGGGACACCGTGCTGGCGATGGACCTGCCGCACGGCGGCCACCTCACCCATGGCAGCCGGGTGAACTTCTCCGGCAAGTGGTTCCACGCGGTCGGCTACCGGGTCCGGCGGGACACCGAGCTGATCGACTACGACGAGGTTCGCGACCTGGCCCGGGCGCACCGGCCGAAGATGATCATCTGTGGCGCGACGGCGTACCCGCGGCTGATCGACTTCGCGCGGTTCCGGGAGATCGCCGACGAGGTCGACGCGTACCTGATGGTGGACGCGGCGCACTTCATCGGGCTGGTCGCCGGCGGGGCGATCCCGTCCCCGGTGCCGTACGCCGACGTGGTCTGCGCCACCACCCACAAGGTGCTGCGCGGCCCGCGCGGCGGCATGATCCTCTGCCGGGAGGCGTTGGCCGCCCGGATCGACAAGGCGGTCTTCCCGTTCACCCAGGGCGGCCCGCTGATGCACGCGGTCGCGGCCAAGGCGGTCGCGCTGCGCGAGGCCGCCCAGCCGGAGTTCCGCGCGTACGCTGCCCAGGTGATCAGCAACGCACAGGCGCTCGCCGGGGGACTGGCCGCCGAGGACATCCGGCCGGTCTCCGGCGGCACCGACACCCACCTGGCCCTGATCGACCTCCGCGCGCTCGGGGTGACCGGGGCGGACGCGGAGGCGCGCTGCGACGCCGCGCGCATCACGCTCAACAAGAACGCGATCCCGTACGACCCGGAGAAGCCGATGGTCGCCTCCGGCCTGCGGGTGGGTACGCCGAGCGTAACCACCCAGGGCATGCGGGAGGGCGAGATGCGGCGGATCGCCACGCTGATCGCCCGGGCAGTCCGCACCGATCCGGCGGCCCCCGGTGGCGCCGACGAGCTGACCCGGATCGCCGCCGACGTGACCGAGCTGGTCACCGCCTTCCCGGCGTACCCCCGTGGCTGAGCCCGGGGCGCGCGCGGCGGAGGCGGTCGCGGACCGCGGCTGGCGGCTGCGGCACCTGCCGGTGCTGCTGATCGCGTCGGCGGTGCTGGGTGCGGCGGCGGCGGTGGTCGGCGGGACGACCCGGGGAGCGGACGGCGCGCTCGGCGCGGCGCTCGGGGTCGCGGTCACCGCGCTCAGTTACACGCTCACCACGGTCCTGCTGGCCTGGGCCGACGCCCGCGACCCGCAGCTGGTGCTGCCCTTCGGGCTCGGCGCGTACGTCGCCAAGATGACCGTGCTCGGCGCGGTGATGGTGGGGGTGGCCTCGACGGGCTGGTCGGGGCTGGTCCCGTTCTGCCTGGGCATCGCCGCCGGCGTGCTGGTCTGGACCGGGGTGCACATCTGGTGGCTGACCACTGTGCACGCCCGTCGTTCCCGACGCTGACCTGCGGAGGTACGGCGTGCCGTCCCACGCTTCGGACGGCGCGCCGATGTGTCCGCGATCGGTCATTCTCTCAGTGGCCGGAGGGGAGTAGCGTGCCTCCAGAAGACTTCGCCCACCCGTGTCCCACACAACCAGGTTGTGCGGGGGGTGAGGCACAGCCTTGTCTTCTCGACTGATATCGTTCGCCCCGTCATGGCCGGTGACCAGAAACCCCCCAACACTGGCGGCCCGGGCGACTATCCGTCCGGTGCCGGTCAGGGTTGGACCGCGCTCTCGTACCTCATCGGGGGCATGCTCGTCTGGGGTTTCATCGGCTGGCTGGTCGACAAGTGGCTCGACACCGGCGGCATCGCCACCGGAATCGGCGTCGTGCTCGGCATGGCCGGGGGGATCATCCTGGTCGTCCGCCGACTGGGCACGCCTACTTAGGAAGGGACGCGGTGTTCGGACAGGCGAACGTCCTGGCTCAAGGGCAGTCTGAATTCCCACCCACGGTGGGGGATTTCTACCTGCCCAGCATCCTGCCCTGGGGACACGAATCCCTCTGGTTCACGAAGATCACCGCGATGGTCTGGATCGCCGTCGGCGTGCTGATCATCTTCTTCCTGGCCAGCTACCGGAATCCCCAGCTGGTGCCGACCAAGAAGCAGTGGTTCGCCGAGTCGATCTACGGCTTCGTGCGGAACAACATCGCGGTCGAAATGATCGGACACGCGGGGGTGCGGTTCGCGCCGTACTTCACCACGCTGTTCTGCTTCATCCTGCTGACGAACTTCTTCGCGATCGTCCCGTTCTTCCAGATCTCGCCGAACTCGCACATCGCGTTCCCGGCGTTCCTCGCGGCGATCAGCTACGTGCTCTTCATCTACGTCGGCATCCGGCGCTTCGGCTTCGTGAAGTACGTCAAGCACTCGCTGATCCCGCCGGCGCCGTGGTACATC
This sequence comes from Micromonospora sp. NPDC093277, assembly GCF_044765245.1. Classification (NCBI taxonomy): domain Bacteria; kingdom Bacillati; phylum Actinomycetota; class Actinomycetes; order Micromonosporales; family Micromonosporaceae; genus Micromonospora; species Micromonospora sp. NPDC093277. The sequence goes on from NZ_JBIWJO010000010.1 coordinate 76,431, forward strand.
CTGCCGCTGCTGATCCCGATCGAGTTCTTCTCGACCTTCCTGGTCCGGCCGTTCTCGCTGGCCGTCCGTCTCTTCGCGAACATGTTCGCCGGCCACATGCTCCTGCTGGTCTTCACGCTCGGCGGCTTCGCGATGCTCAGCGCCAACGCCTGGCTGGCGCCGGTGTCGGTGCTGTCCTGGGTGATGACCATCGCGCTCACCTTCCTCGAATTCCTGGTGATCGTCCTGCAGGCCTACGTCTTCACCGTGCTGACCGCCAGCTACGTGCAGGGCGCGCTCGCCGAAGAGCACTGATCCACCGCACCAACCGTTGTCGTCCCGCGTGATCGTCACGCGTGATATCCAGGAGGAACCAACCCATGGACGTTCTCGCCGCCTCAGGTGTAGTCGGCAGCACCGCCGCCATCGGCTACGGCCTCGCCGCCATCGGCCCCGGTATCGGCGTCGGCCTGGTCTTCGCCGCCTACATCCAGTCGACCGCCCGGCAGCCGGAGTCGTCCCGGATGACCCTGCCGTACGTCTGGATCGGCTTCGCCGTCATCGAGGCGCTCGCGCTGCTGGGCATCGCGTTCGGCTTCATCTGGCAGGGCACGCTCTCCTGATCCTGCCCTTCGACCGGGAGGTCTTTCCATGACCCTGCTCGCCGCTGCCGAGCACAACCCGATCATCCCGCTCTGGCAGGAGCTGGTGGTCGGTAGCATCGCCTTCATCGTGCTCTGCGTCGTGCTGATGAAGTTCGTCTTCCCGCGCATGGAGCAGACCTTCCAGGCCCGGGTCGACGCGATCGAGGGTGGCATCAAGCGTGCCGAGGCCGCCCAGGCCGAGGCCAACCAGCTGCTCGAGCAGTACCGCGCACAGCTGGCCGAGGCTCGTACCGACGCCGCCAAGATCCGCGACGACGCCCGGGCCGACGCCGAGGGCATCCGCCAGGACATCCTCGCCAAGGCGCGGGAGGAGTCCGACCGGATCATCGCGGCCGGCAAGGAGCAGCTCGCCGCCGAGCGGGCCACCATCGTGCGCGAGCTGCGCAGCGAGGTCGGCTCCATCGCGGTGGACCTGGCCAGCAAGATCGTTGGCGAGTCGCTCGCCGACGAGGCGCGTCGCAAGGGCACCGTCGACCGGTTCCTGAGCGGTCTCGAGAGCGCGGGGGCCCGCTGATGCAGGCCGCCAGCCGGGAGTCGTACAAGGTCGGGGCCGAGCGTCTCGACGCGTACGTCCGTGGCGCGGAGCCGTCGGCGGTGGCCGCCACCGCCGACGACATCCTCTCCGTCGCCGCGCTGCTGCGGCGGGAGCCGCGGCTGCGCCGGGCGCTGTCGGACCCGGCCCGCCCGGGTGACGACCGCAACGGTCTGCTCACTGGCATCCTGACCGGCAAGGTCGGCGCCGACGCGCTCGACCTGCTCACCTCGCTGGTCTCCGGACGCTGGTCGGCACCGTCGGAACTGCTCGACGGCACCGAGCGGCTGGGTGTCGAGGCGCTCCTGGCGGGCGCCGACAAGGCCGGCGAGCTGGGCGAGGTCGAGGATGAGCTGTTCCGTTTCGGGCAGGTCGTCTCGGGCTCCGCGGACCTGTCCAACGCGCTCTCCGACCCGATGGCCCCGGCCGAGCGGCGGGCCACGCTCGCCGGCGAACTGCTTGCCGGCAAGGCCCGGCCGGTCACCGTCCGCCTCGTCGAGGCCGCACTGGCCGGCTTCGGGGGACGCTCCTTCGTCGGAGCGCTCACCCGGCTGGTGGAGCTGGCCGCCGACCGGAGGGACCGTCAGGTCGCGTACGTGACCGTGGCGGCCCCGCTGAGTGACGAGGAGGAGCGACGCCTCGGTGACCGCCTCTCCGCGATGTACGGTCGAGAGGTTTCCGTCAAGCAGACGGTCAACCCCGAGGTGCTCGGTGGGGTGAGCGTGCGGGTCGGCTCCGACCTGTACGACGGCACCGTCCTGCGCCGCCTCAACGAGACCCGCAACGCGCTCGCGAAGCGCTGACCAGCGTCTCCGCAGCCCTGATTCGACGCCATCGGACCGGTCGGTACTAGGTATCCCGGGCCCCTGATACTTAAAGGAAGCAGAGGATGGCCGAGCTGACCATCTCGACGGAGGAGATCCGTGGCGCCCTCGAGCGCTACGTCTCCTCCTACACGGCCGACGTCTCCCGCGAGGAGGTTGGCACCGTCGCCGACGCCGGCGACGGCATCGCCCACGTCGAGGGTCTGCCCTCGACCATGACCAACGAACTCCTGGAGTTCGAGGACGGCACGCTCGGCGTGGCGCTGAACCTCGACGTCCGGGAGATCGGTGTCGTCGTCCTCGGTGACTTCGGCGGTATCGAAGAGGGGCAGCGCGTCAAGCGCACCGGCCGGGTGCTCTCCGTCCCGGTCGGCGACGCCTTCCTCGGCCGCGTGGTCAACGCGCTCGGCCAGCCGATCGACGGCCTCGGCGAGATCCCGAACGAGGGCTACCGCGAGCTGGAGCTCCAGGCTCCGAACGTGATGTCCCGCAAGTCGGTCGACGAGCCGCTGCAGACCGGCCTCAAGGCCGTCGACGCGATGACCCCGATCGGCCGCGGCCAGCGCCAGCTGATCATCGGTGACCGCAAGACCGGCAAGACCACGGTCGCCCTGGACACCATCCTCAACCAGCGGGAGAACTGGCGCTCCGGCGACCCGAAGAAGCAGGTCCGCTGCATCTACGTCGCCATCGGCCAGAAGGCCTCCACCATCGCCTCCATCAAGGGGACGCTGGAGGCGGCGGGCGCGATGGAGTACACCACCATCGTCGCCTCCCCGGCCTCCGACCCGGCCGGCTTCAAGTACCTCGCCCCGTACACCGGCTCGTCCATCGGCCAGCACTGGATGTACGGCGGCAAGCACGTCCTGATCGTCTTCGACGACCTGAGCAAGCAGGCCGAGGCGTACCGGGCCGTGTCGCTGCTGCTGCGCCGCCCGCCGGGCCGCGAGGCGTACCCGGGTGACGTCTTCTACCTGCACTCCCGCCTGCTGGAGCGCTGCGCCAAGCTCTCCGACGAGCTGGGCGGCGGCTCGATGACCGGTCTGCCGATCATCGAGACCAAGGCGAACGACATCTCGGCGTTCATCCCGACCAACGTCATCTCCATCACCGACGGCCAGATCTTCCTCGAGACCGACCTGTTCAACCAGGGCGTCCGGCCGGCCATCAACGTCGGCACCTCGGTCTCCCGGGTCGGTGGCGCCGCCCAGGTGAAGCCGATGAAGAAGGTCGCGGGCTCGCTCCGGCTCAACCTGGCCCAGTTCCGCGAGCTGGAGGCCTTCGCCGCCTTCGCCTCCGACCTGGACAAGGCCTCCCGCGCCCAGCTCGACCGCGGTTCCCGCCTGGTCGAGCTGCTCAAGCAGTCGAACTACGCGCCGTACCCGGTGCAGGAGCAGGTCGTCTCGGTCTGGGCCGGCACCGAGGGCAAGCTGGACGACATCCCGGTCGGCGAGGTCCGCCGCTTCGAGTCGGAGTTCCTGCAGTACCTCCGGCACAAGCACGCGGGCGTTCTGGCCGGCATCGCCGACAACAAGTGGGACGATGGCCTCATCGGCTCGCTCGACTCGGCCATCACCGAGTTCAAGCAGGTCTTCCTGGGCAAGGAGGACGAGGTGCGGATCAACGAGGCCGAGGCCAAGCCGCTGGAGGGCGAGCAGAACCGCGAGTCGGTGACCCGCTTCCGCGACGGTGCGACCGACCGCCCGGCTGAGAGCTGACGATGGCCGCCCAGGTTCGCGTCCTTCGTCAACGGATCCGCTCGGCGAAGTCGATGAAGAAGATCACCAAGGCGATGGAGCTCGTCGCGACGAGCCGGATCGCCAAGGCCCAGGCCCGGGTGGAGGCGTCGCTGCCGTACGCCCGGGCCATCACCGGGGTGCTCACGGCCCTGGCCTCCAACGCGCGGATCGACCACCCGCTGCTCACCCCGCGCGAGCGGGTGCGGCGGGCGGGCGTCCTGATGATCACCAGCGACCGTGGCCTGGCGGGTGGTTACAGCTCCAGCGCGATCAGGACCGCGGAGTCGCTGATCGCCCGGCTGCGGGCCGACGGCAAGGAGCCGGTGCTCTACGTCATCGGTCGCAAGGGCGTGACCTTCTACCGGTTCCGTAACCGGGACATCGAGGCGAGCTGGACCGGCTTCTCCGAGCAGCCGACCTTCTCCGACGCGCGCGAGGTGGGCGAGACGCTGATCAAGGCGTTCACGGCCGGCGCGGACGACACGGACGGGGACGCCGGGGCGGACGGGGTTCTCGGCATCGACGAGCTTCACATCGTCTACACCGAGTTCAAGTCCCTGATGACCCAGACGCCGGTCACCCGGATCATCGGCCCGATGCAGGTCGACGAGCGGCCGCGGTCGGAGGCCCCCCAGGGGCTGCTCCCCGCGTACGAGTTCGAGCCGGAGGCGGACGCCCTGCTCGACGCGCTGCTGCCGAAGTACATCAACACGCGGATCTACGCGGCGTTGCTGGAGTCGGCGGCGAGCGAGTCGGCGGCCCGTCGGCGGGCGATGAAGAGCGCCACCGACAACGCCGAAGAGATGATCGACAAGTACACGCGTGAGATGAACTCGGCCCGCCAGGCCGGGATCACCCAGGAGATCAGTGAGATCGTCGGCGGCGCGAACGCGCTGGCCGCGGCGGGAAGTGAAGTGTGATGACTGCCCCAGTAGAGACCAAGACGGCCACCGGTCGCGTGGTCCGGGTCATCGGCCCGGTCGTCGACGCCGAGTTCCCGCGCGACGGCATGCCGGACCTGTTCAACGCCCTGCACGTCAACGTGACGCTCTCCGGCGGCGAGAAGACGCTGACCCTGGAGGTCGCCCAGCACCTGGGTGACAACCTGGTCCGCGCCATCTCGATGCAGCCGACCGACGGCCTGGTCCGCGGCACCGAGGTCGAGGACACCGGCGCGCCGATCAGCGTCCCGGTGGGCGACGCGGTCAAGGGCCACGTGTTCAACGCGATCGGCGAGTGCCTCAACCTCACCGAGGGCGAGACCCTCAACCCGGACGACCACTGGGGGATCCACCGCAAGGCCCCGGCCTTCGCGGACCTCGAGCCGAAGACCGAGATGCTGGAGACCGGCATCAAGGTCATCGACCTGCTCGCCCCGTACGTCAAGGGCGGCAAGATCGGTCTGTTCGGCGGTGCCGGCGTGGGCAAGACGGTGCTCATCCAGGAGATGATCACCCGCGTGGCCCGGAACTTCGGTGGTACGTCGGTCTTCGCCGGCGTGGGTGAGCGCACCCGTGAGGGCAACGACCTCATCGCCGAGATGACCGAGTCCGGCGTCATCGACAAGACCGCGCTGGTCTACGGCCAGATGGACGAGCCGCCGGGCACCCGGCTGCGGGTCGCCCTCTCCGCGCTGACCATGGCGGAGTACTTCCGCGACGTGCAGAAGCAGGAGGTGCTGCTCTTCATCGACAACATCTTCCGCTTCACGCAGGCCGGTTCCGAGGTCTCCACGCTGCTCGGCCGCATGCCGAGCGCCGTGGGTTACCAGCCGACCCTGGCCGACGAGATGGGCGAGCTCCAGGAGCGGATCACCTCCGTCCGGGGCCAGGCCATCACCTCGATGCAGGCGATCTACGTGCCCGCCGACGACTACACCGACCCGGCGCCGGCCACCACGTTCGCCCACCTGGACGCGACCACCAACCTGGAGCGGTCGATCTCCGACAAGGGCATCTACCCGGCCGTGGACCCGCTGGCGTCCTCGTCCCGGATCCTCGCCCCGGAGTTCGTCGGTCAGGAGCACTTCCAGGTCGCCAGCGAGGTGAAGCGGATCCTGCAGCGCTACAAGGACCTGCAGGACATCATCGCCATCCTCGGTATCGAGGAGCTCTCCGAGGAAGACAAGATCACCGTGCAGCGCGCGCGGCGGATCGAGCGCTTCCTGTCGCAGAACACCTACGCCGCCGAGCAGTTCACCGGTGTGCCGGGCTCGACGGTCTCGATCAAGGAGACCATCGAGGCCTTCAAGAAGATCAGCGAGGGCGAGTACGACCACTTCCCCGAGCAGGCCTTCTTCATGTGCGGTGGTCTGGAGGACCTGGAGCGTAAGGCAAAGGAGCTGATGGAGGGCTGAGAGCCCCGTCACTCCTGCGAAGGCCGTCCCGGCGTTGTCGGGGCGGCCTTTGCCTGTTCAGGCCCGCCGTTACCAGATGCCCCATACGCGGGCAAGCGGTGCCGCCGACCGCACGGTACCGTTCGTGACACGACTTCACGTCACGTTTTTGATCCCTTGCAACGAAACGGTTCCGTGCGCCCGTCTGCCAGTCGTGGGCGTAACGATTGGAGATTCTCGTGGGTAAGGCCGGCGGGAACCGCGGCAAGCGGTCCATCTGGTGGGGCGTGCCGAGGTGGGCCAAGGCGTGCACCATTCTCGGTGTGGTCCTCATGATGCTCAGCGGCAGCGTGCTGGTGGGCTACCAGGCTCTGGTGGCCCGCTACGAGGGCGCGGTCGGCAAGGGGGACCTCTTCGGCGACCAGGCGGCCGGCGCGGCCGAGAAGAAGAGCAACATCAAGGGCCCGCTCAACATCCTCATGGTCGGCATCGACCCCCGTAAGCCGGAGGCGCGGCCGCTGTCCGACTCGATCATGGTCCTGCACGTGCCGGAGGGCCTGGACCGGGCCTACCTCTTCTCGCTGCCGCGCGACCTGCGGGTCGACATCCCCGCCTTCTCGAAGGCGGGCTACCCGGGCGGCAACGACCGGCTGAATGCCGCCATGTCGCACGGCAGTGTGGTGAAGGGGCAGAACCCGGATGCCGCGCAGGGGTTCGAACTGCTAGCCAAGACCGCCCAGAAGGTCACCGGGATCAAGCGCTTCGACGCCGGCGTGATCATCAACTTCAACGGCTTCCAGAAGATCGTTGACGCGATGGGCGGCGTCGACATGTACATCGAGCGGGAGGTGCGGTCGGAGCACCGCCAGCCCGACGGCAAGATGCGCCAGCTGAAGGCGGGCGGCGGCGGCTACCTCGGCCCGCAGGCCAAGTACCCGAAGGGCAACATGCACCTCAAGGGCTGGGAGGCGCTGGACTACGTACGCCAGCGTTACCCGAAGAACGGCGTGCCGGACTCCGACTACGGCCGGCAGCGGCACCAGCAGCAGTTCGTCAAGGCGATGGTGAGCCAGGCGTTCAGCGCCGACGTGGTGACCAATCCGATCAAGCTGGACAAGGTACTCCGCGCGGCCGGCGAGTCATTGGTCTTCAACGGGCGCGGCAACAGCGTGATCGACTACGGGCTGGCCCTGAAGAACATCCGGGCCGACTCCATCGAGATGATCAAACTGCCGGGCGGGCCGGTCACCAGCAGCTCGGGGACGTACCAGGGTGAGCAGCTGCAGTCGGTGGCCAAGGACTTCTTCGCGGCGATGCGCGACGAACAGCTCGACGCGTTCCTGCTGGAGCACCCCGACTTCAAGCAGAAGACCCGCTAGCCTAGCGCCAGCGGACCCTCGCGGGTGTCGGGATCTGTGACCGTGTCGCAGGTCTCGGCACCCGCGTTGGGTGGCGCTCGGGCCCGCGACTAGACTTTCGGCAATCCGCCGCCGCAGCAAGGAGACAGCGTGGCACAGCAGCTTCACGTCGAGCTTGTAGCCGTCGAGGAGAAGGTCTGGTCCGGCGAGGCCGAAATGGTCGTCGCCCGGACGACCGAGGGTGAGCTGGGTGTGCTGCCGGGGCACGCGCCCCTGCTGGGCCAGCTCGCCGAGCCCGGCCAGATCCGCATCAAGCAGTCCGGCGGCCAGCAGCTCGCGTACGACATCGCCGGCGGCTTCCTGTCGGTGACCGGTGAGGGCGTCACCATCCTCGCCGAGAACGCGACCCCGGCCAACCCGGCGCGCTGAGCCGACCCGCCGATGGAGATCGTGGAAGGGATCGGAATCGGCGTCGCGGTCGTGTTCGCCGCGCTCGTGATCCTCTTCGTCCGGCGGGCCCTGTACACCCGCAGCGGAGGCATCATCCGCCTCAGCGTGCGGGTTTCCACGATTCTCGACGGCCGAGGCTGGTCGCCCGGCTTCGGCCGCTTCGTTGGCGACCAACTCCGCTGGTACCGCATGTTCAGCTTCGCGCTGCGGCCCAAGCGGGTGCTCTCCCGCAAGGGGCTTGTCGTGGAACGCCGCCGACTGCCCGAGGGGCAGGAGCAGTTCTCCATGCCGGCCGACTGGATCATCCTGCGCTGTACCAGTCACCACGCGCCGGTGGAGATCGCCATGGCAAGGTCCACGGTCACCGGCTTCCTTTCCTGGCTCGAGGCCGCCCCGCCCGGGGCGGCCTCGCCGCGTCTGGCCTCCCGGGACTGGCCCGCCGCCTGACCCTCCCCGGACGGCGTCGCCGCGTCTGGTCTCCCGGGACTGGCCCGCTGCCTGGCCTCCCGGGGCGGCTTCGCTGCGTCTGGTCTCCCTGGACTGGCCCGCTGCCTGGCCCTCCCGGAGCGGCCTCGCTGCGTCTGGTCTTCCAGGACTGGCTCGGCCTGACCCCTCCCGGGGCCGGCCCTGTCGCCGACCGTCCCGAGTGAGCCGTGATCGACTCCGTGTGCGAGATGTGGCGGCCTCGGCGGGCCTCGGATGCCGCCGTGTGCGGGTCACGGAGTGGATCACCCGAGTCGTGTGGGCAGATCCCTGGTCGACTGGGCCATGGTGGGTGATTTGTCCGCTTGGCGGGTGTGGTCGGGTGCTGCGGGGGTGGGAATGGCCGGCGGGTGGGGGCCGTTGTGCCGGCCTGCACGGTCGAGGAGGGCCCCGGTCCCGGGCGCTGGCGTGATGGGTGTCCGCTTGCGGGTGGGTGTGTGTGAGCCTGTCCGCTTCGGCCCGCTGGCTTCGGTGGGTGCGCGGTCCCCGGAATGATGGCGGGCCGCCGGTCGTTGTAGATGGGTGCACGGCCGAGGAAGGCCCCGCCCCGGGGGCCGCCCCCGAAAGGCCCCACCCTGTGGGCCGCTCGCTTCGGCGGGTGCCGGGTCCCGGGAATGTTGCCGGGTCGCCGGTGGTTGTGCATGGTCCCGGCGCTGCGAAGAGGCGATCCTCCTTGCCCCGCGAGCGAGCCGGTCGGAAGTCTTTCCCCCTTTGTTTTGGGCGCCTGACGGTGCTTGCGTGCCCTGCTCACCCCCGTGGGCTGGTGCGCCAACCCCCGAATGGAGCTTTGTGATGAACACGATGCTGCGTAAGAGCGTTCTGGGTATTGCTGGTCTGGCGTTCGCCGGTGGTCTGGCGGCTGGTCCGCTGAACCACCACGACACCACGCCCAGCACCGCGATGACCCCGGTCGCGGCCGTGCAGGCCGACAAGCCGGCCGTGGACATGGGCAAGCTGGTTCCGCATGGTGTGCAGGGCGCCCAGTCGAAGATCGACCTGAACGACGAGCAGACCGGCAACGCGAAGGCGATCATCGCGGCGACGAAGAAGGCCGGCATGCCGGAGCGGGCCGCGGTCATCTCGATCGGCACCAGCCTGCAGGAGTCGAAGCTGGAGAACCTGGGTCACCTCGGCGACGCCAACGACCACGACTCGCTGGGCCTGTTCCAGCAGCGTCCGTCCAGTGGTTGGGGTAGCCCGGAGCAGATCACCGACCCCGAGTACTCGACGACCGCGTTCCTGAAGGGTCTGAAGCAGGTCGACGGTTGGCAGGACATGCCGTTGACCAAGGCCGCGCAGACGGTGCAGGTGTCGGCGTACCCGGATGCCTACGCCCAGTGGGAGCAGCAGGCCGCTGATCTGGTCGCCCAGTACTGGAACAGCTGACAACCGAACAAGGCGTGAACACGCTGGCCGGCACCCCGAACACGGGGTGCCGGCCAGCGACGTCTCCAGATCTTGGACAGTTACCGTCCACCACGACCGGTAACTGTCCAAGATCCGCAAGCCACACATGCGCGTGCCAGGGAAGGAAGCGGCCGTCAGTCGAGCGCGGCTACCAGCTCCACCTCGTAGCCCTGACCGTCGGTGAGGTAGGCGGCGTAGGTGCCGGGGCCGCCGGCGTGCGGGTGCCGGTCCGGAAAGAGCAGCTCCCAGCCGTGCTCGGGGGCGGCCGCGACCAGCCGGTCCACGGCGGCCGGCGGGCCGGCGTGGAAGGCCAGGTGGTTGAGGCCCGGCGCGAACCGGTCGTGCACCCGGCCGCTCAACGCCGGGGACTCCTCGATCACCAGGTACGTGGGACCGAGCCGCCACGATCGGCCGGCCGGCCAGTCCTGGTACGGCGTCCAGCCCAGCTCGTTGAGAAGCCAGCCCCAACCGGCATTGGCGGCGGCGAGATCGGGTACCCAGACCTCGACGTGGTGCAGGCCGCCGACGGTCAGCGCTTGCCGCCCGGGACCCATAGCACATCTCCGTTCGGATTTGCCGTTCTTGCCAGGATAAAGAGCAGATCCGAGAGCCGGTTGAGATACTTTGCCGGAAGGAGGCTGGTTCGCTCCGGGTCGTGGGCGACCAGGGCCCAGGCCGCACGCTCGGCGCGTCGGGCGGTCGTCCGTGCCACGTGCAGCAGCGCCGCGCCCGCGGTGCCGCCGGGGAGGATGAAGGAGTCGAGCTTGCCCAGGCGCCCGTTGTACTCGTCGCACCAGCCTTCGAGGCGCTCCACGTACTCCTCGGTGACCCGTAGCGGCGGGTACGCCGGGTTCGGCTCCACCGGGGTCGCCAGGTCCGCGCCGACGTCGAACATGTCGTTCTGGATCGACTCCAGCACCACCCGGAGTTCGTCGTCGAGCTGCCCGAGGGCGAGGGCGACGCCGATCGCCGCGTTGCACTCGTCGACGTCCGCGTACGCGGCGATCCGCGGATCGGTCTTCGGCACCTGCTCGTTGTTGCTCAGCCTGGTCATGCCGGCGTCGCCGGCCTTGGTGTAGATGCGCGTGAGGTGGACGGCCATGACGCACAGCCTACGGATACCGGACCTGACCATCCCCGCTCGGCCGGGCCAGGGCGGCTGGACGGCCGGCGTCGGGCCGGGCGACGCCGGGGACCCGGCGGTCAGCGACGTCGACGTCATCCGGGTGAACGGTGAGGCCCGGCTGGCCGGCACGGTGCACGTCGTCGGGGCGAAGAACTCGGCACTCAAGCTGATGGCCGCCGCCCTGCTCGCCCCGGGGCGCAGCATGATCACCAACGTCCCCCGGATCACCGACATCGCCATCATGGGGGAGGTGCTGCGCAGGCTCGGCTGCGGCGTACGGTTCGCCGCCGACGACCCGGTCGACCCGATGGTGGCCCGGGGCGGGGTGGAGCGCTCCCGGTCGGTCGTCGTCGACGTACCCGAACGGCCCGGTGCGGAGGCCGACTACGACCTGGTCCGCCGGTTGCGGGCGTCGATCTGCGTGCTCGGCCCGCTGCTGGCCCGCCGAGGGTACGTGCGGGTGGCCCACCCCGGCGGGGATGCCATCGGCTCGCGCGGCCTGGACATGCACATCTCCGGTCTGACCAGGATGGGCGCGAACATCTCCGGTGAGCATGGATTCGTCATCGCCGAGGCCCCGGATGGGCTGCACGGCGCGGAGATCGTGCTGGACTTCCCGAGCGTCGGCGCGACGGAGAACCTGGTGATGGCGGCGGTGCTGGCCCAAGGCGCCACCACGATCGACAACGCCGCCCGGGAGCCGGAGATCGTCGACATCTGCTCGATGCTGATCCGGATGGGGGCCCGGATCGAGGGGGAGGGCACCTCCACCCTGCACATCGTCGGGGTGCCCGAGCTGCACCCGGTGCGGCACGCCACGGTGGGCGACCGGATCGTCGCCGGCACCTGGGCGTTCGCCGCCGCGATGACCCGCGGGGACGTCACCGTGACGGGGATCGACCCGGCGTTCCTGGCGGTCGCGCTCGACAAGCTGGTCTCGGCCGGCGGCCTGGTGGAGACCCGGGAAGACGCCTTCCGGGTACGCGTCGACGACCGACCCGCCGCCGTCGACGTGGTGACCCTGCCGTTCCCCGGCTTCGCCACCGACCTGCTGCCGATGGCGATCGGGCTGGCTGCGGTGAGCGACGGCGGATCCCTGATCACCGAGAACATCTTCGACGGCCGGTTCATGTTCGCCAACGAGATGATGCGGCTCGGCGCGGACATCAGGACCGACGGCCACCACGCCCTGGTCTGCGGCCGCGACCGGCTCTCCGGCGCCCCGGTACGCGCCACCGACATCCGGGCCGGCGCCGGCCTGATCATCGCCGGGCTCTGCGCCGACGGGGTCACCGAGGTCTCCCACGTGCACCATGTCGATCGCGGCTACCCGGACTTCGTCGCCGACCTGCGGGCACTCGGCGTGGAGGTGGAACGCGGCACCGCGCCAGAGGAGCCGGATCTCGCCATTTGAGGGCGCCGGTGGCAGACCGGCGTGCCCGGGCGGCCGATCCGCATGCCCTGTGCGGCCGACCCTTGTGCTCGGGCGGCCGACCGGCGTGCCCGGCCGGCCCCGCCAGACGGCCCTTAGCAGTCGTTCAGGCTCGCCGACTAGGGTGCTGACAGACACTCAAATCAGGCGAGGGAGAAGCAGATGGCGGGTCGACTCGCGGTCGTCGGTGCCGGGCTGATGGGCTCGGGCATCGCCCAGGTCGCGGCGCAGGCGGGCTGGCAGGTGACGCTGCGCGACCTGGACGACGCGGCCACCAAGCGGGGCGTCGAAGGCATCCGGAAGTCGCTGGAGAAGTTCGCCGAGAAGGGCAAGATCGAGGCGTCCGAGGTCGAGGCCACGCTGGCCCGGATCACCCCGACCACCGAGCTGGAAGCGGCGGCCGACGCGGACATCGTGGTCGAGGCGGTCTTCGAGAAGATCGAGATCAAGCACGAGGTGTTCCGCGCGCTGGACAAGATCTGCAAGGCCGACGCGGTGCTGGCCACCAACACCTCGGCCATCCCGGTCACCCAGATCGCCACCGCCACCGAGCGCCCCGAGTCGGTCGTCGGCACCCACTTCTTCTCCCCGGTGCCGATGATGAAGCTCTGCGAGCTGGTCCGGGGCTACAAGACCAGCGACGAGACGCTGGGCCGGGCGAAGACGTTCGCCGAGGAGGTCGGCAAGACCGTGGTCGTGGTCAACCGGGACATCGCCGGCTTCGTGACCACCCGGCTGATCTGCGCGCTGGCCATGGAGGCGGTCCGGCTGGTCGAGTCGGGCGTGATGTCGGCCGAGGACCTGGACACCGCGTGCAAGCTCGGCTTCGGGCACGCCATGGGTCCGCTGGCCACCGTCGACCTGACCGGCGTGGACGTGCTGCTGAACGCCACGAAGAACATCTACACCGACACCGCCGACGAGAAGTTCTTCCCGCCGGAGCTGCTCCAGCGCATGGCCACCGCGGGCGACCTGGGCCGCAAGACCGGCCAGGGCTTCTACGCCTACTGATCCGCTCTGCCGACCCCCGGGCGCGCCTGGCCGCGCCAGCCCCCGAGCCGCCGTGTCAGGAGGGGCCCCTTGTTATGCGCCACGCGTTAACAGGGGGCCCTTCCTTTCCTTACCCCTCAGCCGTCGCGCTTGGTGGTCCAGCGGAAGGTGGTCAGGCAGAGGACCAGGCCGATCACGCACCAGAGCGCCAGCACCAGGGCGACCCGGCCCAGCTCGAACGAGCCGGCCGGCTCCTGGGCGCCGAAGCTGTCCGGCAGGAAGACCGAACGCAGCCCCTGGCACATCCACTTCAGCGGGAAGAGCGCCGCCACCTGCTGCATCCAACCGGGCAGCTCGGTGAAGACGAAGAACACCCCGGAGATGAACTGGAGGATCAGCGCGACCGGGGTGACCACCGCCGAGCCGCTACGGGCGGTGCGGGCCAACGAGGAGATGGCGATGCCGCCGAGGGTGCACGCGGTGACGCCGAGCGCGGCGACCCAGCCGAAGGTGAACCACTTCGCGGCGGTGTCGGGCAGCTTCAGGTCGAACAGCAGCACGGCGGCGAGCAGCAGCAGCACGGTCTCGTAGACGCCGATCACCACCACCATGATCACCTTGCCGGCGAAGTACACCCACTTGGGCATCGGGGTGCCCCGGTAGCGCTTGAGCACGCCCCGGTCCCGCTCGATCGGGATCCAGATGCCGAGGTTCTGGAAGCTCACCGTCATCAGCCCGGTCGCGATCATGCCGGTGATGAAGTATTGGGTGAACTTCACCCCGCCCCCGATCTCGCCGTGGAAGATCGAGGAGAAGATCAGGATCATGATGATCGGGAAGCCCATCGTGAAGACGACGGACTCCCGGCTGCGCAGGAACTGGCTGATCTCCATCCGGCCCTGCCGCAGCGCGAGCGCGCCCGGCCCGAGCCGCCGGGCCGCGGGAGCGGCGACCGGGGTCGCCGGCTTCGTGGTGGTCGTCATCGGTGTCCGATCATCTTCAGGTAGACGTCTTCCAGAGTCGGCCGGGTAACCGTGAGGCCCGGGACCTCGCCGCCGAAGCGCGCGGCCAGCTCCGTGACCAGCGCCGTCGGCGTCGCGCTCTCCGCAAGCTCCAGCGTCCCGTCCGGGGTACGCCAGGAGACCGTCGCCAGCGCCTCCTGCCGGTTGCCCAGCTGCTGGGGCGGGGCCACCTCGACCACCCGCCCGCCGGCGATCACGCCGACCCGGTCGGCGAGCGCCTCGGCCTCGTCGAGATAGTGGGTGGTCAGCACGATGGTGGTGCCGGCCGCGGCCAGGTCCCGGATCAGCTCCCAGAACTCCCGCCGCGCCTCCGGGTCGAAACCGGTGGTCGGCTCGTCGAGGAAGAGCAGCTCGGGGCGGCCGATGATGCCCAGCGCCACGTCGAGGCGGCGCTTCTGCCCGCCGGAGAGGGTGTGCGTCCGGGCCTTGGACTTGCTGGCCAGCCCGACCCGTTCGATCACCTTGTCGGGGTCGTCGGCGGCCGGGTAGAAGCCGGCGAAGTGCCGGACGATCTCGCCCACGTTGAGCTCGTCGAACTCTCCGGTGCCCTGCAACACGATGCCGATGCGGGAGCGCCATTCGGGGGCCGGGCGGGCCGGGTCGGCGCCGAGCACGCGTACCTCGCCGGCGTCGCGTTGCCGGTAGCCCTCCAGGATCTCCACGGTGGTGGTCTTGCCCGCCCCGTTCGGGCCGAGCAGGGCGAACACCTCGCCCCGGTGGACGTCGAGGTCCACGCTCGCCACCGCGACGTTGTCGCCGTACGCCTTACGCAGTCCTCGTACGGAGATCGCCAGCTCGTCATCCATGACGTCCAGTGTGCGACCTCGCCGCCAGGGTCGGAGGGCCGGGGTGTGGCGGTCTCCGCCATGTCGCGCCGCTCGTGCCCGGAGATCCTCTCCATGGACGTGTGTGGTTTTCCACAGACCGTTCTACTGAACGGTAACTTAAACTCCCGTCATGGACGAGAAGGCTCCTGCCGGGCGGTTGCCGGAGCGCGACCGGCCCTGGGTGATGCGCACCTACGCCGGGCACTCCTCCGCCTCGGCCACCAACGCGCTCTTCCGCCGCAACCTGGCGAAGGGGCAGACCGGTCTCTCCGTCGCCTTCGACCTGCCCACCCAGACCGGGTACGACCCGGACCACGAGCTGGCCGCCGGTGAGGTGGGCCGGGTGGGCGTGCCGGTGGCGCACCTCGGCGACATGCGAGCACTCTTCGACGGCCTCCCGCTGGCCCAGATGAACACCTCCATGACCATCAACGCGCCGGCCATGTGGCTGCTCGGCCTCTACGCCACGGTCGCCACCGAGCAGGGCGCGGAGCTGGCCAGCTGCGCCGGCACCACACAGAACGACATCGTCAAGGAGTACCTGTCCCGGGGAACCCACATCTTCCCGCCGGCCGCGTCGCTGCGGCTGACCGTGGACGTGATCGCGTACACGCTGTGCGAGATGCCGAGATGGAACCCGGTCAACATCTGCTCGTACCACCTCCAGGAGGCGGGCGCGACGCCGGTGCAGGAGGTCGGCTTCGCCCTGGCCACCGCCGTCGCCGTCCTCGACGCCGTACGCGACTGCGGCCAGGTGCCGGCCGAGCGGATGGGCGACGTGGTCCAGCGCATCTCCTTCTTCGTCAACGCCGGGGTGCGCTTCGTCGAGGAGATCGGCAAGATGCGCGCCTTCGGCGCGCTGTGGGACGAGATCACCCGTGACCGGTACGGCGTCGAGAACCCGAAGCAGCGCCGCTTCCGGTACGGCGTGCAGGTCAACTCGCTCGGCCTCACCGAGGCCCAACCGGAGAACAACGTCCAGCGCATCGTGCTGGAGATGCTCGGCGTCACCCTCTCCCGGGACGCCCGCGCCCGCGCGGTACAGCTGCCCGCCTGGAACGAGGCGCTCGGCCTGCCCCGCCCCTGGGACCAGCAGTGGTCGCTGCGGATGCAGCAGGTGCTGGCGTACGAGTCGGACCTGCTGGAACATCCGGACCTGTTCGAGGGCTCGCACGTGATGACCGCGCTGGTCGACGACATCGTCGCCGGCGCCCGGGTCGAGCTGGCCAAGGTGCTGGAGCTGGGCGGCGTGGTGGCCGCCGTGGAGACCGGCTACCTCAAGAGCGCCCTGGTGGCCTCGCTCGCCGAACGCCGCCGCCGGATGGAGGCCGGCACCGACGTGGTGGTGGGCGTCAACCGATTCACCGAGACCGAGCCGTCGACGCTGACCGCGGCCGGGGCCGAGGCGATCGAGCAGATCGATCCGGCCGTCGAGGCGGCCGCCGCAGCCGCCGTACGCGAATGGCGGGCCGGCCGGGACGCGGCCGCCGTCGAGTCCGCGCTCGCACGGTTGAAGGCGGACGCCGCGACCACGACGAACCTGATGGCCGCGACCCTGGCCTGCGTCCGAGCCGGGGTGACCACC
Source organism: Micromonospora sp. NPDC093277 (assembly GCF_044765245.1). Lineage (NCBI taxonomy): Bacteria > Bacillati > Actinomycetota > Actinomycetes > Micromonosporales > Micromonosporaceae > Micromonospora > Micromonospora sp. NPDC093277. The sequence continues at coordinate 93,185 of NZ_JBIWJO010000010.1, forward strand.
GGCGAGTGGGCGGGCGCGCTGCGCCAGATCCTCGGCGAGTACCGGGCACCGACCGGCCTCTCGGGCGGGGCCGGAGCCGGCGGCGACGCGCGGCTCGCGACGGTCCGCGAACGGGTCGCCGCCACCGCTCGCGAGCTGGGCAGCGGCCGGCTGCGGCTGCTTGTCGGCAAACCCGGCCTGGACGGACACTCCAACGGCGCCGAGCAGATCGCGGTACGCGCCCGCGACGCCGGCTTCGAGGTGGTCTACCAGGGCATCCGGCTGACCGCGGGGCAGATCGTGGCCGCCGCCGTCGAGGAGGACGTGGACCTGGTCGGTCTCTCGGTGCTCTCCGGCTCGCACCTGGCCGCCGTGCCGGCCGTACTCGATGGATTGCGCGCCGCCGGGCGGGGCGACCTGCCCGTGGTCGTCGGTGGCATCATCCCGGCTGGTGACGCCGACGCCCTGCGCGCGGCCGGCGTGGCCCGCGTCTTCACCCCGAAGGACTTCGCGCTGACCGGCATCATCGACGAGCTGGTCACCGTGATCCGCGAATCCAACAACCTGAGGTGAATGCAAGGGCACCTTTTAACGCCTGGCGTTGTGCAGGGGCCCTTCCGGACGCCTGTGCTCGGATCAGCGACTCTGGTAGGTCATGCAGTCGGCCAGGTCCATCGCCGCGCCGACCGTGATCGCCGGGGCGTGGCACTCCAGGTCCGAGTTGTGTTGGCAGTCGGAGCGCTGGCAGGCCCCCACCTGGGCGACCAGTTGCTCGCTTCCGCCACGTACCGGCATCTCGACGAAAGTGTGGCAGCGGGCGTGATCGCTGCTGCCGATCGTGATGGCGAAGGCGTGGCAGTCGTTGGTGCGGTTGTAGGCGCAGGAGGCGACGGTGCACTCCTGGACTCGGGGCATTTCCACCGCTGCGGTCACCACTGCCTCCTTTATTCACTCTTGTCCTCGATTGTAAGAGTCTGCGTCGCCCCCCGCCCTCGATTCGGCAGCGGCCACACCCACGCTGCCCGCCTCGGGCCGCCCGCCCACGCTGTCCGCCCACGCTGGCCGCCTTCGGGCTGGCCGCTTTCGGGCTGGCCGCTTCGGGCAGTCCTTGATCGACTCCATATGCGGGATGTGGTGGTCTCGCCGGGCATCGGATGCCGCTGTGTGCGCCACATGGAGTGGATCACCAAGTCGTTGGCGCGTCCCCGACCGGACCCTGATCGGCAGCTCGGGTGGAACGCCATGTATGTCTCGGGGCTCCGGTGACATCCATAGCGTTCCACCGAACCGCCACCGCCCGGGGGTGGACACCCCGGCAGACCAACGCGCCCAGGTGGGCGGTTTGCCTGGCTTGGAGGCCTGGTCGCGTGCTGCGGGGCGAAGATGGCCGGCGAGTCGGGGCCGTTGGACAGGGCTGCACGGCCGAGAAGGGCCCGGGCCTCGGGTGCCGGTGTGACGACTGTCCGCTTCCGGCGGGTATATGCAGGCCTGTCCGCTTTGGTAGGTGCCCGGTTCTCGGTGGCTGCCCGGTCTTCGGAATGATGGAGGGCCGCCGATCGTTGTAGCTGGCTGCACGGCCGAGGAAGGCCCCAACCCCGGGCCGGCCCGCTTCGACGGGCGCCCCGGTCCCCGGGAATGATGGCGGGCCGTCGGTCGTTGTGCATGGTCCCGGCGCCGCGAAGAGGCGATCTCCCTTGCCCCGCGAGTGAGCCGGTCGAAAGACTTTCCCCTCGGTTTTGAGCGCCTGACGGTGCTTGCGCACGCGATATTGCCGACCCCCCGGTCGGTGTGTGCGCCAACCCCCGAATGGAGCTTTGCCATGAACACGATCTTCCGTAAGAGCGTTCTGGGTATCGCTGGTCTGGCCTTCACCGGTGGCGTGTTCGCCGGTCCGATCGCCGCGCACGCCGCCGACCCGGTACACACCACCCCGGTCGCTGCCGCCGTCGCCCAGGCCGACAAGCCGGACACCGGCAAGCTGATCCCGCACGGTGTGCAGGGCGCCCAGTCGAAGATCAACCTGAACGACGAGCAGACCGCCAACGCCAAGGCGATCATCGCCGCGACGAAGAAGGCCGGCATGCCCGAACGCGCCGCGGTCATCTCGATCGGCACCAGCCTGCAGGAGTCGAAGCTGGAGAACCTCGGTCACCTCGGCGACGCCAACGACCACGACTCGCTGGGCCTGTTCCAGCAGCGCCCGACCAGCGGTTGGGGCAGCCCGGAGCAGATCACCGACCCCGAGTACTCCACCACCGCATTCCTGAAGGGCCTCAAGCAGGTCGACGGCTGGCAGGACATGCCGCTGACCAAGGCCGCCCAGACGGTGCAGGTGTCGGCCTACCCGGATGCCTACGCCCAGTGGGAGCAGCAGGCCGCCGACCTGGTCGCCCAGTACTGGAACAACTGACAACCGAACAAGGCGTGAACACGCTGGCCGGCACCCCGAACACAGGGGTGCCGGCCAGCAGGGTCTCCAGACCGGGCTAGTGCGGTGTCCACTAACGTTCGCCGGGTTGGCGGCTGCCGGAAGTTGTCGTACTGGTGGTGTTGGGTGTGGTCGTGCCTCGTCGTCGGGATCCCGCCGCGCCTAGGGTGGTGTATCGCACGGCTCGTGTTGCGGTGCGGGTGACGGTTGGGCAGCGGCGGCGGTGTTTCGGGTTGCTGCGTTCGGCTGGTGACGCGTGGGAGTGTGTCCTGGAGATCAACGGGTGGCGACGTCGTCGCCAGGATCCGCCGCTGGTCGGTTATCAGGAGTTGTGTCGGGAGCTGTCAGGGTCGGGGCCGGGCACCTTCGGTGAGCTGGATTCGGTGGGTGCCTGGTCGGTGTTGCGCCGGTTTTCGGATGCGTGGTTCGCGGCGGCGAAAGCCCGCCAGGACGGTGACTCGTCGACACGGTTCCCGCGTCGGCGGCGGGCGTTGATGCCGGTGCGCTGGTATCACGGCACCTTCACCCTCGACGGCCTGCGGGTGCGTATCCCGGTGGCCAAGGGCATGCCGCCGTTGTGGGTCAGGTTGGCGCGGGAGGTGCCCTATCCGGTCGAGCAGGTCCGGTCGGTCACCCTGCTGTGCGAGGGTGGCCGGCTGTATCTCGACGTGACCGCCGAGGTGCCGGTGGCGGTGTATCCGCCCGGTGAGGGACCGGACCCAGGCCGGGTGGCCGGGGTCGACCTGGGGATCATCCACCCGTACGCGGTGGCCGGCCCGGCCGGGCAGGGGTTGTTGGTGTCGGCGCGGGCGATCCGCGCCGAGCACCGCATGCACCTGGCTGACACCAAAACCCGCCGCCGGGCCGTGGCCCGGCGTGCGCCGAAGCCGGGCCAGCGAGGGTCTCGGCGGTAGCGTAAGTACCGGCGGCGGGCAAGGCTGGTGGAGGGCCGGCACCGGCGCCGGGTCCGGCAGGCCCAACACGAAGCCGCCCGCGCAGTGGTGTCGTGGGCGGTGGAGCAGCGGGTCGGTGTGCTCAGGGTGGGTGACCCGCTCGGTGTGTTGGACATCGACGCGGGGCGGCGGCACAACCTGCGGCTGCGGCAATGGCAGATCGGCCGCCTGATGCAGGTCCTCACCGACAAAGCTGTCCAGGCGGGCATCAGCGTCGATCCGGTCGACGAGCGCGGCACGTCCTCCACCTGCCCTGCCTGTCTGCGGCGGGTACCGAAACCTCGTGGCCGGACCCTGTCCTGCCCGCACTGCCAGTCCACTGGGCACCGCGACCTGGTCGCGGCCGCCATCATCGCCACCCGCACCCCGGGCGGCGGACCCACCATCCCCACAGCACCCGTCGTGCTGCCCGAGGTGGTCACGCACCGTCGAGCCGGCCGGCACCTGCCCGGTGCCGGCCCGTCCCGGCGTGACCCCCGCCGCCCACCCGTGGCGGCGCGAGGATCAGTTGGCCCGCGGAGGCCCGCCCCACGTGGGGAGTCGCTCGCCTCAACGGCGAGGATCCACAACAGCGCATCGGAAACCCGGTGAACGTTAGTGGACACCGCACTAGACCCGGAACCCCGCAGCCCGAGCGGCCTGAAGCTCCCGGCGCCGCGCCCTACGCCGGGGCAGGAACCAGAACAGGAACGCGACGAATCCGAGCAGGAACGCCAGCACCAGCACCGGAAGCAGGATCGCCACCGCCGACATGATCACGCTCGTCGCGTCTTCGGCGGTGCTGGCGACCGGGGCGCCGAAGCCGGCGGTGGTCGCGTTGATGACCGGGCGGGCTGCCGACTTGAGCACGTGCACACCGAGCGCGATCAGTACGCCGACCACGACCGGTATCCACTGGTGCGAGGAGAAGAAGCTGTCCGGGTCGCTGACCGTGACGGTCTGGGAGCTGGAGCCGGCGCCGAAGGCCAGCCCGCCCGCGGTCGGCCGGACCACCGTCTGCACCACGTCGTTGATGTGGTCGACCACCGGCACCTTGTCCGCGACCACCTCGATGGCGAGCAGCACCGCGAGGATGAGGATGATCCAGCCGTTGCCGAGCCACTGCCAACCGCTGGGCAGGTCGACCAGGTCGGTGTAGCGCGCCAGCAGACCCATGAGGAGCAACGGGATGTACGCGTTCAGGCCGGCCGACGCGGCGAGACCGGAACCAGTGAGGACTTCGAGCACGATCTCAATATCGCACCGGTACGCCAGTGGCGCGCGTGGGCCGATGCCGGGTGCTCGGCTACCCTCGTCGGGTGCGGTTGGTGATTGCGAAGTGCTCGGTGGACTACGTCGGACGGCTCTCGGCACACCTGCCGCCGGCCACCCGACTGCTCATGGTGAAGGCGGACGGCTCGGTGTCGATCCATGCGGACGACCGGGCGTACAAGCCGTTGAACTGGATGAGCCCGCCGTGCCGGCTGGAGGAGGCCCCCGGCGTGTGGCGGGTGGTCAACAAGGCCGGCGAGGAACTGCGGATCACCCTGGAGGAGATTTTCCAGGACACCTCGTACGAGCTGGGCGTCGACCCGGGGCTGCGTAAGGACGGCGTCGAGGCGCACCTGCAGGAGCTGCTGGCCGCCAACCCGGAGACCCTCGGCGAGGGCTTCTCCCTGGTCCGGCGGGAGTACATGACCGCGATCGGGCCGGTCGACCTGCTCTGCCGGGACGCCAACCAGGGCGCGGTCGCGGTGGAGGTGAAGCGCCGCGGGGAGATCGACGGAGTGGAGCAGCTCACCCGCTATCTCGAACTGATGAACCGCGACCCGCTGCTCGCCCCGGTCACCGGCGTCTTCGCCGCGCAGGAGATCAAGCCGCAGGCCCGGGTGCTCGCCACCGATCGGGGCATCCGCTGCGTGGTGGTCGACTACGACAAGCTGCGCGGCATCGAGCGCGACGAGCTGACCCTGTTCTGAGGTGTCCCCGCCCCGGGGGGAGCCTCCCGGGGCGGGGAAGTCAGCGGCGGCCGTACATCGCCTTGGCGGCCTTGACGAGGCGGGCGACGTCGGCGGGGGTGCGTTCGAAGGTCATCGACGGCAGCAGCGAGCGGGCCCGGCGGCGGGTGATGGCCTTGGCCCGGCCGAACTCGCGCAGCCCGTCCTCGCCGTGGATGCGGCCGAAGCCGGAGTCGCCGACCCCGCCGAACGGCAGCGTCGACATGCCGGCGAAGGTGAGCGCGGAGTTGATCGAGGCCATCCCGGAGCGCAGCCGCCGCGCGACCGCCACGGCCCGCTTCCGGCCGAAGACCGCACCCCCAAGGCCGTACGGGAGGGCGTTGGCCCGCTCGACGGCCTCGTCCACGTCGCGTACCCGGTTGATGGTGAGTGTCGGGCCGAAGGTCTCCTCGCGGACGGCGGCCGAGTCCTCCGGGACGTCCACCAGCACGGTCGGGTGCACGTACGGCGGCTGGACCGCGTCGAGGCCGCCGAGCACCGCCCGGCCGCCGGCGGCGACGGCGTCCTCGATGTGCCGGCGGATGATGTCGAGCTGGGACGGCATGGTGATCGGGCCGATGTCGGTGCCGTCCGGGCCGACGGTGAGCCGGTCGGCCCTGCTCACCACCTTGCCGACGAAGGCGTCGAAGACCTGGTCGACCGCGTAGACCCGCTCGATGCCGATGCAGGTCTGCCCGGCGTTGGTCAGTGCGCCCCAGACGCAGGCCTCGGCGGCGGCGTCCAGGTCGGCGTCGGCGTCCACGATCATCGCGTCCTTGCCGCCGGCCTCCACCAGCACCGGGGTGAGCGACTCGGCGCAGGCGGCCATCACCTTCTTGGCGGTGGCGGTGGAACCGGTGAAGGCCACTTTGGCCACGCCCGAGCGGCACAGTGCCGCACCGACGTCCCCGAGGCCGTGCACGGCGGTGAGGACCGGCTGCTCCGGCACCACCTCGGCGAGGCGGTCCGCCAGCCACTGGCCGACGGTCGGCGTGTACTCGCTCGGCTTGAACACCACGGTGTTGCCGGCGGCCAGGGCGTACGCGACGGAGCCGATCGGGGTGAAGACGGGATAGTTCCATGGGCCGATCACGCCGACCACCCCGTACGGCTGGTATTCGAGGTGACCGGTGAACTCGGCGAGGATCAGCCGGGAGCGGACCCGCCGCGGCCCGAGCACCCGCCGGGCGTTGCGGGCGGCCCAGTCGATGTGCTCCAGCGCGGTCAGGATCTCCACGATGGCGTCGGCGACCGGTTTGCCGCCCTCGGCGTGTGTCAGCTCGGCCAGTTCCTCGATCCGGCGGGCGAGCAGCCCCCGCCAGCGCAGGAGCCGTTCCCGCCGGCCGGTGAAGCCGAGCCCGGCCCACCAGTCGCCCGCGGCGCGGGCCCGCTCGACGGCGCCCCGCACGTCCGCCTCGGTCGCCGCCGGGAACCGGCCGACCTCGACACCGGTAGCCGGGCTGGTGGAGATCAGTTGGCCGTCCTCGATGACCGGGGCTCCCGGAACACGCACAGCCGTCATGGCCGAAGTCTAGACCCGTCCGTTACTCGCCGGTAGGTCGGCGTGGCCCCCGGCTCGTTCCAGGTCGGCCCGCACGGTGGGCCGAGCCAGGGCTGGCCGGGCAGCTTGTTCCGGTCGAGCCCGTCGCCGGGCCGGAGCACGTCGCGGCCCCACCACCGTCACCAGCCTGGCCGGGGAGGACGTCCTCCGCTGGCTCGGCCCGCCCGAGTGCGGGGCGCGGCCACACCGAAAGGCGGGGCGGGGTGGCGACCGGGCACATGGACGGGGCCGGCCGGGCCGTGGCAGCATGCGCGAATGCGGAGCGAGCGGAACACCGTCCAGGCCAACGGCATCACCCAGGCGGTACGGGTGGCCGGCCCGCCGGACGGCGTACCGGTGCTGCTCGTGCACGGCAATGTTTCGTCGTCCGCGTTCTGGGAGCCGTTGCTGTCCCGGCTGCCGGACACGCTCCGCGTCGTCGCCCCCGACCTGCGCGGATACGGCCACAGCGACGTCACCCCGGTCGACGCGACCCGGGGTCTCGGCGACTTCGCCGACGACGTGGCGGCCCTGCTCGACGTCCCCGGGCTCTTCGCTCCCGGCGCGCGGCCGGTGGTGGTCGGGCACTCGCTGGGTGGTGGCGTGGCGATGCGGCTGCTGGTCGACCACCCCGAGCGGGTCGCCGGCCTGCTGCTGGAGGCGCCGGTGTCGCCGTACGGCTTCGGCGGGACCCGGGACCTCGACGGTACGCCGACCACACCGGACTTCGCCGGGACCGGTGCGGGCGGCGCCAACCCGGACTTCGTCGCCCGGCTCGCCGCGCAGGACCGGGGCGGGGAGACCCCGACCAGCCCGCGGAACGTGCTGCGCGCGGCCTACGTGGCCGACCCGGCGTCGCTCGGCGAGGACGAGGAGCTGCTGCTCGACAGCATGCTCACCACCGCCACCGGGGACGACAACTACCCGGGCACGTCCGTCACCTCGCCGCACTGGCCGGGCACGGCCGCGGGGGAGCGCGGCGTGCTCAACGCACTGGCACCGGCGTGGTTCCGGATCGCCGACGAGCTGGTCGCCGTCCCGGCCAAGCCGCCGGTGACCTGGGTACGCGGTGACGCCGACGTGATCGTCTCGGACACCTCGCTGTTCGACCTGGCGTACCTGGGGTCGCTCGGGGTGGTCCCCGGCTGGCCGGGTGCGGCGGACTGCCCGCCGCAGCCCATGGTGGGCCAGACCCGGGCCGTGCTGGACCGGTACGCGGCGGCCGGCGGGACGTACCGGGAGGTGGCGCTGCCCGGCTGTGGCCACAGCCCGCACCTGGAACGGCCGGCCGAGTTCGTCGCGGAGCTGCTGGCACTGGTCGGGGCGCCGACCACGGCCTGACCCGCCCCCCGCGCGGCCGGATCCGCCGGACCCCGACCGTCCGAGCCGGAGAGTGACGGGCGTCGTGAAATACCCCACGGCGCCTCGACAACACAGCGTCACGTGGCAGACTCCGGCCCATAACCTTAGCCGCCGTTCAGCGACAGCGGCGGAGTCAACCAGGGGAGGCCGGTCGTGGCGCGCGAGTTCACCAGTGTGGGTGTGGTGGGTCTGGGCACCATGGGTGCCGGCATCGTCGAGGTGTTCGCCCGCAACGGCATCGACGTGGTGGCCGTGGAGATCTCCGAGGCCGCCCTGGAACGCGGTCGGGCCACCCTCACCGGCTCGACCGACCGGGCCGTTGCCAAGGGCAAGCTCGCCGAGGCGGACCGGGACGCGCTGCTCGGCCGGGTGAACTTCCAGGTCGGGCTGGCGGCGCTGCACTCGGTGGACCTGGTGATCGAGGCCGTCCCCGAGCACCTGGACCTGAAGCAGCGGCTCTTCGCCGAGCTGGACCGGGTCTGCAAGCCCGAGGCGATCCTGGCCACCAACACCTCCTCGCTGAGCGTCACCGAGATCTCCGTCGCCACCACCCGGCCCAACCAGGTCATCGGCATCCACTTCTTCAACCCGGCCCCGGTGATGAAGCTGGTCGAGGTGATCCGCACGGTGGTCACCTCCGCCGAGGTGGTGGCCGACGTGGAGGCGCTCTGCGCGCGGCTCGGCAAGGTCGACGTGACGATCAACGATCGGGCCGGCTTCATCGCCAACGCTCTGCTCTTCGGCTACCTCAACCACGCGGTGAGCATTTTCGAGGCGCGGTACGCCACCCGCGAGGACATCGACGCCGCGATGAAGCTCGGCTGCGGCCTGCCGATGGGCCCGCTCGCGCTGATGGACCTGATCGGCCTGGACACCGCGTACGAGATCCTGGACACCATGTACCGGCGCGGTGGCCGGGACCGCCGGCACGCCCCGGTGCCGCTGATCAAGCAGATGGTCACCGCCGGGCTGCTCGGCCGGAAGTCCGGCCGGGGCTTCTACACCTACGAGCGGCCGGGCTCGCCGAGGGTCGTACCGGACGAGCAGACGCCGGCAGCGACGGAAGCGGCGCTCGCCGACGGCGCCCGGGTCATCGCGAAGGTGGGCATCGGGAACGCGAGGAGTGAGCTTGCGAGCCCCGCAGTCGTGACCAAGGTCGGCATTGTCGGCTCCGGGACCATGGCCACCGGCATCATCGAGGTCTTCGCCAGGTCCGGGTACGAGGTCGTCTCGGTGACCCGGGGCGTGGAGAAGTCGGCCACGGTCTGCGAGGCGGTCAAGACCTCGTTGAACAAGGGCGTGGTGCGGGGCAAGCTGAGCGAGGCGGAGCGGGACGCCGCGCTGGGCCGGGTCACCTGGTCCGCCACCCTGGAGCACCTCGCCGACGTCGACCTGGTGGTCGAGGCGGTGGTCGAGGAGCTGAGCGTCAAGAAGGCGCTCTTCGCCAGCCTCGACGAGGTCTGCAAGCCGGGCGTGGTGCTCGCCACCACCACCTCGTCGCTGCCGGTGATCGACCTGGCGATGGCCACCCAGCGGCCGGCCGACGTGATCGGCCTGCACTTCTTCAACCCGGCGCCAGTCATGTCGCTGGTGGAGATCGTGCAGACCATCCGGACCTCGGCGGAGACCACCGCCACCGCCCGGGCGGTCTGCGCCGCGCTGGGCAAGACCGGTGTGGTCTGCGGCGACCGTTCCGGCTTCGTCGTCAACGCGCTGCTCTTCCCGTACCTGAACGACGCGGTCAAGATGCTGGAGGCCAGCTACTCGACCGCCGACGACATCGACCACGCCATGAAGCTCGGCTGCGGCTACCCGATGGGCCCGTTCGAGTTGCTCGACGTGGTCGGCCTGGACGTCGCGCTGGCCATCCAGCGGGAGCTCTACCTGGAGCTGCGCGAGCCCGGATTCGCCCCCGCGCCGCTGCTGGAGCACCTGGTCACCGCCGGCTACCTGGGCCGCAAGAGCGGTCGCGGCTTCCGCGACCACACCAACCGCTGATCCGGTCAACACCGGACGCCGGTGAGGGCGTCTTCAGGGTGTGACCTTCGAGGAGTACGTCGGCAGCCGCGGCCCGGCCCTGTTGCGCCTGGCCCGGCTGCTGACCGGCGACGAGCACCGCGCCGAGGACCTGACCCAGGACGTCCTGGCACGCGCGTACGTGCACTGGCGCAAGATCGCCGGAGCCGATCGGCCCGACGTGTACGTGCGCCGGATGCTGGTCAACGCCAACCACTCGTGGTGGCGGCGGCGGTCCAGCCGCGAGTTGGCCGTGGACACCTTCGCCGAGCGGGCCGACCGCGACGACGTGAGCGGCGAGGCGGCCGACCGGGACGAGATGTGGCGGTTGATCCGGGCACTGCCCGACCGCCAACGCGCCGTGCTGGTGCTGCGCTACTACGAGGATCTGGACGACGCCACGATCGCCCAGATCCTCGACTGCTCGCCGGTCACCGTCCGTACCCACGCGATGCGGGCGCTCGCCCACCTGCGGGAGCGCTGCGGCGCCCCGACGACCAACGGGAGCCGGCCGTGACCGACCTCGACCAACGGATCTCCTCGGTGCTGCGGGAGCGCGCCGAAGGGGAGATCGACACCCACCGGCTGCTGAACCGGTCCCGGGCCCGGGGACGCCGGCGGCAGTTGCGCCGCCGGGCCGTGACGGGTGGCGCGCTCGCCCTGGTCGGGGTGCTCGGCGTCGTCGGGGTGACCGGGACGGGCATCACCGGACTTCCCGGCCGGCCGCCGTGGACCGCGGCCACACCGGCCGTCGCCGCGCCCGTACCGCCCCGGGCTGACGGGGCGCCGGGTGCCGCCCAGCGGCCCGACCTGGTCGGCACCGACCCGCAGGTGCTGCATCTGGGCGTCGACCCGGCCAAGGGCCGATATCTGGGCTGGGAGGTCAACGGGCTCCAGATCGAGTCGGTCCGGTTCGACCCCGGGGGCGGGCGCGCGGTCACCGTCGAGGTGGCCCGTTCCGCGGCGGCCTTCGACGATGTCGGCATTGAGGGGTGGTCGGTGGATGCGCTGCCGGAGGCGACCTTCGACGGCACCATCCAACGTGTGGCGCTGAACGACGGCAGCCCCGGATATGTCACCTGGTGGCGGCCGGCAACCGGGCTCTACGCCCGGGCGAGCATGCGCGCGACGGACCCGTTCGCCCTCAGCGGGGCCATCGAAGCGGTCCGCTGGGACGAGGCACGCCGGTGCGGCGGGCCGCTGCGGCTCACCGCGCTGCCCGCCGGGGCCCGGGTCCGCAGCTGCTCGGTGGACGTCGCCTCGTACCCCCGCCTGATCACCGTACAGTTCGTCATCCGGCGAGGCAGCGACCAGAGCATGACGGTGCGTTATCGGTACGCGACGGAGACGGCGGGCAACCGGACCGAGGGGAATCGGACCATCGACGGCCGGCCCGCGTACCTGTCGCCGCTCGGGGAAAGTCTGGAACTGCTCGGCCTGCCTCCCAAGACGACGGTGGCCGCGGAATTCTGGCCCGAGAGCACCGGCTTGACCGAGGCCGACGCCGCTGTCGTCCTCGCCGGGGCGCGGGTGGCGGAGAGCGCGACCGACCCGGAGACCTGGTAGGGACCGGTACCGCCGGCCGGGCCGCCCGACCCGGGGCGGTCCGGCCGGCGGATCGTACGCTTGAAACCGTGAGCCCCCGTCGCAACCGTCCCCGTCGGGACGAGACCGCCCACCTGGACTCCGACCGGGTACGCCAGGGCGTGCCCACGGTCCAGCAGTGGCGCGACGGTGACTGGCAGGTACGCGGCATCAGCGGCGGGGCGTCGACCAAGACGTACCGCTGTCCGGGCTGCGACCAGGAGATCCGCCCGGGGGTGGCGCACGTGGTGGCCTGGCCGGCCGACGACCGGGGCGACCTCACCGACCGGCGGCACTGGCACACCGGCTGCTGGCGGGCCCGGGATCGGCGCGGGCCGAACCTTCAGCGCGGGCACGGCGCCCCTCGGCACGGCTGAGCGATCTGGGTCACCCTGTTCGCGGCCGGGCGGGCGGCGCGGGCGGCGGCGCGGGAGACTGGGACGGTGAGCACACCGATCCGTGCGTCGTCGATCCTGCCCGGTCACCGGGAGGACATCGAGCTGCACACCGCCGACGGGCTGACGTTGGTCGGCGAGCTGGCCCGACCGGCGGACCGGCCACCGGCCGGCACGCTGGTCTGCCTGCATCCGCTGCCCACCCACGGCGGGATGATGGACAGCCACGTGTTCCGCAAGGCCGCCTGGCGGCTGCCCGCGCTGGCCGACCTGGCCGTGCTCCGGTTCAACACCCGGGGCACCAGCAGCGTCCGGGGCACCAGCGAGGGCACCTTCGACGCCGCGGTCGGCGAGCGGTTCGACGTCGCCGCCGCCATCGAGTACGCCGAGTTCCAGGAGTTGCCGAACATCTGGCTGGTCGGCTGGTCGTTCGGCACCGACCTGGCGCTGAAGTACGGTTGCGACCCGGCGTTGGCCGGCGCCATCCTGCTCTCCCCGCCGCTGCGCTTCTCCCAGCCGGCGGACCTGGCCGTCTGGGCCGAGTCGGGCAGGCCGCTCACCGCCCTGGTGCCGGAGTTCGACGACTATCTGCGCCCTGAGGAGGCCCGGCAGCGCTTCGCGGCCGTGCCGCAGGCCGAGGTGGTCGGGGTGCCCGGCGCCAAGCACCTGTGGGTCGGTGACGCGGAGACGGTGCTCGACGAGATCGTCCGGCGGGTCAATCCGGCCGTGCCGGTGCCGCTGCCGACCACCTGGGACGGCCCGATGGAGACCGGCGACGTCAGCGCGTACGCCGACCGGACGGTGGCCGCCTTCGCCGACACCCCGGTGCCGGGGCCGCAGCAGCGTCGGGCGGGCTGACCGGTCAGCGGGACTCCTGCCGCGGCAGGACCACCTCGCGGAGGATCAGCTGGAGGGCGGCCACGGTCGGGATGGCGATCAGCGCACCGACCACGCCCAGCAGTGACACCCCGAGCAGCGCGGCGAGCAGCGCCGCCACCTCGTTCACCGAGACCGCCCGGCGCATGATCTTCGGATAGATCAGGTAGTTCTCCACCTGCTGGTACACCAGGAAGAACACCAGGCACGCGACGCCGACCGGCAGGTCGGTGGCGAAGCCGACCAGGGACACCACCAACGCGCCCAGGGTCGCCCCGATCTGCGGGATCAGGTCGGTCACCGCCACCACTACGGCCAGCGCGAACGGATACGGCAGCCCGACCGCCAGCGCGAAGACGAAGGTACTCGCCCCGGCCAGCACCGCGATGGCCAGCGCGCCCACCATGTACGCGCCGACCCGGGTGAGGATCTCGTCGCCGATCAGCCGGACCCGTTGCCGGCGGGAGCGCGGCACCAGCGCGTACCCGAGGTTGCGCAGCTTGTCGAAGTAGGCCAGGAAGTAGATCGTCAGCACCAGCACGGTCAGCGCCCGGAACAGGGTGCCGAAGATGAGCTGCGCCCCGCCCAGCACGCCACCGAGGGCGCGGCCGATGGTGTCCGCGTTCGCCGCCTCCTGGACCCGTTCCATCACGTCGTACCGCTCGACGAGGTCGTTGACGGTCTCGTTGCGGCGCAGTTCCTCGACGTAGCCGGGCAGGTGCGCGATGAACTGGCCGGACTGGGTCACCACCGGAGGCACCAACGCCAGCAGGCCGCCGACGATCAGCAGCAGCAGGGTCAGCGTCACCACCGCCACCGCCAGCCCGTGCGGCAGCCCCCAGCGGCGCAGCCGGACCACCGCCGGGTGCAGGCCGACGGCGAGGAAGATCGCGATGACCACCAGCACCAGGATGCCGGCGGAGTTACGTATGCCCAGGAAGATCGTGTAGGCCAGCAGCACGCCGAGCGCCCCGGTGAGGCCGACCAGGAACGGGCTGCGACGCAGCGGCTTCCCCGGTACGCCGAACCGTCCGCTCGGTTCGAACTCGGTCGGCTCGTCGACGGTGGGCGGCCCGCCCTCGCCGGCCGCGTCGGGCTCGGGGCGGGTCACGCCCTCGTCGCCCGGTCGCGCGTCGCCCGACGTGCCCTCGCCCATCAGGACCTCCCCGGACGTTCCCCGGCCCGCGTGTGAGCCGTTCTTCCCGGAGAGTAGCGGGGTGCGGGGCACGCCGGCCATCGCGATCCGGCGGCGGCCCGGCACATGAGGCCGCCCGGGCCGCATGCCACGGCCGGAGACGGCGGTGGCGGGACCGCCGCCGCGGGGGACTCAGTCCTTCTCGACGGTGACCGCGCTCGGTTTGGCGCTGCGCTCGTCGGTGGTCGGCTTGGTCGGGCGCTTGCCGTTCTCGCCGGTGCTGGTGATCTTCGTGGGAGTGGCGCCCCGGCCGCCCTCGCCGGGCACGGCGGCCACGGTCGGCTCGCCGTCCACCCCGGCGGTGGCGGAGCCCCCGTCCACGGTGGTCACCGGCTCGCCGACCGGTCGGGCGCTGCCGGCCTCGGCCGCCGGCTCGTTCGCCGCCCCGGACTCCGTGGCCGCCGCCGGCTCCGTGGTGGCCGCTGGCTCCTTCACCCCGGCCGATGCCGTGGCTCCCGCCGGCTGCCTGGTGGTGGCCGGTTCCTTGGTCGTGGCCGGGTGCGTGGTGGCCGCCGGGGCCGGCGGTTCGCCGCCGGTGGGGGTGGCCGCGGTGGTGCCCTTGGCGGTCACCGGGGCCGTGCCGGCCGTGGCCGCCGAACCGGCGTCGCCGCCGGGGATGGCCGTCGAACCGCCGTCACCGCCGGGGATGGCCGTCGAACCGCCGTCACCGCCGGGGGTGGTCGCCGAACCGGCGTCGCCGCCGGGGGTGGTGGGCAGCCGGTCCGGGTCGACCGGAGTGGCGGCGAGACTCGGCGTGGCGGTGCCCGCCGTCTGCCGTAGTTCGGCGAGCTGGCGCTGGAGGTCGTCGGACTCCTGGCGGGACTTCCAGGTCTCGGTCCGCAGGTCGGCCAGCTCCTGCTGGGCGTTGGCGATCTCCAGCATCACCTGGGCGAGCTGCTGCCGGCCGGCGGCCACCTCCTGCTGGGTGGCGGCGAGATGCTGCTGGGTGGTGGCGAGGTGCTGCTGGGTGGTGGCCGCGTACTCCTCGAACTGACGGCGGGAGGTGGCGACGTGCTCGTCGGCCTTGCGGCGCTTGTCGGTGGCGTCCGTCTCGGCGTGGCGGAGCAGTTCGGCCGCCTCCTTCTCGGCCCGCTGGCGCATGGTGTGCGCGTCCTGCTCGGCCGCCTGGCGGATCGCGGCGGCACCCTGCTCGATCTCGTTACGCCGGGCGCTGTAACCCTTCTCCAGCTCGTCCTGCCGCTTCTTGTGCTGCTTGTCGAGCTCGTCGCGGCGCTTGGCGTACTCCTGCTCGGCGGTGGCCCGGCGCTTGGCGAACTCCTTGTCGGCCGCCTCCCGGCGGGCGTTGACCTCCTGCTCCACCCCGGCCCGCCAGGTGCCCAGCTCCTGCTGCGTCTGGGCGCGGGCCTGCTGGACGTACGCCTCGGTCTCGGTCCGGGTGTGCTGGACGTATTTCTCGGTCTCGGTTCGCTTCTGCTTGACGTACGCCTCGGTCTCGCTCCGCGTCCGCTGGATGTGCGCGTCCAGTTCGGCCCGGCTGCGCTTGCCGGCCTCGGTGGCCTCGGCGGTGAGCCGGTGCGCCTCGGTCCGGGCCCGGCCCCGAGTCGCCTTCGCCGCCTCCTCCGCGTCGTCGACGATCTTCTTGGCCTCGGCGAGGGCCTTCGCGTGGGTGGCCCGGCCGGCCTCGGTCGCGGCCTCGGTCAGGCGCTTGGCCTCCTCCTGGGCCTTGGTGTGCACCTCCTTGGCCGCCTCCCGGAGCTGGGTCGCCTCCTGCTGGGCCTTCGCCACCGCCTCCTTGGCGGTCTCGCGCAGCCGGGTGGACTCCTGCTGGGCGCGGGTGTGGATCTCCTTGGCGGTGTCCCGGAGCTGGGTGGCCTCCTGCTGCGCCTTGGCCAGCGTTTCCTGGGCGTTCCGGCGTAGCTTCTCGGCCTCCTCCTTGGCGGACTTCAGCGCGGCGTCCGCCTCGGCCTTGCGGGCGGTGGTGTGCCGCTCCTCCTCGGCGCGGCGCGCGGAGAGGGCGATCTCGAAGTCCTTGAGCGCCTGGGCGGACTGTTGCCGGGCCTCCTCGATGATGTGCTCGGCGGCCGCGCGGCGGGCCTCGATCTCCTCGTTGGCGGCGGCGAGGATGTCGTCCGCCTGCTCCTCGGCCATGGTGAGGATCTGCTCGACCCGGGGACCGAGATGCCGGAACGAGGCCCGGTCCACCACGCCCACCTGCTTGCGCACCTGGGTGAGGTCGCGTTGCAGGACCTCCACCTGCCCGGCCAGCTTGTGGATCTGGGTGTACGCCTGTTCCCGCTCGGCCGTCAGCGCTGTGATCTCGTGCTCCGCGCGAGCGACGTACCGGTCGACCTGCCGTTTCTCGTATCCCCGCAGGGCGGACTCGAAGCTGGGCTCCGTGGTCACGTCCCCGCCGAGAGCGAACAGTTCCTCGCCGTGCGACATGCTCCCATCCTCACACGCATCCGGCCCTGCTGGGGCGATACGGACGCCCCTGTTGGGACCTAGTTCACCGAAGTGTCGAAACGGGCGGGAAAGCATGACGGCGCGGGGTGACACCGGTTACCCGGTGTCACCCCGCGCCGTGACTCATGCCCCGATTGCGGGTGGTGCCTACTTCGCCGACTCGGTCGTGGCCTTTCCGTCGGAACCGTCGGCCTTGGCACCGTCCGACTTGGCGCCCGCCGGCACGCCCGGCACGATGCCGGCGAGACCGGAGAGCATCTGCCCGAGCTGGGAGGTGACCGCGTCCTTCTGCCGGGTGAGGTCCTCGACCTCGCGGCGGGCCGCCTGCGTGGTCAGCTCCGCCTCGGTGCGGGCCTCGCTGAGCAGGCGCTGCGCCTCGGCCCGCGCCTCGTTCACCGTCTTGTCGGCCAGCGACTTGGCCTTGTCCACCGTCTCGGTGGCGGTGCGCTCGGACTCGACCCGGCGGGCCTCGGCCCGCTGCTCGATCTCCTTGGCCCGCTCCTGTGCCGCGCGGGCCCGCTGCTCGGCCTCGCTGACCAGCTTCTGGGTCTGCGCGACCTGGGCGGCGTGCCGCTCCGACTCCTCGCGCTCGGCCTTCTCCCGCCGCTCGGCGAGCTGGAGGTCCAGGGCCTGGAGGTCCTTGTCGCGCTTGTCCCGCGCGTCGGTCAGCAGCTTGGTCGCCTCGGCGCGCTTCTCCTCGGCCTCCCGGGCGGCCTTCGCCCGCTGCTGGGTGATCTCCCGCTCGGCGGTGGCCCGCAGGGTGGCGACCTCACGCTCGACGGTGGACTTCAGCTCGGCCACCTCGTGCGCGGTGACCGTACGCAGCTGCTTGGTCTCCCGCTCGGCGTCGGAGCGCAGGGTGTCCGCCTCGCGGCGGGCCTGCACCCGGACCTCGGCGGCCTCCCGCTCCGCGGCGGTACGGACGCTGCCGGCCTCCCGCTCGGCGGACGCCTTCATGGCGGCCGCCTCGGCGCGCGCCTTGTCGGTGATCTCCCGCGCCTCCAGGCGGGCGGCGGAGAGGATGCCCTCCGACTCGCGCTTGGCCTCGTTGCGGTGGTCGTTGGCCTGCTCCTCGGCCAGCCGGAGGATCTGCTCGACCCGGGTGCCCAGGCCGGAGAGAGTCGGCCGGCTGTTCTCCTCGAGCTGCTTGCTGGCCTCGGCGAGCTTCTGCTCCAGCGCGCTCTGGCGTTGCTCGGCCTGCCGGAGTCGGCGCTGGGCGTCGTTCATCCGCTGCTCGGCCTCGGCCCGGGCCTGCTCGGACTGGCTCAGGGCGGCGGTGAGCCGACCGATGAAGTCGTCGACCTGATTGGTGTTGTAGCCGCGCAGGCCGACGGTGAAATCTGGTTGGGAGTTCGCGTTGTCGAAGAACGCAAGAGGCGAGGACTGCTGCTGGGGCATTGGGACATACTGGCAGACCCCCCAGGGTGCTTCGCAAGGGCCGGTACGCAGCTTTCGTGTCCTCTTTACATGGTCATCTCCCCGGTCCGGAGGGAGGCCGGACCAAAAGGCGATCTCGGCAGGTCCCGGGCGTGCCGGGCAGGACGTGCGGGGGGCGACAAAGACCCCGCGGGAGGCGGCCCGCGGCCCCTTTGTCGGAGCTCGATCAAATGGTGTCCCGGAGCGGAAAAAGGCAATGCCCGCTCGCCCCCACGGGTGGGCCGGGATCGGCCGGACGGCGTCGACGTGTCGGCTCGTCGGGCAGCCGGGTCAGTGGCCGCGGAACCGGTTGATCGCGGTCTCGTGCCGGGCGCGCAGCTCGGTGTCCCGGACGCCGAGCCCGTCGGCCGGGGCGAGGCAGCGCACCCCGACCTTGCCCTGGTGCGCGTTGCGGTGCACCTCGTACGCGGCCTGGCCGGTCTGTTCCAGGGGGTAGGTCCGGGACACGGTCGGGTGGACCTTGCCGAGGGCCACCAGGCGGTTGGCCTGCCACGCCTCGTGGTAGTTGGCGAAGTGGCTGCCGACGATCCGCTTGAGGTGCATCCAGAGGTATCGGTTGTCGTACTGGTGCTGGTAGCCGCTGGTGGAGGCGCAGGTGACGATGGTGCCGCCGCGCCTGGCGACGTAGACGCTGGCGCCGAAGGTCTCCCGGCCGGGGTGCTCGAAGACGATGTCCGGGTCCTCGCCGCCGGTCAGCTCGCGGATCCGCTCGCCGAAGCGGCGCCACTCGTCCGGGTCCTGGGTCTGCTCGTCCTTCCAGAACCGGAACCCTTCCGCGGCCCGGTCGATGACCAGCTCGGCGCCCATCTTCCGGCACAGCTCGGCCTTCTCCGGCGAGGAGACCACGCAGACCGGGATCGCACCGCCGCCGAGCGCCAGCTGGGTGGCGTAGCCACCCAGGCCGCCGGAGGCGCCCCAGATCAGCACCACGTCTCCCTGCTTCATGTTCGCTCCGTGGTGGGACACCAGCTGCCGGTACGCGGTGGAGTTGACCAGGCCCGGGCTGGCCGCCTCCTCCCAGGTCAGGTGGCGTGGCTTCGGCATGAGCTGGTTGGCCTTGACCACGGCCAGCTCGGCCAGGCCGCCGAAGTTGGTCTCGAAGCCCCAGATCCGTTGCTGCGGGTCGAGCATGGTGTCGTCGTGGCCGGCGGCGTCCTCCAACTCCACGGAGAGGCAGTGCGCGACCACCTCGTCGCCGGCCCGCCACCGGCTCACCCCGGGGCCGGTCCGCAGCACCACGCCGGCCGCGTCCGACCCCACCACGTGGTACGGCAGGTCGTGCCGACGGGCCAGCGCGGAGACCCGGCCGTACCGCTGGAGGAACCGGAACGTCGGCAGCGGTTCGAAGATGCCGGTCCAGACCGTGTTGTAGTTGATCGCGCTGGCCAGCACCGCGACCAGCGCCTCGCCCGGGCCGAGTTCCGGGGTGGGCACCTCCTGCAGGCGCAAGGCCTTGCGCGGGTCCTTGTCCCGGGTAGCCAGGCCGTCGAACATCCGGGTGTCCTCGGCGCGGACGACCACGCCCCGGTAGGTCGGCGGTACCGGCAGTCCGGCGAGGCCGGCGAGTTCCCGCTCCGGCTGCGCGGAGCCCTCCGCCGCCATGATCGCTTCGAGGATGTCCTGCACGGTGACCTCCCGTTCGTCGGCACCCGCGCCCACGCCGGGGCAGGGGTGCTGCCATCGTCGGCGTCGGTGCGACGGGACCGCCATGTCGGCAATCGACACATGCGGCACCGGTCGCGCTTCCGTGGAGCCAGATGTTACTGAACGGTAGTTAGGGCCGGAAGTCCGCTGTGAAAAACTGCATCGGCCGATGCGTGGAGATGTCCGGAGGGCCGGCGAACCGTGCATCGCCGCGCGCAACCCGGCACCTCAGCGGGCCGGTTCGACCAGTTCGATCAGCACGCCGCCGGCGTCCTTCGGGTGCACGAAGTTGATCCGGGAGTCCGCGGTGCCCCGCTTCGGGGTCTCGTAGAGCAGCCGTACGCCCCGCTCGCGCAGCGCCGCGCAGGCCGCGTCGATGTCGACGACGGTGTACGCGACCTGCTGCACCCCGGGCCCGTGGCGGTCCAGGAACTTCGCGATCGTCGACTCCGTCGACAGCGGGGCGAGCAGTTGCACGCACCCGCCCTCGGTGGTCGGCCCGACGGCCAGCATCGCCTCGCGTACGCCCTGCTCGGCGTTGGTCTCGGTGTGCACGCAGCGCATCCCGAAGGTCCGCTGGTAGAAGTCGATCGCCGCGTCCAGGTCGGCGACGGCGATCCCGACATGGTCGATGCGGCGCAGCCCGATGTCTGTGACATAGTCGGCAGCGGGCTCGACGGGGGAGTTCTCAGCCATGGCGCTAGTCTGACTGAACATTCGTTCAGGAATATGGTCGGCACCCCCTCGGAGGCAGGTATGGCTTCGGTGATCGTCAGCGGCGCGCGGACCCCGATGGGGCGCCTGCTGGGCAACCTCAAGGACCTCCCCGCGACCAAGCTCGGTGGTATCGCGATCAAGGCGGCGCTGGAGCGCGCCGGTGTCGCACCGGACCAGGTGCAGTACGTGATCATGGGGCAGGTGCTGCAGGCCGGCGCCGGCCAGATCCCGGCCCGCCAGGCAGCGGTCGAGGCGGGCATCCCGATGTCCACCCCGGCGCTGACCATCAACAAGGTCTGCCTCTCCGGCCTGGACGCGATCGCCCTGGCCGACCAGCTCATCCGGGCCGGCGAGTTCGACGTCGTGGTGGCCGGCGGCATGGAGTCGATGACCAACGCGCCGCACCTGCTGCTCGGCCAGCGGTCCGGCTACAAGTACGGCGACGTGACGATCAAGGACCACATGGCGCTCGACGGCCTCAGCGACCCCTGGGACTGCTGCTCGATGGGCGAGTCGACCGAGCGGCACGGGGCGAGGCACGGCATCACCCGCGAGGAGCAGGACGCCTTCGCCGCCGCCAGCCACCAGCGCGCCGCCGCCGCCCAGAAGAACGGCCACTTCGCCGACGAGATCACCCCCGTGATCATCCCGCAGCGCAAGGGCGACCCGCTGGTGGTCAGCGAGGACGAGGGCATCCGGCCGGACACCACGGTCCAGTCGCTGGCCAAGCTCCGCCCGGCCTTCACCAAGGACGGCACGATCACCGCCGGCAGCTCCTCGCCGATCTCCGACGGCGCCGCCGCGGTGGTCGTGATGAGCAAGGCCAAGGCCAAGGAGCTGGGGCTGACCTGGCTCGCCGAGATCGGGGCGCACGGCAACGTGGCCGGCCCGGACAACTCCCTGCACTCGCAGCCGTCCAACGCCATCAACCACGCGCTGAAGAAGGGCGGCCTGAGCGTCTCCGACCTCGATCTGATCGAGATCAACGAGGCGTTCGCGGCGGTCGGCATCCAGTCCACCCGGGACCTGGGCATCAGCCCGGACAAGGTCAACGTCAACGGCGGCGCCATCGCGCTCGGGCACCCGATCGGCATGTCCGGCGCCCGGCTGGTGCTCACCCTGGCCCAGGAGCTCAAGCGCCGGGGCGGCGGCACCGGTGCGGCCGCGCTCTGCGGCGGTGGCGGCCAGGGCGACGCCCTGATCATCCACGTCCCGAGCGGTGGCGAGAGCTAGCAGTGAGCGTGAGGAGTGAGCCGGGTTTGCGAGCCCCGCAGTCGCGAACGAAGGCGGCACTGTGAACGACGCGAACACCCCGGCCACGGTCACCGTATCGGTGCGCCTCAGCCGGGACGTACCGATGCTGGTGGACCGGGCCCGCGCGGGTGACCCCCGCGCGGTGGCCCGCCTGATCACCCTGGTCGAGTCCGGCGACGAGGTGCTGCCGCAGGTCGCGGCGGCCCTCGCGCCGTATTCCGGGCACGCCCAGGTGGTCGGGTTGACCGGGTCGCCGGGGGTGGGCAAGTCGACCACCACCAACGAGCTGGTCCGCGCGCTGCGGGCGCGCGGCCACCGGGTCGGCGTGCTGGCCATCGACCCGTCCAGCCCGTTCACCGGCGGGGCGATCCTCGGCGACCGGGTCCGGATGCAGGATCACGCCACCGACCCGGGCGTCTACATCCGCTCGATGTCGAGCCGTGGGCACCTCGGCGGGCTCTCCGCGGCCACCCCGCAGGCGGTCCGGGTGCTGGAGGGCGCCGGCTGCGACGTGGTGCTGGTGGAGACCGTCGGCGTCGGGCAGGCCGAGGTCGAGGTGGCCTCGCTGGCCGACACCACCCTGGTGCTGCTCGCCCCGGGCATGGGCGACGCCATCCAGGCGGTCAAGGCCGGCATCCTGGAGATCGCCGACGTCTTCGTGGTCAACAAGGCCGACCGGGACGGCGCCGACGCCACCGTCCGCGACATCCAGGGCATGATCGCGCTGGGCGAGCGCGGGCCGGGGGAGTGGCGGCCGCAGGTGGTCCGGGCGATCGCCGCGCGTGGCGAGGGGATCGACGACATCGCCGCCGCGATCGACAAGCACCGCGACTGGCTGGAGCGGCACGGTGAGCTGCGCCGCCGCCGGGAGGCGCGGGCCGCCGCCGAGATCGAGGCGATCGCGCTCGGCACCCTCCGGGCCCGGATCGGCTCGCTGCGCGACGGTACGCAACTGCCGACCCTGGCCGCCAAGGTGGCCGAGGGCGCGATCGACCCGTACGCGGCCGCCGCCGAACTGTTGACCCAACTGGCCGCCTGACGGGTCCACTACGGACCGGCCAACTAGTACGCTCGCACCGCCTCATGGCGGTCGTGGGGCTGGACGAGTAGGCGGGGTGGAGCATGGCTGGCGAGGCGGAGGCGACCCAGGAGCTGTCGGTGACTCCCGACACGGTGGCGGGCGGCGCGACGCAGGTCTCCGACGAGGTGGTGGAGAAGATCGCGGTGGCCGCGGCCCGGGCCGTGCCCGGGGTGGCAGACCTCGGCGGCGACGTGGCGCGCTTCTTCAACGCGGTACTGGACAAGGTCGGGTTGGACCAGGTCGGTGACGCCCGGCGCGGCTGCTCCGCCCACGTCACCAACGGCGCGGCGGTGATCAACCTGGTCATCGTGATCGACGCCGGCCGGCCGGTGCCCGAGGTGACCGACGCGGTCCGCTCGGCGGTGACCTCCGCCGTCGAGGCGTACGGGCTGCGGGTCGACGAGATCAACATCCGGGTCGACGACGTGGCCCTGGGCGGCCCGGTGGCGCCGTCGGCCTGACTCGGTTACCGACCGGTACGCACATACTTAGCGATCGTTCAGGCCACCGTTCTACACTCGGTCTTCAGTCGAGGACTCGAGGAGGAGCTCCGCGCATGGACGCCGAAGAGATCGCCGCCGGTCGGGCCCGCTGGCAGGCCCGCTACGACGCCGCCCGCAAGCGGGACGCGGACTTCACCACGCTCTCCGGCATGGCCGTGGACCCGGTGTACGGCCCGCCGGAGGGCGTGCCCTACCCCGGGTTCGAGCGGATCGGCTGGCCGGGCGAGTACCCGTACACCCGGGGCCTCTACCCGACCGGCTACCGCGGGCGGACCTGGACCATCCGGCAGTTCGCCGGCTTCGGCAACGCCCAGCAGACCAACGAGCGCTACAAGATGATCCTCGGGGCCGGTGGCGGCGGACTCTCCGTCGCCTTCGACATGCCGACCCTGATGGGGCGCGACTCCGACGACCCGCAGTCGCTCGGCGAGGTCGGGCACTGCGGCGTGGCCATCGACTCGGCCGCCGACATGGAGGTGCTCTTCAACGACATCGACCTGGCCGGCGTGACCACCTCGATGACCATCTCCGGCCCGGCCGTGCCGGTCTTCTGCATGTACCTGGTCGCCGCCGAGCGGCAGGGCGCCGATCTGTCCACCCTGGACGGCACGCTCCAGACGGACATCTTCAAGGAGTACATCGCGCAGAAGGAGTGGCTGTTCGACCCCGAGCCGCACCTGCGCCTGATCGGCGACCTGATGGCGTACTGCGCCCGGGAGATCCCGAGGTACAAGCCCCTGTCGGTCTCCGGCTACCACATCCGCGAGGCCGGGGCGACCGCCGCACAGGAGCTGGCGTACACCCTGGCCGACGGGTTCGGCTACGTCGAGCTGGGCCTCTCCCGCGGGCTGGACGTCAACGTCTTCGCGCCGGGGCTGAGCTTCTTCTTCGACTCCCACGTGGACTTCTTCGAGGAGATCGCCAAGTTCCGGGCCGCCCGCCGGATCTGGGCCCGCTGGCTGCGCGACGTCTACGGCGCCACCAGCGAGAAGGCACTCTGGCTGCGGTTCCACACCCAGACCGCCGGGGTCTCGCTGACCGCCCAGCAGCCGGTCAACAACGTGGTACGGACCGCCGTGGAGGCGCTCGCGGCGGTGCTCGGCGGCACCAACTCGCTGCACACCAATGCCCTCGACGAGACCCTCGCCCTGCCCACCGACGAGTCGGCCGAGATCGCCCTGCGTACGCAGCAGGTGCTGATGGAGGAGATCGGGGTGACCAACGTGGCCGACCCGCTCGGCGGCTCCTGGTACGTCGAGGCGCTCACCGACCGGATCGAGGCCGAGGCGGAGGAGATCTTCGCCCGGATCCGGCAGCTCGGCGGCGACGGCCCGCACAAGATCGGCCCGATGACCTCGGGCATCCTGCGGGGCATCGAGGACGGCTGGTTCACCGGGCACATCGCCGAGTCCGCCTTCGTCTACCAGCAGGCGCTGGAGAAGGGCGACAAGAAGATCGTCGGCGTCAACTGCCACACCGGCACGGTCGCCAAGGACCTGGAGATCCTGCGTATCTCGCACGAGGTGGAGCTGGAGCAGCGGCGGGTGCTCGCCGAGCGCAAGGCCGGCCGCGACGACGCCGTGGTCCGGGCCGCCGTCCAGCACATGGTCGAGGTCAGCCGGACCGGCGAGAACATGATCCCGGCGATGCTGGACGCGGTCCGCGCCGAGGCCACTCTGGGCGAGATCTGCGACGCGCTGCGCGGCGAGTGGGGCGTCTACCGCGAGCCCGCCCGCTTCTAGGTGTCGAGAAAGGGCCCCTTCCCTACGCGAGGCGTTGGGAAGGGGCCCTTCCTTGCGTCCGACCAGGCGTGAGAGTTGCAACTGTCGCCGTCGCGGTTGATCTGAGTTCCGCGGGTCACGTGCGAGACTAGACAACCATGAGCGACCCACGGATCACCCCGTCGATCTTCACCCGCGGCGCGGTCGACCTCAGCGCACTGCGCAGCACCGCAACCACCCCTGCCCCGATCAAGGCCGGGCCCCCGGCCGGCGCGCCCGGCGGCGCCGTCGGCGGGATCAGCGTCATCGACGTGACCGAGGCGACCTTCCAGGCCGAGGTCCTCGAACGCTCGCTGACCACCCCGGTGATCGTGGACTTCTGGGCCGAGTGGTGCGAGCCCTGCAAGCAGCTCTCGCCGGTGCTGGAACGGCTGGCGGTCGAGGGCGGCGGCGCGTGGGTGCTCGCCAAGGTGGACGTGGACGCCAACCCGCGGATCGCCCAGATGTTCCGGGTGCAGGGCATCCCGATGGTCTACGCGATCGTCGGCGGGCAGCCGGTCGACGCTTTCTCCGGGGTGGTGCCGGAGGCCCAGCTGCGCCAGTGGATCCAGGCCGTGCTGAAGGCCGGCGGGGTCAGCGTCGCCGCACCGGAGGACCCGCGCCTCGACGAGGCGGACGACGCCCTGATGAGCGGTGACCTGGACGCGGCCGAGCGGGCGTACCGGAAGATCCTCGCCGAGTCTCCGACCGACGCGGTGGCGGAGGCGGGCCTCGCCCAGGTTGGGCTGGCCCGCCGGGTGGCCGGCGCCGACCCCCAGGCGGCGCTCACCGCCGCGGCGGCCGCACCCGACGACGTCGACGCCCAGCTGCTGGCCGCCGACGTCGAGGTGCTCAGCGGCCTGGCCGAGCAGGCCTACCAGCGGCTGGTCGGCCTGGTCCGCCGGACCTTCGGCGACGACCGGGAGAAGGTACGCCAGCACCTGGTCGGCCTCTTCACCATCGCTGGTCCGGAGGACCCGGCCGTGGCGTCGGCCCGACGGGCTCTGGCCAGCGCCCTGTTCTGAGTTCGTAGCACGCCAGCGCGGGCCGGCGTATCGGCCGGCCCGCCCGACCGCCGAGGACGGGAGCTCATGATGCGCCGGATCGCCGTCCTCGACGCGCCGACAAACCTCGGGCTGCGTCCGCCCACCATCACCTCGGTCCCGGGCTGCGGCAAGGCACCCGGCGCGCTGCGCGACCACGATCTGCTCGCCCGGTTGCGCGCCCGCGACGCCGGCTGCCTCACCCCGCCCCGCTACGACCCCGGCGACTGGCGGCCCGGCGACGGGGTCTGCCACGCCCCGGAGATCTCCGCGTACTCGGTGGCGTTGGCCGACCGGCTCGGCGCGATCATCGATCGGGGCGAGTTTCCGCTGGTACTGGGCGGGGACTGCTCGGTGCTGCTCGGTTCGGCGCTGGCGATGCACCGGCTCGGCGAGGCGGTCGGCGGCCGGATCGGGCTGGTCTTCGTCGACGGCCACTCCGACTTCCGGCACCCCGGCAACGCCTCGTACGTGGGCGCGGCGGCGGGCGAGGACCTGGCCCTGGTCACCGGGCGCGGACAGGCCGACCTGGCCGCCATCGAGGGGCGGCGCCCGTACTTCCGGGACATCGACGTGGTGGTGCTCGGCATCCGGGCGCAGGACGAGTACCGTCTCGACCTCCAGGCCGCCGGGATCACCACCCGGCCGGTGCCGGCCCTGCGGGCCGAGGGCGCGGCCCGGACCGCCCAGTGGGCCCACGAACAGTTGGCGGACTGCGCCGGCTACTGGGTGCACGTCGACGTGGACGTGCTCGACCCGGCGGTGATGCCGGCCGTGGACGCGCCCGACCCGGGCGGGATCGCCTTCGCCGAGCTGGAGATCCTCATCGCCGGTCTGGTGGACACCCCGCACTGTCTCGGCGTCGAGCTGACCGTCTTCGACCCCGACTACGACCCCGACGGGACGTACGCCGCCGAGATCGTCAACACCGTGGTGTCCGGCCTGGCCCCGGTCTCGGCACCGAGCGCGCTGCCGCCCCGGCTGCTGCCGGCCGCCCCGGCGCCCCGGCGCGGCGGCCGCACCGCCGAGCGTCCGGCGCTGCCACCCCCGACGGCCAGCCCGGCACCCGCCGTCGCCGTGGAGCCCATCGGCCCCGCGCCGACGGATCCCGCGCCCGCCGAGGATGAGACCGCGGCTCCGGAGACGATCACCGGCGGCCCGATCGCCGGATGATCGGGCACGGTCCAGGATCCAGTGGTCTCCGACCGGGTCGAGGCCGCTGGCTCCGGGATCGAGCGTGATCCTGAGTGGAGGCGGTGGCCGGGCGCGTGACGGGTTACCGGGTCAGCGGGCGGCGAGGGCGCGCAGGAAGCGCTCGCTGATCGGGACGGCGCTGGCGGTGCTCATCCCGCCCTGCTCGACGAAGACGGCGAACGCGATGTCGCCCTGCCAGCCGACGAACCAGGCGTGCGTGTGCGCCGGGTTGTCGTCGTACTCGGCGGTGCCGGTCTTGCCGTACACCGGCTTGCCCGGGACGTCCTTCAACGCGCTGCCCGTGCCGCTGGTGACCACCGCGCGCATCATCGTCTTCAGCGCCGCCACGGACTCGGGCTTCAGGGCCGGGCCGGCCGGTGCGGGCTGCCCAGGGGCCGGGTCGAGCACCAGCTTCGGCTGCTCCCACTGGCCCCGGGCCACGGCAGCGGTGGCACCGGCCATGGCCAGCGGACTGACCACGGTGGTGCCCTGCCCGATCGCGGCGGCGGCCTGCTCGGTGGCGGAGCCGTTGGCGGAGACCTTGCCGGCGAAGACCTCCGCGCCGAGGTCCCACTTCGCCTCCAGACCGAGCGCACGGCCGGTGGTGGCGAGGCCGTCCGGCCCGAGCTTCGGCGCCAGTCCCACGAAGGCGGTGTTGCAGGACTTCGCGAAGTCGGTGGTGAACGGGACCGACCCCAGCTCGAAGTTGTCGGAGTTCTTGAACGCGCGGCCGTCGACCGTGGCCGTCTTCGGGCAGGCGACCGTCGCCGTCGGGGTGACCGCGCCCGCGTCCAACAGGCCGAGCGCGCTGACCATCTTGAACGTCGAGCCGGGCGGGACCTGGGCGGTGAAGGCGAGGTTCTCGCCGGCCGAGCCGGGGCCGTTGGCGGTGGCCAGCACCGCGCCGTCGCTGATCCGTACGGCGACGAGAGCGGTGCGCCGGGTCTCCCCGCGCAGCGCCGCGTCGGCGGCGTTCTGGGTGGCCACGTCGATGGTGGTCTTCAGCGGCTCGCCGGCCTTGGGCTCGCTGTGGAAGACCTCGGTGCCGGTGGGGGTGGTGGTCCCGTCGGGACCGGTGCGTTCGGTGATCACGGTCACCCCGGGGGTACCGCGCAGCCGGTCGTCGTACCGACCCTGGAGGCCGCCGTGGCCGACCAGGTCGCCGGTGACGTACTTGTCGGGATGGGCCTGGAGGTCGTCGGCCTGGGCCGGGTCGACCGAGCCGAGCAGGGCTCGGGCGAACTCCCGGGTCGGCGCCAGGTCGAGCTTGTCGGCCTGGAACTTGGTACCGGGCAGGTCGTAGATCCGGGGCTTGATCTGCCGGTACGCCTCGTCGCGCAGCGTCACCACCTCGACGAACGCGTTCTGGTCGGCCTCGGCGAGTCGCTTGGGCAGGTCGGAGAGGTCGACCGGCGGGGTGAGCGCGGGCCGGATCGCCTTGAACGCGGCGTCGAGCTGCCGGACCAGTTTCATGACGTCGCCGGCCTCGCTGGGCTGCACACCCACCCGGACCACCGGCCGGGGCGCGACGATCGGTTTGCCCGCGCCGTCCAGGACCCCGGCCCGGGGTGCGGTGTCGCGGCGCAGCGCGAGCCGGTCGCCCTTCTCCAGCTTCTCCTGGACGATGGCGGGCTCCCAGATCACCTGCCAACGGTCGTCGTCGCTGCGCGCGAGGCGCACCGGGCTCTCGTAGGTCCAGTGGGTCTTGCCCGGCAGCGTCCAGGTCACCTGGATCCGCGCGTCGGCCGTGTCGGCGGTGATCTTCGCGTCGCCGGCCCGCTTGAGCTCCGGCGGGGTGGCGGACAACTCGCCGGAGAGCGACTTGATCTCCTTCGCCACGTCGGTGGCGGGGATGCGGGTGCCTGCCGGGTCGATGAAGCCCACCGACTGGAGGTTGCCGGAGCTCCAGCCCTTCAGGAACGCGTCCACGCTCTGCTCCGGCCCGTCCGCGCCGGAGCACCCGGCCAGCCCGGCGACCGTCAGCGCGGTGGCGGCCACGGCCGCGAGGACCGGACGGCGGGGGAAGCGGCGGTGGCGAACGGGGTACGACACGGGCATGAAGCAGTCCCTCCGGTGCGAACTGCCCTGCACGCTAGTACGCCGGGCGGGTTTCCACCGTCCCGTGGTCGCCCCGCTGTGGGGAAAGACGCTCCGTAGCAGTGTGATGAACATCGCGAGCCCGGGTACTCGGCGACCGGCCGACCACGGAACCCGCAACGGGTGAAAGGACAGAGTCCCGAACCGGACGTCCGGCCAGTGGTCCGCCGACGAACGGGCACAGCGGCAGGGCCTAGGCTGGGCGGCAGAGTGACCCACAACGCGGTGGGTCGAGGGGAGTGGCACCGATGGACCGGCGTCCGGCGACAAAACCGGGACCCGACCTGCGGCAGGTTGACACCGGCCGGGATGACGACAGCTTCGATACGGCGACCGATGGGGACGGTTTCGGCCGTATTGACACAGGAGTGACCGGGATGACCGGTTCCAGCATCGACACCCTCCACGAGCTGGGCCTGCCCGCGCAGGCGCTGGCCGACGAGTCGGAGGGCGCCGACCTGGACGAGCCGGTACCCAACGCGGAGCGCCTGGTGGCCCAGGCCGTCGCGCTGGCCGGGAACGACCACGACGCGGCGACCCTGGTCGACCGCTTCTGGCGCTTCGCGCCGGACGAGGAGCTGATCGGCTTCACCGCCGAGGAGATGCTCGACGCCGCCCGGGCGCACCGGGACCTGGCCCAGCAGCGCGTACCGGGCGAGCTGAAGCTGCGGATCCACGAGCCGGACGCGAACCAGCATCACACGGTCATCGAGATCGTGACGGACGACATGCCGTTCCTGGTCGACTCGGTGACCGCGCTGCTCAACACGTACCACCTCGACGTGCACCTGCTGGTGCACCCGCTGGTGGTGGTCCGCCGCGAGCCGCTGGGCCGGCTGACCGAGGTGTCCGCCGACGTGGAGCCGGACGACGCGATCGCCGGTGACCTGGTCGAGAGCTGGATGCACGTCGAGATCGACCCGGTGCGTGACCCGGCCGAGCGGGAGAAGCTGCGCAAGGAGCTGCAGCGGGTGCTCACCGACGTCCGGGAGGCGGTCGAGGACTGGCCGAAGATGCGTCAGCGGGCCCTGGCCCTCGCCGACGAGCTGGCCGCCGCCCGGACCTCGGACAGCCGGCCGCCGGTGCCGGAGAAGGACATCACCGACTCGGTGGAGCTGCTGCGCTGGCTGGCGCACGATCACTTCACCTTCCTCGGCTACCGGGAATACCGCCTGGTCGACACCGACGGCACGGATGGCGGTCAGGCCCTCGAAGCGGTTCTCGGCACCGGGCTGGGCATTCTGCGCTCGGACTCGCCGGAGGCCCGGTCGCTGTCCTCGATGACGCCCGAGGCGCACGAGAAGGTGCTGGAGAAGCGCCTGCTGATCATCACCAAGGCGAACTCGCGGGCGACCGTCCACCGCTCGGCCTACCTCGACTACATCGGCTTCAAGATCTTCAACGAGGCCGGCGAGGTGGTCGGGGAGCGCCGCTTCCTGGGCCTGTTCTCCACCGCGGCGTACCGGACCAGCGTGCAGGAGCTGCCGGTGGTCCGCCGCAAGGTCGCCGAGGTGCTGGACCGCTCCGGGCTGAGCCTGCGCAGCCACTCCGGCAAGGACCTGCTGCAGATCCTGGAGACCTACCCGCGCGACGAGCTGTTCCAGATCAAGACCGACGACCTCTACCACGCGGCGGTCGGCGTGCTGCGGATGGCCGGTCGCCGGCAGCTGCGGGTGTTCCTGCGCCGCGACGGGTACGGGCGGTTCATCTCCTGCCTGATCTACCTGCCCCGGGACCGGTTCACCACCCAGAACCGGTTGCGCATGCAGGACATCCTGCTGCGTGAACTGAACGGTGTCGGGGTCGACTACACCACCCGGGTCACCGAGTCGATGCTCGCCCGGGTGCACTTCACCGTCCGGACCGACCCGAACAACCCGCCCGCGGACATCGACGCCGACCTGCTCGCCGAGGAGCTGGCCGACGCGACCCGGCTCTGGGACGACGACTACCGGCTGGTGCTGGAGCGCAAGCTCGGCGACGAGCAGGCCAAGCACCTGTTCGCCCGGTACGCCGACGCGTTCCCGGAGGGCTACAAGGACGGGCACACGCCGTACGAGGCGATGAAGGACCTGGCCAAGCTGGAGCTGCTGGAGGAGCCCGGCCAGCTGGAGATGCACCTGTTCCGCAAGCAGGTGCCGCCGCGCGTCGAGGAACGGACGGAACTCGGCGAGGCCATGGACGTCCGGTTCAAGGTCTACCGGTACGGCGAGCCGATGATGCTCTCCGCCGTACTGCCGGTGCTGCACTCGCTCGGCGTCCGGGTCGTCGACGAGCACCCGTACGAGGTGGACCGAATCGACGGCCGCGTCTTCCTGTACGACTTCGGCCTGCAACTGCCGGAGGCGCACCAGGACCTGGCCGAGGTGCGCCCGCACGCGGAGAACGCCTTCGCCGCCGCCTGGCGGGGCGAGGCCGAGGTGGACGGCTTCAACGAGCTGGTGCTCCGGGCCGGTCTCACCTGGCGGCAGGTGGTGGTGCTCCGGGCGTACGCGAAGTACCTGCGGCAGGCGGGCACCGTCTTCTCGCAGGAGTACATGGAGCAGACGTTCATCGCGTACCCGAAGATCGCGTCGCTGCTGGTGGAGCTCTTCGAGGTCAGGTTCGCCCCGGGCGCGACCACGATGGACGAGCGGCGGCAGCGCAGCGGCGAGCTGGTCAGCGCGATCGGCGCGGCGCTGGACGAGGTGGCCAGCCTCGACCAGGATCGCATCCTGCGGTCGTACCTGACGTTGATCCAGGCCACCCTGCGGACCAGCTTCTACCAGAAGCCGGTCGGCGGGCGGCCCAAGTCGTTCGTGGCGTTCAAGCTGGATCCGCAGGCGATCCCGGACCTGCCGGCGCCGCGGCCGAAGTTCGAGATCTTCGTCTATTCGCCCCGGTTCGAGGGCGTGCACCTGCGGTTCGGGCCGGTGGCCCGGGGCGGCCTGCGCTGGTCGGACCGGCGCGAGGACTTCCGCACCGAGGTGCTCGGCCTGGTCAAGGCGCAGATGGTGAAGAACGCCGTGATCGTGCCGGTGGGCGCCAAGGGCGGCTTCGTGCTCAAGCAGAAGCCGGGCGACCGGGACGAGGCGGTGGCCTGCTACAAGGAGTTCGTCGGCGCGTTGCTGGACGTCACCGACAACATCGCCAGCGGGGAGATCGTGCCGCCGGAGGACGTGGTTCGGCACGACGGCGACGACCCGTACATGGTGGTGGCGGCGGACAAGGGCACCGCGACGTTCTCCGACATCGCCAACGAGATCTCGGCCGGGCACGACTTCTGGCTGGGCGACGCGTTCGCCTCCGGCGGTTCGGCCGGCTACGACCACAAGAAGATGGGCATCACCGCCCGGGGCGCCTGGGAGTCGGTGAAGCGGCACTTCCGGGAGCTGGGACACAACACCCAGACCCAGGACTTCACGGTGGTCGGCGTCGGTGACATGTCCGGCGACGTCTTCGGCAACGGGATGCTGCTGTCGCAGCACATCCGGCTGGTGGCCGCGTTCGACCACCGGCACATCATCCTGGACCCGGAGCCGGACGCGGCCACCTCCTGGCAGGAGCGCAAGCGGCTGTTCGATCTGCCCCGGTCGTCCTGGGAGGACTACAACCCGGAGCTGATCTCCGAGGGCGGCGGGGTGTACTCGCGTACCGCCAAGTCGATTCCGGTCAGCCCGCAGGTGCGGGCGCGGCTCGGCCTCGACGACGACGTTGAGCAGATCTCTCCGCAGGAGCTGATGAAGTCGATCCTCACCGCGCCGGTGGACCTGTTCTGGAACGGCGGCATCGGCACCTACGTGAAGGCGTCGACGCAGAGCAACGCCGAGGTCGGGGACAAGTCCAACGACGCGATCCGGGTCGACGGCAAGAGCCTGCGGTGCCGGGTCGCCGGCGAGGGCGGCAACCTGGGCTGGACCCAGCACGGCCGGATCGAGTACGCGCAGAACGGCGGGCGGATCTTCACCGACTTCATCGACAACGCGGCCGGGGTGGACTGCTCCGACCACGAGGTGAACATCAAGATCCTGCTCAACACGGCGGTCGCGGACGGCGAGCTGGACCGGCCCGAGCGCGACGAGCTGCTGGCCCAGATGACCGACGAGGTCGCCCAGCTGGTGCTGCGGAGCAACTACGAGCAGGCCCGGGCGCTCAACAACGCCCAGGCTCAGTCCGCCTCGCTGCTGCCGGTGCACCGCCGGATCATCAGCGAGTTGGAACGAGCCGGGCAGATCGACCGGGCGCTGGAGGCGCTCCCGCCGGACGAGGAACTCGCCGTCCGCACCGAGACCGGGCTGACCGCGCCGGAGTTCGCGGTGCTCCTGGCGTACGAGAAGATGGTGCTGGAGCGCGAGATCGTGGCCGAGGGGTTGGCCGACGAGGAGTGGACGACCGAGATCCTGGTCAACTACTTCCCCACCCCGCTGCGTGAGCGGTTCGCCGACCGGATGGGCCGGCACCGGCTGCGCCGGGACATCGTCACCACCGTGCTGGTCAACGAGGCGATCAACCGGGGCGGAATCTCGTTCGTCTTCCGGACCGTCGAGGAGACGGCGGCGTCGGCGGCGGACGTGCTGCGGGCGTACGTGGTGGTGCGCGAGGTGTTCGGGCTGCGCGACATCTGGCAGGCGATCGAGGCGCTGGACAACAAGGTTTCGCCCGACCTGCAGACGAGCGTCCATCTGGACACCCGCCGGCTGCTCGACCGCGCGGTGCGCTGGCTGGTCACCAACCGGCGCTCGCCGATCGACGTGCCGGGGGAGATCGCCCGGCTGCGCGACGGGGTGGCCCGGCTCCTGCCCGACCTGGAGAACCTCTTCTTCGGCAGCGAGCGGGAGGGGATCGTCGCCCACATCGACTCGCTGACCGAGAAGGGGCTGCCCCGGGAACTGGCCGAGCAGGTGACCCGCCTGATGTACAGCTTCGGCCTGCTCGACGTGGTGGAGACGGCCCGGTCGACCGGCCGGGACGTGAGCGAGGTGGCCGCGGTCTACTTCGTCCTCTCCGACCGCTTCCGGGTGGACGCCCTGCTGTCGAAGATCTCCCTGCTGCCGCGGGAGGACCGTTGGCAGACGCTGGCCCGGATGGCGCTGCGCTACGACCTGTACGCCGCGCTGGCTGCGCTCACCGCGGAGGTCCTCGGCTCCACCCCGGACAGCGTCTCGCCGGTCGACCGGGTGCAGGAATGGGAGCAGGCGAACGCCACGTCGATCCACCGGGCGCACCGGGCGATGGGTGAGTTCGACGAGTCCCGCGCCGACCTCTCCGCGCTGTCGGTGCTGCTGCGGCAGATCCGTACCCTGGTGCGGACGTCGGCGGCGGCCTGACTCAGGAATGGAAACGGGCGCGGCCCGGTGGTCGGTCACCCGACCACCGGGCCGCGCCCGTTTGCGCAGCCTCACGGTGTCATGCTGGCGAATGCGATGACGTTGTCGACGTAGCTGCCCGCGCTCTGGTCGAAGCTCCCGCCGCAGGTGACCACCCGTAGGCCGGGCTGGTCGCTGGGGCCGTAGACCAGGTCGGTGGGGAAGGCCGTCTTCGGGTACGACTTGACCTCGTTGACGGTGAAGGTGGCGGTCGAGCCGTCCTGCCGGGCGACGCTGATGGTGTCGCCCGGTTGTAGCGAGCCGAGGTTGAAGAAGACCGCCGGCCCGATCTTGGCCGAGTCGACGTGGCCGACGATGACGGCGTTGCCGGGCTCGCCGGGGCTCGCGCCGGGGGAGTACCAGCCAGCCTTCATGGCCTGGTCCAGCGGGGGGACCTGGACGGTGCCGTCCGGGTTGGTGCCGAGGGACATGATCTCGGCCTGTACCCCGATCTTGGGGATCGAGATGGTGGTGGGGGCCGACCGGGGCAGCCCGGCGGGGGTGGTGTCGGGGTTCGACGGGTCGTCGGCGGGTGTCTGGTCGGCGGTCTCCGTACCGGTGCCGGTCGCGGAGCCCGGCGTGGCGGGCGCGGTCGTGTCGGCCGGACCGGCCTGGGCGAGCGGCTGGGGCGGGCGGGGCGGCGGCACGCTCCGGAAGGACGCGCCGATCAGGCCGGCGCCCACCAGGGCGAGGAGGACGACGACGGTCGCGCCGGCGGCGCGCCACGGTCTCCCGTGACGGCCGCCGGCCCGTGTCGCCGTCTGGTCAGACGAGGTCATTGGCCCGCCGCCGGCGCAGCAGGACCATGCCGCCCAGGGCTGCGGCGCCGACCACGCCCACCCCGCTGGCGGCCATGTTGCGGTCCACGCTGGTCGTCGTCATGCCACCGTCACCACCGTCGACGTGACCCTTCGGGAAGCAGTGGTCCCGGTCCCGGTTGTCCTCATCGCGGTTCTTGCCGTCCTGGTTCCGGTTGTCCTCGTCCTTGCGGTCGTCGCAGCGCTTGTCCTTGTCCCGGTCCTTGTCGCGGTCCTTGTCCCGGTCCTTGCCGTCCTGGTCCCGGTTGTCCTTGTCGCGGTCCTTGTCGCGGTCCTTGCCGTCGTGGTCGCGGTTGTCCTTGTCGCGGTCCTTGTTCCGGTCCTCGTCGCGGTTCTTGCCGTCGTGGTCCCGGTTGTCCTTGTCGTTGCGGTTCTCGTCCTTCTTGTTCTCGTCCTGGCGGTCCTGGTCCTTCTGGTCCATGTCCGACTGGTCGTCGGTAAGAAGGTTGACCTGCGGCTGCGCGACGACGCTGCCCGCGTACGCGCTGTTTGCGGCCGCGTTCGCCATCCCGGGCGAGAACAGCAGCAGGGACGCGCCGCCGAGAGCGGCGCCCGCAACGACCTTCCCGAGCATCTTCTTTCCCATGACCTGCGTCACTCCATCCCTGTTTGTCCTGAGCCCGACGGCGGTCGAGCTACGCCCGACGTTAGCCGCTTTCGCGAGTTATCCGAGGAAAGATTCGTATTTGGGAGTTTGTTGAGGTTTGGTGGGCGTAGGACGGTAAGTGGCGCCGTTCCCGAGGTGGGCTTTCAGCGGCCTTCCCGAGCGGTGCGACCCGCCGGGTACCGCGTGCGCCCGGAGGTTCCGTCGCGAGGTCGCCGTACCCGGTTCCACCTGCCTCGACCCGTCTGCCAGCAACCGGCCGAGCCCGTACCGGATGGGCTCTTCACCCCCGGGTCCTGGCCCGACCCGCATCGAGGCATTGCCATGGAAGCGCTCCCATGCAAGAATCTCTCCACGCGGTCAGGGGAGCCACACCGCGAGTTCGGACGTCGAGGGCAACCGGGTCACCGGGCGACTGTCTGAAGCCGGCCGGCTGCACCCTTGCCGGTCGCGTTCACCACCACCACGCCCGTCCGGGTCGGGCACTCCCCGAAGACACCGTGGCACCGACGGCCGTCCCAGTCGGACGTCCCGAGGGCCTCTTTCGCCGGGCCGTACGCGGATCCGGTCTCGCCCAAGGAGATCAGTGGCATGAATCTGTGGAGAAGGCTGTCCGGCCGGAGCCGGGCCCTCGCACTCACCGGTGCGAGCGTCCTGGTTGCCGGCGGACTGGTGACCCTCCCGGTCACCGCGGCGCAGGCCGCGACCCAGTGCCGGGTGGACTACACCACCAACGACTGGCCGGGCGGCTTCACCGCCAACCTGACGATCAACAACCTCGGTGACGCGCTCAGCTCGTGGACGCTCGGGTTCACCTTCCCGAACGGCCAGCAGAAGGTTGTCAACGGCTGGTCGGGGATCTGGTCGCAGAGCGGCCAGAACGTGACCGTGAAGAACGAGTCGTACAACGGCTCGCTGCCCAGCGGCTCCAGCACCACCATCGGGTTCAACGGCTCCTGGGGCAGCGCCAACCCGAAGCCGACCAGCTTCACCCTGAACGGCACGGTCTGCAACGGTGGCACCCCGCCTACCAGCACCCCGCCGACCACCGCCCCGCCGCCCACCAGCGCCCCGCCGACCACCGCCCCGCCGCCCACCACCGCCCCGCCGCCCACCACCCCGCCGCCGGGGCAGAAGGTGGACAACCCGTACGCGGGGGCCAAGGGGTACGTGAACCCGGAGTGGAAGGCCAAGGCGGAGGGCGAGCCGGGCGGTAGCCGGGTCTCGAACAACCCGACCGCCGTGTGGCTGGACCGGACCGCCGCCATCAACGGCACCCCGAACAGCAGCTCCAACGGCGCGATGGGCCTCCGGGACCACCTGGACGCCGCGCTCGCCCAGGGCGCCGGTTACATCCAGATCGTCATCTACAACCTGCCCGGCCGGGACTGCGCCGCGCTGGCCTCGAACGGTGAGCTGGGCCCGAACGACCTGCCCCGCTACAAGTCCGAGTACATCGACCCGATCGCCGCGATCCAGGGTGACGCGAAGTACCGCAACCTGCGGATCATCAACATCATCGAGATCGACTCGCTGCCCAACCTGGTGACCAACACCTCGGGTCAGGCCGGCGGCACCGCGATGTGCGACACGGTCAAGGCCAACGGCGCGTACGTGAACGGTGTGGGTTACGCCCTGGCCAAGCTGGGCGCGATCGGCAACGTCTACAACTACGTGGACGCCGCGCACCACGGCTGGATCGGCTGGGACACGAACCTCGTCCCGACCATCCAGATCATCAAGCAGGCCGCCACCGCCTCCGGCAGCACGGTTCGCAACGTGCACGGCTTCATCGTCAACACGGCGAACTACTCCGCGCTGCAGGAGCCGTACGTCAAGGTCACCGACCAGGTGAACGGCCAGACCGTGCGGCAGTCCAAGTGGATCGACTGGAACCAGTACGTCGACGAGCTGTCGTTCGCCCAGGCGTTCCGGACGCAGGCCGTCTCGAACGGCTTCGACAGCGGCATCGGCATGCTGATCGACACCTCCCGCAACGGCTGGGGCGGCACCGCCCGGCCCACCGGCCCGGGCGCGACGACCAGCGTTGACACCTACGTCGACGGCGGCCGCATCGACCGGCGGATCCACGCCGGCAACTGGTGCAACCAGGCCGGTGCCGGCCTCGGTGAGCGGCCCCGGGCCAACCCGGCGACCGGCATCGACGCCTACGTCTGGGTGAAGCCCCCGGGCGAGTCGGACGGCTCCAGCAAGGAGATCCCGAACAACGAGGGCAAGGGCTTCGACCAGATGTGCGACCCGAACTACGGTGGCA
The DNA here is from genome assembly GCF_044765245.1 of Micromonospora sp. NPDC093277. Taxonomy (NCBI): domain Bacteria; kingdom Bacillati; phylum Actinomycetota; class Actinomycetes; order Micromonosporales; family Micromonosporaceae; genus Micromonospora; species Micromonospora sp. NPDC093277. The sequence continues at coordinate 131,685 of NZ_JBIWJO010000010.1, forward strand.
ACGGTCGCAACGGCAACAGCAAGAGCGGTGCCCTGGCGAACGCGCCGATCTCGGGTGCCTGGTTCTCCGCGCAGTTCCAGGAGCTCATGCGCAACGCCTACCCGCCGCTCTCCTGAGCCAGCGGCAGGCCCACCCGCCGCGGCGGGAGTGAGGCACCGCCGCGCGGGTTCCCCGGGCCCCTGGCCGACCTGACGAGGTCGGCCAGGGGCCCCCGGCTGTCAGGGGACGGTCTTCTCGATCGCCGCCCGGCCCAGTTCCGCCAGGTCGTGGCGGGCCCGCTCGATGTTCGCCGGGGTGAGGTCCTGGCCCCGGGCCAGCACCAGGTCCTCCGGGTCCCACGGCTGCTCCGCGCCGGTGCGTCGGTTGGGGGCGGCCGCGCCCGTGCCGGTGCCGGTCGCCCCGGTCCCGGTGCCGGTCGGCCCGGTTCCCGCCGCGTAAGGGTCGCCGAGGATGTCCGGCGACCCGGTGTCGGGCACCGCACCGTCCGGCTCGGTGAAGACGGGATTGTCCCGGTCGGCGCCGCCGCCCGTACGCAACTGCGGCACCGTGCTGTCGTCGTCCACCGCCGCGGCCGCCTCGGGAGTCTCCTCGAGCGGTCGCCCGCCACCGCGGTCACGATCCGTCATGCTGCTGCCCTCCTGTCCCGTTCCGTGATCCCCCTGGCGTACCCGGCAGCGGCCGGGCCATTCCGCGCGGCGGCCGGCTCGTGGCCGAGGACGCGGTTCAGGAGTCCGGGTCGACCATGGTCGGCTCGGCACGGCCGTACCCGGCGGTGTCGACCGTTGGCTCCGAGCCGGAGTCCTCGGCCGCGGGCTCGGCGCTGTGCAGCCAGTCGCCGGCCTGCGGGTCGGCCCGCGCGTCGTCGAACGCGTCGGTCCGCCCCGGGGCCCCGTCGCCCGGCTGGGCGGTGTCCTCGCCGCGCGGGTCCCGCTCGTCCTCGGGCCGCCCGCTGGCCATCGCGGAGGCGGCCACCGCGTCACCCACGCTGGCCGCCCCGAAGGCCGTCGGCAGCGGTGCCGGGTCGTGGTACTCCGGGCGGGCGTCGGCGTCGGTGTCGGCGGCCTCCTCGGACGCGTCGGCCCGGGTGGACTCGGCGGGCGGACGGACCGGCACGGTCTCGGGCGGTTCCGGCGTGACCTGCTGCTCTTCCGGGCGCATGCGGCGACCTCCTCAGCGGCTCGTGACGTCGTGTTCGTGGTCGGGCGGCGCGGCTGCCGGCGGCGGGGCACCCGGCCGGGGACTCCCTCCCCGCTGATTCCCTCAGTTTCGTGATCGCCAATCCCGATCCGGGGCACTTTCGTGGGCGATTCCGTGACCGGGAACGGCCCCCGCATCCCGAGACGCCTTCCATGATCAACGCGGAGCACCCACCGGACGAACGCGGGGTAACCGCACCCCCGCCGTTCTGGCGGGTGTTCGCCGCCATGGGGGCCGCGCACCGGAACATCCCGGACAGTAGTGACGGTCGAGACGGCCGGTAGTGCATCGGTCGGCGATTACGTATCCTGCCCAGGGCGCCCGATCCGGGGCCGGGCGTCGAGGCCGGGAATCCTCCGGCCGGCCGGCGCCACCCATGCGACACCTTCCGGGCGAGGTCTGATGAACACCCGTGACTGGCCGATCCGCGCCAAGCTGACCGCGCTGGTCATCGGTCCGGTGACCGCGCTGCTGGCGCTCTGGATCTTCGCCACCTCGCTGACCTTCGGGCCTGCCCTCGATCTGCTCGCCGCGCGCACCCTCCTCTACGACCTGGGCCGGCCCGGCCAGGCGGTCGTCTCCGAGTTGCAGCGGGAACGCCGGCTCGCGGTGGTCCAACTCGCCGGGGACACCCTCCTGCCCGCCCTGGCCGAGCAGCGCACCCGCACCGACCGGGCAGTCGCCGAGCTGCGCCGCCGGATCGCCGGGCCGGACCTGCGGGACGCCGCCGACGACCTGCTCGACTCCCGGCTCGACCAACTGGTCTCCGCGCTCGACGCGCTGCCCGCCGGTCGGGGCTTCATCGACGCCCGGAAGGTCGACCGGGCCGGCGCGGTCGGCCTCTACAGCGGGATGATCAATTCCGCCTTCCAGGCGTTCTCCGCGATGGCCACCCTCCCCGACAACCAGCTCAACCGGGAGACACTGGCCCTGACCGCGCTCGGCCGGTCCCGGGAGTTGCTCGGCCAGGCCGACGCGCTGCTCGCCGGCGCGCTGACCGCCGGCCGGTACGCCGCGGGCGAGCACGAGCAACTGGTACGCACCATCGACAACCAGCGCTTCCTGGTCGAGAGCGCGGTGGCCGACCTGCCCGAGCGGCAACGCGCGGACTACCAGCGGTTCACCGAGGGGGAGGCGTACGTCCGGCTGCACGGCCTTCAGGACAGCCTGATCCGCGCCCGGGAGCTGCCGACCGGGTTCGACGTGCGGGCCTGGGAGTCCAGCCAGGCGGCGGTCTGGCAGGGGCTGCGGGACCTGGAGTTGCGCGGCGCCGACGACGTGGCCGAACGGTCCGTGCCGATGGCGGTGGCCACCCTGGTCCGGCTCGCCGCGGCCGGGGTGCTCGGCCTGGTCGCCATCGTGGTCTGTTTGCTGGTGGGGCTGCGGGTCGGCCGGTCGCTGGCCCGCCGGCTGACCGGGGTCCGCACCGCCGCGCTGGAGATGGCCGAGCAGCGGCTGCCCGACGTGGTCGCCCGGCTGCGGCGGGGCGAGGAGGTGGACGTCGCCCGGGAGGCCCCCGAGCTGGACCACGGCGCCGACGAGATCGGCCAGGTGGCGCGGGCCTTCAACGAGGTACGCCGCACCGCCGTGCAGGCCGCCGTCGACGAGGTCACCCTGCGCCGGGGGCTCAACGAGGTCTTCCTCAACATCGCCCGGCGCAGCCAGGGCCTGGTGCACCGGCAGTTGGCGGTGCTGGACCGGCTGGAGCGGCAGACCGAGGACCCGGACGAGCTGGCCGGGCTGTTCCAGGTCGACCACCTCGCCACCCGGCTCCGGCGGCACGCCGAGGACCTGGTCATCCTCGCCGGCTCGGCCCCCGGCCGGGGCTGGCGGAGCCCGGTCGCCGCGGTCGACGTGCTGCGTGGCGCGATCTCCGAGGTGGAGTCGTACGACCGGGTTGACGTGGGGCAGGTGCAGCCGGCCGGGGTGCTCGGTCGGGCCGTCGGCGACGTGATCCACCTGCTCGCCGAGCTGATCGAGAACGCCACGGCCTTCTCCCCGCCCGCCACCCGCGTGGACGTGACCGGGCGGAGCGTGCCCGGCGGGTACGCCATCGAGATCACCGATCACGGGTTGGGCATGTCCCCGCAGGCCCTCGCGAACGCCAACCGCAAGTTGTACAGCTCCCCGGAGTTCGATCCGGCCGACAGCGCCCGGCTGGGCCTGTTCGTGGTGGCCCGGCTGGCCGGCCGGCACGGCGTCCGGGTCGAGCTGCGGCTGGCCACCCCGGCCGGGACCACGGCCACCGTGTTCATTCCGGCCGACCTGGTGACCGAGGAGCCGGCGCTCGGCCCGAGCGACCGGGACGCCGGGGAGTCCGGCCCCGACGAGCGGCGGATGGCCAAGGTCACCCGGCTGAGCTCGGTGCCCCGGGCGCGCGCCGCCCGGCCCGTGCGGGACCGCCCCGAGTCGGCGGTGGTGCCGCTCTCCGCCGGCCGTACCTCTTCGGTCGAGCCGCCCGCCGACGGCGACGGCCTGCCCCGGCGGGTCCGCCGGCGTGGCCCCGCCGCCCGGCCCCGGCCGCCCGTCGTGGACACCCCGGCGCAGCGGCCGCCCGAGGAGGCCCGCCGGGCCATGTCCGCCCTCCAGGCCGGCACCGCTCGGGGCCGCCGGGACGGCGCCCGCGCCGCCGCCGCCCGGTCCTCGGGGGTCGGCTCGTCCACCGCAGCGGACGGGGGCGGGGCGGGGCAATCCTTCCCGCCGGTGTCGGCGCCCGAACCGGAACCTTCGACCGCAACTGAGAGGGACGCCTAGTGGTGCACATGACGCGGCAGAACGCCGATCTCGACTGGCTGCTCGACGACCTGGTGGATCGGGTACCAGCCGCCCGCGAGGCGGTGGTGCTGTCGGCCGACGGGCTCCTGCTCGGTTCCTCCACCGATTTGGGCCGCAGCGACGCGGAGCACCTCTGCGCCCTCGCCTCCGGGTTCTCCGGCCTGGCCAAGGGCGCCACCCGGCACGTGGGCGGCGGTGCGGTCCGACAGACCGTGGTGGAGATGGAGTCCGCGTACCTGTTCGTCACGGCGGCCGGGCAGGGTGCCTGCCTGGCGGTGGTGAGCGACGCGGACGCCGACATCGGTCTGGTGGCGTACGAGATGGCGATGCTGGTGATCCGGGTCGGGGAGAACCTGACCGCCCCGGTCCGGACGGCGCCGGGTGGGGTCGATGCCGGCTGAGGCGGCGGGCCCGCGGCACGAGTGGCTGGACGCCGCCGCCGGCCCGGTCGTCCGTCCGTACACCCTCACCGGCGGCCGGGTGCGACCGCTGGTCGGCGGCGTCGACCTGGTGGCCTTCGTGCGAGCCACCACGGTGGCCGACACGGCCCGCCTGCCGGGCCTCCAGCCGGAACACCGGAGCCTGGTCGAGCTGGCCCGGCGGCCGGCCGCCCTCGCCGACCTCGCCGCGGACCTGGACCTCGCCGTCGGCGTAGTCCGCGTGCTGATCGGCGACCTGCTCGCCCGGGGCCTCGTCGCGGTGCACCAGCCGTCGGCGGCCGCACACCTGCCCGACGACAACATCCTCAAGGCGGTGGTCAATGGACTCCGTGCGCTCTGACCGGGAGGCGCTGCCGCCGGTCCCGCTGGCTCTGAAGATCCTCATCGCCGGCGGCTTCGGGGCCGGCAAGACGACGCTGGTGAGCTCGTTGAGCGAGGTCCGGCCGTTGCAGACCGAGGAGGTGCTGACCGGGGCCGGTGTCGGCACCGACGATGTCTCCGGCGTGGAGGAGAAGGCCACCACCACGGTCGCGATGGACTTCGGCCGGATAACCATCAACGACGACCTGCAGGTCTATCTCTTCGGCACCCCGGGGCAGGACCGGTTCTGGTTCCTCTGGGACGAGCTGGCCTTCGGCGCCCTCGGCGCGGTGGTGCTCGCCGACACCCGCCGGCTGGCCGACTGCTTCCCCTCGATCGACTACTTCGAGCAGCGGGGCATCCCCTTCGTGGTGGGGGTGAACTGTTTCGACGGGGCTCGACGGTTCAGCCTGGAGGCGGTACGCGACGCGCTGGACCTGGACCCCGGTGTGCCGCTGGTGCTCTGTGACGCCCGGGACCGGCAGTCCGGCAAGCTGGTGCTGATCGAGCTGGTCGAGCACGTCGCCCGGCAGCGTGGCGAGCCGGTGCCGGTGGGCTGAACCGATGACCGTCGGCGGCACGTCGGGCGCGGCGTCCGCCGGGTACGGGTCCCGGAAGCCGGCCAACCGGCCGGGATCCCGGTAAGCCTCTGGTTGGATCGACGGAGGACTCGGCGGAAGGTGGAACCGGTGAGCGCACAGGACGAGGTCGTCCACATCGGCGGCTACACGGCGGAGTCGGGCGGGCGGGCCGAGGGCATCGTCGCGGCCCGCCGCGACCCGGTGTCGGGGGAGCTGACCCCGCTCGGCACGGTGGCGGTCACCCCGTCGCCGTCGTTCCTGGCCCGGCATCCGGTGTCGCCCGTGCTCTACGCGGTCAACGAGCTGTCCGAGGGGCAGCTCAGCGCGTTCCGGGTGGCCCCGGACGGCGGCCTCGACCTGATCGGGGTCCGCCCGACCGGCGGGGCCGAGCCCTGTCACGTGGTGGTCGCCCCGGACGGGCGTTACCTCTTCGCGGCGAACTACGGCGGCGGCAGCGTGGCCGTGTTCCCGCTCGACGCCGACGGCGTACCGGGGGACCGCAGCGATCTGGTCCGGCACGAGGGGCACGGCGCCGACCCGCACCGACAGGAACGGCCGCACTGCCACATGGTCTCGCCCGACCCGGACGGCGGTCCGCTGCTCGCCGTCGACCTGGGCACCGACTCGGTCTACCGGTACGACCTCGACCCCGCCTCCGGCCGGCTGGTGCCGCGCGCCCCGCGGCTGCGTACGCCGGCCGGCACCGGGCCCCGGCACCTCGCCCGCCACCCCGACGGGCGGCGCTGCTGGCTGGTCGGCGAGCTGGACGGGACGGTCACCGGGTACGACCTGACCGCCGACGGGCTGCACCAGCGGACCCGGGTGGACGCGAGCGGGCGGGTCGGGCACGTCCAGCCCTCCGAGGTCGCCGTCGGGCCGGACGGCCGTTTCCTCTACGTCGGCAACCGGGGGGTGGGTACCGTGGCCGTGTTCGCGCTCGGCGGCGCGGCGCCCGAGCTGGTGGCCGAGGTCGACACCGGCGGGGAGTGGCCACGACACTTCGCCCTGGCGGGCGGGTATCTCTACGTGGCCGACGAGCGGGCCGACATGATCAGGACCTTCCGGGTGGACTCCGACACCGGGGTGCCGGAGCCGATGGGTGAGCCGGTGCCGGTGGCGAGTCCGACCTGCGTACGGCCCTGAAGCCGGGCCTCGCGACGCACGGATGGGCGGCGGCCACGGGGCATCACTGATTGATTGCTCAAGGTAAGGTTTTCCTGGTCAACTGTTTCTGCTGCATAACTTTCGGCCGAACGGTTGTGGCAGTAACCCCACGAGGTACGCAAGATGGTCACCGTGTCTGGCCGCCATCGCATGCGTTCAAGGCTCCGGGGGGCGGGTGCCGTCGCGGCGGCCACCGCGCTCGTCGTCGTCGTAGCCGGCTCCTGGTTCGCTTACCAGCAGCTGTCGGGCCCGTCCTGCTCGGGGCGGATCCAGCTGTCGGTGGCGGCCGTGCCGGAGATCGCTCCCGCCGTCCAGGCATCGGCCGACCAGTGGGTCAAGGACGGGGCGGCGGTCGGTGACACGTGCGTCGCCGTGAACGTGACCGCCGCCGAGTCGGTCGACGTGGCCGCCGCGGTGGCGGGCAAGCACGGCGTCACGCTGGCCGGTGTCGGGCAGGCCAGCGGCACGGCGGTGACGCCGGACGTCTGGGTGCCGGACTCCTCCACCTGGCTGGTGCGGCTCAAGAGCGGCGCCGCCGCCTTCGACCCGGCCATCGGCGCCTCGATCGCCCGCAGCCCGGTGGTGGTGGCCGTGCCGGAGCCGGTGGCCGCCCAGCTGGGCTGGCCGGACAAGAAGTTCACCTGGAGCGACCTGCTGGGCCAGGTCACCAGTAGCAAGCCGCTGCGCGCCGGCATCGTCGAGCCGAACCAGGACGCGGCCGGCCTGTCCGGACTGCTCGCGCTGATCGGGGCGGCCGGCAAGTCGAAGGAGGCGACGACCGGGGCGATGCGGCAGTTGGCGACCAACCGCTCGTCGCTGCGGCAGGACCTCCTGGCGCGCTTCCCGCGCTCGTCCGACCCGACGACCATCGCCAGCGGGCTGGGCGCCGCGCCGCTGTCCGAAGAGGACGTCATCGCGTACAACAGCACCAAGCCGCCGGTCCCGCTGGCCGCGCTCTATCTGGACCCGGCGCCGATGCCGCTGGACTACCCGTTCGCGGTCCTGCCCGGTATCGAGCCGGTCAAGGCGTCGGCCGCGAAGTCGCTCTTCGAGGTGCTGAGCGCCTCGAAATTCCGCAATCGGCTCGCCGCGCAGTCGCTGCGCGGACCCGACGGCAACTGGGGTGAGGGGTTCGAGGCGCCGCAGGGGGCACCGATCCCGACGGACGGTGGGACGGCGCCGGCCGGCCCGGACCCGGCCGCCATCCAGGCGGCCACCACCACCTGGACCGCCGCCACCCAGTCCGGCCGGATGCTCGCCGTCATCGACGTCTCCGGCTCGATGAAGAGCAAGGTGGCGACCGCCAACGGTGCCAGCCGGTTGCAGGTCACCGTCGCCGCGGCGAACCAGGGCCTCGAACTCTTCGACGACTCCTGGTCGATCGGGCTGTGGACCTTCTCCACCAACCTGAAGGGGTCGCAGGACTATCAGGAAGTCGTACCGATCAAGCCGTTGTCGGGCAACCGCAACGCGTTGCGGCAGGGCCTTGGCTCGATCAAGCCGTCGAGCGGCGACACCGGCCTCTACGACACGATTCTGGCGGCCTACAAGAAGGTCCAGGAGGACTGGCAGCCGGGCAAGGTCAACTCGATCGTGCTCTTCACCGACGGCAAGAACGACGACGACAACGGTATCTCCCACAAGGACCTGCTCGCCCAGCTCAAGAAGCTGCGCGACCCGGAGCAGCCAATTCAGGTGATCATCATCGGTATCGGGACCGACGTCAGCCAGGCGGAGCTCGAACCGATCACGGCGATCACCGGTGGCCGGCCGTTCGTCACCGCCGACGCGACCAAGATCGGGGAGATCTTCCTGCAGGCCATCGCGTTGCGACCCGCGGCACCCCGCTGACCTGGTCCTCAGCGAACGGCTTCCGCCGTACCGGGTGGGTCCGGCGCGGTGGAGGTTTCCCGGCTCAGGAGAAAGTGACGGCAGTGCGTCCGAAGTGGTCGGCGAACTGATCCGGGTCGAGCATCTTTGCTCCTTTGCACAGGTCGCCGGCCGGGTGCGCCGGGTAGTGTCGGGCTCACCATGGTCGAACAACGTGGTTCTCACGGACCTGACGCGAGTGTGGCCGTCGCACTGGACGAAGTGGCGGGCACTCTCCTGGCCGTCTGGGAGGCGGCCCGGGAGCGGACGACGAGCCGGCTCTCCGGCGCCCAGTTGCGTGCGGTCATGGTCGTGGAGCAGTACGACGGGATCAACCTGCGCCGCCTCGCCACGCTCACCGACATGCTGCTCTCCTCGGCCAGCCGGCTCTGCGACCGGCTGGTGGCGGCCGGCATGTTGGACCGGGAGCCGGGCCGGTACGACCGGCGGGAGATCTCCCTGCACCTCACCCCGGCGGCGACCCGGCTCCTCGCCGAGCTGCGCGCCGACCGCCGGCGCCGGCTGGAACGCATCCTTACCGGGATGAGCGTCGAGGGGCGCGCGGCGCTGCTGCACGGGATGCGCGAGTTCGACGAGGTCGCGCGGCGCGGTGAGGCCGCCGCCACGGAGGGCTGGCCGGTGCTTCAGTCGGCGGGCGAACGGATCGATCACCCGCCGGTCGAGCCGGGGGAGCCGCCGTACCTGGTGCCGCCCGGCGAGCCGCCGGTGGCCCGTACCGCCTGAGCGACACACCGGCTGCTGCGGGCCGGTCACCCGGCCCGGGCCAGCCAGCCGACCGGCCGGTCGACGATCCGGCGCACCACCGAGGCGGCGCCGCCGACCGCCGCGGAGCGTGCGCCGAGCGCCGCCGGGCGCACCGTGACCGGTGCCCACGCCGCGGTGAGCACCCGCCGGGAGACCTCGGTGACCACCGGCGGGCAGAGCCAGGGGGCGAGCGGGGCGTATCCGCCGCCGAGCACCACGGTGTCGAGGTCCAGCAGGTTCACCACGCCCGCCACGGCCACCCCGAGGGCGGTGCCGGCGTCCGCCAGGGCGGCCAGGGTGGCCGGGTCGCCGGCCCCGGCGAGGTCCGCCAGCCGGGTCGCGGCGGTGTCGGCGGGCAGTTCCGCGCCGGTCAACCCGGCGGCGGCCAGGATGGCCTCCTGGCCCGCGTACTGCTCCAGGCAGCCCTGGCCGCCGCAGCGGCAGGGCCGCCCCTCCGGGTGCACCGGGACATGACCGATCTCTCCGCTCCAACCGCGGGCGCCACGGTAGAGCGCCCCGTCGAGCACGATTCCGGCGCCGATGCCGATCTCGCCGGAGATGTGCAGGAAGCTGGCCGGCCCCGGGGAGCCGGCGTGCAGTTCACCGAGGGCGGCCAGGTTGGCCTCGTTGTCGACCACCAACGGCGGGATCCCGTCGACCGGCTCTGCGAGCGGGTGCCCGCCGAGCAGCCCGGGGACGTCCACGTCCCGCCAGCCCAGGTTGGGGGCGAGCCGGACCAGGCCGCCGTCGCCGATCAGGCCCGGCACGGCGAGCGCCGCGCCGGCCAGGGTCAGCCCGTCGCGTACGGCCGCGGCGCGGGCCTCGGCGGCGAGCCGGGCGAGCCGGTCCAGGGCGTCGGCGGGGGAGACCGGGCGTAGGTCGGCTCGGCGGACCAGGTGGTGGCGGACCGCGCCGCTCAGGTCGACCACACAGGCCGCCAGGTAGTCGACGTTGACCTCCAGGCCGAGCCCGGCCGGGCCGTCGGTGGCCAGCACCAGGCCGCGCGCCGGCCGCCCGGCGCCGGTACGTGGTGTGTGCGCCGCCTCGGCGACCAGCCGACCGGCGATCAGGTCGTCGACGACCGCGGAGACGGTGGCGCGGGTCAGCCCGGTCCCGGCGGCGAGATCGGCCCGGGAGGGGGGGCGTTCGGCGGCGGCGATCCGCCGGAGCACCACCCCGAGGTTGAGCTCGCGGAGACTGCCCTGCCGGACCGCCCCGGTGGTGCTGTCGGTGGTCACCCCTTGACACTGCCACAGCGCGGTCATTTAATTCAACCACTGAACAAATTGGGGACGACACCCTCGGAGGTCCGCCATGGCACCCAGTCCCACCCCCGCCGACAAGTTCTCCTTTGGTCTCTGGACGGTGGGCTGGCAGGCTCGCGACCCGTTCGGCGACGCCACCCGCCCCGAGCTGGACGCGGTGGAGGCCGTGCACCGGCTCGCCGAGCTCGGCGCGTACGGGATCACCTTCCACGACGACGACCTGGTCCCGTTCGGCGCGGACGCCGCCACCCGCGACGCCCACCTGACCCGGTTCCGCAAGGCCCTCGACGAGACCGGACTGGTCGTGCCGATGGTCACCACCAACCTCTTCACCCACCCGGTGTTCAAGGACGGCGGCTTCACCAGCAACGACCGCGACGTCCGCCGGTACGCGCTGCGCAAGGTGCTGCGCAACGTCGACCTCGCCGCCGAGCTGGGCGCCCGCACCTTCGTCATGTGGGGCGGCCGGGAGGGCGCCGAGTACGACCTGGCCAAGGACGTCCGCGCCGCGCTGGACCGGTACCGGGAGGCCGTCGACCTGCTCTGCCAGTACGTCGTCGACCAGGGTTACGACCTGCGCTTCGCCCTTGAGCCCAAGCCGAACGAGCCGCGCGGCGACATCCTGCTGCCCACGATCGGGCACGCGATGGCGTTCATCTCCACCCTGGCCCGCCCCGAGATGGTCGGGCTGAACCCCGAGGTGGGCCACGAGCAGATGGCCGGGCTGAACTTCGCCCACGGCATCGCCCAGGCGCTCTGGCAGGGCAAGCTGTTCCACATCGACCTCAACGGCCAGCGCGGCATCAAGTACGACCAGGACCTGGTCTTCGGCCACGGCGACCTGCTCAACGCGTTCGCCCTGGTCGACCTGCTGGAGAACGGCGGCCCGAACGGCGGTCCCGCGTACGACGGGCCGCGGCACTTCGACTACAAGCCCTCCCGCACCGAGGACTTCACCGGGGTGTGGGCGTCGGCGGCGGCGAACATGCGCACCTACCTCCTGCTCAAGGAGCGGGCCGCGGCGTTCCGGGCCGACCCGGAGGTGGCCGAGGCGCTGACCGCCAGCAAGGTCGGTGACCTGTCCACGCCGACGCTGGGCAGCGGGGAGAGCTGCGCCGACCTGCTTGCCGACCGCTCCGCGTTCGAGGATTTCGACCCGGAGGCGGCCGGGGCGAAGGGCTTCGGCTTCGTCCGGCTCAACCAGCTCGCCGTCGAGCACCTGCTCGGCGCGCGCTGAGGCGGGCCGCGATGCCGCTCGTCGCCGGGGTCGACTCGTCCACCCAGTCCTGCAAGGTGGTGATCCGGGACGCGGAGACCGGCGCGCTGGTCCGGCAGGGCCGCGCGCCGCATCCCGAGGGCACCGAGGTCGACCCGCACGCCTGGTGGGACGCCCTGCTGGCCGCGATCGACGCGGCCGGCGGGCTGGCCGACGTCGCCGCCGTCGCAGTCGGCGGCCAGCAGCACGGCATGGTCTGTCTGGACGAGGCGGGGCAGGTGGTCCGTCCCGCGCTGCTGTGGAACGACACCCGCTCCGCCGGAGCCGCCCAGGACCTGATCGCCGAGGCGGGCGGCGGCGAGGCCGGCCGGCGGTTCTGGGCCGAGGCGACGGGCAGCGTTCCGGTGGCCAGCTTCACCGCCACGAAGCTGCGCTGGCTGGCCCGGCACGAGCCGGCGAACGCCGACCGGGTGGCCGCCGTGTGCCTGCCGCACGACTGGCTCACCTGGCGACTGGCCGGTGCCCCCGGGCTGGCCGCGCTGCGCACCGACCGGGGTGATGCCAGTGGCACCGGCTACTGGTCCCCGCGGGCCGGTGAATACCGGTTCGACCTGCTGGAACGTGCCTTCGGGCGGCAGCTCGTGGTGCCCACGGTGCTCGGCCCGGCGGAGTCGGCCGGGCTGCTGGATCCGGCGGCGCTCGCGGGCGCGGCGGCCGGGCGCGTGCCGCTCGGCCCGGGCACTGGGGACAACGCCTCCGCCGCGCTCGGCGTCGGGGCCGGTCCGGGTGACGTGGTCGTCTCGATCGGCACCTCCGGCACGGTCTTCGCGGTGGCGGACACCCCCGCCGCGGATGCCACCGGCGCGGTGGCGGGCTTCGCCGACGCCACCGGCCGGTACCTGCCGCTGGTCTGCACGCTGAACGCGGCCCGGGTGCTGGACGCCGCGGCGGCCCTGCTAGGGGTCGGCCACGACGAGCTGAGCGAGCTGGCCCTGGCCACCCCGGCCGGCGCGGAGGGGCTGGTCATGGTCCCCTATCTGGAGGGGGAGCGGACCCCGGACCGGCCCACCGCCACCGGGGCGCTGCACGGCCTCACCCTGGGCAGCGCGACCCCGGGACACCTGGCCCGGGCCGCCGTCGAGGGGATGCTCTGCGCGCTCGCCGACGGGCTCGACGCGCTGACCGAGCAGGGTGCCACGGCCCGCCGGATCATCCTGGTCGGCGGCGGGGCCCGGTCGGCGGCGGTGCGGCGGATCGCCCCGCAGGTCTTCGGCCGGCCGGTGGTCGTGCCGCCGCCCGGGGAGTACGTCGCCGACGGCGCCGCGCGCCAGGCCGCCTGGGTCGCACTGGGCGGCGCGGAGCCGCCGACGTGGTCCGCCGAACCCGTCGAGGTCTACGAGGCGGACCCGGTCCCGGCGATTCGGGCGCGTTACTCCCAGGCACGCGATCTGATCATCGAGCGGGACGCGGACTGAACCGATCCGCTTCGCCGGCGGTGCCCTTCGGGGCACCGCCGGCGCTGTGCTTCCGGTGCCGGCTGTTCCGCCCCAGTTGCGTCCCGCCGGACGCGATGCCCCGACGATAGGCGGCGAGTAGCCCGGCGATATGTCGATGCGTGACTCTCCAGGGAACCTTTGAGACCTGGGAGGAACGTCGATGTCTGCCGGGAATCCGTCAGCCTCCGTGACCCGCCGTCGGACCGGTACGGTTCTGACGGCGGCGCTCGCTGTCGTGGCTGGACTGCTGATCGCACCCGCGGCCTCAGCCGCCCCGTCCGCCCCGTCCGGGTCGACCGCACTCGGCGAGGAGGCCGCCCGCACTGCCGCTCTCGCCAGCCGTCAGCGCGTCGAGGCGACCGCGCTGCGGACCGAGAACACCCAGGTCTTCGCGAACCCCAACGGCACCTTCACCCTTCGACAGTCCGTGGTGCCGGAACGGGTGCGACGCGGCACGGACTGGGTGCCGGTGGACACCACGCTGCAGGCCCGCGCGGACGGCACGGTGGCGCCGGCCGCGACGACGCTGGACATGACGTTCTCCGGCGGCGGCAGCGGGCCACTGGTGCGGCTACGCCGCGACGAGACCGAATTGGCCCTGGCGTGGCCGGGGCGGCTGCCAACGCCCGTCCTCGACGGCAACACCGCCACCTACCGCGAGGTGCTGCCCGGCGTCGACCTGTTGCTCCGGGCGGAGGTCGAGGGCCTCTCCCAGCTGCTGGTCGTCAAGTCCGCTCAGGCGGCCGCGAACCCCGCCCTGCGCCGGCTGCGCTTCGCGACGACCGTCTCCGGCCTGGAGATCCGGGCCGGGCAGGGCGGCAGCCTGTCGGCGATGAACCGGGCGGGGCAGGAGGTGTTCCGGGCCCCGGCGGCGTACATGTGGGACTCGGCCGGGGAGACAGCCGCCGCGGCGGAGCCGGGACAGGCGAGCCTCGGTGCCGCCGTGCTACCCGGCGGCCGGGTGCGCTCGATGGGCATGTCGCTCGCCGCCGACGCGCTGACCCTCGTGCCGGACCATGACCTGCTGTCCGGCCCGGACACCCAATACCCGGTCTATCTGGATCCGGCCTGGTCGGGCAGCCGGCAGGCCTGGACCCAGGTGTGGAGCAACTACCCGACCACCTCCTTCTACAACGGCGCCAACCTCGGCTCCTCGGAGAACGTGGCCCGGGTCGGGTACGACGCCACCGACGGCAAGCTGACCCGGTCGCTGTTCCGGATCGACACCTCCGGCGTGGCGGGCAAGCACGTACTGAAGGCGACCCTGCAGACGTACGAGACGTGGTCCCGGTCGTGCACCACCCGAGAGGTGCAGGTGTGGGAGACCGGAGGGATCTCGTCGGCGACGACCTGGAAGAACCAGCCGAGCTGGATCACCAAGCTGGACGCGAAGAGTGTGGCGAAGGGCTACTCGTCGAGTTGCCCGACCGGCGGGGTGGAGTTCAACGTCACCGCCCATGTGCAGAAGGCAGCCGCCAACAAGTGGACCAGCATCACCGAGGGACTGCGGGCGTCGTCGACGGCGGAGTCCAACAAGGACACGCTGTCGTGGAAGAAGTTCCGCAACAACCCGACCTTCACCATCGACTACAACACGGTGCCGAACGCGCCGACCAACCTCACCACCGACAACTCGACCCTCTGCACCGCCGGCTCGGGGCGGCTGGTGCTGGGCACCGCGACGCCGACCCTGCGGGCCACCGTCAGCGACGCGGACAACGCGGTCAAGGCCCACTTCGAGTGGTGGACCGCGAGCGGCTCGGCGGCGGTCGGCAGCTACACGTCACCGACGGTGGCCGGCAAGACCCCGACGGTCGTGGCGGTCACGGTGCCCGCAGGGGCGTTCGGCAACGGTGCGGTCGCCAAGTGGCGGGTACGCGCCGAGGACGGCACCGACAGCAGCGCCTGGAGCGCGTTCTGCGAGTTCCAGGTGGACGTCACCCGCCCGCCGATCCCCACCGTCACCTCCTCCGGCTTCCCGGACAACGGTGAGTCGAACGCCGTCATGGGTGCCAACCTGGCGGTCACCCTGGGCCCGAACGGCGGCAGCGACGTGTCGTACTACGACTACAGCGTCAACGGAGACGTCACCGCGCTGAACAAGAAGGCGACGCCCGCCGCGGGCACCTCGCCGGTGAACATCACGGTGGTGCCCGACAGGTTCGTCAACTGGATCCATGTGCGAGCCGTGGACAAGGCGGGGAACCGCTCCGAAGTCGCCACCGTGGTCTTCTACGCCACCGAGCCGTCCGGGCCGGTCGCCGACTGGCCGCTGGACGACACCGGTGATCGCACCGTCGCCGAGGACATCGCGGGCGGGCATCACGCCACGCTCGCCGGCGGCGCGTCCTGGACGGAGGGGGTGACCGGCGGCGCGCTGAACCTGGACGGTGCCACCGGGTACGCCACCACCACCGACCTGGTTCCGGACACCACCAGGTCCTTCTCGGTGAGCGCCTGGGTCCGCCTGGACCGGACCACCAAGAACGGGGCGGCGATCTCCCAGCCCGGCAGCCGGGGCGCGGCGTTCCTGCTCTACTACTCCGCCACCTACCAGCGGTGGGAGTTCAAGCGGATGAACGCGGACAGCGACTCGGCCACCACCATCCAGGCGGCCTCGACCACCACGCCGGTGGCCGGCGAGTGGTACCACCTGATCGGGGTGTACGACGCGCCCGCGCAGCAGCTTCGGCTCTATGTCAACGGCGTGCTGGAGGGCACGACCAGCTACACCACGCCGTGGAACAGCAGCGGCCCGATACAGCTGGGCCGGTCGAAGTGGAAGGGCAACTTCACCGACTACTGGCCCGGGGATCTTGACGCCGAGCGGTTCTACGACCGGGTGCTGCTGCCCGGTGAGATCCAGCAGGTGCCGCGCCTGACCGGGCGTTGGAAGCTGGACGAGACCTCGGGCACCACCGCCGCGGACTCCGTCGGCGGGCATCCGGCGACATGGTCGGCCACCGGCGTGACCCGCACCGCCGGCGTCAGCGGCAACGCGGTCCAGCTCGCCGACGGAGTGCTGAGCACCACCGCCCCGGCGATCCGGACGGACGGCAGCTACACCGTGACCGCCTGGGTCCGGCCGGGCGCGCTGACCAAGAACGGCATCGCGCTCAGCCAGGACGGTGGCAGCGTCGGTGGCGCCAACCTCGGCTGGTCGTGGGACGCCGCGGCCGGAACGTACCGCTGGTCGATCCGTACCCCCGTGGGCGACTCGGCCTCGGCCGAGGTGCGGGAGGCGGTGGACCAGTTCGGCGTTCCGACCGTGGGTGCTTGGACCTTCCTCGCCGGCGTGTATGACGCGCAGGCGCACGCGCTGCGGCTCTACGTGGACGGTGAGTTCGTCGCCGAGACGTACTTCGCGGGCACCTGGCAGGCCGGCGGCGCGGTGCGGATCGGCCGGGGACGGGCCGGGGTGACGTTCGACCAGTACCTCACCGGTGCGGTGGACGACGTCCGGACGTACGCGGGACCGCTGAGCGACCAGGCGATCTGGGACCTGTCCACGGCGCGGGCCGGGTAGGGCACCGGAACACGAACGGAAGGAATCGGCGATGAGAACGATCGTGACGCGCCGTGGTCGTCGGCGACCTACGCGGCAGCGACGGCTGACTGTGGCGATGGCCAGTGTGCTCGCGTCCGCGCTGGCGGCCGGGGCGCTGGTCGTGCCCGCGAGATCCGCCGCGGCGGCCCCGCTGCCGTGGAAGCCCGACGTGGCCCGGGAGCGGCCGGTGCCCGGCAAGGACCTGACGCCCGCGGCGTCACGGCCATCCAGCGCGGGGCGGCGAGTGACGCCCGCCGCGGCCTGGCCGGCCCCCGGCGTCGTCGAGGTGGCGTTGCCGCCGAATTTGGCCGGGCTCTCCGCGGCGGACCGAAAAGACGCGCTGGCGGGCGGCCTGTCCGCGCCGGTGCGGGCGGCCCGGGTCCGCGCCGGCAGCCTGCCGGTGCGGGTCGGCGCGATCGGCGCCGGCCAGCCGGACGGCCTGCGGGTGGAGGTGCTCGGCCAGGACGTCGCCCGCCGGGCCGACCTCGCCGGGCTGCTGCTCACCCTCGCCACCACCGGCAGCACCGGCAGCACCGGCAGCACCGGCACCGGCGGGGTGTCCGTCGAGCTGGACTACTCGGCATTCCGCGACGCGTACGGCGGCGACTGGGGGTCGCGGCTGCGCCTGGTGCGGCTCCCGGCGTGCGTGCTGACCAGCCCGGAGCGTTCGGAGTGTCGCGCTGGCACGCCGCTGGCGACCCGTAACGACGCCCGGTCCGGGCGGTTGACCGCCGACGTCCCGGTCGGGGCCACCGCGAGCGTCTTCGCGGCCACCGCCGCCCCGTCCGGCAGCGCGGGGGACTACAAGGCGAGTTCGCTGTCGGCGTCGTCGTCCTGGGAGGCCGGCGGCTCGGCCGGTGACTTCGCCTGGTCGTATCCGCTGGCGGAGGTGCCCGCGTTCGGCGGCCCGGAACCCGACATCACCCTGGCCTACTCGTCGGGCAGCGTGGACGGGCGGACGGTGTCGACCAACAACCAGTCGTCCTGGGTCGGTGAGGGCTGGGACCTCAGCGAGGGCTTCATCGAGCGGCGGTACGGGGCGTGCTCCGATGACGTGTCGTTCACCCCGAAGCCGTGGGATCTGTGCTGGCAGGTCGACAACGCCTTCCTCTCCCTCGGCGGGCGCACCGTGGAACTGGTGAAGGACGACAGCACCGGCGCGTGGCATCCGCGCAACGACGACGGCTCGCGAGTGGAGAAATTGACCGGCGCCACGAACGGGGACAACGACGGGGAGTATTGGAAGATCACGTCCCGGGACGGCACGCAGTACTTCTACGGGCTGAACCGGTTGCCGGGCTGGACCACCAACGCCGCCGTGACCGAGTCGGCGTGGACGGTGCCGGTCTTCGGTGACGACAGCGGTGAGCCGTGCCACGCCAGCACCTTCGCGGCCTCGTACTGCACCCAGGCGTGGCGGTGGAACCTGGACTACGTCGTGGACCCGAACGGCAACGCGATGTCGTACTGGTACACGAAGGAGTGGAACTACTACGGCCGCAACCTGACCGCGTCGGCCGGCACGGCGTACGTTCGCGGCGGCTACCTGGGCCGGATCGACTACGGGCAGCGGGCGGACACGATCTACTCGGCCGCAGCGCCGATGCAGGTGGTCTTCGGCATGGAGGAACGGTGCGCCGACGGGGCAACCTGCGGCACCGGTGCGATCACCAAGGACACCGCGAAGAACTGGCCGGACGTGCCGTACGACCAGAACTGCGACTCCGGCGCGAGCTGCACCGACCGGTACGCCCCGACCTTCTGGACCCGCAAGCGCCTCAAGAGCGTCACCACCCGCGTCGCCGGTTCCGGCGACGTGAACATCTGGACGCTGGGCTACCAGTTCCGCGCCCCGGGCGACGGCACGGCGCCCTCGCTCTGGCTCGCCTCGATCAACCGGGCCGGCAAGGTCGGTGGCAGCCTGACCCTGCCGGCGGTGACCTTCGAGGGGGTGCAACTGGAGAACCGGGTTGACGCGCTCGAAGGCATACCACCGCTGTACAAGTGGCGGTTGACCGACATTTACGATGAATCCGGTGGGCACGTGCGGGTCAACTACTCGGGCCGGGAGTGCACCCGAGCGGCCGCCCCGACCCCGGACACGAACACGAAGCGTTGTTTCCCGCAGTACTGGGTGCCGGATGGAGCGTTGCAGCCGCAGCTCGACTGGTTCCACAAGTACGTCGCGGTGCAGGTGCTTGAGGACGACCAGTCGGGCGTCGCCGGGATCGAGCAGACCGACTACGAGTACCTCGGCGGTGGCGCCTGGCACCAGAACGACAACGAGTTGACTCCGGCGAAATACCGGACCTGGGGCGAGTGGCGCGGCTACGGCAGGGTCCGGGTGACCCACGGTGCGTCCGGCGGAGTGCGCTCGCAGCACGAGACGCTCTACCTGCGCGGCATGGACGGGGATGCGTTGAGCTCCGGCACCCGCAGCGTGTCGGTGACCGACTCGGAAGGGGTGTCGATCGCCGACCACCGGGCGTTGGCGGGTTTCACCCGGGAGAGCACCACCTACGACGGGGCCGGCGGAGCCGTGCTGACCGGCGAGATCAACGACCCCTGGGTCTCGGCGGCCACCGCCACGCACGGCTCGGTGAAGGCGTACCTGACCGGCGTCGCGAAGACACGCAGCCGCGTCGCGCTCTCCGCCGGCGGCTGGCGGCGTACCGAGGTCCAGACCAGCTACGACTCGTACGGGCTGCCGACGATGATGAACGACCTCGGTGACACCTCGACGAGCGCCGACGACGAGTGCAACCGCACCACGTATGCCCGCGACACGGCGAAGTGGATGATCGACTACGAGGCGCGGGTGGAGCGGGTCGCGGTGGCGTGCACGGTGACGCCGTCCCGCCCGGCGGACGTCCTCTCCGACCAGCGGACCTTCTACGACGGCTCGACCACGTTCGGGACGGCGCCGACCAGGGGCGACGAGACCCTGACTCAGGAGTTGGCCTCGTACTCGGGCGACACGCCGGTGTACGTGCAGGCGTCGCGGGCGACGTACGACAGCTACGGGCGCACCCTGGACACGTTCGACGAGCTGAACCGCAAGACCAGCACCGTCTTCACACCGGCCACCGGCCCGGTCACCGCGACCACGGTCACCAACCCGCTCGGGCACGCCACTGCCACGACGTTCGAGCCGGCGTGGGGCGTCGAGACCGCGATCGTGGACCCGAACGGCCGGCGTACCGACCTGACCTACGACCCGCTCGGCCGATCCACCGGGGTCTGGCTCCCCGACCGGTCCAAGGCTGGCGGCGCCACCCCCACCATGAAGTTCTCCTACCTCATCCGGGCCGACGCGCCCAACGTGGTCACCACCCAGACGATTCGCGACGACGAGAAGTACGACACCGAGTACGCGTTCTACGACGGCCAGTTGCGGGAGCGTCAGACTCAGCAGCCCGCCGCGGGCGGCGGCCGGATCGTCACCGACACCTTCTACGACTCCCGGGGCCTGGAGGTGAAGAGCAACGCGGCCTACTGGACCGAGGGCACCGCCGGCACCACCCTGTTGACCGTCGCCGACAACGCGGTGCCGGCCCAGACCCGGACCGTCTACGACGGCGACGAGCGGGAGACGGCGGAGATCTTCCTCTCCTTCGGCGCGGAGAAGTGGCGCACCACCACCAGCTACGGCGGCGACCGCGTCTCGGTCACTCCGCCGACGGGCGGGACGGCCACCACGACGATCACCGATCCGGAGGGCCGGACGGCCGAGCTGCGTCAGTACTCCGGCGGTACGCCGAGCGGCGGTTACGACGCCACCCGCTACACGTACACCAGGGCTGGTGAGCTGGCCAGCGTGACCGACCCGGTGGGCAACGCCTGGCGGTACACGTACGACATCCGGGGCCGCAAGGTGCAAGAGGAGGACCCGGACAAGGGCACCACCACCTACACCTACGACGACGCCGACCAGATGCTGACCACCACCGACGCACGCGGCGCCACCCTGTCCTATGCGTACGATTCGCTCGGTCGCAAAACCGCCATGTACGCCGGGTCGGTTTCCGGTCCGAAGCTGGCGGAATGGACCTACGACACCCTGACCAACGGGATCGTGGTGAAGGGGCAGGCCGCCTCGTCCACCCGGTACGTCAACGGCAACGCCTACACGACGTCGGTCAACGGCTACGACTCCCGCTACCGCTCGCTGGGTACCACGGTCACCATCCCGGCGGCGGAGGGCAAGCTGGCCGGCAGCTACCGGGTGAACACCGGGTACACGGCGACCGGTAACCCCTTGTCCGTCTCGTACCCTGCGGCCGGTGGCCTCGTGTCGGAGACCCTGCGGTACACCTACGATGCGGACGGCCGGCTCCAGACGGCCCAGACGGGTCTGTCTTCCCTGCTCGTCTCGGCCACCTACAGCCCCTACGACGAGCCGTTGCAGTACACGATGGCGGCGGTGTCAGGCAAACAGGTCGCGCAGACGTTCTTCTACGACGACGCGACCCGCAAGCTCAGCCGTGCGCTGGTGGATCGCAACGTGTCGCCGCTGCACCTGGCCGACGTCAAGTACACCTACGACGGCGCCGGCAACGTCACGCGGATCGCCGACACCCCCTCCGGCGGCTCGGCCGACACCCAGTGCTTCCGGTACGACCACCTGCGCCGGCTCACCACCGCTTGGACGGCGACCGACAACTGCGCGGCCGCGCCGGCGGTGGGCGTTCTCGGCGGGCCCGCGCCCTACTGGCAGTCCTGGACCTACGACAAGACGGGCAACCGGCTCACCGAGACCAACTACAACCCGACCACCGGTGCCGGGACCACCAGCGCCTCGACCTATCCGGCTGCCGGTTCGGCCCAGCCGCACGCCCTTTCGACCGTGACGACCGGTGGCCAGACGAACAGCTACCGCTACGACGCGACCGGCAACACCATCGGGCGTACGGTCGGCGGCTCCGGCCAGACCCTGGCCTGGAACACCGAGGGGGACCTGGCCTCGGTCATCGAGGGCGGCAAGGCCACCGAGTTCCTGTACGACGCCGACGGGGACCGGTTGATCCGTCGCGAGCCGGACGCTGTCACCCTCTACCTCGACAACATGGAGCTGCGGCTCGCCAGGTCCACGGACGCGGTGACGGCGACCCGGTACTACGACATCGGCTCGGCCACCGCGGTGCGTTCCACGACAGACGGGCTCTCGTTCGAGGCGGAGGACCAGCACGGGACGGCGCAACTGGCCGTCGACGCGGACAACCTGTCTCTGACCCAGCGCCGCTACCTGCCGTTCGGCGAACTGCGCGGCACGGCTCCGGCGAGTTGGCCGGACCAGAAGGGCTACGTGGGCGGCACGGTCGACGCCACCACCGGGCTGACCCATCTCGGTGCCCGCGAGTACGATCCGGACATCGGCCGGTTCATCTCGGTGGACCCGCTCATCGGCACCGAAGACCCCCAGCAGATGAACGGGTACGCGTACGCCGACAACACGCCGGTCACGATGAGCGACCCGGACGGGCAGTGGCGGCTCCTGCCCGGCGGTCACTACTGCGACGGCTGCGGTGGCTACAACAACCCGCCGCCGAAGAAGAAGGCCACGAAGAAGGCCAAGAAGAAGACCAGCACCAAGAAGTCGAGTGGCTCCTCCTCGGCGGCGCAACACTACTGCGACGGCTGCAACTACTCGAGGCCGGTGTCGTCGTCGCCGGCACGCCACTACTGCGACGGCTGTGACTACATGCGGAAGGCGGCGGAGGCCCGGCGCCTGGCTCGGGAGTACGCCGCCAAGCACGCCCGGGAGGAGGCCGCCCGTAAGGCGCGCGAGGCGCTGGCGAAGAAGGCCCGCGAGGCCGCGGCCAAGGAGAAGCAGAAGCACCAGCGGTGCAAGCTGACCAGCTTCTGGAGCAGCGCCTGCCGCAAGGCGGCCGGGAACGCCATCGGCAAGGGCGCCAAGGCGACCTGGCATGGCGCCAAGGCCGCCGGTGAGTGGGCTTGGCAGAACCGCTCGAACATCCTCGCCGTGTGTTCGGTCGTCGCCACGGTGGTCTGCGGAATCGGGGCGGCGATCAGCAGTGGGTATGACGCGTACCGCGACTTCCGGAACGGCAACTACCGGTCCGGGGCGCTCAATCTGCTCTCCGGGGCGACAGGTGGGCTCGGAGCCGCCTACGGTGGCGCCTCCAAGGTCCTGTATCGAGGCGCGAACAAGGTTGCCGGGCTCCGGGTGCCGAGACTGCCGACCCGGCTCGGTGCCCGGGCCACCGCGGGCATGACCCGGGCCCGGGACCGGGCGGGCGCCGCCCTGTACCGCGGCTACGTGAGCACGGGGTACAAGTCGAATGTCTGGGGCCTGGCCAGTATGGGCGCCGGCGCCGCCAACACCGCGTGGGGGTGGTAGGCGCTGGGCTCTACAGGGGACGGAAGGCGGGCCGCCGGCGGTCGTTGACCACCGGCGGCCCGCCGCATCCCGGCGCGGCCACGATTTCGGGCTCGCGCGCTCCGGCCCACCAACGGCAAGATGGTCGGGTGGCTGAAGCGGGTGGCGGAGGCGACGTGCGGGAGCCGGCGTTCAGCGTTCTGGGCCCGCTGGAGGTACGGGGGCGATCGGGTCCCATCCTGCTGCCGGGCGCCCGGCAGCGGGTGGTCCTGGCCGCGCTGCTGCTGCGGCGCAACCGGGTGGTCTCGGTGGACGAGATGATCGACGGACTCTGGCCACAGTCTCCTCCGGCGACTGCCCGGGAGCAGGTGTTGACGGTGGTGTCGTCGCTGCGCCGCCTGCTCGGCGACACCAGCAGACCGGACGATGACCGGCTGGTGGTCACCCGCAGTCCGGGCTATCTGCTGCGGATCGAGGACGAGCAGCTTGATCTGGCGCGGGTCGAGGAGCTCCTGCGTGATGCGGAGCGGGACGGCCTGCCGGCGAAGGCCAGGGCGGCCGCGTTGCGATCCGCGCTGGCGCTGTGGCGGGGGCCGGAGCTGACCGACGTGCCGGCGCCGTTCGCGGTCACCGAGGCGCACCGGCTGAACGAGCTGCGGTTGGCCACCATGGAGAGGCTGGTCGACGTGGAGTTCGCGCTGGACCGGCACGCCGAGCTGATCCCGGACCTGACTCGGCTGGTGGACGAACATCCGCTGCGTGAGCGACTGCGCGGGCAACTGATGACGGCGCTGGACGCGGTCGGGCGTGCCGCCGAGGCGTTGGAGGTCTATCGGGCCGGACGCCGGCGCATGGCCGATGAACTGGGCATCGAGCCCGGCGCGGAACTGCAGCGGCTGGAGCGGACCATCCTGGTCGGTGCCGAACGTCGCGCCGACCGCGACCAGCGCCAGTCGTCGCCGGTGCCGGACCGGGACGCGTTGGGAACCGCGTCCGGCTCCCATCCGGCTGGTGCGGTCGTGCCCTCGCCGGTCGCGGTTCCGGCCCAGCTTCCCGCGGACATCAGTGACTTCACCGGCCGGGCCGCGGAGGTGGACGAGCTGTGCCGTCGGCTGGCCTCGTCCGGATCGGTGGCGGGCCTGACCGCCGTCCCGGTCGTGATCGTGTCCGGCATCCCGGGTGTCGGCAAGAGTGCTCTGGCCACCCACGTGGGCCACCTGCTGCGGGCGCAGTTTCCGGACGGCCAGTTGTACGTCGGGCTGCACGGGACGCACGACCGGCAGCAGGAGCCGGCGGAGGTGCTGGGCCGGGTGCTCGTGGCCCTGGGCATCCACCGCGCCGCGGTCCCCGACGACCTTGAGGACCGGGTCCTGCTCTACCGCTCGGTCACTGCGGAGCGCCGGGTGCTGGTGGTGCTCGATGACGCGGCGAGCGCCGCGCGGGTGCGTCCGCTGCTGCCTGGCGGCGCGGGCTGTGCGGTGCTCGTCACCAGCCGGTCCGACCTGGCGGATGTGGAAGGTGGATACCACCTCTACCTCGACGTGCTCCCCGACGAGGACGCGTTGGCGCTGCTGAGGGCGACGGCGGGCGCGGAGCGCGTGACGGCCGAGCCGTTGGTCGCCACACGCCTCGTCGAGCTGTGCGGATGGTTGCCATTGGCGGTCCGCATCGTGGGTGCGCGGTTGGCTGCCCGGCCGCACTGGTCCCTGCGCACGCTGGCTGCGCGGTTGGCCGACCAGCACCGCCTGGACGAGCTGCACCACGGCGACCTCGAGGTGCGGGCCAGCCTGGAACTCAGCTTCCGCGGTCTCGACCCGGACGCCGACGCCGCCGCGCAGGTGCTGGCGTTGCTGGCCGCGCCGAGCTTTCCCACCTGGGCCGCCGGGGCGGTGCTGCAGCGGCCCGTCGCGGTCGCGGAGGCGTTGCTCGACCAGTTGGTGCAGCACCACATCGTCGAGTACGCCGGTCAGGACGCCGCCGGGCAGGACCGGTACCGGTTCCACGACCTGGTCGGGCTGCTGCTGCGGGAACGCGCCGAAGCCCGGATCGACGCGGCGAGCCGGTGTACGGCGGTGGTGGCGGGTCTCAACGCCTGGCTCGGTCACGCGCTGTCGGCGATGCGGGGTCTGCCCGACAAGCAGTTCCCGGGGCTGGAGCCGGCGATCAGCGGCACCTCGCCCCTCGACCCGGTCATACGCTCCGTCGCGGCGGGGGATCCCGTCGGCTGGTACGAGGCGGAGAGCGAATCGCTGCTGGCCGGCGTGCGCCAGGCGTACGATCTCGGCCTGGACGAGCTGTGCGCAGCGCTGACGCACGTGCTCGGGCCGTTCCTCGAGATGCGCGGCGCGGTCGACGTCTGGCGGTCGATTAACTCGCTCGCCGAGGCGGCGGCCGAACGTGCCGGTGACCGGCGCATGACGGCACTGGCGATGTTGTACCGCAGCCGGTCCGACGAGTACCGTGCCGTCCCCGACGCCGCCCGCTGCGCGGAGCGGGCTGCGGAACTGTTCGAGGCGCTTGACGACGACTGCGGCCAGGCGCACGCCCTCAACCGGCTCACCTACCTGCATGGTTATCTGGGGCACCTGCCACAGGCTCGGCAGGCCGCGGAGCGAGCCCTCGTGCTGGCCGAGCGGGTTGGCAGCCGCTGGTGCACCGCCCGCGCCCGGCAGCACCTCGGGGCGATCGAACGCGAGCACGGCCGGCTGTGGGAAGCGGAGCAGCAGTTGCGCCGTGCCCTCGACCTGTACACGGCGTGCGACAGCCGGAGCAGCCAGGCCGACGTGCTGAACGGGCTTGCCCGCGTCTATCTCGATGCCGGCCGGATCGAGGACGCGATGGAACTGCTCACAGCAGCCCTGTCGATCTTTCGGGAGTTGCGTGACCCGTACGGTGAGGTGATCACGCTGTACCGGTTCGCGGGCATCCACCTGGCGGCCGGGAGCGACGCGAAGGCCGAGGCCGCAGCCGAGCGGGCGCTGGCCATCGCGGAGGCGATGAGGTATTCGACGGGAATCGCCGAGGCGCTGAGCGTGCTGGCCAGCACGCGTCGTCGGGCGGGGCGGCTGGTGGCGGCGGCCGAGATGCTGGCCTCGGCGATCAGTGCCGGACGTAACGAGGGTGAGCGGTGGCTGGGCAGGGCGCTGTTGACGTTCGGCGACATCCGGGAGGAGCAGGGCGACCACGACGGCGCGCTGGCGGCGTGGCAGGAAGCCGGCGACCTGCTGCACCGGGTCGCCCACCCCAGCGCCCGCGACGCCGACTCGAGGCTGGCCGCCCGGCTTCCGTTGCCCCCGCCGGAGCGGGGCACGGCGTCGCCGGAGGCGCACCGCGACCGGCCGGCGTAGCGGTGGGGGTCTGTGCGGCGGCTGGCGCTCAGTCGAAGATCCTGGTTGGGTGCCACACATGACCATGGGCATGGCGCGGGCGACCCGTGGCGGGGGAACCTTTCATCGGCTTTACAGCGTGGTCGTGTTCGTGGTGCTCGCCTCGCTGGACAACGTGGCGATCGGCCTGGTTCCGCCGCTGTACGGGCCGATCTCCGGCGCGCTGGGGGTGCCGCAACGGCTGCTGGGCCTGGTCACCGCAGTGAGCTTCCTGGTCAGCGCGGTCGCCGCGGTGGCCTGGGCGTACGTGGGCGACCGGACCAACCGCAAGCCGCTGCTCATGCTCGGCACGCTGATCTGGGCGGCCGGCACCGGTGGCAGCGCCCTCGCCCAGCACTACCCGACGTTCCTGATCGCCCAGCTCGTCGCCGCGGTCGGGCTGGGCGCGGTCGGCTCGGTCGGCTTCTCCGTGGTCACCGACCTGATCTCGCCCCGCCGCCGGGGCCTGGTGATGAGCTTCTGGGGGCTGTCGCAGGGCGTCGGCACCCTCGCCGGGACGCTCAGCGGCGGCGTCCTCGGCGCCGCCGACTGGCGTCGGCCGTTCCTGCTGCTCACCGTGGTCGGCCTGGCCGCCACCGTGGCCTACCTGTTCACGTACGACATCCGGCGCGGGCAGAGCGAGCCGGAGCTGGCCGCGGCGTTCGACAGCGGCGCCGAGTACGACTACCGGATCAGCCGGGCCGATCTGTCCCGGATCCTGGGCCGGCGGACCAACCGATGGCTGATCCTCCAGGGGCTGACCGCGCAGGCGGCGTTCGGCTCGCTGGTCTGGCTGCCGGTGCTCTTCGCCCAGCGCGCCGAGGCGCAGGGCTACTCGACGGCCACCGCCGTGGTGGTGGGCAGTGTGTTCGCCACCCTGTTCCAGCTCGGCGGGGTGTTCTCCATCCTGGGCGGGCTGGCCGGTGACGCGCTCCAGCGGCGTACGCCGAGCGGCCGGGCGCTGGTCGCGGCGGTGGGCATCCTCGCGGCCGTGCCGTTCTACCTGGTCCTGTTCCTGGTGCCGATCCGGATCGACGTGCCGAACGGCGGCAGCTCCGGCGCGGTGATCGGCGCGGTGCTGGCGAGCGTGGTCACCGAGCCGACGGTCGGGCTGAGCCTGCTGACCGCCGTGCTGGCGCTGGCGCTCACCTCGGCCAACTCGCCGAACTGGTTCGCGCTGATCGCCGACGTCAACCCGCCCGAGCACCGGGGCACCGTCTACAGCCTGGGCAACCTGGTCAACGGGGTCGGCCGGGCGGCCGGAAACGGCGTGGTCGGGCTGGTCTTCCACGGGCTGCGGGCGGCCTTCCCACCGCCGTTGAACTACGCCGTCGGGCTGGCCGCTTTCCAGCTCTTCTTCATCCCGACCGGCCTGATGTACTGGCTCGCCGCCCGTACCTCGCCGCGGGACATCAAGCAGGTGCGCGACCTCCTGCACACCCGCGCCCAGAGGTAAGGAAGGGCCCTTGTACAACGCGAGACGTTAACAAGGGCCCTTCCTTACCTGCCTCCGTCAGGCGCGGTACCAGACGGTTGCGTCGGTGGGGACGGCGTGGCCGTCCAGCGGGGCGCTGGCCACGAGCACCTCCGCGCCGGCCGGCAGGGCCACCGGTGCAGCGCCGAAGTTGGTCAGTACGGTGAGCCCGGCGTTGGTGAAGGTGAGCACCTCGTCCCCGGAGGAGAGCCAGCGCAGCGGGCCGCCGCCCAGCCCGTGCTCGCGGCGCAGCCGCAGCGCGGTCCGGTACAGCTCGTACGTCGACCCGGGCACCCCGCGCTGCCGGTCCAGGGCGTACTCGGTCCAGATCGGGGGCTGGGGTAGCCAGCTCGCGTCGGTCGGCCCGAAGCCGTACGACGGCGCGTCGGCCTCCCACGGGATCGGCACCCGGCAGCCGTCCCGGCCCCGCTCGGTGTGCCCGCTGCGCTCCCAGGTCGGGTCCTGCCGGGTCTCGTCGGGCAGCGTGGTGTGCTCCGGGAGCCCCAACTCCTCGCCCTGGTAGAGGTATGCGGAGCCGGGCAGGCCCAGCATCAGCAGGGTGGCCGCCCGGGCCCGGCGCAGGCCGAGCGCGGCGTCGGGCTGCGGATCGCCGATGCCGATCCCGTTCGGTCGGGGGGTGCCGACCGGCAGGCCGAGCCGGGAGGCGTGCCGGACCACGTCGTGGTTGGACAGCACCCAGGTGGTCGGCGCGCCGACCGCGTCGGTGGCCTCCAGCGAGCGGGTGATGACCGCGTACTGGGCCGGGGCGGTCCAGGCGGCGAGCAGGTATTCGAAGTTGAACGCCTGGTGCATCTCGTCGGGCCGCACGTAGCGGGCCAGCCGCTCGGCCGGCTCCACCCAGGCCTCGGCGACCAGGATGCGCTCCCCGGGATACCCGTCGAGCAGCCGCCGCCATTCCCGGTAGACCTCGTGCACGCCGTCCTGGTCCCACATCGGCGGGCGGGGCTTGTCCACCTCGTTGCCGGAGAGGATCTCCTGCGGCTCCCGCCAGTCGGCCAGGTCGGCCTGCTTGATCAGGCCGTGCGCCACGTCCACCCGGAAGCCGTCGACGCCCCGGTCCAGCCAGAACCGGAGGACGTCCAGGAACTCGGCGCGTACCTCGGGGTTGTCCCAGTTCAGGTCCGGCTGGCCGGAGTCGAACAGGTGCAGGTACCACTGGCCGTCCGGCAGCCGGGTCCAGGCCGGGCCGCCGAAGACGCTCTGCCAGTCGTTCGGCGGCTCGGCGCCCTGCGGGCCCTTGCCGTCCCGGAAGACGTAGCGCTGCCGCTCTGGGCTGCCCGCTCCGGCGGCGAGGGCTGCCTGGAACCAGCGGTGTGCCGACGAGGTGTGGTTGGGGACCAGGTCGACGATCACCCGCAGCCCGCGCGCCTTCGCCTCGGCGATCATCGTGTCGGCGTCCGGGAGGGTACCGAAGATCGGGTCGACGTCCCGGTAGTCGGCCACGTCGTATCCGGCGTCGGCCTGGGGCGACGGGTAGAACGGTGACAGCCAGAGCGCGTCGACCCCCAGCTCGGCGAGGTGGTCGAGGCGAGCGGTGACACCGGGGAGGTCGCCGATGCCGTCACCGTTCGAGTCGGCGAACGAGCGGGGGTAGACCTGGTAGATGACGGCCTCGGTCCACCAGCCACCGGCCGGTTCCTGTCGCGTCGTGTCCGTGTTCAGAGTCTTCTCCCCTGTGTCGAGCCGCGGCCGTCCGGCGCGGACGGTCGTTCCCGGCCGCGCGGACGGCCGGGTCCGTTCAGTGTGCCCGGGGCGGTGCGGTCGATTCACGCACCACCAGTCGAGTGGGCAGGATCACCGGCGGCGCCGGGGAGCCCCCGTCGGTGTCGGCGCCGTCCGCCTCGGGAACCAGCCCGGGGTACGGGTCGACGCCGGGTACGCCGAGCGGGTTGAGCAGGATCCGGGCGGCGAGCAGCCCCTGCTCCGCCGCTGGTTGGGCGACGGTGCTCAATCCGAGCACCCCGGCCAGGTCGTGGTCGTCGATGCCGATCACGCTGACGTCCTGCGGCACCCGCAGTCCGGCGTCGCGCAGCGCGGTCATCGCGCCCATCGCCATCTCGTCGCACGCGGCGAAGATCGCCGTCGGCGGCCCGCCCCGGGTCAGCAGTTCGGCGGTGGCCCGGATACCGCCGTCGATGGTGAACTGCGACTCGACGTCCAGGCTCGGGTCGGTCCGGATCCCGGCCGTGTGCAGCTCCTCCTGGTAGCCGCGCCGGCGGTCCAGGTGGGTGGTGAAAGCAAGCTCGTCGTCCGGGTCACCGGAGATGTGCGCGATCCGGGTGTGCCCGAGGTCGAGCAGGTGCCGGGTGGCGGTCCGTGCGGCAGTCACGTCGTCGATGCGTACGCAGGGCCAGCCGGGCACGCCGGTGCCGGAGCTGATGGTCACGCCCGGCAGGTCCAGCTCGGTCAGCGCGGTCACATCGGCCGGGCGCAGCGGGGTGGCGACCAGGATGATGGCGTCCACCCGCTTGTGCAGGCTGGCGGTACGCAGCACCCGCTGCCGGGTCTGCTCCCGGCCGCCGAGGTTGTAGAGCAGCAGGTCGTAGCCGTTCTGGTCGAGGAAGTCCTCGACCGCCTCCACGACCGTCCCGAAGAACCAGCGGGTGATCCGGGGGACCACGATCGCCACGGTGCCGGTCTTTCCGCCGGCCAGCCGGGAGGCGTTCGGCGAGACCGCGTACTGGAGTTGCTCGGCGGCGGCGAGGACCCGGCGGCGCGTCGCCGCGGAGACCGTGGGCAGGCCGCGCAGCGCGCGGGAGACGGTGGCCGTGGAGACCCCGGCCAGGCGGGCGACATCGTCAATCTTCGTCATCGTTGTTCCCCGCTCCGGCCCGTGCCCGCCGCCGCCGGTGGGCCGGCGGCGGCGGACAGCGGGTCAACCCTTGACGCTACCGGCGAGCAGGCCCCGCACGAAGAAGCGTTGGAGGGACAGGAACACGATCAGCGGTACGACGATCGACACGAAGGCGCCGGCCGTCAGCCGCTGCCACTCGTTGCCCCGGGTGCCGGCCATCTCGGCGAGCCGGACGGTCAGCGGGGCGGTCTCGCTGCCGCCGCCCGCGAAGATCAGCGCGACCAGCAGGTCGTTCCAGACCCAGAGGAACTGGAAGATGCCGAACGCGGCCAGGGCGGGCGTGATCAGGGGCAGGACGATGGTGCGGAAGATCCTCGGGTGGGTGGCCCCGTCGACCCGGGCCGCCTCCATCAGGTCCCCGGGCAGCTGCGAGATGAAGTTGTGCAGCAGGTACACGGCGAACGGGAGCGCGAAGCAGGTGTGCGCGAACCACACCTGGGCGAACTTCTGCGCGCCGTCGAGTTCCCAGGCCGGGAGCAGCTGGATGCCGCCGACGCTGACGCCGGTGGAGAAGAACCTCAGCAGCGGCACCAGGGCCATCTGGAGCGGCACGATCTGCAGGGCGAAGATTCCGATGTAGAGCCAGTCCCGCCCCTTGAAGTTGATCCACGCCAGCGCGTACGCGGCCAGCGTCGCGAACGCGATGGGGAAGAGCACCGACGGGATGGTGATCGCCAGCGAGTTGATGAAGTAGCTGGCGAGCTGGCCGGACGAGGAGGAGCTGCCGAACAGCACCTCCTGGTAGTTCTCCAGGGTGAACTGCGGATCGCTGAAGAACGTCCACCAGCCGGTGGTCTTGATCTGGTCCTCGGGCCGGATGGAGGAGATGAACAGGCCGAAGGTCGGGACCGTCCAGAGCAGCGCGATGACGATCGAGACCAGGGTCGCCGTCCGGCTGTTCAGCCGCTTGCGGACCCGGCCGACACGGGTGGTCGGCTTGGCGGTCTGTACGCCGGTTCCGGCGGTGGGCGTGGCGGTGGTCATCTCAGCCCTCCCGCTGCTGACGCAGGTTGCGGATCTGGTAGATCACGATCGGGATGACCAGGACGAAGAGGAAGACCGCCAGGGCCGAGCCCTGCCCGTTCTGGCCGTACCGGAACGCCTGGTTGTACATCTCGTTCGCGATCACGCTGGTGTCGTAATTGCCGTTGGTGGCGGTCCGGACGATGTCGAAGACCTTGAGCGTGGCGATGGAGATCGTCACCACCACCACGATCAGCGCCGGCCGGATGCTCGGCATGGTGATCCGCCAGAACATCTGCCATGGCGTGACGCCGTCCAGGCGGGCCGCCTCGACGATGTCCGCCGGGATGGCCTTGATGGCGGCGGAGAGCACCACCATGGCGAAGCCGGCCTGGATCCACACCATGATCACGATCAGCAGGAAGGTGTTCAGGGGCGAATCGAGCAGCCACTGCTTCGGCTCGCCGCCGAGGCTCACCACGATCTGGTTGAGCAGACCGATCTGGTCCTGGTCCTCGCTCCGGTACGCGTAGATGAACTTCCAGATGATGCTGGCGCCGACGAACGAGATCGCCATCGGCAGGAAGATCAGGGACTTGGCCACCGCCTCGAGCCGGGCCCGGTCCACCAGTACGGCGTAGATCAGGCCGAACGCGGTTGCGACGAGCGGCACCAGGAGCACCCAGATCAGGGTGTTGATCAGCACCCGGACGATCGAGTCCTCGGAGAACATCCAGCCGTAGTTGCTCAGTCCCACCCAGTTGGTGCTGCCCGAGTCCATGAAGGAGAGCAGCGTGGTGCGGATCGCCGGCACCACCAGCCCGACGATCAGCAGCAACAGCGTGGGCAGCAGGAAGAAGAACGCGAAGAACCCCTCCCGCTGCTTCCGTCGCCTGGGCGGCGGGGCGCCGTCGGCCGTGGCGGCCACCAGTTGCGCCTCCCGGCGGCGGGCGAACCAGGCCGGCACCACGTCGAGGAGCAGGAGCAGACCGCCCACCACCGCGACGAAAGCGATCAGCCCGTACATCAGCATGAGGAACTTGGGCTGTTCCTCCGCGAAGTCGAACCCCATCGACCCTCCCTCAGAGGTTGGATTGACCGGCGGTGGTCCGGCCCGCCGACGCGGACCGGACCACCGACTCAGATCACTTCGGCCAGCTGCTCTCGATGCCGTTCAGGACCGTGACGGTGTCCTTGCCGTTGATCCAGTCGACCATGCCCTTCCAGAAGGTGCCCGCGCCGACCGCGGCCGGCATCAGGTCGGAGCCGTCGAAGCGGAAGACGGTCTTCTCGTCCTGCAGGATCTGCACGGAGAGCTTGTCCACCGGGTTGGGGACGTTGTTGAGGTCGAGCTTCTTGTTCGCCGAGACCCAGTCGCCGATCTTGGCGCGGCTGTTGGCGTACTCGCCGGAGGCCAGGTAGGTCTGCACCGCCTGGACCTCGGGACGGTCGGCGAAGGCCGCGACGAACTCGCCACCACCCAGCACCGGCTTGCCCTTGGCCGGGTCGACGGCCGGGAAGTAGAACGCGAAGACGTCGCCGTCCTCGGCCACCTTGGTGCCCTGCGGCCACTGGTTGGCGTAGAAGGACGCCTGGCGGTGCAGCGCGCACTTGCCGGCGGTGATCGGCGTGCCGGCCTCCTGGAAGGAGGTGGTGGCGATGCTCTTCACGCCGCCGAAGCCGCCGTTGACGTACTTCTCGTTCTTGAGGATGCTGCCGGCCTTGTCGACCGCCGTGACCACCTGCGGGTCGTTGAACGGGATGTCGTGGGTGGTCCACTTGTCGTAGACCTCGGGCGAGGTCATACGCAGCATCAGGTCCTCGATCCAGTCGGTGGCCGGCCAGCCGGTGGCGTCACCGGACTCGATGCCGGCGCACCACGGCTTGGTGCCGCTCGCCGCGATCGTGTCGCTGAGGGCGATCAGCTCGTCCCAGGTGGTCGGGACGTTCCAGCCCTTCTCCTTGAAGGTCTTCGGCGAGTACCACACGAAGGACTTCACGTTGGAGCCGAGCGGGGCGCCGTAGAACTTGCCGTCCACGGTGCTGTACTTCAGCCAGTCGGGGGAGTAGTTCTGCTCCGCCATGGCCTTGGTCTCGTCGCCGGCCGGCTTGAGCTTGCCGGCGTCGGCGAACCGCTTGAGCAGACCCGGCTGCGGGATGAAGGCCAGATCGGGGGCGTTGCCGCCGTCCACCCGAACGCCCAGCTGGGCCTCGAACTCGCCGGAGCCCTCGTGGTCGATCTTGATCCCGGTGCAGTCCTCGAACTGCTTCCAGGACTGCGCCAGACGGTCGGCCTCGATGTCCCGGATGGACGAGTAGATCGTGACCTTCTTGCCGTCGTGGCCCTGGTACTTCTCGTATGCGGCGCACTCGGCGGAGCCCGCCTTGTTGCTCTTCTTGTCGCTGCCGGTGCCGCAGGCGGTGACGCCGAGCGCCAGGCCCAGTACGCCGGCGATCGCGAGAGCCTGGCGCGATCTGGCAAACGCCATGCCGATCTCCTTCCTTGCCGGCGCGTGGGGGAAATCGATGCTGCGCCGGTCCGATGGTCGTCTCCACATGTAAGCGCTTGCATCGCGCCCGGTCCACCCCCTACCGGACACGGCCCGGTAACAATCCCGCAACCCGGCAGGTGGGCGCCGGACGTCGTTCGCCGAGACGTGCTCAAAACATGGAAGTAGTGGCCTCCCCGTCGATGGAGGCCACTACTTCCTGCCAATTTCCCGGCTTGGGCGTGATCTTGCGCGCTCACCTAGTGGAAGACGCTGACACCGCCGGGGCCGACCAACAGGCCGACGATGATGAGAACGATGCCCCACAGGATCTGCCGGCGGAAGAGCGCGAGGATGCCGGAGACCACCAGTACGACTGCGAGAATCCAGAGAATCAGCTCCATGATCGAGCAGTACCCTGCTGTCCGATTCCGGAAACCTGCTGCTGGTCGAGGTGGTCTCCCAGGTGGAAGACGCTGTACGCCTGGTTGATCACCGGGTGAGCGACGTTGCGGACGCGTATCCCGCCGGGTGTGATGCCCCGCTCGGTTCCGTGGTGGGCGTGGCCGTGCAGCGCCAGCGCGGTGGGTGCCGAGTCGATCGCCTGGCCGAGCTGGTAGCAGCCGAGGAACGGATAGATCTCCAGCGGTTCGCCGGCGAGGGTGTCCGGCACGGGGGAGTAGTGGGTGAGCGCGACCCGCAGGTCGCAGTCCAGCTCGCGCAGGGCGTGGCCGAGCGCGTCGGCGCTCTCGTTGGCGGTCCGGACGAACGCCTTCGTCTCGGGCTCGCCGAAGTCGGTGGCGCACCGCCCGGCGAACCCGCCGCCGAAGCCCTTCACCCCGGCCACGCCGAGTCGCCCGCCGGCGCACTCCAGCACGATCCCGTCCCCCTCCAGCACGGTGATGCCGACGTCCTCCAGCACCCGCACCACCTGCGGCACCTGGTCGCACTGGTGGTCGTGGTTGCCGAGCACGCTGATCACGGGCACGCCGAGGTTCCCGAACTCCCGCGCCACGCACCGCGCCTCGGCCTCGGTGCCGTGCCGGGTCAGGTCACCGGCGAGCAGCAGCGCGTCGGCGGAGTCGGGCAGCTCGTCCAGGGCGGGACGGAACCGGCCGAGCACGTCCTCGTCCATGTGCACGTCGCCGACGGCGGCGATCCGGATCACCATCGTGCCTCCCTCACGGCAGCTCCTCGGCCTGGCTGGGCGCCTGAGTGCCGATCACCCCGATGTCGCTGGTGATGGGTTCGTCGGGGAAGCGTTCGGCGACCCGCCGCAGGATCTCCTCGCGCCGGTGCGCGCTCTCCACCTCGCCGTAGAGCACCAGGCCCGGCTCGCGGCGGACCACGGTGATGCCCTGCTCGGCGACGGAGGGGTCCTCGGCCAACAGGCGTTGGATCTCCGCCTCGACGTACTCGTCGGGCAGTGTGCCG
This sequence comes from Micromonospora sp. NPDC093277, assembly GCF_044765245.1. Taxonomy (NCBI): domain Bacteria; kingdom Bacillati; phylum Actinomycetota; class Actinomycetes; order Micromonosporales; family Micromonosporaceae; genus Micromonospora; species Micromonospora sp. NPDC093277. The sequence continues at coordinate 167,300 of NZ_JBIWJO010000010.1, forward strand.
CCGTGCTGCTCGGTCACGGTGTCTCCCTTCCTCCGGACGGGCCGCCCGGCAGCACGTCCAACCGGTCGAGCAGCACCAGGAACGCCTCCGCGTACGGCGAGTGCTGCGTCTCCTTCCGTACCCGTTCCCAGTCGATCTGTTCCCGCAGTGAGCGGGCGAGCGGCAGGGCGCGGGCGAAGTCGCAGTAGTGCTGGGAGAAGCTGAGCAGCTTGTGCACCATCAGTTGGGTCGCCGAGAGCACCGGCATGTGGATCGCGTCGACCGGACGCACGATGGTGTCGGTGAAGGTCTCCTCGGTGACCGGGGTCTCGATCGGCCGGTGGATCAGGTCCACCATCCGCCCCTCGTCGTAGACCTTGACCAGCCAGTCCTCGGGCGGGCGCTCGGCGGTGAAGCCGGCCTCGACCAGGGCCTCCAGGGCCCGGTCGACGTCCTGGACACGAATCAGGAAGTCCACGTCGTGGTCGCCGGAGTGGCCGCCGTGGGCGTACACGGCGAAGCTCCCGCCGAGCGCGAAGGGGATCTGGGACTGCTTGAGCACGGCGGCGACCTTCTTCAGTGTGTGCACCAGGGTCTCGTCCCCGCGCTCGGCCATCTGGGTCTCCCGTCGTCGTGGGTAGGCGGTGGGAATGAAGTTGTGTACCCGGCGATCCGTTCGGCCATACCTCTTGTCGGCGCGCCTCGGGCGTGGCCGGGACGGAACGGACAAAACCCCAGGGGGTGGGCGCGGGGTCGGATAACCTCGGGAGGGTGGCCAGGTCACTGCGGGGGCGGCGGGGCAGTGCCCGACTGCGCAGCATCGCCCTGATCGGCATCGATGGCTCGGGCAAGACCACCCAGGCCCACCGGCTGGCCGAGGCGCTCACCGCCGCGGGCCACCCGGCCACCTACCACCGCAACGCCGGTGGCCGGCGTTGGCTCGGCCGGCTCGCCAACCGGCTCGGCCGGCCGGACGCCCAGCGGCTTGTGGGGCGCGACGGAGTGCTCGCGGTCGAGTCGGTGCTCCGCTGGCTCGCCATCGCCCTCGCGCTGCTGAGTTGCCTGGTGACCGGCCGCACGGCGGTGATGGACCGCTACTCCGCCTGCCAGTACGCGAGCATCCGGGCCCACGGCGGGCAACGCTGGGAGCGGCTGACCCGGGCCGGTTACCGCGTCTTTCCCGCGCCCCGGGTCACCATCCTGCTCACCGTCGACCCGGCCGAGGCGTACCGGCGGATCGAACAGCGCGGCACCGACCACGAGAGCATGCGGTGGCTCACCGCCGCCGCCACCGCGTACCGGACGTTACCGGAGTACGCCGACTTCGTGGTGGTCGACGCGAACGGCCCGCCGGACGAGGTGTCCCGGCGGATTCGCGCCCACCTCGCCGAGTGGCTCCCCGACGACCCACCGCCGTCGACGGCCGGGCCACCGGGCGGCACCGGCCCGCCCTCCGGCGGCGGGAGTCGCGGTGATCCGCTGCCGGCTCAGGCCCGCCCGTAGACCGGGATGCTCGCCCCGCTGGTCGGGGCGGACTCGTCGGAGGCGAGGAAGCGGATCACCCCGGCGATCTCGGCGGGCGGCACCCAGCGCCGGTGGTCGGCGTCCGGCTGGGCGGCCCGGTTGGCCGGGGTGTCGATCACGCTCGGCAGCACCGTGTTGCACCGCACCCCGCGCTGGCGGTATTCCACCGCGACGGCGTTGGCGAACGCGAGCACCGCCGCCTTGGCCGTGGCGTAGCCGGCCGCGCCGGGGAAGGGCGCCACCGCGGCCCGCGCCGAGACGCAGACCACCGCGCCGCCGCCGGCCGCCACCAGGTGCGGCAACGCCGCCTGGGTGACCAGGTACGTGGGGCGCAGGTTGATCCGCAGCATCCGGTCGAACTCCTCGACCGGGGTCTCGTGCACCAGCCCGCCGCTGGCGTACCCGCCGACCAGGTTGACCACGGCGCGCAGCGGTGCCGCCGGCTCGGCGGTGGCCACCTCCACCGCGTGCGCCGCCCCGGCGGCTTCCATCAGGTCCGCGCCGACGGCTTCGGCGACGGCGACGGCGCCGGCTTCCGTCGGCGCCTCGCCCTCGCGTGTCGGTACGACCACCCGCCAGCCCGCCTCCAGGAAGGCCGCGGTGACCGCGCCGCCCAGCCCGCCCGTGCCCCCGGTCACCAGCACCGTGCGTTCCGCCATGGGCTCACGGTAGTGGCGCGGTGTCCGAGGCGCGACCTGCGCTGCCGGCCGGACCATCCGTCCGGCGGCTCCTTCCGGGCCGTCCGGCCGGGGTGACCTGGACGACAGCCGGCGCGCTGCTCGCCGGCGCGGACGAGTCGACCGGTGCGGAGGAGGCGGCCAGGCTGCGGAAATGGCACCCTTGCCGCGATGGTCCAGCGCGGATGGCGGTACTTTTCCCGATACGCGCCGTGATGGTTGACGGTCACGCCTCATGAAAGTAAGTTTCATCCGTGGCGAAGAGTCCGAAGATTTCTGCGAGTCACGAGCCCGGTGGACTGATCGTCCACATCAGTGGCCTGCTCCCGTCGCTGTCCCCGGCCGAGCAGCGGGTGGCCCGGCTGGTCGTCGCCAACCCGGCCGACGCCGCCCGGCGCACCATCACCGACCTCGCCACCGCCGCCGAGACCTCGGAGGCCACCGTCATCCGGTTCTGCCGGTCGGTCGGCATGGACGGCTACCCGCAGTTGCGGATCCGGCTCGCCGCCGAGGCCGCCCGCCGGGTCGAGCCACCCGACGCCCGGGTGGTCGGCGGGGACATCCCGCCCGGCGCCGACCTGGCGCAGATCATCGCGACCATCGCGTTCAACGACGCGCGGGCCGTGGAGGAGACCGCCGAACAGCTCGACCCGGCCGTCTGCGAGCAGGTGGTCGAGGCGATCGGCGCGGCCGGCCGGATCGACGTCTACGGCGCGGGGGCCAGCGGCTTCGTCGCCTCCGACTTCCAGCAGAAGCTGCACCGCATCGGCCGGACCGCCTTCTACTTTCCCGACGTGCACACCGCACTGACCTCCGCGGCACTGCTCGGTCGTGGCGACGTCGCGGTCGGCATCTCGCACACCGGCACCACCTCCGACGTCATCGAGGTGTTGGAGCAGGCCCGGGAGCGAGGCGCCACCACCGTCGCGCTGACCAACTTCCCCCGCTCGCCGATCACCGAGGTGGCCGACTTCGTGCTCACCACGGCCGCCCGGGAGACCACCTACCGTTCCGGCGCGACGGCCAGCCGGCTCGCCCAGCTCACCGTCGTCGACTGCCTCTTCGTCGGGGTGGCCGCACGGAGCCGGGCCAGGACCAGGAAAGCCCTCGAGGCGACCGCCGAGGCCGTCCGGTCGCACCGGGTGGGCCCCGGGCGGAGGCGCGCATGACGGCCGGCCGGCTGGACCGGGACGAGGTGGCCCCGGCGCGGCCCGTGGTGCGGGTGGGCGCACCCACCGAGCGGCGCAACCCGGACAGCGTCGACCTCGACCTGATGTCGACCCGGGACGTACTCACCGTCATCAACGACGCGGACCGGCGGGTGCCCGCCGCGGTGGCCGTCGTCCTCGACGAGATAGCCGAGACCGTCGACCTGGCGGTCGCCGCGTTGCGCGGCGGGCACCGGGTGCACTACTTCGGCGCCGGCACCTCCGGCCGGCTCGGCGTGCTGGACGCCGCCGAGCTGGCACCGACCTTCAACTCGCCGCAGCACTGGTTCTGCGCCCACATCGCCGGCGGCCCGGAAGCCATGTGGCGGGCCGTGGAGGACGCCGAGGACGACGACCGCACCGGGGCCGCCGAGGCCGCCGAGTGCGTACGCCCCGGCGACCTGGTGGTCGGACTGGCCGCCAGCGGACGCACCCCGTACGTCCTGGGGGCGCTCGGCGCGTCCCGGGCACAGGGGGCCTCGACCGTGCTGCTGTGCGCCAATCCGGAGGCTGATGCCGCCTCGTCGGTGGATGTCTTCATCGGGGTGGACACCGGACCCGAGGTGGTCACCGGCTCGACCCGGATGAAGGCGGGCACCGCGCAGAAGCTGGTGCTCAACACGTTCTCCACGGCCGTGATGGTGCGCCTCGGCCGGGTCTACTCGAACCTCATGATCGACATGGTGGCCACCAACGCCAAACTGCGCGGCCGGATGATCTCGATCCTGACGGAGGCGACCGGCTGCGCCGAGGAGGTTTGCCAGGCCGCCTTGCGGGAGGCCGACGGCGATCTCAAGACCGCGCTGGTCGCGCTGGTCTCCGGCGCGGACGTCCCCGCCGCTCGGGCCGCCCTGGCCCGCTCGGCCGACCAGGTACGCGGCGCGCTGGCCCTGCTCGCCTCCTGAGCGCGGTCACGCGTCGGTGCCCCGCCCGGCCCCACCCGGCGCCTGCCCGTCCTCGCGTCCGCGCCGGCAGGTGCGACGCGCGTCACGGCGTCGGCGGGACGCTTTCCGCGCTGCGGATTGTTCAAGCAGGCGTGGGGTAATCCTCACCCGTGGCTGAACCGACGGGTCCTCGGGCGCGTATCTCCCAGTGACCAGGATCGCAATGCCGCGGTGACGCGGGTCGCTGTGTTCATGGATTACGCAATGGTGCGATTGTCTGGGCGCACGACGATTCCGCTGCTCCGGCGGGCGCTTCACCAGGCCGTACGCGAGCAGGCCGAGCAGGGGCCCTGACAGCGAACATGGACCTGGCTCTCAGCTAGCACTCAGGCATTCGTGACACTTTCGACTCACGACATGGAATCCCCGACGCGTCTCATCTGTTGTGTAGGTGTCAGCACCTACGGGCACAGCGGAGGTTACGGGGAGGGCTGATGGACGTGGGGATGGCAAGGAACCGGGCAACCGGCGCGAGCGAGGGGACCGTGGCAATCGTGGACAAGAACATCGGCATGCGTACCGACGAGGTCGCCGAGGAGCGGGACCTGGTCGGCGTCTACCTGCACGAGATCTCCCGGACGCCGCTGCTTGACGCCGCCAAGGAGGTCGACCTCTCCAAGGCCATCGAGGCCGGGCTCTACGCCGAGCACCTGCTCGGCGAGGACCGCGTCCCCGCCGGCGTCGAGCGGGAGGAACTGGAGCGGGTGGTCGTCGAGGGTGAGCGCGCGAAGGATCTCTTCATCCGCGCCAACCTGCGGCTGGTCGTCTCGATCGCCCGCCGCTACGTGCGCTCCGGGATGCCCATGCTGGACCTGATCCAGGAGGGCAACACCGGCCTGGTCCGGGCGGTCGAGAAGTTCGACTACGAGCGCGGTTACAAGTTCTCCACCTACGCGACCTGGTGGATCCGTCAGGCCATCAGCCGGGCGATCGCACAGCAGGAGCGGACCGTACGGCTGCCCGTGCACCTGGTCGAGGACGTCAACCGGATGCGGAACGTGACCCGGCAGCTCACCCGCGAGCTGGGCAGCGACCCGGAGCCGGAGCAGGTCGCGGTGGCGCTCGGCGTGACCGTCGAGCGGGTCAACGAGCTGATCCGCTGGTCGCAGGACACCGTCTCGCTGGACACCCCGGTGGGCGACGACGGCGACACCAACCTCGGTGACCTGGTCGCCGACAGTGATGCGCCGTCGCCGGAGGACATCGTCCTCACCGGCCTGGAGCGGCAGCGGATCGAGGGTCTGCTCAACCACCTCGACGACCGCTCGGCCGGCATCATGCGGGCCCGCTACGGCCTGGAGGACGGCCGGGAGCACTCTTTGACCGAGGTCGCCTCGCGGTTCTCGCTCTCCCGGGAGCGGATCCGCCAGCTGGAGATCCAGGCCCTCGGCCGGCTCCGTGAGCTGGCCCGGGCGGAGGGGCTCCAGGCCGCCTGAGCTGGTAGTAATGACACGCGAACGGCCGGCGTCCGATAGGGGGACGCCGGCCGTTCGTCGGCTCTGGCGGGGTCAGCGCACCCGGCCGTAGCCGGCGATGGACATGATGTTTATGTCCCGCTTGCTGACGTTGCGGCCCGCGCTCGGCGCGTCGATGATCTGGCCACTGCCGACGTAGATGGCCACGTGACCGAGGCCGGAGTAGAAGACCAGGTCGCCTGGCTGCAGCGAGCCGCGGCTGATCCGTGAGGTGGCGTCCCACTGCATCGCCGCGTTGTGCGGCAACGACTTTCCGGCCGCCCGCCAGGCGGCGAGCGTGAGGCCCGAGCAGTCGTAGCCCCCGGGACCCTCGGCCCCGTAGACGTACGGCTTGCCGATCGCCGCGTACGCGTACTTCACCGCCACCCCGGCCGAGCCGGAGATGGCCGGGGCGCTGCCGGCCGAGCTGGCCTTCGCGGGTGCCTCGGTGGCCCGCCCGTACGCCTGCCGGCGCAGCTCGTAGAGGCGGGCCAGGTCCGCCTCGATCTTCTTCTTTCCGGCGCCGAGCTGCTTCGCCTGCGCGGCCTGCCTGGCCAGCGTGACATCGAGCTTGGTCTTCTCTTCGATCAGCTTGCGCTGGCTCGTGGTGAAGCCGTCGATGGTCTGCTGTCGCTGGCGGGTCAGCTGGTCGAGTGTGCCCAGCCGTTCCGGCAGTGAGGTCTGCCCGCCCGGCTCCAGCAAGGCCCGCGCGGTGCGCAGCCCGCCGGTCTTGTACGCGGTGACGGCGAGGGTGCCGACGTCGGCACGGCTCTGCTCGGCCAGCGCCTGCAACGGACCGATCTTGGCCTGCAACGCGTCCGCGGTGGCCTTGTTGGCTTTGATCTCCTCGTTGAGCTTGTTGTAGGACTCGACGATTCGCTCCAGCTCAGTCGAGGACTTCTCGATCTGCTTCGTCAGCTCGGCGGGGGTGGGCTCGGCCCGAGCCACCGACGCCGGGGCGATCAGCGCGGCCGAGAGGCCGACGACCGCCAGCGAACGCAGCAGGATCCGTAAGGACGACAAGAGCGGAAAGCTCCTCTCCGACGGCCGCCGGGAGCGCAAAGGCACCCGGCGACACCGGGCCGGGGCCATCCGGGCGGATGGCGGTCGACCGGTCCAGCCTGCCCAACCTAACCCTTGGTAGGTGTGGTGGGGAGTTGAAGCAGAGGCGAATGTTGGCAAAGTGTCAGGAAGTGACAACGGTGACGGTGACAACTTGTGACCGTTTCGCCACCCGGCTCGCGGCCTGAAGTGCTGATTGGGTGGATGGCGCGGCTGGCCCGATTCGTCGTTCTGGGCGGATGTCGCCAGGCATCGCAGCGCAATGTCATGACAAAGAGCGAAATCAGCGCTGTCTCTCGGCGTTGCCACCGCCCCAGGTGCGGCGATGGCCTGCGGAAAGACCCGGCCGGGCTGGCGCGCCCACAACACAATGAAGCGCGGAGCCGGGAATCTCGTCAGGCGGCATCGACGCAGCTCGTCGGGCGGGGAGAACCCGGCGCGCGATCCCTTGGAGGATGCCGTGCAGACCGATGGCTCCGCCACCCACCCGCCCCGGCCGCCGCGGGCGAACGCTCCGACCCTGCTCTACTCTCGTCCGGGCATCGTCGTCACCGACGAACGCTTCACCGTCGGCCGCAAGAGTTGGCCGGTCGCGGAACTCGCCCAGATCTGGACCGCCCGCGGGCCGCACGACCGGCTCGCCCTCCGGGCGGTCGCGGTCACCGCCGCCCTGATCGGCGCGGTCGGGGTGCTGCTCGGCTTCACCGGTGGACTGCAACGGCTCACCGCGACCGCGTACCTGGTGCTGGGCGTGGTCGGTCTGCTGCCGCTGCTGCTCGTGCTGATCGGTGACCGCTGGCGGCCGCCGCCGTACGAGCTGTGGGGGCGGTACCGGGGTGCCGAGGTGCTGCTCTTCAGCAGCGACGACGAGCGGCAGTTCGGCCAGGTCGCCCGGGCCGTGCGGCGGGCCCGGGAGGGCGCGCGGCTCGGTGGCTGGGCGGACCCGGTGGCCACCGCCGACCCGTGGCGACCGAGGCGGTGACACCGCCCGCCCCTGCGGCGACCGAAGCGCTGGGTCCCGTGCCGGGGGCGCCGAAGCGCTGGGGCCCGTGCCCGGGGCGCCGAAGCGCTGAGGTCCGTGCCCGGGGCGCCGAAGCGCCGACCGGCGGCAGGTCGCGGCGGACCGCCGACTCAGCCGGCGACCGGCTCCGGGGTCCGGGACCGCTCCGCGTCGGTGAGCCAGTGACTCACCCGGCGCTCGGCGTAGAACGAGACGAACGGCACGGTGCCGGCCAGCATCACCAGCAGCATCCGCTTCAGCGGCCAGTCGGCCCGGCGCGACAGGTCGAACGTGAGCGCCAGATAGACCATGTAGAGCCAGCCGTGCGCGGTGCCGACCACGGCCACCACGGTCGGGCTGTCGAAGAGGTATTTCAGCGGCATGCCGATCAGGACCAGCACGGCCAGCGCCACGCCCACGATCCAGGCGATCACGCGGTACCGGGTAAGGGCTCCGCCCACCTTCGTCCGTCCTTCCGAACCGGCGTCAGCCGGGATAGTCACCGGGCCGTGCACCCGGGTTGGCGTTCAACCATGACAGGTAGCGGTTGTAGTCCGTGAGCTCGCCGTCCTCGGGGCCCGGCGCCGGGCCGGCCGGCACGCGGCTCACCCGTACGGGCCGGCGTACCGCCGGGGTGGTGGCGGCCGGCTCGGGGCCCGCGGCGGCCGGCGCCGGGGACGGGCCCCCCTCGCGCGGGCGCCGCAGAGTGTGTCGCACCTCACGCCACCACACGAAGACCACGAAGCCGGCGAAGACCGGCCACTCGATCGCGTACCCGAAGCTCAGCGCGTTGCCCTCGGTGGCCCGGGTGACCTGCCACCAACCGAGCCCGAGAAACGCCACGACCAGCACGACCATGGCCACGTGGCGGGCGATCCACGCCGGTGTCCAGAGTCGTCTCATGCCATCGAGGGTACCGGGGTCGGCCGCGGTCTCCGACGCGGTGTCGTAGGTGGCGGGGTTTGGTGGCATCCCGGGTGGGCATCCGTCCAGACGCCAACCCGAACGAGAAGAGGGGGCGACGATGACCGAATCAGTACGCGGCACCGGTGAGGCCAGCCCGGAGCAGCGGGTGCCCGAGTGGGCCGGCGACCGCACCGGGACCGACGCCACGCTCGACGACCTCGACGGCGAGGCGCTCGGGGTGGACCCGGCCGAGCTCGGCGACGAGGACCTGATCCGGGAGATGACCAGCCTGCACCGCACCCGGCTGGACACGTTGCGGCACGCCACCGACTCGGCGCTCGCCAACCACCTGCGCCGTACCGCCGAGCTGGAGACCGAGTACCTCGCCCGGCACCCGGGGCGGGAGGTCGACCCCAGCCGGCTGCGGGACGTCTGATGGTGGCGCACGCCGAACGGGGGATGTCCGCGCCACCCGAGGTGGTGTTCAACACGGCCATCGACCCGGACCGGGCGGCGGCGTGGCTGCCCGAACCGCTCCGGCTGGACGGCGGTCGCCGCCCGGAGCTGGTCAGCGTCGAGCAGATGCGGGCCACCTGGTACAGCGACTCCGCGCCCGACTGGTCGGCGGAGATCCTGGTGGAGCCGGTCGACGCCGGCGGCGCCCGGGTCCGGCTCGACCTGGCCGGCGTGGACGCCGACGGACTCGCCGAGGAGACCCTGGCCAACCTCGCCCGCGAGGTGGCCGACAACCTGACCGCCGGCTGAGCCGGCACTGCCACGAACACCGAGGAGGCCAGGTGACCGGGAGTGGCTTGAAGCAGAGGGTGGCGCGCCTGCGCCAGGCGTACGCGCCGCACGAACACCGGCCGCTGGGCGGCTACCTGGCGGCGATGGGCACGTACGCCACAGTCACCGCGTCGCTGGTCGGGCTGGTTCGGGCAACCGGCCGGCCGGTGCCGCAGCGGCCCACAGCCGGTGACGTGATGCTGCTCTGCGTCGCGACCCACAAGCTCAGCCGACTGCTGTCCAAGGACGCCATCACCAGTCCGCTGCGCGCGCCGTTCACCCGCTACGACCGCCCGATCGGCAGCGGCGAGGTGATGGAGCAGGTCCGCGACCAGGGCAGCCCCACCCGCCACGCCGTCGGCGAACTGCTGAGCTGCCCGTTCTGCATGGCGGTCTGGGTGGCGACCGGACTCACCGGGGGACTGGTGCTGGCACCGCGGCTGACCCGGCTGGTCGCCACCGCGCTGACCGCGGTGGCCGCCTCCGACTTCCTCCAGATGGGGTATGCCGTCGCCCAGCGCGCGGCCGAGGGTGGCCACCACGGACAGTGACCCGACTCCTCTGCGGCGTCGGGTACACCGAGTTCGTCAGGGCGGTGGGGGCCTCAAGACCCCCACCGCTCGTGTCGCTCAGGTGGGGGTGGTGCCGTGGTCCTCGCCCGCCCAACCCCGCGCCGCCTCTGGCTCCCGTTCCTCCTCGTCGGCTCCGGTGACGATGTCCGCGTCCACGGCGGTGCACTCGTGCTCCGCGGCGAAGTCGGGCTCGGGCAGCGTGTCCGGGCCCTCCGGCTGGCCGAGCGCCGGGGGGTGTTCGTGTCGTTCCTCGTTACGGTCCGTCATTGCCCTGTCCTCCGTCCTCCGGGGCACCCAGGCGGCCCTCCGCGGTTCCGCCTCAGGCCCGTCCGGGGGCGGCCCCTCACGCCACGGTCCCGCTTCAGGCCCGTCTGCGGGCGCCCCTTCACGCCACGGTCCCGCTTCAGGCCTGTCTGCGGGCGCCCCTTCACGCCACGGTTCCGCCCAGTTGGTCGGCCACCTCGTCGACGGCGTACTCGCCCTGGGGAAGCGCGGCGATCCTGGAGAGCAGCTCCGCGGGGAGCTCGGCGGCGACCGCCCTGCGGTAGATGTCGGCCTGGCTGATCCGCTCCTGGCCGTGGTAGATGTCGTCGAGCAGTTCGTCGAGCAGCCGGGTGTCCGGCTGTTCCGTCACAGGCGCGTCGTCGGTCACGCCCGTCACTACCCCGGCCCGAATCGGTCAAACGTCGCCGCCCCCGCTCCGGTAACGCGGCGATCATGGAGTTGTGGCACGTGGCGAACCGGAAAATCCGGAACATCTCAGGAGCCACAACTCCATGATCGACGGTGTGGGGGGTGGGGCGCGGCGAGGGTGGGTGGGGGGTGGGGGTTAGGCGGAGGTGGGGAGGGTGGCGCGGCGGGTGCGGACGGAGTGGGCCAGGTCGGTGAGGACCTGGGTGGTCGTGTCCCAGCCGATGCAGGCGTCGGTGATCGACATGCCGTAGGCCAGCTCCCGGGTGGGGTCGAGGTCCTGGCGGCCGGGCTGGAGGAAGCTCTCCAGCATGATGCCGACGATGCCGCGCTGGCCGGCGGCCATCTGGGCGGCCACGTCGGCGGCGACGAGCGGCTGGCGGCGGTGGTCCTTGCCGCTGTTGGCGTGGCTGGCGTCGACCACCACGCGCTCGGGCAGGTCGGCGGCCCGCAGCAGGTCGAGCGCGCCGGCCACCGACTCCGCGTCGTAGTTCGGCCGGTCGCCCCCGCCGCGCAGCACCAGGTGACCGTCCGCGTTGCCCCGGGTGTGCATGATCGCCGGAGTGCCGGAGACGTCGATGCCGGGGAAGACGTGGGGCACGCCGGCCGCCCGGATCGCGTCCACCGCGGTGGAGATGCTGCCGTCGGGTCGGTTCTTCATGCCGATCGGCATGGACAGGCCGGAGGCGAGCTGCCGGTGCACCTGGCTCTCCACCGTCCGGGCGCCGATCGCCCCCCAGGCCACGGTGTCGGCGATGTACTGCGGAGTGATCGGGTCGAGGAACTCGCAGCCCACCGGCAGACCGAGACGCAGTACGTCGAGCAGGAGCGCGCGGGCCTTCCGCAGGCCGGTGTTGACGTCGCCCGACCCGTCCAGCCCGGGGTCGTTGATCAGGCCCTTCCAGCCCACCGTCGAGCGTGGCTTCTCGAAGTAGACCCGCATCACCACCAGCAGGTCGTCGGCGAGTCGGTCGGCGACCTCACGCAGCCGGCCCGCGTACTCGAGGGCGGCGACGGGGTCGTGCACCGAGCACGGGCCGACCACGACCAGCAGCCGGTCGTCGGCGCGGTCCAGCACCCGGGCGACGGCCCGCCGGCCGGCCACCACGGCCTCGGCGAGCGCCGTGTCCAGCGGCAGATGGTGGTGCAGCAGGGCCGGGGTGGTCAGCGGCACGACACGGTCGATCCGCTGGTCGATGACCCGACGGGCGTCCGGGGCAGTCACGGTGGGGGTTCCTTCCGCCGACCGCTGCCCGGGGCCGGCGCCCGGGAACGAGCCGGCTGCTCGTTGGCGAGAGGGCGGGGAAAGCATCCCGGCCCGGCCGGCTCGAAGAGGAGTGACGTCAGCTCATGGTGAGGTCACCGGCTCCTCCAGCCGGCTGCCTAAACCATCGATACGACCGCGTCACGCCGGCCAGCGTACCCGACGCGCCGGGAAAGTCGCGCTCCGTTCCGCACTGCGGTACGCGGGGTATGCGGAGTGCATGGATCACGAGCAGAGTGAGCAGGAGCGGATCGAGTCCCGTGCCCATCTGCTGCCCGAGGAGGCCGCGGCGGGCAGCGAGGATCCGGAGGCCCAGGCCGACGCGATCCTCACCGAATCGGACATCCGGGAGGACACCGACGTCGCCGAGGACACCACCCTGGAACACCGCACGTCGGATCAGACGGTGACCCCGAGTGAACCGCCGGACTGAGCGGGGGTGCGCGGGCTCCCCGCTCGTCACCTTTCCGCCCGCGAGATCGGATAGCGTCGTGGCATGCCCGACAGCGGTTACCCCTGGCCCATCGAGACGACCCGACTGGACAACGGCTTACGCGTGGTGGTGAGCGAGGACCGCGCCGCCCCCGCCGTCGCCGTCAACCTCTGGTACGACGTGGGCTCCCGGCACGAACCGGAGGGAGAGACCGGCTTCGCCCACCTGTTCGAGCACCTGATGTTCGAGGGCTCGGTGAACGTGGCGAAGACCGAGCACATGCGGTTCATCCAGGGATCAGGTGGGTCGCTGAACGCCACCACCAACCCGGACCGGACCAACTACTTCGAGACCGTCCCGGCCGAACACCTGGAGCTGGCGCTCTGGCTGGAGGCCGACCGAATGGGCGGCCTGGTGCCGGCGCTGACCCGGGAGACGCTGGACAACCAGCGGGACGTGGTCAAGAACGAGCGCCGCCAGCGGTACGAGAACGTCCCGTACGGCGACGCCTGGCTGCGGCTGCTGCCGCTGCTCTATCCGCCCGGCCACCCGTACCACCACGCGACGATCGGGTCGATGGCCGACCTGAACGCCGCCGACCTGCCCACCTTCCAGGCGTTCCACGAGACGTACTACGCGCCGAACAACGCGGTGCTCACCGTGGTCGGCGACACCACCGCAGGCGACGTGTTCGCGCTCGCCGACAAGTACTTCGGCGGCATCCCGCCGCGCGCCGACATCCCCGCCGCCCCGGACGGGCGCACGGTGCCGGCGACCGGGCAGCCGGCGGTGGAGACCGTCACCGCCGACGTGCCCGCTCCCCGGGTGTACGTCGCGCACCGCACCCACCCGCTCGGCACCCCCGGGTACGACGTGACCACCGTCCTCGCCACCGTCCTGGGCAGCGGCCGGGGCAGTCGCCTCTACCAGCGCCTCGCCGACGGTGAGCGGATCGCCCAGCCGGACCTGGTCGGGGCGTACGGGGTGGACCTGGCGCACGGCCCGGCTCCGCTGATCGCCACCGTCACGGCCCGCCCCGGGGTGACCGCCGAGCGGCTGCGTGACGGGCTGGCCGAGGTCGTCGACGAGTTGGCCGGCGTGCCGGTGACCGCCGCCGAGCTGGACCGCGCCAAGGCGCTGCTGAGCACCCTGTGGTGGCGGCAGATGTCCACCGTGGACGGCCGGGCGGACACGCTGGGCCGGTACGCCACCCAGTTCGGTGACCCGGCGAAGGCCGGCGAGCGGCTGCCCGGCTGGCTCGCCGTCACCGCCGAGCAGATCGCCGAGCAGGCCGCCGAGCTGCTCGGTGCCGCCGACCGGGTGACCCTGGTCTACCAGCCCGAGGAGAAGCCATGACGCTGATCACCACCCGTCCCGGGCCGGGCGCCGCCCGCCCGTACCGGTTCCCGCAGGTGGTCCGCCGGGCCGTCGCCGGTGGGCAGGTCGTCGCCGCGCACCTGCCGGGGCAGAACCTCGCGGTCGCGCTGCTGCTCCTCGACGGGGGCGCCGGCCGGGAGCCGGTGGGCAAGGAGGGGCTGGGCGCGGTCCTCGCCAAGGCCCTGGAGGAGGGCACCGCGCAGCGCGACGCCACCGCGTACGCCCTGGCGATCGAGGCGCTCGGCACCGAGCTGGTGACCGGGCTGGACTGGGACTCGTTCCAGGTCAGCGTGCAGGTGCCGGTGGACCGGCTGGGTGCCGCCGTCGAGTTGCTCGCCGAGGCCGTCCGTACCCCGAAGCTCGACCCGGCGGACGTGCGGCGGGTCCGCGACGACGAGGTGACCGCGCTTCGGATGGACTGGGCCAACCCCGGTCCCCGGGCCGACGCCGTGTTGCGCGCCGACCTGTTCGGCGCGGACAACCGCTGGGGCCGCCCGATGTACGGCGACCCGGAGAGCGTGGCCGCGCTCGACGTGGACGACGTGACCGTCTTCCACTCGGAGTGGTTCATCCGTCCGGGGACGCTGATCGTCGCGGGCGACCTGGACCGGGTCGACCTCGACGCGCTGGGTGCCGCCGCGTTCGCCGGCACGGCGGGCGGGCCGGTGGAGATGGGCGGCCCGATCGAGGTGGCGCTGCCCGGCGGGCGGCGGGTCATCCTGGTCGACCGACCCGGCTCGGTGCAGTCGACGCTCCGCATCGGGCACCCGTCCCCGCACCGCGCCCACCCGGACCACGTGCCGATGACGCTCGCCGGCACCGTGCTCGGTGGGGCGTTCACCTCCCGCCTCAACCACCTGATCCGCGAGGTGCACGGCTACACGTACGGCATCCGCGGCGACTTCGCCTCGTCGCGCCGGTTCGGCCGGTTCGCGATCAGCTCGGGGGTGCAGACCGCGGTGACCGCGCCGGCCCTGGTGGAGGCGATCGGCGAGGTCTCGCGTACCCAGATGACCGGGGTGACCGAGGACGAGCTGGCGGTGGCCCGCTCGTGGCGGGCCGGCCAGCTCTCAGTCGAGTTGCAGACGCCGCGGGCGATCGCGTCGGCGCTGACCACGCTGGTGGTGCACGACCTGCCGGACGACTACCACGCCCGGCTGCGCGAGGCGCTGCTCGCCGCCGACGTGGACCAGGTCTCCGCGGCGGCCGGGGCGCACCTGCACCCGGAGTCGCTCACCGTGGTTGTCGAGGGCGACTCGGCGCTCATCCGCGACGACCTGGTCGCCGCCGCCCTGGGCGACGTAATCGACCACACCCCGTAACCCGCCTGCGGATCTTGGTACGAAACAGCCCCGTAGCGGGCGTTCGTACCAAGATCCGCCCGCGGTCCGGCCCGCGCCGTGGGAAAGGCTTCCCGGGCCGGCCGGCCGGGTGGGTAGCCTCGCGGGCATGAGGATCGGCATTGTGGGGGCCACCGGCCAGGTCGGTGGCGTGATGCGGCAGGTGCTGGCGGAGCGCGAGTTCCCGGCGGAGCAGGTGCGGTTGTTCGCCTCGGCGCGGTCGGCCGGACGCACCCTGCCGTGGCGGGACGGCGAGGTCACCGTCGAGGACGCGGCCACCGCTGACTACCGCGGGCTGGACATCGTGCTCTTCTCGGCGGGCAAGGGCACCGCCCGGGAGCTGGCTTCCCGGGTCGCCGAGGCCGGCGCGGTGGTCATCGACAACTCGTCGGCGTTCCGGATGGACCCCGAGGTGCCGCTGGTGGTCGCCGAGGTCAACCCGCACGCCGTCGCCGACCGGCCGAAGGGCATCGTGGCCAACCCGAACTGCACCACCATGGCCGCGATGCCGGTGCTGCGCCCGCTGCACCAGGAGGCCGAACTGGTCAGCCTGGTCGTCGCCACCTACCAGGCGGTGTCCGGCGCCGGCCTGGCCGGGGTGGCCGAGCTGGACGAGCAGGTCCGTAAGGTCGCCGAGCACGCCGCCGGGCTCGCCTTCGACGGCGCGGCCGTCGAGTTCCCCGCGCCGCGCTCGTTCGCCCGCCCGATCGCCTTCAACGTGCTGCCGCTGGCCGGCTCTGTCGTCGACGACGGTTCCTTCGAGACCGACGAGGAACAGAAGCTGCGCAACGAGAGCCGCAAGATCCTGGAGATCCCCGGGCTGAAGGTCTCCGGCACCTGCGTCCGGGTGCCGGTCTTCACCGGCCACTCGCTCCAGATCAACGCCCGGTTCGCCCGCCCGATCACCCCGGCCCGCGCCCGCGAACTGCTCGACGGCGCGCCGGGCGTGGCGTTGGCCGACGTGCCGACCCCGCTCGAGGCGGCCGGCCAGGACCCGACGTACGTGGGCCGGATCCGGGCCGACGAGACCGTCGAGCACGGGTTGGCTCTCTTCTGCTCGAACGACAACCTCCGCAAGGGTGCCGCGCTCAACGCGGTGCAGCTCGCCGAGCTGGTTGCCGCCGAGCGTCGCTGAGGGCCCGGGTGCCCGGCCGATGGTCGGGCACCCGGACCGGAAATGCGGTGAGATGGGGACGACCACCACCAGTCGACGCGGGAGGCCCGAATGACGGACGAGCAGACCCGGCAGGCCCTGACCGACCTCATCGCGAGCCGTTGGCTCGGCACGCTCGCCACCATCAAGCGGGACGGCCGACCCCAGTTGTCCAACGTGGTCTACTCCTTCGACCGTGGCGAGGGCCTGATCCGGGTCTCGGTCACCGACGGCCGGGCCAAGACCGCCAACCTGCGCCGCGACCCCCGGGCCAGCTTCCAGGTCAGCAGCGAGGACGGCTGGGCGTACGCGGTGGCGGAGGCCCGAGCCGAGCTGACGCCGGTGGCCGAGCGGCCGGACGACCCGACCGTGGCGGAACTGGTCGGGATCTACCGGGCGGTGCAGGGCGAACACCCGGACTGGGACGACTTCCGGCGGGCCATGGTCGCCGATCGGCGGCTCGTGCTGCGGCTGCACGTCGAGCGCGTCTACGGGGCGCCTCCGCGCGCCTGACCCTCGCCCATGTGGCGTCTCGCCGGGTGACCGGCATCCGGTGCCTGGCGAGACCGCCACATCCCGCGAACGGAGTCGATCAAGGGCCCGGCACGCGGTCCCGCCGCGTCGCGGGGGCACGAGGTGGTGATCCACTGCACGTGGCGCACATGGCGGCATCCGGTACCCGGCGAGACCACCACATCCCGCATATGGAGTCGATCAAGGCCGGGCCGAGGCGGACGGCCCTGTAAGGCGGCGCGAGGCAGGGCGGCGCGAGGCAGGGCGGCGCGAAGCACCGGCCGGGGTTACCGGGCCGGGACCGGCGGGTACACCGCGGTGCCGAAACCGAGAGGGGAGCCCCATGACGACGGTCGGAGAGTTCATGACGACCCGGTTGGTGACGATGGACGGCAACGACACTCTCACCGCCGCGGCGCAGGAGATGCGGGACAGCGCCATCGGTGACGTGGTGGTGACCGACGGCGACAACGTCGTCGGCATCGTCACGGACCGGGACATCACGGTCCGCGGCGTGGCCGAGAACATGGACCCCAACACGACCCGGCTCAACCAGATCACCAGCAAGGACGTGGTGACGGTGAGCCAGTACGACGACGCCGTGGCGGCCGCCGACCTGATGCGGACGTACGCGGTACGCCGACTGCCGGTGATCGACGACGGCCGCCTGGTCGGGCTGATTTCGATGGGTGACCTCGCGGTCGAGCGGGAACCCCAGTCGGTGCTCGCCGACATCAGCGCAGACGATCCCAACAACTGACCCCGTCCGCCGCGGTGACGCCGGCTCCCCGCCCGGGGGCCGGCGTTCGCGCGTTCCGGGCGGTCCTCGCGCGTTCCGGGCGGTCCTCGCGCGTTCCGGGCGGTCCTCGCGCGTTCCGGGTTCGCCGAGTCACCCGGCGCCCCGGACGGCGGTCACCCGATCCGGGCGAGGTTGACGCCGTACCCGGCGGGGACCCGTCCTCCGACGTCGACGCCGCGGAATCGCGGGAGGAGTGGAGCGGATGGTGGACGCGACCACGAGATTCTTCGAGGAACTGGACCGGCGGGGGTTCGAACCCCTGTTGGCGAAGAGCTCCGGAACCCTGCGTTTCGACCTGCACGAGGGGGCGCAGACGACTCACTGGCTGCTGGAGATCGACCGCGGCAACCTGCAGGTCCGGCAGGAGGACCGGGAGGCCGACACGGTGGTGGGCAGCCCGCCACGGCTCTTCGGCGAGCTGGTCAGGGGCGAGGAGAACGCCATCGCGGCCCTGCTCCGCGGCGACATGACCGTGGCGGGCGACCTGCGGCTGCTACTCCAGGTCGAACGGCTTCTCCCCGGTCCGCCCAGCTCGCAGGGGCCGCGGCGCGCGTTCGGGCGGGAGGTGCTCTGATGGCAGGCGGCAACACGGTCCGGATCCTCGACGGAAACACGTTCGTGGTCTCCGAGGACACCGGCGACATCGAGGCGACGCCGAGCGAGCCGACCGGTCTCTTCTCCATCGACACCCGATTCCTGTCGAAATGGGTGATGACGGTCAACGGGGAACGGCTCAACGCGTTGTCGTACGACGACCTCCAGTACTTCGAGGCCCGGTTCTTCCTGGTGCCGGGGTTGGCCACGCACTACATCGACGCGAAGCTGTCGGTCATCCGGGAGCGGACGGTGGGTGGCAGCTTCCGGGAGAAGGTGACCATCCTCAACCACGACGAGAAGCCGGTCGACCTGGAGATCCGGATGGAGGCCGGCTCCGACTTCGCCGACCTGTTCCAGGTGAAGGACGAGATCCTGAACAAGAAGGGCGAGATCTACTCCGAGGCCGAACAGGACCGGCTCCGGTTGGGCTACCGGCGGGGCAACTTCAAGCGGGAGACGGTCATCTCCGCCTCCGTTCCGGCGAGGTACGACCGCCAAGGGCTCGCCTGGACCGTCCACCTGGAACCCAACGGGCAGTGGGACAGCACGATCGACGTGGAGACCGTCGCGATCGGCCCGGGTGGCCGGGACCTGCGCATGGGGCTGCAGGTTCGCGGCACCGAGCGGCTCGCCCTCCAGCGTGACCTGGAGGAGTGGATGGCCAACGCGCCGAAGGTCAACACCGAGCACCCCGAGCTGGCCTCGACGTACCGGCGCAGCCTGATCGACCTGGCGGCGCTGCGCTTCTCGCCGCTCTCCCTCGGCGGGCAGACGCTCCCGGCCGCCGGCCTGCCCTGGTTCATGACCATGTTCGGCCGGGACAGCATCCTCACCTGTCTGCAGGTGCTGCCGTTCGCGCCGGCGCTCTCCAAGACCACGTTGCGGATTCTCGGCGCGTTGCAGGGCACCCGGTTCGACGACTTCCGGGACGAGGATCCGGGCCGGATCCTGCACGAGATGCGGTACGGCGAGACGGCCGCCTTCGAGGAGCAGCCGCACTCGCCGTACTACGGCTCGGTGGACGCGACGCCGCTGTTCGTGGTGCTCCTCGACGAGTACGAGAAGTGGACCGGGGACGTCGCGCTGGTCAAGGAGTTGGAAAAGGAGTGCCGGGCGGCGCTGAAGTGGGTCGACGACTACGCCGACCTGTTGGGCAACGGCTACATCTGGTACGAGCGGCGGAACACCGACACCGGCCTGGAGAACCAGTGCTGGAAGGACTCCTGGGACTCCATCTCGTACGCCGACGGCAAGCTGCCGCCGTTCCCGCGGGCCACCTGCGAGGTGCAGGGGTACGCGTACGACGCGAAGATGCGGGCCGCCCGGATGGCCCGTGAGTGCTGGGACGACCCGAGGTACGCCGACCGCCTGGAATGTGAGGCGGCCACGCTCAAGGAGCGGTTCAACCGCGACTGGTGGGTGGCGGACGGCGAGTTCTATGCCCTCGGGCTGGACCCGGACGGCCGGCAGTGCGACGTGCTCAGTTCCAACATCGGGCACCTGCTGTGGAGCGGCATCGTCGACGAGGACCGGGCGGGGAAGGTCGCCGAGCACCTGATCGGGCCGCGGCTCTTCTCCGGCTGGGGGGTACGAACGCTGGCGGAGGGCGAGGTCCGCTACAACCCGATCGGCTACCACAACGGCACCATCTGGCCGTTCGACAACTCCTTCATCGCCTGGGGCCTGCGCCGGTACGGCTTCGCGGAGGAGGCCGCCTGCATCGCCAACGGCATCCTGGACGCGGCGCGCTACTTCGACGGCCGGCTGCCGGAGGCGTTCGGCGGCTACCACCGGGAGCTGACCAAGTTCCCGGTGGAGTATCCGACGGCGTGCAGCCCGCAGGCCTGGTCAACGGGCAGCCCGTTGCTGCTGATCCGGACCATGCTGGGGCTGGAGCCGCACGAGGGGCACCTGTCCGTCGACCCGCGGCTGCCGGTCGGCATGGGCCGGATCGAGGTGCTGGACATCCCGGGCCGGTGGGGCAAGGTGGATGCCTTCGCCCGGGGTCGGCTGGACCTGAACAAGCTCGCCGCCTGACCTGCCTGTCGACGTCCGACGCCGCCGGTCCACCTTGCCGGCGGCGTCGCCGTGCGGTCAGCATCCGGTCACCACCCGGAGTCGTGCGGTCACGGGGTCTCTTGTCCTTACGGTCACGTAACCTACTCGCGGTAAAGTCGGCGGATGCCGGAGCTCGTGTACCCGCCCGTGATCGCCGCCGCCAAGACGATGTTCCGGGTCCTCGACCTGCACCTGACCGTCGAGGGCAGCCACCACGTGCCGCGCACCGGGGGTGCGGTGCTGACCAGCAACCACGTCAGCTACCTGGACTTCATCTTCTGTGGGTTCGGCGCGCTGGAGTCCCGCCGCCTGGTTCGGTTCATGGCGAAGGACTCCGTCTTCAGACATCCGGTCTCCGGCCCGCTCATGCGGGGCATGAAGCACATCCCGGTGAACCGGGCGGCCGGCGCCGGCTCGTACCAGACCGCGGTGACCGCGCTGCGAAACGGCGAGGTGGTCGGCGTCTTCCCGGAGGCGACGATCAGCCGTTCCTTCACCGTCAAGGACCTCAAGAGCGGGGCCGCCCGGATGGCCCAGCAGGCGTCCGTACCACTGCTGCCGGTGGCCGTCTGGGGCACCCAGCGGCTCTGGACCAAGGGCCGGCCGCGCACCCTCACCCGGCGACACATCCCGATCACCATCCTGGTGGGGGAGCCGATGGATCCGGCCGGTTACCCGGACGCCAGCACGATGACGGCCGAACTGCGGAGCCGGTTGAGCGCGTTGGTCGACCGGGCCCAGCAGGACTACCCGGAGCGACCCGCCGGCACCGACGACGCCTGGTGGCAGCCGGCCCACCTCGGCGGCACCGCCCCCACCCCGCAGGAGGCCGCCGAGCTGGACCGGCCGGGCCGCCGTGCCCGTACCACCTGATCCACCCCGGCTGGATCGCAGGGGTCAGCAGGCGGAGCCGGGGCGGCCCCGCGCCGGGAGTGCCTGCCGCCCCCAGGCCGCGACGGCGTCCGCCGCCGGGCGGTAGTAGTCGTCCCGGGAGAGGAACTCCACCGGCAGCGACCCCGGCAGGGTCACCGAACCGCGGGCCGGGCCGGGCGCGCCACCGAACCGGAACAGCAGGGTGTCCCGCTCCGGCGGGGAGAGTTCCACCATCTCGGGGTGGACCAGCCGGAACTCGGCCACGGCGCGGCTGATCTGCCGGGCCAGCGCGACGATCTCGAGGTCCGGGCCGGCGAGGGCGAGGGCGGGCTGCCGGATGGTCCGCAGGGCGTCGCAGACCACCCGCAGTTCGCCGCCGACCTCCGGGCCGTCGACCAGCTCCAGCCGGGACGGCCACTGCCAGCGGATCTGACCGCTGACCAGTCGGGACAGCCGGACCGGACGCCGGTGCCGGGCGTACGTCCGGCCGTCCCGACCGGAGACCAGGGACAGTTCGGAGTCAAGGCAGACGTAGGCGAGGCGCCGGTCGGTCACGGTGACCTCGGCCGGGGCGGCGAGCCGCCAGGCGCGGGCGGTCTCGGAGGGGCCGAGCAGCTGACCGGACACCTCGAGCCGGTGTTGACCGAGCACCTGCTCGCCCGGTTCGGGGACCAGCGCGTACCCCCGGTCGAGCAGGGGACGGGCGGGATCGTCCGCGTCGAAGCGGTGCGGCCCGATGAAGAAGGGGGCGGCGTCCTCCTGCACGTCACGACCTCCCGGAAAGACGGTTGGCGGTATCCCGAGCCTGGCCCACTCGTCACCGGGTGTCATGACAGCCGTTAGGGGGTCGGCCGGTCGGTGGACGCCTGTGACCGGTAGATGCCGATCTCCTCCGGCCGGACTAGTCCGTCCTCGATCGCCCGGGCGAGTAGTGCCGCCTTGGTGGCCGCCGGTCGGCCCGCCCGGGTGTACTTGATCCGCGCCCGGTCCACGTACTGCTTGACGGTGTGCTCGCTGATCCGCATCCGGCGAGCCACCGAAGCCTTCGACATCGACTGGAACCACAGCAGCAGGGCCTCGCGCTCCTTGTCCGACAGTGTGGGCCGGTCCGGACGGGGATCGCCGACCATCGCCCCGGCCAGCGCCGGCGGCACGTACGGCCGGTCGCTCGCCGCGGCGAGCACGGTCGCCACGCAGTGCTCGCGCCCCTCGTGCTTGGCGAGGAACGCGACCGCCCCCGCGTCCAGCGCGGCGAGCATGGTGGCCGGGTCGGTGTGCTCGGAGTAGACCACCACCCGCCGCCCGGCGGCGCTCAGCTCGGCGAGCTTGTCGATCGCCATCCGCCCGTGCAGCCGCAGGTCGAGCAGGACCACCTCGGCCTGCGGGGCGGCCCGCAGCACCACGTCCGGATCGTCCCCGGTGGCCAGTACGCGCAACCGCCGCTCGCTGGCCAGCCAGGCGCGTACCCCGTCGATCACCACCGGATGGTCGTCCACGATCGCCACGCCGATCGGCGGCTCGCCCGTCACGTCCTGCGCCACTGGGTCTGTGTCCACCTGATCTCCCCGTCCCGCTCGTGCCCGATCTCCACCGGTTCGCCGCCGTCCCCGTCCGTACCCGGCGGGCTGGTCGTGCCCGGTGGCCCGCTCGTGTCGGGCCCGTCGTGGTCCGGGGTGACCAGGCTGACCACCACCTCGTCCGGGCCGGCGACCACGGTCACCCGGGCCCATCCCCGGGCGTCGGCGAGCGCCGCGGTGAGCGGGTCCGTCAGCCGCCGGCGTACCTCGACCGGAAGTTCCGGTGGGACCCCGACGGCGACCAGTTCGATCGGCAGCCCGTCGCGTTCCGCCAGATCCGCGGCGGCCCGCAGCTCGTGCAGCAGCGGGTCGGGCACGTCGTCCGACTCGGCGATCAGGCGGCGCAGCCGTGCCGCGGCCAGTACGCAGCGACGGCGTACCTCCGGGTCGGCCGGGTCGGCGTCCCCGGCGGCCAGCTCGGCCAGCACCTCCTCGGCGGTGCCGCTGACCAGGCCCAGCCGGGCACGCCGCTCCCCCCGGGCCTGTTCCGCCGCCACCCGCTCCGCCTCGACCGCCATCGTCGCCGCCGCCGTCGCGGCCCGGTCCCGGGCCAGGGTGGAGAGTGCGGTGCCACCGATGAAGACCGCGGCCGGCAGCGAGGAGACGCCGTAGACGTACATCGCGTAGCGGGCGAGGTCGGCCGGGGCGGTCACGCCGTCGACGATCACCACGGCGAGGGCGATCGTCGCGTGCGCGCCGAGCAACGCCAGCAGCCACCGGACCGGCCGACGCCAGAGCACCAGCAGGAAGAACCAGCCCAGGCCGCCCCAGGCCCAGTTCGCCGCCGCGAACAGTTGTCCGCCGCCGACCGCCGCGAAGACCGCCACGTCGACCACCAGCAGCACCGCCGCCAACCGCCGGGCGGGCGGCAGGCCACCGCGCAGCAGGCGTACGCCGGCCGCCACGCCGACCGCCGTGGTCACCAGCCAGCCGGCGGCGACCACGGCCGAGGCGGTGGGCGAGATCCCGGTGCCGGAGAGCGCCGGCAGGTCGATCGCCAGATGCCAGGCCAGCGCGATGGTGACCGCCCCGATCCGGGCGGCCCGGTCGGAGGCGCTCGCCACCGCGCCCGCCGCTTCCGCCCGGTCGGTCCGCTGCGCCGCGCCGGCCGTACCGGTCCAGGAGACCGCCGGCGCGGCGGCCGGGCCGGGCCGGCGGTCGACGCCGTCGAGGGCCGCACCCAGGTCAGTCACCGGTCCACTCCAGCCGGATCCGGGTGCCGCTGCCCGGGGCGGAGATCACCTCTGCCCGGCCGCCCACCGACGCCATCCGGCCGATGATCGACTCGCGCAGCCCGTACCGGTGGGCGGGGACGGTGGCGGGGTCGAAGCCGGGGCCGTCGTCGGCCACCTCGACCACGACGGTGCCCGCTTCCCCGGCCAGGCGCAGCGTGGTGCTGGCACCCGGCGCGTGCCGGGCCACGTTGGCCAGCGCGGCGGCTGCGCTGTCCGCCAGCGCACCGGCGACCTCCGCCGGCAGCGCGCACGGCGCGAGCGTCGCGGCCACCGGCAGCTCCGGCAGCTGGGCCAGGGCCGCCCGGAGCCGGTCGTCCAGCGCCACCGGGCCGGTCGCCGGTGCCGACCTGGCGTCGGCCAGGGCGGCGAGGGTACGCAGGTCCGCCACGCACCGTTCGCGTAGCGTGGCCGACGGGCCGGGCACCGCGCCGAGACCGACCATGGTCAGCGTGCCGAGCACGGTGTCGTGCAGGTCGCGGTTCTGCCGCCGCTCGGCCTCGCGGGCGGCACGGGCCACGACCGCGTCGCGGGCCAGCCGCTGGTAGTCGGCGAAGGCGGTGTCGGCGTGCTCGATCCGGCGCCGCATCAGCGCGCAGATCGCCGCCGTGATGCCGGTCTGCACCAGCAGCGTCATCGCGTGCGTCCGCGCCTCGACCGGGTTGCCGGCGGCGTTGGCGCCGGTCATGTAGCCGGCGGTGACCAGCAACCCCGCCGGGACCGACCAGCGGACCGGGGCGGTGGCCTGGGCGTTGATCACGGTGGTGCTGGCGAGCACCGCGATCCAGCTCACCTCGCCGGGCAGCACCTCCGGCGCGACCAGCCAGGGGATCGCCAGCCCGGCCGCGGTGGTGAGCGCGACGTCGCCGGCCACCAGCGCGGCGGTGGCCCCGTGCCGCAGCGCGCGGAACGCGTACCAGACGGACCAGGCGGTCAGCACGGCGACCACCGGCACCAGCAGGGCGACCCGGACCGGAGGGGTGCGGACCGCCAGGGCCACCACCGCGCCGACCAGGCCGCAGGTCAGCCGCAGCAGCGCCGGCAGGGTGGTGAAGACCAGGGCGAACGCGCCGCCGGCCGGCCGGTCCAGCGGGGCTGGGGACGAGGTCGTGACGCCAACGACCGGCATCGGGGGAGGGTCCTTCCGGCAGCGACCCCGGGTCGGGTCCGGCGGCCTAGATCGACGCCGGAGAATAACATGCCAAACCGCCACCGGTCACCCTCGGTGCGCGGAACATCGCTGCGCCGATCCGTGCTCCTGACGGACTCAGGCCGTCGCGACGGCAAGCAGGTGCGCGCTGACCCCGAGCACTGCCGGGTCCTGCTCGAAGGCTGCGGCGCAGGCCACCGCGTCATGGAAGAGCCGGTCGTCCGGGACGGTGTCCAGCGCGTCCAGCAGAGGCCAGAGTGGACCCTCCACCCCGTACAGCCGGGGTGCCGGCAGCCCGGCCGCGGTGAACTCCTCGACCAACTGCTCCGGTCGATGGAAGTACGCGGTGGTGAAGCCGGTCGCCGGGTCATTGACCCCGGTGGCGTACGCCCTGAGTAGGAGCGGTCGGCTGTACTCGTCCACCCGGCCCTCCGCGCTCTTTTCGATCAGCGCCGCGTTCCGGCTGATCGCCGCCCCGACCACCGGGCCACCGGGTCGGGTCAGCCGCGCCGCCTCGCGCAGCGCGGCCACCCGGTCCGCCCGGTCGGGCAGGTGGTAGAGCGGGCCGAGCAGCAGTGTCGCGTCGGCCGAGCCGTCAGGCAGCGGCACCGCGCGGGCGTCGCCGACGGTCGCCGTCACCTCCGGGCACGCCGCCCTGACGGCGGCCACGTGCGCCGGCACCAGGTCGACCAGGTGCACCCGGTGACCGGAGGCGGCCAGCCACCCCGTGTACGTGCCGGGGCCGCCGCCCACGTCGAGCACCGCCGCCGGCGGTGCGGGAAGCAGGCGCGCGAGCAGGTCCCGGGTGCGTCTCGCCTCCAGGCGCCCCTGCGCCGTGCGGTGCAGTCGGTCCGCCTCGGCGTAGACCTCGGTGTAGTACCGCCGGATGTCCGGTTCGACCCGTCGGCGATGGGGCACCCGTCGATGGTGGACGACGGTCTCGTAAAGCTCATCTTGTTCTTGTCGCATGCTGCTCCCACTCTTGCCGGCATGTCCTAGCAGCCGGCCATTGGGCCACCGAAGAAGAACGCGACCCGGACGGTCCTCATCGCCGTCGGTATCGTGCTCGGCCTCTGCTGCGTGGCAGGACACCCCACCGTGTACAAACAGCTATACGGTGATCTGCGCCACTGGTTCAGCCGGGACGACATCGCCCGCCAGCAGTCCAACGGGCGCCGACGGGGTGCCGCCGGCCGGCCTGCGGCTGACCGGCACCCGCACCTCGGCCGGCGGGGTGACGATGCTGACCTACGACAGCGCCGGCGAGCCCACCTTCGGCACCGTCATGTGACGACGCTGCCGGTCATCCGGCGGAGTGAAGCAGCCCGCGCGCCGGGTTGAAGACTCCGGCGCGGAGGGCGGCGGCGGCCGCCGCCGCCGTACGCCGGGCGAACTCCTCGTCGATGGGCTCGGCGACGACGAGCAGGCGCAGGAAGAAGGGCGCGCCCAGGACCTCGATCGCGGCCTGGGCGTCGGTGCCGTCGGGCAGCTCGCCGCGGGCGACCGCCTGGCCGACGACGGCCTCGGCCAGCCCGAACCGTTCGGTGAAGAAGCCGCGGACGATCTGCGCGGCGCGCGGGTTGCGGGGCGCGGCCGCGGCGAGGGCCGTGATCAGCTCGCCGGGTTCGCCGGTCATGCCGCGCCGGATCAGCAACGCCAGCTCTTCGAGGTCGGTGTCGAGGTTGCCGGTGTCCGGGATCGGGACGACCTCGCTGGCGTACTCGCTGAGCAGGTCGCCGAGGACGCCCTCCAGGTCGGTCCAGCGGCGGTAGATCGACGTTTTGTTGACGCCGGCCGCCTGGGCGATCCGTTCGACGGTCAGCTCGGCGTACCCGTCGGGGAGGAGGTCGCGGGCGGCCGTGAGGACGGCGGCGCGGACGCGGGCGCTGCGCCCGCCCGGTCGCTGGCCGACGGACATCGGACACCCCCTCTAATCGCACCGGCTGTTGCGTTACTGCCGCCATCATGCCAGACTGCAAAAAGCAACGCTAGTTGCGATTGGGGGCAGGATGATGAAGACCAACGTCTGTGTCGTCGGCGGCGGGCCCGCGGGCCTCGTCCTCGGGCTGCTGCTCGCCCGTCAGGGGGTGGTGGTCACCGTGCTGGAGAAGCACGCCGACTTCCTCCGGGACTTCCGTGGCGACACCGTCCACCCGTCCACCCTGGACATGCTCGACGAGATCGGGCTCGGCGAACGGATGGCGGCACTGCCCGGGCGCAGGGTCGGCGGGCTGCACGCCACCTTCGACGACGGCACCTATCCGGTCGTGGACTTCACCCGCCTGCCGGCGCCGCACAACTACGTGTATTTCGTACCCCAGTGGGATTTCCTGGAAATGCTCGCGGCCGAGGCGGCGAAGTTCCCGGCCTTCACGCTGCTGCGCGCCACCACCGCGACGGGCCTGCTCCGCGACGCGTCCGGGACCGTCACCGGCGTGCGGGCCGCGGGTCCGGAGGGCACGCTGGAGATCGAGGCATCGCTCACCGTCGCCTGCGACGGCCGCGATTCCCTGGTACGCCAGGAACTCGGCCTGCGGCCGGTCGACTACGGCGCGCCCATGGACGTGCTGTGGTTCCGGATCTCGCGCCGGCCCACCGACGGCGACGGCCTGGCGATGCGGATCGGCTCCGGCGGGCTGATGCTCGCCATCGACCGCGGCGACTATTACCAGTGCGCGTACCTCATCGCCAAGGGCGGCTACGACGAGATCCGCGCGGCCGGGCTCGACGCGTTGCGGGAGCAGGTGGCGCGGCGGCACCCGATCCTCGCCGACCGGGTCGGTGAGCTCGCCACCTGGGACGACGTCAAACTGCTGACGGTGAAGCTGGACCGGCTGGAACGCTGGCACCGGCCAGGCGTGCTGCTCATCGGCGACGCCGCCCACGCAATGTCCCCGATCGCCGGCGTCGGCATCAACCTGGCGGTCCAGGATGCCGTGGCCACCGCCTGGATGCTGGGCCCGAAGCTCGCCGCCGGGCAGCCGGTGACGGAAGCGGACCTCGCCGCGGTGCAGAAGCGCCGGCACTTCCCGACCGCGGTGACCCAGAACGTCCAGCGGGCCGCGCAGCGGCGCGTCGTCGACCCGCTGCTGCACGCCACCGGCCGGATCGCGGCCCCGGCACCGATCCGCCTGCTGAAGCGGTTCCCCAGGCTGCAGGCCATCCCCGCCCGGCTGGTCGGCATCGGCGTACGCCCCGAGCACGTGCGGTGAGGCGCATCCTGTCAGGGTGCCCTGCCAGGATGCGCTGATGGAGTCGACGAAGATCGTTCAGGAGCTGTGGGATCGCATGCAGGCCCGTGACTGGGCAGGGCTCGGTGAGCTGCTGGCTGATGACCTGGTGGTGGAGTGGCCGGTCAGCGCCGAGCGGATCGTGGGTCGCGAGAACTACGTGCGGATCAACGCGGAGTACCCGGAGGGGTGGACGATCAACGTGCTCCGGATCGTGGCCGACGGCGAGACGGTGGTGTCCGAGGTGGAGGTCCCGCACGACACGGCGGGGCTCCACCAGGTGGCGTCGTTCTGGACGGTACGGGACGGAAAGATCGTCGACGGCCGCGAGTACTGGACCTGTCCGGGCGCGGACCCCTCGCCCGAGTGGCGGGCCGCCTATGTGCAGCGGGTGTGACCAGGAGTCGCCGGACGGGTGCCAGTGATCGGCGCCCGGCCACGTGCCCCTGGCGTGCCGTAACGTGGTCCCATGGCGGAACTCGCGGCGATCCTGCTGGTCATCGGTTCCCTCGCCGCCTTCCTGGCGCTCCTCGCGTGGCTTGCGGCCCGGGTCCGCCGACGCGGGATCGGCGGCGACGTGATGGGGCCGTTCGACGAGATCTGGCACCCGGCGGCTTACCGGTTCCGCGCGGAGATCCAGGTGTACGAGGAACGTGCTACACCGTTGCCGCCGGCCGGTGACCGTAAGCGCCCTTGAGGCACGGGGGACCCCACCGCCAGCAGGTCGCGCGTTGATCCGGGCACCCTCGCGACCGCACCCTATATGGCGGCCAACGACGCCAGGTGGTGCAGCGAGTTGGCGAGATGCTCAGAGCCGAACGGCGGGAAGTGGAGGTATTCCCGGATGGACTGCGGCACCGCCGACCAGTCGTAGGTGAGGGTGACCTTGGCCTCGGACGGACCGAGCGGCGACGATGGTCAGGATGGCGCTCACGTTCTCCTGGCCCATGTGTGCACCCTCCTGGTCATTCATCTCGGGCCTCCGCAGGCGTGATCGCAGATTGCGGGTTCGACCGAGCCTGGCTCAGCTGCTGGCGTGCGTCCTCCAGGCCCTGTTCGTTTCCCTCATTGCCGGCGAGTCCGGTCAGGTTATTGGTTGCCATGCGGCGGGCGAAGTAGTCAGCCTGCACCGCCCAGCGGAACCGCAACATGGTCAGCAGCCCGTGCTCCACCTCGGCGTGGGAGAGATTCCGGCTCGTCAGATACGCCTCGATCAGGCAGTTGGCCCGCTGCGGGCCGCCGACGTACATCACCGCCGAGGCGAGGTCGTAGAGCAGTGGGCCTCTGATCGCCACGCTCCAGTCGATCAGGCCGCATACTCCGGTACGTCCGTCCAGCAGGAAGGCCCCCGGGGCGGGATCGGTGTGCAACAGGCCCCAGGAGAGAGCCGAGGGATCAAGAGCTTCGTACGCCGCCACGGCGGCGGCGACCGCCGGCCGGACCCAAGGCCGGATCGCCAGATGGGCGGCCCGAACGTCCACCCAATGGAACTGGTCGGCCTCCCCGACCGGGACATCCCGCAACACCTTGTGCACCTGGCCGAGGGTCCGGCCGATCAGCCGCTGCTCGTCAGGGGTGCCGCCGGACAGTTCGTCCCCGTCGACCCGGCGCAGCAGTGCCAGAGGCAACCCCTCGACGTCCGCGACGATCGTCCCCTGCCTGGTCGCTATCGGTGCGCCCACTGAGATTCCCGCTGCCTCGACGTGGCCGGCGACGGTGAGTCCGCCCAGGAAGGAGCGGCGTGACCCCGGCACGACCGACTTGGCGACCCAACGCTCCTCACCGGCGGTTACGAACCAGGTCGCCGAGTTCATGCCGCCGTGGTGCGGCTCCACCGTCGCGTCAGTGACACCCCACGCGTCCGCCAGACACGATCGCAGCCTCTCCTCGGTAATCATCCGATGGAGTCAAGCAGGGGTGGGCACGACCGGCGACCGACTTCTCCACGCGTAGGGCGGCTGATCCGGCTCCGCGACGGCTCCTGCTGTCCGTGCAGCTCTCATCGGCCGAGGTGGGCGTGGTCCTCTTCGCCGGGCCGCAGGTGTGGAGTGGCGGCGAACTTGACCAGGCCGAGGCGCCCCCTGGCGTGGGCGTAGCGGGTGATCGATGTGTTGGACACCGGGGTGACGGCGAGGATCGCGTCGAGGTCGGTGAACGACAGGCCCTCGATGAGGTGACGTACCGCGACGACCACGGCGTCGTGGGCGACGACGAGGACCCGCCGGCCGGAGTGTGCCCGGTTGACGTCGTCCAGAACGGCCTTGACCCGCTCGGCGACGTCATGGAACGCCTCGCCACCTGGTGGGCGGTAGGCGTAGAGGCCGTCGGCGGTCAGCCGGGCGGCTTCGGCGGGGAACTGGTTGGCGATCATGATCGGGGTGAGCAGTTCCAGGTCGCCCATGAGCCGGTCGCACAGCCGCTCGTCGACGATGGCGTGCGGGCAGGTCACGCCGAGTTCGGCGGCGCTCTCGGCCGCCCGGGTCCAGGTCTGGCGGGCCCGCAGGTACGGGGAGCAGACGACCACCTCGGGACGCTGGTCGACGGGTTGGCCGGCGAGCCAGCGACCGAGGTGTCCGGCCTGCTCCCACCCCAGCGGAGATAGTTCGATATCAGCGTCGCGGCCGGTGAGGCCGTGGTCGGCCAGGCCCCGCGCCTGGGCGTCGGCGAAGGCCACGTTCGCGGTGCTCTGCCCGTGACGGACGATAATCAACTGCGCGACGCTGTCCATCTCTCCATTGTCCACTGGGGTGGGTCAGGTGCCGGGGAGATGGGCCAGCACCTCGGCCGGCGCCGTGGTGGCCCGTCGGCGCAGGTGCAGTGCGAGCGCGGTGAGCCATCCCCAGCCGGCCACGATGGTGAGCCGTTGATACAGCCCGCCGTGGTCTTCGACGGCCAGGCCCTGGATGAGCGCCAGCATTGCCACACCCGTTGCCACGCTGTACGCGGCCCACAGCCACTGACGGCTGCGTCGCGTGAACCATGCAGCGACCACGAAACACAGGACCGGCAGCGCCAGGAAGACCACGGTGCCGGCGACGTTGTGGGCGTCTCCGTGCCAGGTATGCGCCGCGGCCTGTCCGCTCGGGCTGGTCGGTGGGTATCCGTCTCGCGGGTCGGTGACGAACACTCCAGATGCGATCAGGCCCAACGCGTACAGCCCTGCCAGGACCGGCGCCACCACGGCGACCGTGCCTGGGCGCAGCGCCCGGCGCAGTCCGACGGCGAGCGCGAGCATGAGGACACCGCAGATGATGAAGTTGGCGATCTGCACCCAGCCGCGTTGCCCGATGGCCAGGCCGCTCACTTGGTCGCGCAGCGGGCGGTAGTCCTGTCGCACCGCACCTTCAACGAGGAACACGATGACGAACAGGGGCGCGCCGATGGCACCGCAGCCGAGCAGTCGACGGGTGACCCGGTCCGGTGGCCGCAGGGTGGAAGGCTTCGCGTGGAGGGTCGTCATCCTCCAATTAAAGGCTTCCCACGGAATAGTTGGTGATCATCGGTGGCGGCAGGGCGGTTGTCCCACCGGTGGAGAGCCCATGCGTCTTCGCGGCATGCGTGTCACCCAGCCCCTACCGTGACCCGCCACGCCATCGAGGACGCCGACAACCTGCGGCACGTCCTGCAATACACGGGCCGTAGTGACCTACTGGACCGGGAGCGGCAGGCCGTTGGCCTGAGGTGATAGTGGTGTCGGCCGGCAGGATGCAAACCTGCGGCCTTGGGATTAGGGGTTGAATCCCGATCATGGTCGTGGGTGATGGACACTATGGCGACCTGACTCAATCTTTTGCTCAGCGGTAGGAAATTGGAACGGTGGCCAGGTGTTACTGCTCCCCTCAGCCGCAGTAGGCTCCGCCGCGCTGTCAGGATCGCTCGACCTCGCGCAGCATCAACGCGAGGCTCTGTGATCGCCGCTCGGCCGGAAGTGCGTCCCAAGCCCGCCGGGCGTACGCGACGCCGCCAGCCTTGTCGCCGGCCTTCGCCATCGTCAGACCGCGATGTAGCTCGATGTGCGTCGCGAAGCGCGGGAGTCCTGCCGGCCGTGTCCGGTCGGCCTCTTCCTGAGCCTCGCTACCTGGACCAGTCATCCCAAGGCGGGCGTACAGCATGCTGCGGAAGGTCGCCATTCGCCACGGCGGAACGGCGGTGTCGGAGACTTCGCCGTCCGGCGACGCGACGTGATCGAAGGCTCGCCGCGCTTCGGTGTCAAGCGCGACCGCGCCCGCCTGGTCGCCGCGTCCTGCCGCGACGTGCGCTCCTGCCATGAGGGCCTGGACGCGGCCGATCGAGGGCCGGTCGGACAGGGCTAGGGCTTGGTCGGCGTACCGCCGGGCCGTTGGAAGGGCCGCGCCTTCGTAGGCGAGCGCGATAGCTGCTCGGCCCCGAACCCACACGCGGACTCCGAGATCGCCGGATCGGTCCGCCGCCGTTGTCGCCAGGTCGTACCAACGGATCGCCTCGGCCGGGTTGGGCGTGGTTTTCCCGTAGGTGACCAGCGCCCGCGCGGCGTGCGACCACATGTATGGCGTGTCTAGGTGCTGCTGGAGGATCACGAGGTCACTCGCAAGCCTGGCTTGGAGGATCGCCGCGCCTACGGCCATGTAGTCCCGGCCGTACTGGTCAACCCGCTCCCGCCAGTTCTCTTCGGCCCCTCGGCCATCAAGGGCTGCGGTGAAGCCAGCCCGGATGAGTTCTCCAGCCACGACCGGGCCCACGACGCCGGCCGCGAGTCCGAGCACCTGTCGGCGGTTCACGTCAACCTCCCCGAGCGCCCGCGCGTAGGCGAGCACGATGTCAGGGGTCGCGACCCTCCGTCCTGCCTCCACATTGCTCAAATGCGAAGCCGAGTAGCACGATCGGGCCGCCACCGAAGCCAGCGTCACCCCGGCCTCGGTACGAGCCTGCCGCAACTGCGCGCCAAGGTCGTCCACGGGTCCCCCTGTTGAAAGCCTCTGAAAGCATCGACCTCCTTCCGAGCGTAGTCCGTTGATCGCAGGCTGAAACCAGACGACGTGACGGGAGGTAAAAGACGTGCCTCGGTGGAAGTGGTTTCAACGCAAGGCCAAACCGATTGACATGGTGTCCGGGCCGGTGCGCGGAGTCGCCCAGTGGTACGGGCCCACGGTGCTAATGCCGGTCGCGGGCAACCGGCCCTTGATGACGAGGTGCGCGGAGTTGCGCTCTCATCACTACGGAGACGACCGCGTAACCCTGACCCCGGGCCAGGAGCGGCGAGCCGACGGGAGGCGTCGATGATCATGACGATGTTGCCCTCTCCGGGCTCCTGCCCGGAGCCGGATCGTCCGCGCTACCGGACGCAGAGCACCCCGCCGCACACTCCGTTGCGTCCGATGTGGGCCTGCCGGGCGTGTGGTCAGCCGTGGCCGTGCGGCACGGCCCGGCTGATGTTGAGGGCTGAGCACGACCGTAACCACCAGGGCCTGTCGATCTACCTGGCGGGTCTGATGTATGAGGCGATGAGGGATCTCTACCGCCTCAACCCGGAGGGCGGGCCGAGCCCGGAGGAACTGTTCAAACGGTTCGTGGCCTGGGGCCCCTTCCGCCGATCCCCGTCGTGATGGCGCGGCATGAACCATGGGTGAGGGTGCTGCTCCGGCCCTCATCGCTGTCGAGCGGGTTCATCTGCTTTCCGGAACTCCCCACCGCTTGACCAAGCGGCGACCAGGAATGGACTTTTCGTAGTGGCGTATCAACCGGGACCGAATCATCTGGTCCGCGCGGCGCGGCAGGCGTTGCGGTCTCCTTCGGGGTCGGGTCGGCCGATGTCGCGGCAGGAGTTGGCCGAGGCGGTGAACGCGTGGTTGTACGAGCACATGGGGCGCCGGACCGCTATCGCTGCCCGGTACATCGGCGGTCTTGAGCGTGGTGATACTCGGTGGCCGTCGGCGCACTATCGGGCGGCGTTGCGGGCGGTGTTGGGCAAGGCCACGGACGCTGAGCTTGGCCTCTTCGTCATCCAGGGCCACGCCAAGGACCCCAGACACCCGGCAGAACCGGCCTTGGCTGCCGGGCCGTCCAACGCCGTGCCGATCGACCGGCATACGGCGGTGCCACCGGGGGTGGCCGTCGACCCGGGGGACACGCCTGCGTACGGGATGGGTGGCGCGTCTGTGATGGTGCCGGCCGGTGCGGCGGCGGTGCAGGTCAGTGTGAACGGGGATGCGGCTTTCACGGTGGTGTGTCATGACGAGTCGCCCGGCGGTGCGGTGCTGGCCGGACCGGTCCATCTGCTGATCGACTTGTCCGGCACCGTTGCGGCCGGCGGCGTCGTTCCGGCGGTCGTCGATGCGCCGATGGTGGTTGGCGGGGCGCGGGTGTACGCGCTGAACGAGCGGCAGGCGCGGTCGTGATCGCGGATAGGCAGCCGGGGGCGGGCGGGTTGGTTCGGCGGGTGCCGGCTCGGCCGGGTCGCATCGGTGGCGGAGAGCGGATCACGTCGGCCGGGGACCGGATCACGCCGGATCAGGTGGCTGAGGCGCGTCAACGGCTGGGTCGGCAACTGGCCGCGTGGTGCGACGCGGCCGGGTTGACACAGGTGGAGCTTGCCGACGTATCTGCTACTCGCGAAGCTCGATTGCGAATGTCGAGATCGGTCGGGACCGCAGTACTCGCCAGTTTTGGCAGCGTGCTGACGCTGAGGTCGGCGCTGGTGGTGCGCTGGTTGCGGCGTTCGATCAGGTGGACGCGCTTGCGCGGGACCGCCGCATGCAGACGGCGGGCATCAACCTTGAGCACGAGCAGCCGGCCCCGCCGGCCGTCGAGGCCGCGATGGCGGGGTCGGGTGGCTGCGGGTGCGGCGTGGCGGTCGGGCGGTGGACCGGGCGGGAGTCCCGGGCGCTGCGGGAGGCGCTGCGGATGACCGTGGGTGCGTTTGCTGAATTCCTCAGGGTGGCCAGGGAGACCGTTTCGGGGTGGGAACGCCGGACCGCTTCCACCTCCTTGAAGATGTCCATACAGGTCATGTTGGACGAGTCGCTTGCGCGCGCTGGTGCCGATGCCAAGACGCGGTTCCGGCTGGTCCTGGACAGCCCCGACGACGGCGCACCGCACGCACAGGCCGGGGGAACTATGACGACAGCGGGCCGGGCAAGGCGGCCCCGGTGACACGGCGTCCGCACACGCCGATCCGGCCGATCTGGCTGTGTCGCGCCTGCGGCCATCGGTGGCCGTGCGGTGAGGCCAAGCTCGCGCTACTGGCCGAATACGAGCGAGATCGGGTGAGCCTGTTCGTGTACCTTGCGGGCTGCCTCGGTGATGCGGTGGACGACTTGGCGAAGCTGCGCGCAGACACGCCCGGTAGTGAGGAATTGTTTGATCGTTTCCTGTCGTGGCCGGTTCTGCCGCCGGTCCGCACGGGAGCCCTGATGGAGGCCCGCATGTTCGGGGATCGGGTGACCGCTCCCCGCGTGAGTGAGTTGAGAGAGCGTGCACACCAGAACATTCGGGGACCTGTCGATCCTGCTGCCGGACCTCGATCCCCGTGACCTGGACGCGGTGACCGAGCAGAGCGACGACCTGCAAGAAGCTGATGTCGACGGTGTGCGTTGGACGCGGGCGCGGCTGGACGAGGTGCGGTGGCAGAGCAGTCGCCTCATCGGTGTCGACCTTGGCGAGTCGGTGTGGGACGGCGGCCGAGTATTCGGCTGTGAGCTGGACCGCGTGGACTTGTCCGGCGCGGAACTGTCCGGGCTCACCGTCGAGCGGTGCAGGCTGTCGGGCTGCAAGCTCACCGGCGCGCGACTGTCCGGCGTGACCCTCAAGGACGTGCTGTTCGAAGGCTGCCGCTTCGACTACGCCTCGCTGCGGCTCGTCGTCGCGACCGGTGCGGTCGCGTTCGTGGACTGCGTATTGACCAACGCCACGCTGACCTCCTGCCGCCTACCCAACGCCGCCGTACGCTCCTGCAAGCTGATGGGCGCGGAGTTGGACGGCTGTCACCTGCGCGGCGCGGACCTACGCGGTAACGACCTGTCGGGCCTCAAAGCCGGCCTGTCCAACCTCGCTGGCGTCACCCTCGCCCCGGACCAACTGCCGGGCCTGGCGGACCTGGCCGTCACTGAGTTGGGCGTGACCGTCGAGAGGCAATAGCGTCTTCTCAGGCACTGCATCCGAAATGCGGAGGGCACGCAGATGATCGCCAACCACCTTGCCAGGGCACTCCTGACGGCAATTGGTACGTTGGCCGAGTCCGTCGAATCGGGCTGGGATACAGAGCGCACCGGTCTGAATACGCTGGAAGGGATCGCATACCTGCTCGGCCAGATGAACTCCGATGAACGTCAGGAGTTCCGTGATCTGCTGGAGCAGGTTGCGGCAGCGGAGCCCGAACGCGCTGAGTTCATTCACGGGTTGCCGGGTGCCCTGGGTTTGGACGGGGCGTCGTAGAGAACGGATCACCTCGTGGCTGGAGGCTTTTCGGGCGGGCCTGGCCGTACGGATGGTTGTACGGTCGCCACGGGTCAGCGCAAGCAACGAGGAGGCGAGGGTGGCCGAACCAGCTCGCGCGGTCGCGTTGGCGGCTTTGACCGACTTGTGGGACCAAGGATGTCCGATCGCCGCACCCGATGACCGCGAGCGCCTCGTCGACATCGGCCTGCGCCGCTGGCACAGCTTCCATCGGCGGCACCCTCGCATCCATCAGCCATCGCACGAGGCCAGGGTTCGCGACCTGGTGCGTGGGTTGGTCGAGGCAGTCGAGGCCGAACCGCAGTTGGTTGGGCCGCTGGCCAAGGACTATGAGTGCGTGGCGGAGGCGATCGCCGCAGCCGTCGCTTCCTCGACCCGGGAGCCTTGATCCGCCTCGCCAGCTGCAGCTAAATGCGGACCCCAGGTGCAGCCGGCCGAAAGCGCCGCCAGATCGAGCCGATGCTCAGCGTGCCGTGAGAGACGCCGACATGGACCGCAGTAGGGCCAAGCACAGCGACCACGCCGCCCAGGCACGCCGACAATGCGCCGATGATCGGTACGTCGGTTGCCACTGCCACGACGGTAATGTAGATCGTGGCCAGCGCAGCGGCGACGGCGAATGCGATCAGCAACTTCGGGAGTAGTCGACCGCTTTTCGTGGCGACCTCGCTGACCAACCCGGCTGGCACGAACAGCAGCGGCACCAGGGCGACGCCCACCCCGCCGGCAAGCAGCACCAGCAGTGGTCCCGCGAGCGGACCGCCCGTATCCGCATCGGCCACCACCGCATACGCGAGTTGTCCAACGTATGCGACGACCCCCTGCACGACGAACACCAACCAGGCGGCAGCCGCACCAGCAAGGTGCCGGGCAATCTTTCCGATCATGATGCCTCCTCGGATGACGCCTCCAGAAGGCTATGCCACCCCGACGTTTCCTGTTGTCCGGCGGGTAACAGGCGCGCCCGCCGTCCCGATCGCCCGCGCACCGTCACCAATGGGGCCACGTGAGGCCGGTACGATCCGCCCACCAGTTCTTCGAGGAGGCTCCTCTTGACGGACGTAGTCGAGACACTGTTGCGTCGGGCCAAGTCGGATGACTACTCGGAGCGTGCGCGCGCTGGCACCGAGTTGAGCCGGTTCGCTGGATCAGAGGCTGTCGACCAGGTGCTGCTGAAGCTCTTGCTGGACGACGACAACACCTTTCCCGTTCGGGTGACTGCGGAAGCCTTGATCAAGAGCGGCGACAGAGCAGCGCTCCGTCCGTTCGCCGCAGGCTGGCATCGAGCTCATTCAGAGGTGGACAGCACCCACTTGTCAGAAATCGCTGACTACCTTTATGGCGCCACCAGCTACGGCCTCTGGCTTGACTCGACTGATCCTCAGCGCACTAACCTCCAAACGGTGCTTGCGACACTGCTCGATGACCAAGACGATGCGGTCCGCAAGGGTGCCGACAGCCTGCTCGCCGTGCTCCCCGGTATCAGCTAGGCCGCCATGCAGCGCTGATGCCCGTTGTGCCGGCCCGCTACTGGCTTGCGGATGGCCCGATCGGATGTTCCTCGCGTGCTGGCCGCAGCCGGCTCCATTGGGGGTCGAAGCAGATCAGACCTCGCTCCGCCGCTATCTTCGCTGCCTCGGCCGACACCTCCTCGCACATGCTGTACCGCATCGCGAAGTAGATGATCGGCCCCGATGCATTGTTGATCATCGGGCCGTCCGACCACGGGCTGAGGTCTTCTTCGTCCTCGGTCATGTCGATCCACCGCTCCAGCAGTGCGTCGACGTAGGCCCGGATGCGCGGTGTCGGCGTCGTTTCATCGTCCGCGTCGATGTACTTCTCGTAGAGTTGCTGGAAGACCTGCCCGCCCTCAACATCGTCCGTGGGCTGCTCGCCTTCCCACACCGCCAGGTCGTAAGTCATGCGGGGAGTCTTCCAGGAGCGGCCAATCTCCTTGTCGGGCAGCCGCCAGACCTCTGGGCAGGCTGGCTGTGGGCCGCTATGTGTGCGGGAACCGAAAGAAGGCCAAGAAGTCAGCTCAGCCTGCGAAGACCGTCGGCGATGGCCGCCCGAAGGTGCTCGCCGTACGCGTCTGCCGGCAGGGCGGCGACATGGTTGGCTGCCCGCTCAAAGGCGGCGCGCGCCGCGATCGTGTTGCCCAGCCGTTCGTAAGCCGTCGCCACACTGACGTGCAGCGAAGGGTAGAAGGCGGCGACCTTGTCGTCGCTGGCGGCGTCGGCATGCCGCAGCGCCGCCTGGTTCCACCGCAGGATCTCCTCGGGGTTGTCCTGCTGCCGGGCGAGATAGTGTGCGGCGACGCAGGCGTCGTAGTTGTCGGTACGCCCCGCCCAGGCTTGTTCGAACAACGCCCGTGCGTCAGCTGGCCGTCCCTCCGCCTCCGCCTGCATCCCGTCCTGGCACAGCTTGAGCACCGGATTTCCGAGATCCACCATCACTCCCATTGAATGATTGACCCGATGATCCTGATGGCTCGACCAGGTCGAGGGTCAAGCAGACGGAGTGCTACCCCGGGGCAGCTGAGTGGGACATGCGCCCCTCCGGTCTCCTGCTGGGGCCGGCGCAGGTCATCGCCGGAAGCTGACCGGGTCGGCGAGGTACCGATCGAGGTCCGGATCCTCGTGTACCCCCTCGAATGCGTCCGTGATCACCCACTGCTCGCCGAGTTCGGTGCACAGCTGGTCGAGGTGTACCTGGCGTGCAGCTCGTCAAGGGCGACGGTGGCGGCTCGATGGCCTTGAACTGCCTGCGCTTCGCACCACGTGCCGCACTACGGCCCCTATGCGCGCCCGTCGATTCATGAGAACCTGAACCCCTCAGTGATTGTGTGACTACTCGCAGCTACCTGGCTGGAGGCGCGGTGTCCCAGATGTCGCTTTTCGGGTCCAGTGAGGCCGGACCCGACCCGAAGCCTGCGGACGACCGCACCGTTCGGCTGCAGCTACTAATCACGGTGAAGGCTGCACCGAACCCCTCAGAGAAGTACGGGGAGACCGTCTGCGTGGCAGGGTTGCGGACGGACGTGCTGAGGCCGACGTGGGTGCGCCTCTATCCGATCAACTTCCGGCACCTCGACAGCGACGAGGCATTCAAGAAGTACGACATCATCTCCGTTGATGCCAAACCGGCACGGCAGGATCAACGGCGTGAGAGCTGGAAGCCGATCATGGATCGGTTACAGAAGGAGCGGCATCTCGACGGCTGGAGGCCGCGACAGCCGTTGCTCGATCCGGCTGTAGAGGATTCGATGTGCCGGCTCAACAGCGAGGCTCGGGAGCGCGCGGACGCGCAATCGCTGGCCCTCGTGCGTCCCAAAGAAGTTCGCGGCCTGAAGGTTACGCCGCATCCTGGCTGGACCCCTGACGAGCAACGCAAGATCGATGCGTACGCGAATCAGCCGGATCTCTTCAGCGGCTTGAGCAGATCTCCGCTAGAGGCGCCCCGCTTCAAGGCGGCATATCACTATCGCTGCCATGAACGCGGGTGCAACGGGCACAAGCAGCACGTCATTGACTGGGAGTTGGTGGCTCTGCAACGCCGGCTCGCTGGCTACTCAGATGCTGCGCTTCGGGAAGCGCTGGAGGCTAAGTTTCTGGGAGAGATGTGCGCGCCGAACCGTGCCGTCGCCTTCTACGTCGGCAACCAAGCCAAGCGGGTTCACGTCTTCAGCGTGCTGGGCGTGTACTGGCCGAAGCGGTAGTCATCCGGTTGGCGAGCGCATCCATCACTACTTGGCGGTGGCACCGGCTCTCGTCCGCCTCGAAACAGAGCAGCGCTATCAGCTCGCGTTGTGCCGTCTCGGCGAGCGCGTCGAGCACAGCCAAGGAGTCAGCGCGGTGTAGCCGCGAAGCGTAAACAGCACGGGCGGAACGCAGTTCCTCGGGACTGCCACCGAAGCCAGGGCGATTTTCCTTCGGGTTGCCCAGTTCCCGGCGGTGCTCGTACGCGATGCCCTGTGCAGCGAGTGCCTGACTGAGGGCCGACTTGCTGAAGCCGCGCTTCCGAGAGATCGGCGTCATTCGGACGTCAATCAGGCGCCTGACGCCTACGTCCACCAAACCCGCCACGAACTCATCGATCGAGCGGCCCTCGTAGCCGACACCCAGGATGCCGGCCCGGTGACTCACAGTGAACGTGACGCTCATCAGGACACCCTTTCATGACTCGTCCGTCAAGACCATCGAGACGCCGGGAAATGTGCCGTCCTGCACGGCGTCGGCTCTTCGGCTGTACGGGGCCGTGGTGGCCGACTGGACCCGCCGTGTGGACGGCAGCACGCTGCCTCCACAGCGCTTCGTGCGGCCGATCTAGCCGGCCGCACGCGCCCACCCGTCGGCGTCGACCGTGATCCACCCCTGCGGCCTTCCGCCACACTCCCCGGGGGAATCAACCGTTCTCGAATCGAGCATCAACGTCTGATCGACAATCCGGGTGCCCGCCAGATCGGTCACGATCACGGTCACCTCAACCGGGCTGGACGGCAGGTTGGGCAGGTCAAGAAAGCCCACCTCCTCGTCCGTAGGCTCCGAACGCGCGACACAGACGGCATCGGCTCCGCTCCCGGTGCAACCGTCGCCAGCGATCTTGGAACCAGACCGCAGGCCGACCGGCCGTGGCTGGCAGGAACTGTCCCAGCACAAGGTCAACTCTGCTGTGTCAATCCGCTCCGCAATCGCCGAGTTGATGGTGACGCCGATCCCCTTCGGGGCATTGATCAAAAGGCACGGTCTCTCGTCGGCGTGGCTGCAACCCGTCAGGGCCGTAAGGATCAGCGTCGAAACCAACAAGGATCTGCCCCTCGACATGAGCACTCCAATCGGGTGACGACCGTGGACACGACAACAGCGCCTCGGCACGTCGGTGTCGTCCCAGAGCGGCCACACCTCCATCGATCGCCTCGTCAAGCGCTTGGACTTCCCGCCGATCCGCCTGCACGATCTTCGCCACGGGGCGGCCACGACGGCTCTAGGGCCGGGGCCAAGTTGAAGGTCGTACAGGCGATGCTCAGGCACTTGTCGTACGCGCTCACGGCGGGCGCGGACCGAGCAGAGCGACGGCCTTCGAGACCGCCATCGAGCGATGCGCGCTGTCGGGCTGCAAGCTGATGGGCGCGGAACTTGACGGCTGCCACCTACGCGGCGCGGACCTACGCGGTAACGACCTGTCGGGCCTCAAAGCCGGCCTGTCCAACCTCGCTGGCGTCACCCTCGCCCCGGACCAACTGCCGGGCCTGGCGGACCTGGCCGTCACTGAGTTGGGCGTGACCGTCGAGAGGCAATAGCGCCGCCCTCAGCTCAGAGCCACTTGGTGATGGCGAGGGTGATCACTGCGGCGAGGCCGCCGAGGCCGCCGAGGATTGCGACGCCAGCGGCGATCTTCACGACGGCGGGCTGAGCCTCCTGCCAGCCCAACTCCCCGGCCGCTCTCCGGATCAGATGGTGGCCCTCACCGGACGAGAAGGTGTACTGATCGGAGCCGTCCAATGCCTGGTACGAGGTGACGGACACGCTCCGGCCGACGAAGGCAGTCTTGCCCAGCTGCACTCCGCCCACGCCCGCCTTGAACTCGACGGTGCGCACAATGTCCGTCATGGTGAAGATCTTCTTCTCCGGACGTAGCGCGACGCGGTAGGTGTTCACCTGGGTGATCCGGCGACGGGTCAGCAGCGCCTGCCACTGTGGGACGTTGACGTCCACGGTCAGGTCGAATCCCCGCTCCGTCCGGCACATCCGATACGGCGTGCCTGCGGCAGCGGCCTCGATGCGGGCGCAAAACTCATCGGCAGCACCTGCGCTGTTTGCTCCAATCACGAGCGTGGAGGGTAGCAGTGCGTAAGCGGACTTTTGGGTCGCCGTCAGTCCAAGCACAGGCGTTGAAAGGCCGTCGCCTGCGGTCGAAGGCGGAACAGTACAACGTGTCCCGCCCCGTCGCGGAACTCTGCTTCGTTGGCCGAGACAACCTGCATCGTGCCACTTTGGTAGGGGTTGCCCCAACCATCCGGAGGGTTGCCACTTCCGTCGGAGAGCGGATGAACCGCCTCGTAGTAGCGGCCTTCGAACCTCGCCTCATCAATGCCGCAGTGCGTGCGTAAGTCGAACGCCACCTCAGCGGATGTCTTGCCCACACCGGTCGTTCCGGCCGGCGCCTCATCTGGCGCGGTAGAGGAGGTGCATCCGACCGTTGCCAGCGACATCAGCACCGCCAACGTTGTCGCGCTGCGTCGTGCCATGCCACTCCCTCGTCCATCCGCCCACTCACGTGCCGGTACCCGACAACTGGTGTGACGGACGCCGTCGGCCTCTGGTTCCCGCGTGATCGTCTGTACGTTGTGGACATAACTTCAGATCTGGCGGTCGCCGCGCGCCACCGCGTAAACCTGTCGGGTGGGAGCCGGTTTGGGCCGGGGTGCTCGCCTCGTTTGCGGGCCGGTTCGGGCGGGTCGAGCCGCGTCGGTCTTGGAGGTCGGCTGCTGGGGCCGGCGCAGGTCATCGCCGGAAGCTGACCGGGTCGGCGAGGTACCGATCGAGGTCCGGATCCTCGTGCACCTCGTGAAATCCGTCCGCGATCACCCACCGCTCGCCGAGTTCGGCGCGTAGCTGGTCAAGTGCCCGCCGAACGGCCGTGTTGAAGGCCCGGCATTCCGG
Organism: Micromonospora sp. NPDC093277; assembly: GCF_044765245.1. Taxonomy (NCBI): domain Bacteria; kingdom Bacillati; phylum Actinomycetota; class Actinomycetes; order Micromonosporales; family Micromonosporaceae; genus Micromonospora; species Micromonospora sp. NPDC093277. Next base: position 210,790 of record NZ_JBIWJO010000010.1, read on the forward strand.
CTCGCGCCATGGCCCTGGGTCAGGCGGATAGTCCCAGTTCAGTGATCCGTCGTACCACTTGACCAACCGGGTCAGCTCATCCCGAAGGGCCGCGCTGATCGGCAGCGCCTCCAGGCGTACCGGATACTCCCAGGCATCCTGGTCCTGTTGGCCGGTTGGCCACAGGAGCCCCCCAGACCCTGCGTCGAAGAAGAACCGGGCGTGCGGCATGGGCACGAGTCTGACTAGGACGAGGGGCGTCCATGAAAGCCGGTCCGGGGACGGTGCGTCAGGGGGCGGTAGGGGGAGGCCGCCCCTGAATCAGGGGTCGGGATCGTCAGCCGCGGTTGCGAGCGAAGGGGTTGCGCCCTGTCGTGGTCAGGTAGAGCGGGACGAACACCACCCACAGGATCACACAACCGAGGAACCACGCCTCCGGGCTCTCGACACGGAAGGTGCCAAGTGAAACCGAGGCTGCGTTTCCGCTCCTCTGTCGTTTCTTGGCATCCGCATAAACCCAGGCGTCGACACTGAGCACGACGAGCAGGACGAGGATCGACGCCAGCGCGGTAGCGGCCAGCCCGGTCATATCCGCCCCGCTTTCGATTGCCGACCAGAGGATGACGTCCGCGAGCGTACCTCCGCGGAGCCAGCGTGCCACTGTTCCAATGCCATCCGCTAGAAGATCGGCAGCGGGACGAGGCCGCGAGGCAGCTTGTTGGCTGACTTGGCCGTACGGGAGCCGTGGTGACCGACTGGACCGGAAGCTATCGGCCGCTGACCTGGGGTGACGGTGGTGCGCCCGGCAGGATTCGAACCTGCGGCCTTGGGATTAGAAGTCCCCTGCTCTATCCGCTGAGCTACGGGCGCGCGTCGACGTGTCGCGCCAAGAGGGTACCGCCGCCCCCGGCGTCGTCGGGGGAACGGGTGGTCGTGGCCACGCCGTTGCCCAGGGTCGCACGAGCTGTCCCATTCCGGCAGCCCGGTTACGCCCCGCGCGCGGGCCGCCCGGACCGGTTTGTACCCTCTGCGTCGTGCTGCTCGATCAGGAGACCGAGAACGAGATCGTCTACGAGCTGTGCCAGCTGCTCGGGCGGTCCATTCTGCCGCTGAGCCGGTTCGACCGCCCCGGAGCGGCCGTGGACGGCTTCGCCACCGCCTTCTTCTACAGCGAGCTGGTCGGTGCCACCGACGACGGGGACGTGGTGCACGAGTGGCTGCTGACCGCCGACGCGGCCACAACATCGGCGTACGGGGAAATCGGTCTGCGGCCGAGCGTCGCGGAGCCTGCGGACGCGGCACCGGACCGCATTCTGCTGCCCGACCTCGCCGGCCAGTGGCTGCACCTTCCGGAGATCGGCGTCGCCGCCATGCCCACCGGTGGGCTGCACGGATACGCCGAGGACGAGGGCTGGTGGTGGCGTACCCAGCAGGTGACCGACGCGGTGGCCGCGCAGGCCGACGCGATTGCCGGGATCGGCGCCGAGCCGAGCGCGGCGTTCGTGCTGGCGCTCGGCGTCGCCGACGACGGGTCGCGGCAGCTGGAGGCAGGGATCGAACGGGTGGTCCGGGACGGCGACGACCTGCGCGTCACCGCCGAACTGCCGGCGGGGTACGTCGGCGCGCCCGTGTTCGGCGTCGGGACGCGCGCCGAAGGGGAACTGGCGCTGAGCTGCCTCGGCCTGGTGCTGCCCGGCGAGCACGGCGGTCACCGGGTCGCGACGTTCGACCGGATCAGTTCGGCCATCGCGGCGGCCACCGCCGGCTACCGCTGACCCTTCCGGCTCAGCCTTCGGCGGCGGCGCCGGTCCGGTCGTCGGCCGGCTGGCGCGCCGCCGGCAGAGCGTCCGGCGTCGGGCCGGCGCCGAGGAACGCCTCCGCCCACCGGCCGGCCTCGGCGAGGACACGTTCCCGTACGGCGGGACTGGAGAGCGTCAGGTCGTGCAGCCCGCCGTCGAAGCGGGCCAGGGTGACGTGCCGGCCGAGCCGGGGCGCCCAGCGCACAATGTGCTCCACGTCCAGCACGGCGTCGGCGACGGTGGCCGACTCGTGCCACTTCATCCTCCGGTAGCTGCGGGTGGAGCAGGCCAGCAGCACCGGCACCGGGATGTCCAGACCGGCCCGGAGCTGTCGCTGGCCGGCGCGGATCGCGTTGAGCCAGCCGGCCCTCACCGGGAACCCGGCGAGCGGCTTCCAGGCCAGGTCGTACCGCCACTCGCCGCGGTGGTCGGCGTGCAGGCTCTCGCCGTACACGGTGCCGAACCGGAACGGGAGGGCGCGGTGCGGCGCCCGGCGGCCCAGCCGGCAGACGGCGGCCGCGATGGGCCGACGGACCAGCCAGGGGGCGTTGATGTCGAAGAAGGGGCTGTTGAGGAAGAGTCCGTCGACCAGGCCGGCCTCGCGGCGGGCGTGCGCCCACAGCGACATGATCAGGCCGCCGGTGGAGTGACCCATGGCGAGCAGCGTGTCGTGCCCCTCGTCGGTGCGGATGATCTCGGCGGCGGCATCCAGCTCGGGGAAGTAGTCGCTCAGGTCGCGGCAGAAGTTCGGGGTCTGGTGCGGCAGCAGGCTGCGGCCGTACTTGCGCAGGTCGAGGGCATAGAAGTCCCAGCCCCGCGCGGCGAAGAAGTCGGCGACATGGGTTTGGAAGAAGTAGTCGACGAAGCCGTGCACGTAGAGCACCGCCCGGCGGGTGGGGCGTTCGGCCCGCCGGCGGACCAGGGTCGCGACGACCGGACCCTCGTCGTCGCCGCCGAGGTCGATCGTCTGCCGCTCGTACGGCGGTCCCAGCACATCGGCTTCCACGACCGCGACGGTACGCCGCGATGCTACCCGGCGGTAGGCCCCCGCTCCCGTCCGTCGCACCGCCGCGAACGGGAGCGGGGGAGCACTCAGGCGGTCTCCGCGTCGGCCCGCTCGTCAACCGCCTCGGCCTGGGCCGGTACGACCTCGGCGTGGTGGCCCTCGCGCAGGTGCTTGTTGTTACGCGGTTCCTGCCGGGTCTTCGCGTCGTTGAGCCGGCGGCGCAGGTCGTCCCGGACGTCGTTGAGCGCGGCGTGCAGATCCTCCTCGACGGAGGTGGTGACGATCTTCTGCCGGCCCGCGATCCAGCACTCCAGGGTCACCTTCTGTCCCCGGGCCTCCCGATCCTTGACCGACACCTCCAGTTCGGTGGCGTCGGCGTGGAACCCGGCGAGCCGGGCGTCCAGGGTGACGAACCGCTCGGCGATCCAGGTGCGGTCGCCCTGGGAGAACCCGGCGCCGATCCGCAGGCACTCGGCCACGGTCGCGGGGTTCGCCACGGCGCTCATCGCCCGGCCCCACAGGCGTCGGTACGGGGTGCGCGGATGATCATCTCGCTGCCCTTTCTCTCGGTTGATCGGCTCCTACCCGGTCGGGCCGCGTCCGGAACCCCTGTCCCCGGTGTCCCGGTCGGCACTTCTGATCATGCTGCGCCGCAGGCCACCGCCACAGGGGCTCTGGTCCCTAGCAGACGGGACCTTGATCAGGTGGTTGTCCACAGCCGATCCGTTCGTCCACAGGCTGGCCGGGCGCGGCTGGTGACCGGGCTTCCGCCGGTCGAGGCTCGGCCTTGACAAGCCGAGTCTTCGTGGAGGGGCGATGTTCGACACCTATGTAACGATCGTCGGCAATGTGCTGACCGCGCCGGAGTGGCGCCGCACCACCCAGAGCAACACCCTGGTGGCCAACTTCAAGGTCGCCTCCACCGCTCGCCGGCTGGACCGGGACAGCGGCCGTTGGGTCGACGGGAACAGCCTGCGGGTGCGGGTGAACTGCTGGCGCAAGCTGGCCGAGGGGGTGGCCGCCTCGGTGATGGTCGGCGACCCGGTGGTCGTCGTCGGCCGGCTCTACACCCGCGACTGGACCGACGACGCGGGCAACCACCGCACCCTCTACGAGTTGGAGGCGGTCGCGGTCGGCCACGACCTGTCCCGGGGCCGGGGCAGGTTCCTGCGCAACCGGCCCGGCGCGACCACCAGCACGGTCGAGGACGCCGAGGCGGAACGCCGGGTGCACGGCGAGGAGACCGAGTCGGTGCCGGACGCGCAGGCACCGGCCACCCTCGACGACCGGCCCTTCGACGACGAGTTCGAGCTGCCGGCGTTCGCCGCACGGGCCGGGCACGAGCTGCCGGAGTTCGCCGGACGGCCCGGCCACGAGCTCTCGGGCGATCCGGGCGGGCCGGCGGGTGACGTTCTGCTGGGCGGCTCGGGCGGGCCGGCGGGTGAGGTCGACGGGTTGGTCGACCCGTTCGACGAGCCGGCCGGTGACGACGACGAGGGGGACGACGAGTTGGCCCCCGAGCCCGACGAGGGCAGCGGCGACGGGGCCTCCGCGCCCGAGGCCGGCGGTGTCACCTCGACCGGTCCGGGTCGCCGGGGGCGGCGACGGACGCCGGTGCCGGCCTGAGCGGCCGTTTCGTGCAGGGGCGGGGTGGCGACGCCGAGGTGGCCACCCCGCCGTACGACTAGGCTTGCCGGCCGGAGGTGGTGACGGTGCGTCAGGCGACCGCGATGGCGAACGCGGCGGGACTGGTGGCGGGCTACGCCCTGGACGCGCTGCTGGGTGATCCCCGCCGGTGGCACCCGGTGGCCGGTTTCGGCCGCGCGGCCGGGGCCCTGGAGCGGCGGATCTACCGGCCGGACCGGTCGGCCGGTGCCGCGTTCACCGGGCTGGCCGTGGGTGCGCCGGTGCTGCTCGGTGTCGCCGCCACGCTCGCCACCCGACGTCGACCGCTGGCCCGTGCGGCACTGGTGGCCGCCGGCACCTGGACCGTGCTGGGCGGCCGCGCCCTGCGGCACGAGTCGACGGTGATGGCCCGGGCGCTGCGCGACGGTGATCTGCCCGCCGCCCGCGGCCGGCTCAACCATCTCTGCGGCCGGGACCCGGCCACGCTCGACGAGCCGGAGCTGGCCCGGGCCACCGTCGAGTCGGTCGCCGAGAACACCTCCGACGCGGTCGTCGCACCGCTGACCTGGGGTGCGATCGCCGGGCTGCCCGGCCTGCTCGGCTACCGGGCGGCGAACACGCTCGATGCGATGGTCGGGCACCGCTCGCCCCGCTACGCCCGCTTCGGCACCGCGGCCGCCCGCCTGGACGACCTGCTCAACCTGGTTCCGGCCCGGCTGACCGGGCTGCTGACCATCGCGTTCGCGCCGGCCGCCGGCGGGGACCGGAGCGCCGCCCGGCGGATCTGGCGCCGGGACCGCAACGACCACCCGAGCCCGAACGCCGGCCAGTGCGAGGCGGCGATGGCCGGCGCGCTCGGCGTACGGCTGGGCGGGCGCAACGTCTACTTCGGGCGCTCGGAGACCCGGCCGTTCCTCGGCGACGGGCCCCGGCCCGAGGCGCCGCACCTGGAACGGGCCGCCCGGATCTCCGGCGCGGTCGGCCTGGCCGCCCTCGGCGTCGCCGCGATCTACCCGTTGACCGTGGGCCGCCTGGTCGGCACGGCCGCCCGATCCGTGCTGCGCCGGGTCGCGGGCAGTGGTGCCGCGGCCGGGCCACGCCGTGCCGTGGCCGGTCGTGTTCCGGGCCGTGCCGTGCCGTGGCCGGGCCGGGCCGTGGCCGGTCGCGTCCGGGCGGCCAGCGGTCCGGCGCGACAGGGGAGCGGGCGGTGAGCGGCGGGCTGCTGGTGGCCGGCACCACCTCCGACGCGGGCAAGAGCGTGCTCACCGCCGGCATCTGCCGGTGGCTGCGACGCCGGGGCGTGCGGGTGGCGCCGTTCAAGGCGCAGAACATGTCCAACAACTCGGCCGTCGTGGTCGGCCCGGGCGGGCGCGGCGGCGAGATCGGCCGCGCCCAGGCGATGCAGGCCGCCGCCTGCGGGCTCGCCCCGGACCTGCGCTTCAATCCGGTGCTGCTCAAGCCGGGCAGCGACCATGCCAGCCAGGTGGTGCTGCTGGGCGAAGCCGTCGACACGGTCACCGCCGGCAACTACCGGCAACTGCGTCCCCGGCTCGCCGAGACCGCGTACGCGGCGCTGGCCGAGCTGCGTTCGGCGTACGACGTGGTGATCTGCGAGGGCGCCGGCAGCCCCGCCGAGATCAACCTGCGGGCCGGCGACTACGTGAACATGGGGCTGGCCCGGCACGCCGGCCTGCCCACCATCGTGGTCGGCGACATCGACCGGGGTGGCGTGTTCGCCTCGATGTTCGGCACCGTCGCGCTGCTCGATCCGGCCGACCAGGCCCTGGTCGCCGGCTTCGTGATCAACAAGTTCCGGGGTGACCTGGGGCTGCTCCAACCGGGGCTGGACATGCTGCACCGGGTGACCGGCCGGCCCACGTACGGGGTGCTGCCCTGGGAGTTGGACCTCTGGCTGGACGCCGAGGACTCGCTCGCGTACGGCCGGGTGCTCGGCCGGCCGGCGGCGCCTCGGGGCACCGACTGGCTCGACGTGGCGGTGGTCCGGCTGCCCCGGATCAGTAACGCGACCGACGTCGAGGCGTTGGCCACCGAGCCGGGGGTGCGGGTACGGCTCACCATCGAGCCGGCCGAGTTGGCGGCCGCCGACCTGGTGGTGCTGCCCGGCTCCAAGTCGACCGTGGCCGACCTGGCCTGGCTGCGGGAGACCGGCCTGGCCGACGCCGTCACGAGGCACGCCGCCGCAGGCCGGCCGCTGCTCGGCATCTGCGGCGGGTTCCAGATGCTGGCCCGGACCATCCACGACCCGGTGGAGAGCGGTCGGGGCAGCGTCCCCGGGCTCGGGCTGCTGCCTGTTGAGGTCACCTTCGACGCGCGCAAGACGGTCCGCCGGGCGACCGGTACGGCCGCCGGTGACGTCCCGGTGCAGGGCTACGAGATCCACCACGGGTACGTCTCCGCCGCCGACCCGGCCCTGCCCCCGCTGCTCCGGTACGCCGACGGCGTCGGTGAGGGAGCCCGGCTCGGCGCGGTGCACGGCACCCACTGGCACGGTGCCTTCGAGTCCGACGAGTTCCGCCGCCGCTTCCTCACCGAGGTCGCCCGGCAGGCCGGTCGGACCGGCTTCAAGGTCGCCCCGGACACCGCGTTCGCCGCCGCCCGCGAGCGGACCCTGGATCTGCTCGGCGACCTGGTCGAGGAACACCTGGACACCGACGCCCTGTGGCAACTGATCGAGACCGGCGCGCCACCGGCCCTGCCGTTCATCCCGCCGGGCGCGCCGACCGCCTGAACCCGGCCGGCCGAACCCGTCTGGTTGAGCCCGGCCGGTCAAACCCGAGCGGCTGACGCCGAACGGTGGCCGCCCATCGGCAGCCGACGCGAATGCCCGCTCAGTAGCGCACGTCGGCGGGGCGTTCGGACATCGGCAGGCCCAACTCCCGCCAGTTCCGCACGCCCCCGATCATGTCCGTGGCCCGGCGTAGGCCGAGCGCCTGGAGGCTGGCCGCGGCCAGGCTGGAGCTGTAGCCCTCGGCGCACACCACCACGATCTGCCGGTCGTACCCGATCGCCTCCGGGATGCGCCAGGCGCTGGCCGGGTCCAGCCGCCACTCCAGGATGTTCCGCTCGATGACGATCGCGCCGGGCAGGTCACCCTGCTCGCGTCGCTGCGCGTCGGGGCGGGTGTCGACCAGCAGCGCACCCTGGCGGACCGCCGCGACGGTCTCGTGCGGGGTGAGCCGGCGGAGCCCGGCTCGGGCCTGTTCCAGCAGGGCGTCGATGCCCGGACTCATCACGTCGTGGAGCACCACCCGATGATGCCGCTGACCGCCCCGGCCGGACCGCCGAACGCCCGGCTCAAGTCCAGGATCAAGCAAACGGGTTACGCCGCGGCCCCCCACACGCCTCCACCGACGGCAGGTCAGCCCACAACTTCCGGGAAAGTGGCCCTATCGGCACCTGGAAGGCCACAGTTTCCGTGAAACTGCGCCCTCGGATCGGCACGGTCACGGACGGCGCTAGCGTTTGCTCGGTGGTGGCGGAGGCGGTGGTGGTGGGGGCGGTGGTCGAGGCTTATGCCGGGTTGGCGGAGCGGGTGATTGCCGGGCCGGCACGGTTGGGGCGTACCCGACTGGTGGCGGTCGACGGGCCGAGCGGTGCGGGCAAGAGCGTCTTCGCGGCGCGCCTCGCGGACGCGTTCGCCGCGCTGCCCGGCGGCGACCGGCCACCGGTGGTCCGCACCGACGACCTGTTGGACGGCTGGGACGACCAGCTCACCTTCTGGCCCCGCCTGGAGCACCGGGTGCTCGGGCCGGTAAGGGCGGGCCGGCCCGGCGCGTACCGCCCGTACAGCTGGGAGCGGCGCGGCTTCCTCGACCGCGAGGTGCCGGTCCCGGCCGGCCCCGTGCTCATCGTGGAGGGGGTGAGCGCCGCGCGGGCCGCTGTCCGGCCGGAGCTGACCCTGTCGGTCTTCGTCACCGCGCCGGCGCAGCTGCGGCTGTCCCGGGCGCTCGCCCGCGACGGCGCGGCGATCCTGCCCGAGTTGCGCCGCTGGCACGCTGGCGAGCGGGCGCACTTCGCGGCCGACGACACCGAGTCCGGGGTGGATCTCGTGGTCGACGGTGCCGCGGCCCTGGCCCACGACCCCGACCGGTACTACGTCCGCCGTCGCTGACCGGCCGGACGTCCCGGCGAAGCCGGACCCGTCCCCGGCGAAGCCGGGCGCTCGTCCGGCGGCGCCCCCGCCGACCGGGGCGGGCGGCCCTGGGGGTGGTGGGGCGGCCCTGGGGGTGGTGGGGCGGCCTCGGGGGTGGCCTGCGGTAAGGCCGGCATACGATGCCGGTCATGACCACACCGATCCTCTCCGAGTCCGAGGTGCGGGACGCCGTCGAGCGTGAGCTGCCCGGAGTCCGTGCCGACCTGGAACGCCTCGTCCGTATCCCGGGCATCGCCTTCGACGGCTTCGACCACTCACACGTGGAGCGCTCCGCCGAGGCGGTGGCCGAGCTGCTGCGCGGCTGCGGCCTCGACACGAAGATCGTGCGTTCCGGCGGGCAGCCGGCGGTTATCGGGACGAAGCCGGCCCCGCCCGGCGCGCCCACCGTCCTGATGTACGCCCACCACGACGTCCAGCCGGTCGGCGACCTGACGAAGTGGGAGTCCGACCCGTTCGAGCCGGTGGAGCGGGACGGCCGCCTCTACGGTCGGGGCGCCGCCGACGACAAGGCCGGCATCATGGCGCACGTCGCCGCGCTGCGCGCGTTCGGCGACCGGCTCCCGGTCGGCGTGGTCCTCTTCATCGAGGGCGAGGAGGAGTACGGCTCGGACTCGCTGGAGCGGCTGCTCGCCGAGCACCGGGAGGAGCTGACCTCGGACGTCATCGTGATCGCCGACTCGACGAACTGGGACGTCGGCGTGCCCGCGCTGACCACCTCATTGCGCGGCATCGTCAACTGCTTCGTGGAGGTACGCACCCTGGACCACGCCGTGCACAGCGGCATGTTCGGCGGTGCCGTGCCGGACGCCCTCACCGCGCTGGTCAAGCTGCTCGCCACGCTGCACGACGACGCCGGGAACGTGACCGTCGAAGGGTTGGTCGGGCGGGAGGGCGCGACGGTGGACTACCCCGAGGACCGGTTCCGCGCCGAGGCGGGGCTGGTCGAGGGGGCCGACCTGTTCGGCACCGGCCGGATCACCGACCGGCTCTGGACCAAGCCGGCCCTCGCGGTGCTCGGCATCGACGCGCCGGCCACCGCCGAGGCGCCGAACGCGCTCGTCCCGTCGGCGAAGGCGAAGCTGAGCGTACGGCTGGCGCCGGGCGACGACCCGAAGAAGGCGTACGCCGCGTTGACCACCCACCTGGAGAAGCACGCGCCGTGGGGCGCGCGGGTGACGGTGACCTTCGAGCACGACGGCTCGCCCTGCGTCATCGACGCCACCGGGCCGATGTTCGAGGCGGCGCGGGCGGCCTTCCGGGGTGCCTGGGACGGCACCGATCCGGTCGACATCGGCGTGGGCGGCTCGATCCCGTTCATCGCCACCTTCCAGGAGATGTTCCCGGACGCGGCGATCCTGGTGACCGGCGTGGAGGACCCGCACGCCCGGGCGCACGGGCCGAACGAGAGCCTGCACCTGGGCGAGTTCGCCCGGGTCTGCCTGGCCGAGGCGCTGCTGCTGGCCAAGGTCGCCGAGGCGGGCGCGAACCGGCGGTGAAGGTGTCGGAACCGTAACTTCCCGGCCGATGTCGGAGTTTGCGGTGTGTCGGGCGCACGGGTGTTATAGCCTTTCGAACATGCGTACGAACGACGAGATGGCGCGGCTCCAGGCCGCCGTCAGCGCTCTGGGAGACGTCCACGTCTCCGCGTGGCCCGAGGACACGCTCAAGGACCGGCTCGGCGAGCTCTCCGCCACGCTGGTCACGCTCGACGCGCTGCTCACCCGGGTCGCCGACGAGGTCCGCGCCCGTGGCCTGCGGATCGAGGAGCCGGTCCCGGTCTGACCGGGACCGGCTCCTCGGCAGCGGGTGTCGTGACCGACTTGAGATGCGGCAGGTGGGCTTTTCCGTTCGCCGGACACCGCGGGATGCGGCACGCTGAGTGGATCACCGGCTGGAGACCACGGAATGCCGCGACCCGCTGCGGGTCGGCGGCCGGCCGTGGGGCCGGTCGGGCGGCGTCCGGCTGGGCGGCGCACGGGATCCGTCGCCTGGTCGGGATGCGCCGCCGCGTCGGGGGTGGCTGGCAGGATGGGATCCGTGCGGTTTCTCGACCTGGCGGCCACCTCCGCCGCGGTGGGAGCCACCAACGGCCGGCGGGCCAAGGTGGAGCTGCTCGCCGCTGCGCTGCGCTCGCTCCACCCGACCGAGGTCCCGGCCGGCGCCGGCTACCTCGCCGGTGAGCTGCGCCAGCGGCAGACCGGCGTGGGCTGGGCCGGCCTGCGCGACCTGCCGCCGCCGGCCACCGAGCCGACGCTGACCGTGGCCGGTGTCGACGCGGCCGTCGACGAGATCGCCGCGGTACGCGGCCCCGGCTCGCAGGCCCGCCGCCGCGAGCTGCTGCACCGGCTCTTCGCCGCGGCCACCGCCGACGAGCAGCGGCTGCTGGTCGGCCTGTTCCGCGGCGAGCTGCGCCAGGGCGCCCAGGCCGGCCTGCTCGCCGAGGCCGTGGCCCGAGCCGCCGAGGTGCCGGTGGCGGCCGTACGCCGGGCGCTGCTGCTCGCCGGCGACCTGCGGACGGTGGCGGTGGCGGCGCTCTCCGGCGGTGCGGCGGCGCTGGCCGGGTTCGGCCTCCAGGTGGGCCGCCCGCTGGCTCCGATGCTGGCGCAGAGCGCCCCGACCCTCGACGAGGCGCTCACCGCCACCGGCGTTCCGGCGGTGGTCGACGTGAAGCTCGACGGCATCCGCATCCAGGTGCACCGGTCCGGCCCGGACATCGCGGTCTTCTCCCGCAGTCTCGACGACATCACCGTCCGGGTGCCCGAGGTGGTGGCGGCCGTCCGCGCGCTGCCAGCACGAGAGCTGGTGCTCGACGGCGAGGCGATCGGGCTGGACGCCACCGGCCGTCCGCTGCCCTTCCAACAGACCTCCAGCCGGGCGGCCCGGCGCACCACCCCCAGCACCACCGGGAGCGCACCGGTGGCGCCCGCGGTGCTCGCCGCGGCCGAGCGTGCCGGCGAGACCGTGCTGACGCCGTACTTCTTCGACCTGCTGCACCTCGACGGCACGGATCTGATCGACCGGCCCGGCCGGGAGCGGTGGGCGGCGCTGGCCGGCGCGGTCGACCCGACTCTGCTGGTCGGCCGGATCGAGGTGGACGGCCCGGCGCAGGCCGGTGCCGCCTTCGCGGCGGCGATCGACGCCGGCCAGGAAGGGGTGGTGGTGAAGGACCCGGCCGCCCCCTACGACGCCGGCCGGCGCGGCTCGGCCTGGGTCAAGGTCAAACCCCGGCACACCCTCGACCTGGTCGTCCTCGCGGTCGAGTGGGGCAGCGGCCGGCGGCAGGGCTGGCTCTCCAACCTGCACCTCGGTGCCCGCGACCCGCGCAGCGGAGAGTTCGTCATGCTGGGCAAGACGTTCAAGGGGCTCAGCGACGAGCTGCTGCGCTGGCAGACCGAGCGGTTCCTCGACCTGGCCGTGGAACGGGGCGACTGGGTGGTCCGGGTCCGCCCCGAGCAGGTGGTCGAGATCGCGTTCGACGGGGTGCAGATGAGCAGCCGCTATCCGGGCGGCATGGCGCTGCGCTTCGCCCGGGTGGTGCGTTACCGGGACGACAAGACCGCGGCCGAGGCCGACACGATCGACGACGTACGCGCCATCCACCTCGGACGGGCCACCGGGTGAGTCCGCGGGCGCCGGAGGCGAGCGTGCGGGCCACCTCCGGCGCCGGAACGGTCAGCCGACCGACAGCGACCGGGCGTAGTTGACCTGGTTGTTGATGTGCTGCACCTGGGACTGATCCACCACGGGGATCCGGGCCACGTACTGGCGGCCACCGCTGGTCACCGTCACCTGCACGGTCCCGTGGTGCTTGGTCTCCTTGATCAGCAGGAAGAACAGGCTGAACACGGTCAGGCAGAAGAAGCCGAGAATGGCGCAGACCAGCGCCCAGGTCGCGATCTTCTCCTCCTTCTGCCAGTGGTCGACCACGTGCCACGAGGAGCCGGCGAGCGGCAGCACGCCGGCCGGCGTACGGATCACCGGCGGCGCCACCATGATCTCGGCGATCTGCACCGCCACCACGGACTGCGCGGGCGGCAGCGGTCCCACCGGCGGGTGCGGCCCGGGCCAGGCCGCCAGTTCCCCGTACTGCGGCGCCGGCGGCGCGGAGAAGGCGGGCGGTGCCGAGAACTGGGCGGTCGCGGGCGGCGCGGAGAAGGCGGGCGGCGCCGAGAACTGGGCGGTCGCGGGCGGCGCGGAGAAGGCGGGCGGCGCCGAGAACTGCGCTGTCACGGGTGGCGCCGGGACGGCGGGCGGTGCGGCCATCGGGGGCGGCGTGGGCGCCGGCGGTGACGCGGGGAACGGGGCCGGCGGAACGGCGGCGAGCGGCGCGGTCGGCGGGACCTGACCGCCCACCGAGCCGGCGGGCAGCACCGGGAACCGCTCGGTGGGCGGCGCTGCGGCGGGCGGCATGGCGGCCCACGGGTCGTACGCCGGGTGCGCCTGGGTCGGCGGCTCGGCGGGTGGCGGAGGCATCGTGGGATCAGGGGTCGTCACCGGACCCCCTCACGGCTGCTGATCATGGACGGGACCCTACCCGCGATCAGGCTGCCTCAGGTGCCCCCGCATGGGGCCGGGCCGGGCTCCGATCGGTCAGGTGGCGGCGGGCTCGGCGGCCCGGTCGACGGGCGTACGCGGCTTGTCCAGGCCGGCCGCGCGGTGGGCCTCCCGGCGGGCCACCCAGCCGTAGCCGACGAGGCTCATGCCGGCGAAGAGCCACCACTGCACCACGTACCCGAAGTTCTGCCAGTTGTTGGTGTGCCCGATCGGCACCGCCCGGAACGCCGCGTCGGCCGCGGGCGTCTGCTGGTCGAGCAGCAGGTAGCCGCCCGCCACCGGGTACGGCAACTGCCCGGCGATGCGGGAGATGCTGATCCGCCGGGTCTCCAGCTTGCCGTTCCGCCGCTCGACGGTGCCGCCGCTCTCGCTGGACACCACCCGGCCGGTGACCGTCACCTCGCCGGTCGGCGCGGCGGGCACCGGCGGCTGGGCGGTGGCGCCACTGCCCGGAACGGGCGGGATCCAGCCCCGGTCGACCAGCACGGCGGTGCCGTCGGCGAGGACCAGCGGGGTGAGCACCTCGAAGCCGACCTTGCTGTCGACCGTCCGGCCACGCACCAGGACGAGGTTGGCGGTGTCGTACCGGCCGGTGGCGGTGGCCCTGGTCCAGGTGACCTGCTCGGCCGGGGCCGGGCCGGTGCTGCCGGCCCCGCCGGTCGGTGCGGGCAGGGCGTCGCGCAGCGGCGCGGGGGCCATCGCCGACCCGGCGTCGATCCGCTCGTTGATCGCGGTACGGCCCCGGTAGCGGTCCAGCTGCCAGTTGCCGAGGAACACCATCAGCGCGGCGGCGACCAGGGTCAGCGCGAGATAGCCCAGCCAGCGCGGGGTCAGCAGGAACCGGTACACGTTTGCCAAGGCTACCCGCCCGCGTATCGCCACTGAGCTGGGCCGGGCCGGAACCGGCCGGTCGGCGGCCATCGCGGGTCGGTCCGGACGGGTATGGTCACGCGGGCGGAAATCCCCCGCACCGTCCATCGGTGCGTCCCCGTCGCCCGCGAGGAGTCGATGATGACCGTCGTACCGCGCGTCGTGCTCAGCGCACCCTCCTCGGGGCACGGCACCGGTGCCCTCGCCCTCGGCCTGCTCGCCGCCCTCGCCGACCGGGGGCTGGCCGTGGCCGGGTTCAAGATCGGGCCGGACCAGGTGGACGCGGCATACCTCGGGCTGGCCGCCGGGCGTCCGGGGCGGAACCTCGACCCGCGGCTGGTCGGGCCGGAGCGGGTCGCGCCGCTCTTCGCGCACGGTGCGGCCGGGGCCGGGCTCGCCCTGGTGCAGGGCACGATGGGTCTCTACGACTCGATCGCCGGCCGGCCGGAGGCCGAGTCCACGGCCGCCGTCGCCACCGCGCTGCGCAGCCCCGTGGTGCTGGTGGTGGACGTGGCCGCCATGGGCCAGTCGGTGGCCGCCCTGGTGCACGGCTTCCGGGCGTACGACGAGCAGCTCTGGCTGGGCGGGGTGATCCTCAACCGGGTGGCGTCACCCCGGCACGAGGCGATGCTGCGCGAGGCGCTCGACGACATCGGGGTGCCCGTCTACGGCGCGCTGCGCCGCCACGAGCTGCCCCCGGTGCTCCCACCCCGCCGGCACGGCATGGGCCCGGTGGTGCGGCGCGACGACGAGGCGCTGCGGGCGGTGCGCCGGCTGGGCGAGGCGGTGGCCGCGAGCGTCGACCTGGACCGGCTGCTGGTGCTGGCCCGCTCCGCCCCGGAGCTCGCCGTCGAGCCCTGGTCACCCGCACCGGCGGCCGATCCGCCGACCGGGGAGCGTCCGGTGGTGGCGCTCGCCGGCGGCCCGGGCGGCAGCTACAGCCATCCCGAGACCGCCGAGCTGCTGCGCGCCGCCGGAGCCGAGGTGGTCACCGTCGACCCGCTGCGCGACGAGGCCCTGCCGGCCGGGACCCGCGCGCTCGTCGTCGGCGGCGGGCTCCCCGAGTCGTACGCGGAGCAGCTCTCCGCCAACCGCCGGCTCTGCATCGCGGTGGCCGAGCTGGCCCGTACCGGCCGGCCGGTGATCGCCGAGGGCGCCGGCCTGCTGTGGCTGGCCCGGGAGTTGGACGGGCTGCCGATGTGCGGGGTGCTGGACGCGACCGGGACCAGCCGGGACGGCCTGGTGGCCGGCTACCGCGAGGCCACCGCCCAGAGCGACAGCCCGGTGGCCGGGGCCGGCACGGTGGTGGTCGGGTACAAGCAGCACGTGGCCGTGCTCACCCCACGGGCCGGCGAGCGGGCCGCGTGGAGCTGGGACGGCGGCGCGCCGGAGGGCTTCGTCTGGCGCGGTGTGCACGCCTCGCAGCTGGCGCCGCACTGGGCCGCGTACCCGGAGATCGCGGCCCGGCTGGTCGCGGCGGTCGGGGCGGACGCGGAGGCTGTGGCGTGATCGGGCAGGTGGCCGTGCGCCGATTTCCGGAGCTGACGGTCTCGACCCCGCGCACCGAGGTACGTCGGCTGGTGGCGACGGACGCCGAGGCGGTCGACGAGGTGTTCGCGGATCGGCAGACCCAGCGCTGGCTGCCGCTGGCCGACTCGTCCGGGCAGATCGACGGGCAGGCGTGGTGCACCGAGCTGGCCCGGCAGCGGCGGGACAGTGGAGACGGCGACCATTACGCGGTGCTCCGTCGCGAGGACGAGCGGGTGGTGGGTTGCCTCTGGACCCGGCGCACCGACTGGGGTGCCCGGCTGACCGAGGTGTCGTACGCGATCGCCCCGCACGCCCGCGGCTACGGCCTGGCTGCCGAGGCGGTGGACGCGGTCGCCATCGCGCTGATCCTGGAGCACGGTTTCCAGCGGGTCGAGCTGCGGGTGGCGCCCGGGAACGTGGCGTCCCGGCGGGTGGCCGAGAAGGCCGGCTTCAGCTACGAGGGCCTGCTCCGCAACGCCGGCTTCGTCCGCGGCGCCCGCGCCGACCTGGAACTCTGGTCCTTCGTAACCGCCGACCTCCACTAACCCCCTGCCCCCCACCCCCAGCCCATGAAGGCGATCAAGAGGTTTGCGTCGGGATCCGCGTGATCCCGGACGCAAACCTCTTGATCAACTAACCCGGGCGCACCCCCGGGTGGCCGTGCGACAGCTCAGCCGACGATCTGGTCGGACGGTGGGGTGAACTGGCGGACCGGCTGGTTCTTCAGGGCGTCGCGCAGGGTGTTCGCCACCGCGCCGACCGGCACCTCGGACATGCCGTCACCCACCGCGTTGAACGGGTTGTCCGGGTCGGCGACGAAGCTCGCCGCCGCCAGCTCCGGGGTGTAGCCGACGAACCAGGCGGACCGGGTGCTGTCGGTGGTACCCGTCTTGCCGGCGACCGGGCGGCCGACCGTGCCCCGGACGCTGTCCGCGGTGGACCAGCCGCCGCAGCCGCCCTTGGCCGGGCTGTCGCCGGTCGGGCAGCGGGCGGCGTCGGTGGCGGCCCGGGCCGCGTCCGCGCTGACCACCTGCCGGCAGCGCGGCTTGGCGACCTCGCGCTCCACCCCGCCGGGCGTCCTGTACATGGCCGGCGTGCCGTCCCGGTCCAGGATCGAGAGCACCGGGATCGCCTCGCAGTACCGGCCGTCGGCGGCGACCGCCGCGTACGCGTTGGCCATCTCCAGCGGCGTGGCGTCGGAGACGCCCAGGGTGAACGCGCCCCACTTGTTGGCCTGGCCCGGTGCGGCGTGGTCGCGGTCCACGTCGGTACGCCAGCGCAGCCCGAGCTGTTCGGCCAGGCGGACCCCCTTCTCCGCGCCGATCTTCTCCTCCAACTGGACGAAGAAGGTGTTGACCGACTTGCCGAAGCCGGACCACATGGTCTGCACGCCGGTCATCGCCCCGCTGGCGTTGACCGGGGCCCACCCGTCATAGATGGACGACTGGTACCTGAACGGCGAGTTGATGGTGTCGGAGAGCTTCGTCCCGGAGTTGAGCGCGGCGAGCATCGTGAACATCTTGAACGTCGATCCGGCCTGGTAGCCGGGGAGCGTGCCCCCGCCGAGCAGTGGCGCGACCGTGTTCGGGTAGTTCGCCTTGATGTTCGGGCCGGCCTCCGGGTTGGAGCTGTTCGGGTTCTCACTCAGGTCGAGCGAGTAGGTCCGGTTCACCGCCATCGCCTTGATCCGTCCGGTGCCCGGCTCGGCGACCACGATGCCGTTGGCGAACGGGCTGCCCGTGGCGTCCTTGGCGCCCACGTTCTTCTCCGCCGCCTCCTGGATCTTCGGGTCGAGGGCGAGCACGATGTGGTAGCCGCCGCGGCGCAGCTTGTCCATCCGTTCCAGCCGGTTCTCCCCGAACGCGGGCTGGGTGCTCCACCAGTTCTTCAGGTAGTCGCAGTAGAAGCCCCAGGTCGCCTTGTACTTGTCCAGCATCGAGGCGCAGTCGTTCGGCGGATTGGTCAACTTCAGCTGGATCGGCTCGGCCTTGGCCTTCGTGACGGCGTCCGGCGACATGTAGCCGAGCCGGGACATGTTGTCGAGCACGTAGTTGCGCCGGGCGGTGGCGTCCTTCTGGTCGGAGGTGATCGGGTCGTACTCCGACGGGGACTTCACCAGGCCGGCCAGGGTGGCCGCCTCGGCCGGGGTGAGGGTGGCCGGGGTCTTGGAGAAGAAGATCTGCGCGGCTGCGTAGATCCCGTACGCCCGGTGGCCGAAGTAGGCCGAGTTCAGGTAGCGCTCCAGGATCTGTTCCTTGCTGAGTTCCTTCTCGATGTCCAGCGCCATGCGCATCTCCTTGACCTTGCGCAGGCTGGTCTGCTGGGTGGCCTCCTGGACCTCCTTTGGCGTGCTCGCGCTGTCCCGCAGGGCCATCCGGACGTACTGCATGGTCAGCGTGGAGGCGCCCTGGGAGACGCCGCCGGAGCGGGAGTTGGCCACGAAGGCCCGGGCCACGCCCTTCGGGTCGACGCCGTGGTGCTGGTAGAAGCGGTTGTCCTCGGCGGCGACGATCGCCTGTTGGATGTTCGGGGACATGTCCTCGATCTTGGTGTACTTCCGGTACTCCTCGTAGAACATCGTCAGCACGGTCTTGCCGTCCGGCGCGTAGAGGTACGAGGTCTCGGCGGGTAGCGCGGTCTTGAGGATGCTCGTCTTCTGCTCAACGGCGTGTGCGGTGGCCTTGGCGCCGACGCCGGTGAGGGCGGCCAGTGGATACATCGCGGCGGCGACCACGATGCCGGCGATCAGTCCGGCGCGGAGGAGGGGAACGACACGACCAGCAGAGGCAATGGGTCGATTGCTCACGAGGTCAAGCTATGACATTTCCGATTCGGAAATGAGAAGAATTCATAAACGGGCGATCCGAGTGAGGTGGTGACGCGACCCACGCCGGGATCCGCTGTCCCCGGCGGCGGCTTCCCGGCAGGATCGCGGACATGCGTGCTGAGCTGACCGGGCGTCCGGCCACGACCGGGGAACCGGCCGATGCCGACTTCGACCTCGGACACCACGGGGACGCCGAGGCGACCCCGGGGCTGGTCGACCTGGCGGTCAACGTGCGCCGCGCCCCGATGCCCGACTGGCTCGCCGACCCGCTGACCGCGGCCCTGGGCGACCTCGCCGCATACCCGGATCCCGGCCCGGCCCGGTCCGCCGTGGCCGCCCGGCACCGGCGTCCCCCGGAGGAGGCGCTGCTCACCGCCGGCGCGGCCGAGGGCTTCGTGCTGATCGCCCGGGCCCTGCGGGACTCCCGGCGGCCGGTGGTGGTGCACCCGCAGTTCACCGAGCCGGAGGCCGCCCTGCGGGCCGCCGGGCACGCCGTCGACCGGGTACTGCTCGACCCGGCCGACGACTTTCGGCTCGACCCGGCCCGGGTGCCCGCCGACGCCGACCTGGTGCTGGTCGGCAACCCCACCAACCCCACCTCCGTGCTGCACCCGGCCGAGGCGCTCGCCGCGCTGGCCCGCCCCGGACGCGTGCTCGTGGTCGACGAGGCGTTCGCCGACACCACCGCCGCCCCCGGCGTCGACGGCGAGCCGGAATCCCTGGCGGCCCGCCGCGACCTGCCCGGCCTCCTGGTGGTCCGCAGCCTCACCAAGACCTGGGGGCTGGCCGGGCTGCGGGTCGGCTACCTGCTCGGCGAGGCGCCGCTGCTCGACCGGCTCGCCGCCGCCCAGCCGCTGTGGGCGGTCTCCACCCCGGCGCTCGCCGCCGCGACCGCCTGCGCGTCCCCGGTCGCCGTCGCCGCCGAGCGCGCCATCGCCGCCCGGCTCACCGCCGACCGCGAGCACCTGGTGGCCCGCCTCTCCGGCCTGCCCGGCGTACGCGTGGTCGGTCGTCCGGCCAGCGCGTTCGTGCTGGTCCACCGGCCCGGTGCCGCCGCCGTGCGTAAGCGGCTGCGCGAGCGCGGCTGGGCGGTACGCCGGGGCGACACCTTCCCCGGGCTCGGCCCGGACTGGCTGCGGATCGCGGTGCGCGATCCGGCGACGAGCGACGCGTTCGTCAACGTGTTGGCGGAGACCCTGGAGGCATGATGCTTGAGTCCACAGTCGCGGCGATCCGGCCGTTGGCCGAGGCCGCGATGGCGGCGGCCCGCGACCTCCAGGGCCGGTTGACCAAGCCCGCCGGTTCCCTGGGCGCCCTGGAACCCCTCTCCGTACGCCTCGCCGGGCTGGCCGGGTCCTGCCCCCCGCCGCTGCCCGAGCCGGCCGCGGTGGCCGTCTTCGCCGGCGACCACGGCGTGTACGCCCAGGGCGTCACCCCCTGGCCGCAGGAGGTCACCGCCCAGATGATCGGCAACTTCCTGACCGGCGGTGCGGTGGTCAACGCGTTCGCCCGGCAGGCCGGCGCCTCGGTCACCGTGGTCGACGTCGGCGTGGCCACCCCGCTCCCGGTCGACCCGGCGGCCGCCAGCGGCCCGGCGCTCCCCGTCGGCCCGGCCGGCCCACGGCTGGTCGCGGCGAACGTGCGGGCCGGTACGCGGGACATGACGGTCACCGCCGCGCTCACCCGGGACGAGGCCCGGGCGGCGGTGGAGACCGGCATCCGGATCGCCGGCGAACTGGTCGACGGCGGGGCGGGCATCCTGCTGACCGGTGACATGGGCATCGGCAACACCACCCCGGCAGCCGCGCTGGTCGCCGCGTTCACCGGGGTCGACCCGGCCGAGGCGACCGGGCGGGGCACCGGGGTGGACGACGAGACGTACCGGCGGAAGGTCGCCGTGGTGCGGGCCGCGCTCGACCGGCACGCGCCCGACCCGGCCGATCCGCTCGGCGTACTGGCCGCGGTCGGTGGGCTGGAGCACGCCGCGCTGGCCGGGCTGATCCTGGGCGCCGCCGCCCGCCGGGTGCCGGTGCTGCTGGACGGGGTGATCGCGGTCAGCGGCGCGCTGGCCGCCGCCGCGTTCGCGCCAGACGCGGTCGGGGCGATGGTCGCCGGGCACCGCTCCGCCGAGCCGGGCGCCACCGCGGCGCTGCGGCATCTCGGCCTCGACCCGCTGATCGACCTCGGCCTGCGCCTCGGCGAGGGGACCGGCGCCCTGCTCGCCCTCCCGGTCGTCACCGGCGCGGTCCGGGTGCTGCACGAGGTGGCCACCTTCGACTCGGCGGGAGTGGCCGAGAAGTGACCGATGCGACGAGCCCCGGGAACCCGTACCCCCTCGGGCTCCGGCTGGCCGGCCGGCGGGTGGTCGTGGTGGGCGGGGGAGCGGTGGCCACCCGCCGGGTGCCGGCGCTGCTCGACGCCGGGGCGGACGTCCTGCTGGTCGCGCCGGAGTTGACCCCGGCGCTGCGGGCCCACGCTGACGCCGGTCGGCTGCGCTGGGAGCCGCGTCGCTTCGTCCCCGCCGATCTGGACGGTGCCTGGCTGGTACAGGTGGCCGTCGACGACCGGGCCGCCGCGGCCGGGGTCAGCGCCGCCGCCGCCGAGCGCCGGATCTTCTGCGTACGCGCCGACGACCGGGTGGCGGCCACCGCGTGGACCCCGGCGGTCACCCGGCACGGCCCGGTCACCGTCGCCGTGCTCGGCGGCGGCGACCCCCGCCGCGCGATGACCGTCCGCGACGCCGTCCGCGACCTGCTGAGCGCAAGGACGGGCACCCTGTCAACGCCTTCGGTGGAGCAGGGGCCCCGTGTTGACACCCCCGGACGGGTGGCGCTGGTCGGGGCGGGGCCGGGCGACCCGGAGCTGATCACCGTACGCGGCTGGCGGCTGCTCACCGAGGCCGACGTGGTGGTCGCCGACCGCCTCGTCCCCGGGCTGCTCCTCGACGAGCTGCGCCCCGACGTCGAGCTGGTGGACGCCTCGAAGATCCCCTACGGGCCGTCCCGCACGCAGGAGGAGATCAACCGGATCCTGGTGGACCGGGCCCTGGCCGGCCGGTCCGTGGTCCGGCTCAAGGGCGGTGACCCGTACGTCTTCGGCCGGGGCGGGGAGGAGTTGCTGGCCTGCGCCCAGGCGGGCGTGCCGGTGACCGTGGTGCCCGGGGTGACGAGCGCGATCGCCGTACCCGCGGTGGCCGGCGTGCCGGTCACCCATCGGGCGGTGGCGCACGAGTTCACGGTGGTCTCCGGGCACGTCGCGCCGGACTCGCCGACCTCGCTGGTGCGCTGGGAGGCCCTCGCCGGCCTGCGCGGGACCCTGGTGATCCTGATGGGCCTGAAGAACCTCGCCGCGATCAGCGCGACCCTGATCGCGTACGGCAGGCCGGCGCAGACCCCGGCGGCGGTGATCCAGGAGGGCACGACGGCCGCCCAGCGGGTGCTCCGCTCGACCCTGGGCGCGGTGGCCGCCGACGTGGCCGCCGCCGCCCTCCGCCCACCCGCGATCGTCGTGCTCGGCGACGTGGTCAACGCCCTGCACCCCTGACCCGCCACCGGCTGGTTGGTGACAACGAAGGCGGGCCCGGGAGGTGTGGTCCCGGGCCCGCCTTCGTTGCCGTTCAGGTCACTGCTTGAGCATGTTGTCCAGCAGCAGGGCGCAGCGGATGAGCCCCAGGTGGCTGTACGCCTGCGGGTGGTTGCCCAGGCCGCGTTCGGCGAGCGGGTCGTACTGCTCGGGGAGCAGTCCGGTCGGGCCCGCCGTGTCGATCATCTGGGCGAACAGCTCCTCCGCGTCGGTACGCCGGCCGGTGCGCAGGTACGCCTCGACCAGCCACGACGTGCAGATGTGGAAGCCGCCCTCCCGGCCGGGCAGGCCGTCGTCCCAGTGGTACCGGTAGACGACCGGGCCGCTGCGCAGGTCCGCCTCGATCTTGAGCACGGTCGACAGGAAGCGCGGGTCGTCCCCCGGGAGCAGCCCGGACAGGCCGATCCAGAGCGACGAGGCGTCCATGTCCTCGTGCCCGTACGCGACGCTGTACGCCTCGGCCTCGGCGTGCCAGCCGTACTCCAGCACGTTGGCGCCGATCCGGTCGCGCAGCTCCACCCACTCCGGCCGGTCCTCACCGCCGTGCTGCCGCACCACGTGCAGCGCCCGGTCAACCGTCATCCACAGCATCACCTTCGAGTAGACGTGGTGCCGTGGTGGCAGGCGCGCCTCCCAGATGCCGTGGTCGGGCTCGTGCCAGCGGCGGCGGACCGCCTCGACCATGTTCTCCAGCACCCGCCACTCGTCGTCGCGGACCGAGCCGCGCGCGTCCGCCACCGCCGCGATCAGGTCCGCGACCGGGCCGAAGACGTCCAGCTGGAGCTGGTGGTTGGCGAGGTTGCCGACCCGGACCGGCCGGGATCCGGCATAGCCGGGCAGGGTGTCGATGACCGCCTCGGCGCCCAGCTCGTACCCGTCGACGGTGTAGAGCGGGTGGAGCCGCTCCGGGTGCCCGCCGGTGCGCTCGACGACGCCGTCGATCCAGCGCAGCAGCCCCTCCGCCTCCTCGGTCGAGCCGAGGTCGACCAGCGCCCGGGCGGTCATCGCCGCGTCCCGCAGCCAGCAGTAGCGGTAGTCCCAGTTCCGGACGCCGCCCAGCTCCTCGGGGAGCGAGGTGGTCGCCGCGGCGAGGATCGAGCCGGTTGCCTCGTGGCAGAGCCCACGCAGGGTGAGCGCGCTGCGGGTGACCAGGTCGCGGGCGGTGTTGGGCAGGTGCAGCCCGGCCACCCAGTCCCGCCACGGCTGTTCGGCCATGGCCTGCCGCTCGTGGATCGGCACCCGGTGGTGTTCCAGGCTCTGCGTGCCGAAGCGGAGCTCCAGCACCACCTGGCCGCCCGCCGCGGAGAGGTCCACCACGGCCTTCGCCGTCTCGTTCACCCCGTCGCTGGTGACGTCCCACTCGACGCCGGGCGAGTAGAGCGCGATCGGCTCGTTGGAGCCGAGCACCAGCAGGCCGTCGTCGATCGGCTGCAGCTGCACCGCGACCTGGCCGAACTCGGGACGCGGCGCGAAGTCGATCCGGGCCCGGCCGGTGCCGCTGAGCAGCCGGACCAGCGCCGAGTCGCCGGTGACGACCGCCGGCCCGTCCGGGGTGGTCTCCTTCGCCGGCAGGTCCAGCCAGTCGGTGACGGTCAGGCCCGACCAGCGGGTCTCCACCGTCATCGTGCCACTGCGGTAGCGCTGGCCGAGCGGGATGCCGCCGCGCTCGGGGCCGACGGTGAAGTGCCCGGCCGGACTGCCGCCGACCAGGTCGGCGAAGATCGCCGACGCGTCCGGCTTCGGGTGGCAGAGCCAGGTGATCTTCGCTTCCGGGGTGACCAGCGCCACCGTCCGTCCGTTGGCCAGCATCGAGTGCCGCTCGATCGGCACCGCCCGCTCGCCGAACAACCAGTGCCGGCGGGTCTCCAGCAGCAGGCCCAGCGCCCGGGCCGCCTCGATCGGCTCGGCCACCCGGTAGTCGGCCCGGGTTTCCCCCGGGCCGATCTTGATGCCCACGTCCGGGCCCTGCAGGTTGCCGAAGGCGTTCTCGTCGGTGACGTCGTCGCCGATGAAGAGCACGGCGCTCGCCGCGAGCTGGGTCCGGAGCTGGTCGACCGCGGTGCCCTTGTGGGTGGCCACGACCGACAGCTCGAAGACCTCCTTGCCCTGGGTGACGGTCACGTCCGACCAGGTGGCGGGGCCGTTACGGACCGCCTCGATGGCCGAGGCGGCGACCTGCGGGTCGACCCCGCGGGTGTGTACAGCCACGCTGGCCGGCTTGCGTTCCAGGCGGATGCCCGGATGGTCCGCGGCGATCTCGCGCAGCGCGTCGCGCAGCCGGGTGCGCACCGCGATCAGCTCGGGGGAGAGCCGCTCGACGAAGCCGATGTCGAACTCGGAGCCGTGGCTGCCGACGAGATGGACCTCGCTGGGCAGCCGGGAGAGCGCGGCCAGGTCGCGCAGCGCGCGCCCGGAGACCACCGCGACGGTGGTCTGCGGCATCGAGGCCAACGCCCGGATCGCGGCCACCGACTCGGGCAGCGGTACGGCCTTGCTCGGGTCCTCGACGATCGGCGCGAGGGTGCCGTCGTAGTCGCAGGCGACCAGGAGTTGGGGAACCCGGGCGATGCGGCCGATGGCGGCGCGCAGCTCGGGGTCCAGCGGCCCGGCGTGCGGGCCGGCGGTGGCGGTGGGGTTCACGCGGCCTCCGCATCTGGCACGCCGAGTTCGGTCAGGAACGACGTGGCCCAGTGGCCGACGTCGTGGGTACGCAGGTGGCGCTGCATTATCCGCATGCGCCGGCGGGCCTCCGGTCTCTCGACGTGCACGGCGCGCAGCAGCGCGTCCTTGACCGCGTCGGGGTCGTGGGGGTTACACAAAAACGCCTGGCGCAGCTCTGTCGCAGCGCCGGCGAACTCACTGAGCACGAGCGCGCCGCCCTGGTCGGCGCGCGATGCCACGTACTCCTTGGCCACCAGATTCATTCCGTCTCGCAGCGGGGTCACCATCATGACGTCTGCCGCGACGTACATCGCGGCGAGTTCGGAGCGACTGTACGACTGATGCAGATAATGCACTGCCGGCACGCCCACCCGTCCGAATTCGCCGTTAATCCGGCCAACCTCGCGTTCCACCTTCACCCGTAGTGCCTGGTAGTGCTCGACGCGCTCGCGGCTCGGGGTGGCGACCTGCACCATAACCGCGTCGGGAACTGTCAACTTTCCGTCAGCGAGGAGTTCGCGGAAGGCCTTCAGCCGGAGCTCGATGCCCTTGGTGTAGTCGAGTCGGTCGACGCCCAGGATGATCGTCCGAGGGTTGCCCAACTCCTCGCGGATCTCCTTGGCCCGGGCCTGGATCGTCGGGTCGGCGGCCATCCGCTCCATCTCCTTGGTGTCGATGGAGATGGGGAACGCGCCGGCCTTGACACGCCGACCGTCGACCTGGATCATCTGCCCTTCGTAGCGCAGGCCGAGCAGGTGCCGGGCGAGCCGGACGAAGTTCTGCGCCGCCAGCCGCTGCTGGAAACCGACCAGATCGGCGCCGAGCAGGCCGCGCAGGATCTCGGCGCGGAACGGCATCTGCATGAACAGCTCGATCGGCGGGAACGGGATGTGCAGGAAGAACCCGATCCGCAGGTCCGGGCGCAGCTCGCGGAGCATCGCCGGCACCAGCTGGAGCTGGTAGTCCTGCACCCAGACCGTCGCGCCCTCGGCCGCGACGTCCGCCGCGGCCTCCGCGAACCGGGCGTTGACCAGCCGGTACGCCTCGCGCCACCGGCGCTTGTACGCGGGCGTCTCGACCGCGTCGTGGTAGAGCGGCCAGATGGTCGCGTTGGACTGCCCCTCGTAGTAGCGCTCCAGCTCCTCGGCGCTCAGCGGCACCGGGTGCAGGCGGATCCCCTCCAGGTCGAACGGCTCCGGGGCGGCGCCGGTGCCGCCGGCCCAGCCGACCCAGGTGCCCTGGTGTTCGGCGAGGACAGGGTGCAGCGCGGTGACCAGCCCGCCGGGGCTGCGCCGCCACTGCCGTCCCTCGGGTGTGCTCACCTCGTCGACCGGAAGGCGGTTCGCCACTACGACAAAGGAGCTACGGACGGTCACGATCGGCCACCTCCGGGTGCTGACGGGTCCACCGCGATGAGCGTATTGAGCGTAGCTGCGGCGTCTCTTCCCCCGTGCCGGACTTACCTACCCGTCCCCGAACCGCCGAACCGCGATCGTGATCATGATGACATTCCTGTTCCCGGGCGGCTCGTCGGGTACGCCGTGGCGGGGCGATGTGGGCGGAGCGGGGCGTACCTGTCAGGATTGGCGTTGACGTGCGCGTGGCCGGCTCCCGGCCGGCGGCGGCGGGCCGAACCGCAGCCCGCGCCCGCGCCGCACGATGGCGATCACATCCGACGGAGGTAGCCCGCACCGTGGCCCAGTTCATCTACGTCCTGGAAAAGGCGCGCAAGGCGCACGGCGACAAGGTCGTGCTCGACAACGTGACGCTGAACTTCCTGCCGGGGGCCAAGATCGGTGTGGTCGGTCCGAACGGCGCCGGTAAGTCCAGCCTCCTCAAGATCATGGCAGGGTGGGACCAGCCGAGCAACGGCGAGGCCCGGCTGATGCCCGGCTACACCGTCGGCATGCTCGCCCAGGAGCCCCCGCTGAACGACGCCAAGACGGTCCTCGGCAACGTCGAGGAGGCGGTCGCCGAGACCAAGGCCAAGCTGGAGCGGTTCAACAAGATCGCCGAGCAGATGGCCACCGACTACTCCGACGAGCTGATGGAGGAGATGGGCCGGCTCCAGGACGAGCTGGACAACACCGACGCGTGGGACATCGACTCCAAGCTCGAGCTGGCGATGGACGCGCTGCGCTGCCCGCCGCCGGACGCCGACGTCACCATGCTCTCCGGCGGTGAGCGCCGCCGGGTGGCGCTGTGCAAGCTGCTGCTGGAGGCCCCCGACCTGCTGCTGCTCGACGAGCCCACCAACCACCTGGACGCGGAGAGCGTGCAGTGGCTGGAGCAGCACCTGGCCAAGTACGCGGGCACCGTCATCGCGATCACCCACGACCGGTACTTCCTCGACAACGTGGCCAACTGGATCCTGGAGCTGGACCGCGGCCGGACCTACCCGTACGAGGGCAACTACTCCACCTACCTGGAGAAGAAGGCGGCCCGGATGGCCGTCGAGGGGCGCCGCGACGCCAAGATGAAGAAGCGCCTCGACGATGAGCTGGAGTGGGTCCGCTCCAACGCCAAGGCCCGGCAGACCAAGTCCAAGGCCAGGCTCGACCGCTACGAGGAGATGGCCACCGCGGCGGAGCAGACTCGCAAGCTGGACTTCGAGGAGATCCAGATCCCGCCGGGCCCGCGCCTGGGCAACACGGTCATCGAGGCCGGCAAGCTCACCAAGGCCTTCGGCGACCGGGTGCTGATCGACGATCTCAGCTTCTCGCTGCCGCGTAACGGCATCGTCGGCGTGATCGGCCCGAACGGGGTCGGCAAGACCACGCTGTTCAAGACCATCGTCGGGCTGGAGGAGCCGTCCACCGGCTTGGTGAAGGTCGGCGAGACCGTCTCGCTGTCGTACGTCGACCAGAGCCGGGCGGGTCTGGCCGGCGACAAGACGGTGTGGGAGACCGTCTCCGACGGGCTGGACCACCTGATGGTGGGCAAGGTGGAGATGCCGTCCCGGGCGTACATCGCCGCGTTCGGCTTCAAGGGGCCGGACCAGCAGAAGCCGACCAAGGTGCTCTCCGGTGGCGAGCGGAACCGGCTCAACCTGGCGCTGACCCTGAAGATCGGCGGCAACGTCATCCTGCTCGACGAGCCGACCAACGACCTGGACGTGGAGACCCTCGGCAGCCTGGAGAACGCGCTGCTGGAGTTCCCCGGCTGCGCCGTGGTCATCTCCCACGACCGGATGTTCCTGGACCGGGTCGCCACGCACATCCTGGCCTGGGAGGGCGACGACCAGAACCCGGCGAAGTGGTTCTGGTTCGAGGGCAACTTCGAGGCGTACGAGAAGAACAAGATCGACCGGCTCGGCGCCGAGGCGGCCCGTCCGCACCGGGTGACGTACCGCAAGCTCACCCGCGACTGACCGGGTGCTGATCCTTGTCTGATCGGTTTGTCTACCACTGCACGCTGCGCTGGTCCGACCTGGACGCGTACGGGCACGTCAACAACTCGCGCTTCCTCACGCTCTACGAGGAGGCGCGAGTGGCGTTGATGTTCAGCGGTGGCCGGGCGTGGGGAGTGGGCTCGTTCGCCGACGGGGTGGTCATCCGCCGGCACGAGGTCGACTACCTGCGCCCGGTCGACTACGCGCAGGGCCGAGCGACCGCGGAGGCGGCGCCCACCGTCCGGATCGAGCTCTGGGTGGAGGAGTTGCGGGCCGCCTCGTTCACCGTCGCCTACGAGCTCTACGACGGCGAGGTGCTCGCCAGCCGGGCCCGCTCCGTACTGGTCCCGTTCGACCTGGCCGCGCAGCGGCCCCGTCGGGTCACCGAGGAGGAACGCGCCTTCCTGCTCCGGTACGCGCCGGGGCTGCCGGCATGACCGCCGGGCACGGGCTGGACGGGGTGGCCGACGCGGGAGCCTTCCTGGCCCGGCTGGTCCGGCTGGATCCGGCCGCCCTGGTCCGGCTCAGGCCGGTCCCGGCGGCGGGGCGTACGGCCCTCTGGGCCCGGCTGCCGTGGGGCGTCCTGGTGGCCCGCACGGTCACCGGGGCGGCCCCGGGTGACATCACCGTCGCCGCCGGCGAACTGCTGGCCGAGCTGACGGCGGGCGGGGCCGCGCTGCCCCGGCGCCGAGACGACGGGTGGCGTTGGCCGCTGCCGGCGCCGGCCAGCCAGGCGGTGGAGCTGCTGCCCGCCGGGGAGGTGCGCCGGATCGCCGCGGCGGCGGCCGGGACGCTGCGCGAGGCGGCCGCGCACGGTGTGGCGGGCCGAGCGGTGGGGCAACGCGCGCTGCGGGACGCGTTGCTGGACCACGTCGCGGTCGTGGTCACCCCGGACGCGGCACCGGAGATGCCGGTGGAGGTGCCGCAACGGCTGGTCCAGGGTCTGGTCCGGATGGGCTTCCTCGGAGCGGGCGACGTTCAGGTGCGTGTCGCTGGCCGATGGGTCGGACTGGTTGGACCGTATGGAGCGGCCTGGTCGCGGAAGGTTGCCGAACTCGGCCTGACGCCGGTCATCGCTCATCCGAACGGCTGACCCCTAATCATCCTTCCGGTCTGGGGCGGTCGTTGGGGGGATGCCTCAGCCCGGCTGTCCGGGTACCGTCCATCCTCGGATCCAACGCACTGTAGGCAAGTGGATCCGCTGGGGAGTGAGGTGCGCGAGCGATGCCGTGGTGGTCATGGCGCCCAGGTTCCGCCGGTGGCGGCGACCCGGAAACTCGAAGCGGGATCACAGTGGAGGAAACCGTCCAGGTCGGACCACCGGCCCCCCGTCAACCGGAAGACGACGCTCCGGCCGCCGAACGGTCCGTGATCGCGGACATGCCGGCCACCGTCGCCCCGGTCACCCTCGGCCGGGTCTGTGAGGCGCTCGACCTGCTCGACGTGCGCTATCTGGCCGACGGCGGCGGCAACCTGCTGGCGATGTGGGAGCGGCACGCGGTGCTGGTCGCCCTGGAGGGCCCGGATGACGAGATCCTGGTGATGCGGGCCCGTCCACACGCGACGGTGCCGCCGGACTGGGCCGACCGGGCCTACCGGGTGGTCAACGAGTGGAACCACACCCGCCGGTTCTGCAAGGCGTACATCGGCGATCCGACCGAGCGGGGCCAGCTCCCGATCTACGCGGAACTCCAGGTTCCGCTTGGCGCCGGGACCCACGACGCGCTGCTGGTCGAGATGCTCGACTGCGGTGCGGCGGTGGCCACCACCTTCGTGGACTGGCTGCACGACGAGGGTGCCCTGCTCTGATCGCGTCGGCCGGGGCCCCGGCCCGGACCGGGTGGTCGGGGCCGTCAGGCCCCGGCGGCCGGGTCCTCCACAACGTTGACCATGAAGTACGCGGCCCGCTCCAGGTAGTTCCACAGCTCGGCGGCGATCTCCGGCGGCAGGTCCAGCCGGTCCACGGCCCGGCGCATGTGGTGCAGCCAGGCGTCCCGCTCGGCCGCGCCGATCCGGAACGGGGCGTGCCGCATCCGAAGCCGCGGGTGGCCGCGCTGCTCGGAGTAGGTGCGCGGGCCGCCCCAGTACTGGATGAGGAAGAGGGCGAGCCGGTCGGCGGCCGGGCCCAGATCCTCCTCCGGGTACATCGGCCGCAGCAGCGGGTCGGTGGCGACGCCGGCGTAGAACTCGTCCACCAGCTTACGGAAGGCGGGTTCGCCGCCGATCGCCTCGAAGAGGATCATCGACTCGCCTGAGGAAGTCACCACGCCATCCTGCCAGGCGTGGCCGGGGGCCGGCCGCCGGCCACCGTTCGGCAGCGAGTCAGGTCACCGTCTGGCGGTGCCGGCTCGACTCGCCGCCCACGGCGGAGGTGCCGGCCCGGGCCGGGGACTGCTGGTTCCCGCCGGCACCGGCCGTCTCGGCCGAGGCCCCCTCGATGGCAGCCGTCACCGTCTCCGCGCGCGGCCACGTGGTGGCCGCCATCAGCATCAGGACCACTCCGGCGGCGCTCCACACGCCCACCACCACGGGGATGGCGAACCGCTCGGCGAGCGCCCCGGTGGCCAGCACCGCCGCACCCTGGATGATCTGTGTACCGCTGGCCATCACGCCGAACGCCCGGGCCCGGTAGCCGTCGGGCAGGGCGCGGACGAAGAGACCGTTGGCCACCGGCAGCAACCCGCCCACCGCGAATCCGCAGGCGGCCGCCAGGAGCGCCACCACGAGCGGCGGCGGGTCGAGCAGCGCGGGAATCAGCACCGCCGGGGCGAGCACCGCCAGTGGCCGGATCAGCGCCAGCCGGCGGGCCGGGGCGACGAGCCGACCGATCAGCAGGCCACCGAGGATGTAGCCGACCGGGTTGGCGGCCATGATGACCGCCTGGGCGGTGCCGGTGTCCAGGCCTCCGCTCCGCTCGGCGGCCCACGCCGCGGCGAGACCCTCCGGCACGATCGAGAAGACCATCGCGCTGAACACCAGCACGGCGATGGCCCGCAGGACCGGCCAACCGAAGACGATCCGGAAGCCCTGGGCGGTCTCGCGCAGCAGGTGACTGCGGTGGGCGGCGGTCATCGTGGGCGGCCGGTCGCGGAGCCCGAACTGGACCAGCACCGCCGACACCGCAAAGGTGGCCGCGTTGATCAGCAGCGCGGCGGCGGGGCTGGTCGCGGCGATGGAGGCGCCGACCAGGTAACCCACGATCTGGGCCGCCTGGCCACTGCTCGTGTTGATCGACAGGCCCACCACCAGCCGGTCGCCGGCGAGGATGTGCGGCATCAGCGCGGACCGGGCGGCCTGGCTCGGCGGGTTGGCCAGCGTGGCGGCGAAGATCAGGGCGAGGATGGCCCAGGGGGGTGTCCCGGGGATGGCCACCAGCAGCATCATCGCCATGCGGAGCAGGTCACAGGCGACCATCACCTGCCGGTACCGGTGCCGTTCGGCGAGCGCGGAGAGCAGCGGGCCGCCGAGCAGCCAGGGCAGGTAGCTGGCCGCGAACGCGGTGGCGGAGAGCGCCACCGACTGGGTCTCCCGGTAGACCAGGACGGTGACCGCGGCCTTGGCGATGTAGTCGCCGATCCAGGACAGGGCGTTGGCCGTGAAGAGGGCGCGGAACTCCGCCTGGCTGAAGACATCGCGAAAGGTGGCCGGGCCCTCCTGGGCGGGTCGCTCGTCGGACACCGTCGCCTCCATCGTCCCCGGGGCCCGACCACTCGTCGCGGCCCGACCGGGAACCGTCGTCAGATCGGGATCAGCGAGGACAAGAGCACGCTCCCACGGGGAGCGTGCTCACCGGATTCTGCCCGATCGTCCGCCAACTGGCTAGGGTGAACGAATTGATCGTCGCATCTCCGACTGAACGAACGGACGATACCCGAGGGGTCGGCTGGCGCGCGACCCCCGAAATCGTCCCCCCGACTCGGACCGGTGGGCCGGGTCGCCCGACTCAGGTTGGCCCCCCGGCACCCGTCTCGCCCGGGCCGGAGGTCGCCACCCCCGGATAGAGCCGGGCCGCCGCGATCTGGGCGGTGATGCCGGAGTTCTCCAGCGCCTCCGCCAGCCGGCGGCGCAACTCCCGGCCGACCGCGAACTGCCCGTCCGCGGTCGTCTTGACCACCGTACGGATCACCGCGCCGTCCACCGTGATCTGTTCGACACCGAGCACCTCCGGCTCCTCGACGATCTCGGACGCCAGCTCGGGATCCACCGCCACCGAGGCCGCCGCCGTACGCAGCACCGCGGTGGCCTCCTCGGTGCTGGCGAAGCCGATCGGCAGGTCAAGCACCACCAGGGCCCAGCCCTGGCTCTTGTTGCCGACCCGGACGATCTCGCCGTTACGGATGTACCAGAGCACCCCGCGGCCGTCGCGGATGGTGGTGACCCGCAGGCCCACCGCCTCCACCACACCGGTCGCCTGGCCCAGGTCGACGTTGTCGCCGACGCCGTACTGGTCCTCGATCAGCATGAACAGGCCGGCGATCAGGTCCTTGACCAGGCTCTGCGCGCCGAAGCCGAGGGCCACGCCGGCGATGCCCGCGCTGGCCAGCAGCGGGGCCAGATCGAAGCTGAACTCCTTCAGCACCATCAGCAGCGCGATGCCGAAGATGAACGCGGTGACCATGCTGCGCAGCACGGACCCGATCGCCTCGGCGCGCTGGCGCCGGCGCTCCGGCACGAACTGCTCCGGGTCCACCGTGGCGCTGGGGATCCGCTCCCGCAGCGGCTTGAGCAGGGTCGGCATCGCGCCGTGGGTGGTGGTCCGGACCAGCCGGTTGATCGTCCGGTGCAGCGCCCAGCGAGCGGCGAAGGCCAGCAACAGGATCAGGATGACCCGCAGCGGCTTCAGCACGATCCAGTAGCTGCCCTCGGCGAACCACGCCGAGTGGGTCAGGTCGAAGACGTTCTTGCACCACGGGTCGGCCTGGCACTCGGGCGAGGGCGGGTCGACGGCGGTCGCGGCGGTCAGGGCGCGGAGCATCAGGTGGGCGGCACTCACCCTGCTTTCGTACCGCAAGGCCGCCGGCTGCCGGGTGCTACCCCCACCTGATGACGGCGCGGGTCGCCGGGCAGCCGACCATCCGGGGCGGAACCGGTCATCGTGGCACACCCGGAAACCCTTCCCGAGGGTACCCCGGATTAGTACGTGCAATCCGAGGCCCGATCAGGGACTATTGGCGCAACGGACGTCGGTGGACCGGCCGGTGCCGGTGCGGTTCCCTGCTGCCCGCGGGGCATGCCCCGGCGAGGCAGCGGCGGAAACGGCTGGACCGGGAGGGTGAGCACGATGCCTGACATACGACCCACGGTGGGCTCCGGTGCACTGGTTCTCAACGCCACCTACGAGCCGCTGTGTGTCGTGTCGGTGCGTCGCGCCGCGATTCTTGTTCTGGCTGCCAAGGCCGTCTGCGTCGCCGACGGCGACGGCATCCTGCACAGCGCCCGCAACGCGCTCCCGATCCCCTCGGTGGTCCGGCTCACCCGCTACGTCCGGGTCCCCTACCGCGCCCACGTCGGGCTCTCCCGTCGAGCGGTCTTCGCCCGGGACGGCTGGCGCTGCGCCTACTGCCGGGGGCCGGCGGAGACCATCGACCACGTCTTCCCCCGCAGCCGGGGTGGCCGGCACGACTGGGACAACGTGGTCGCCGCGTGCGCCCGCTGCAACCACACCAAAGGCGACAAGACCCCGGCCGAGCTGGGCTGGCCCATGTACAGCCTGCCCGCCGCACCGAAAGGGACAGCGTGGCGCGTGCTCGGCCACCGCGCGCCGGATCCACGCTGGGCGGACTGGCTGGACCTGCGCGAGCCGGAGCCCGAGGCCGCCTGAGGCCTGGACTCACGGGCCGCGGGAGTCGACCAGCGACGCGTAGACCACCAGATTGTCGGCGTAGCCGGTGGCACCGCCCACCCATTGGCCCCCGCAGGTGATCAGGCGCAGGTTCGGCCGGCTGAAGTCGCCGAAGATCTCGTCCGCCGGCAGCCGCTCCTTGTCGTACCGCTCCACCGAGGTGACCTCGAAGACGGCGACCGAGTGGTCCTCGCGGGTCACCTCGACCCGGTCGCCGTCGCGCAGCTTCTTCAGGTCGTGGAACACGGCGGGTCCGGTCGTGGTGTCGACGTGCCCGACGATCACCGCCGGCCCGTTCTGCCCGGGGGTCGGCCCCTGGTCGTACCAGCCGGCCTCGCCGGCCTTCTCGATGTCGGGTACGGCGATGGTGCCGTCCCGGGCGAGGCCGACCCGGTGCACCGGCGCCCGCAGGTCGAGCTTGCTGATCGTGAGGTCCGTCGGCGGGCTCGCCGGCAGCACCGGGAACCCCTTCGGCGGCGGCCGTATCCCGGCGAAGAGCCGGTCGGGCAGTACGGTCACGCCGGTCACCCGTTCGACGCCGAGCATCGTCATGATCAGCAGCATCAGCGTGGCGATCACCACCACCGGCACACCCGGACCACGCCGGACGGCGTACCGCCCGCGGGCGGCGTTCCGGGTGGGCCGCACCGGCACCGGGCGGGCCGGGGAGCCGGTGGTGGCGACGCTCGCCGTGGAGGCGTGGCCGACGGCGCGAACGAGCCGGCGGGACGCCCGGGCCGCCAGCCGGAGCGCCGTCCGGAGTCCGGTCCGGCCACCCGGGGACCCCGGGCCGCCGTGCCGCTTCGCGGCGGGGTCCGCGGACCCGTGCCGGGGGCCGTCGCGGCGGATCCGGGCGGTACGGCCGTCGTCGCGGCCCGGCCGGTGGCCGTCGCCGTGGATCCGGGTGGTCGGGCCGTCGTCACGGTTCACCGCGGTCCGGCCGCCGTCGCCGTGGACGCGGCTGGCGCGGCCGTCGTCGCGGTTCGCGGCGCTCCCACGGTCCGGCCGGTGGCCGTCACCGTGGATCCGGGTGGTCCGGCCGCCGGCGCGGTGGTCCGGCTGGCGGCCGGCTCGGGTCGGTCCGCGGGCCATGGGTCGTACCTCGTCAGACGCGCGGCCCGGTCTTGCGGCGGGCACCGACGCCGGCCACCACCGCCACCGCGACCAGGCCGCCGACCAGCAGCAGGGAGCCCGTGCCCCGACCGCCCGCGGTGCCGCCACCGCCGGTGGCCGGGCCCTTGCTCGGCTGTGCCATGTTCAGCACGGTGAGCACCGTCGACGCGGTGTTCCCGTTCGAGCAGCGCAGGTCGACCGGGAAGTCACCGGCCTGCTTGTCGCCGGGGATCGTCACCGTCCCGGTGAGGAAGCCGTTGTCCGGACGGAGCATCACCCGCCCGAAGGCGTCCGAGTTCACCTCGGCCTGCCGGTTGTTCGCGTTGTCGCAACTGGCCCGGATGTTCACCCGGGTGCCCGCCTGCGCGGGATTCGGCGTGACCTCGACGAAGACGTTCTCCCCGGCTCGGGCCGGGGTTACCGTGATCAGGACGAACATCGCGACCAGTCCGAGCACGCTCAGGACGGCTGACAGGGCGCGGTGTGACACGAGCCCTCGCATGATTCCCCCCTCCCGGCGCGGTGCGCCGGAATCCTGCTGACGGGCAGCACGCCCTGCTTTCCCCCTCCCCTCCCCACAAACCCGGACGCCCCCGGGACGCGGTTGTTAACAGGGGGCCGTGCTCTGCGTGAGGCGTTAACCGGGGGCCCTTCCCAACGGCTCAGCGGCGGCGGGCGGGCGGGGTGCGGCCGGCGGACGGGAGCGGGGTGATCGGGTGCCACTCCAGCGGGGTGGAGAGGACCATCGTGCTGGAGGGCTGGCCGTACGGGGCGAGGCGGTCGATGACGCCCTCGAACTCGTCGATCGAGCCCGCCGCCACCTTCAGCATGCTGCACGCGTCCCCGGTGATCCGGTGGATCTCCATGATCTCCGGCCAGCCCGCCACCGCCGGGTCGTTGAGGATGCAGCGCGACCCGTAGCAGGACATCCG
The DNA here is from genome assembly GCF_044765245.1 of Micromonospora sp. NPDC093277. Classification (NCBI taxonomy): domain Bacteria; kingdom Bacillati; phylum Actinomycetota; class Actinomycetes; order Micromonosporales; family Micromonosporaceae; genus Micromonospora; species Micromonospora sp. NPDC093277. The sequence continues at coordinate 246,676 of NZ_JBIWJO010000010.1, forward strand.
GATCATCGCGACCACGGTCCGCCCCGCGCGGGTCAGGTCCACGTGCGCGTGGTAGCCGGTGATCACGCCGGACTCCTCCAGCCGGCGGACCCGCTCGGCCACCGCCGGCGGCGACAGGTGCACCCGGCGGGACAGCTCGCTGAACGAGAGCCGGGCGTCCGCCTGGAGTTCGCGCAGCAGCGCCCAGTCCATGTCGTCCACTGCGTGAACCTTTCATTCGTGAACCCATCGGCCCGGCGGCCTTCCAGCCGGCAGGTCGAACCACCGTACCGCCGTTGAACAGGCATTCCATCGGCGGATCCACTGGCGGGATCATGTCGTCTACCCCGGGTTTCGAAAGGGAGATGACGGTGAAACAGACGGCGACGGTACGGCCGGCGACCCCGCGTCAGCGGGCGGAGCGGGCGGCACGCAACGGCGGCGAACCGACGCTGGAGTTCGCCGAGCGGGTGCCCTACGACGCGTACGTTCGGGCCAGCACGCTGCACCGGTTGCAGCAGCCGCTCAGCGACGACCCGGGCGAGATGTCCTTCCTGATGGTCAGCCAGATCATGGAGCTGTACTTCGGGCTGACCTGCCACGAGCTGCGGCACGCCCAGCGGGAGCTGCGGGCCGACCGGATCTGGGAGGCGCTACCCCCGCTGCGTCGGGCGGCCCTGCACCTGGACGGGCTCAACGCCGCCTGGCAGGGGCTGCGTTGGATGACCCCGGCCGACTTCAACCGCTTCCGCGACCGGCTCGGTGAGGGCTCCGGCTTCCAGTCCGCGATGTACCGCCAGCTCGAGTTCCTGCTCGGCCTCCGCGACCCGACGCTGATCCGCCCGTTCCGCCGGCAGAACGAGGTGTACGCGGAGCTGACGGCGGCCCTCGCCACGCCGAGCCTCTGGGACGACGTGGTGGCCCTGCTCGCCCGCCGCGGCTTCGACCTCCCCGCCGAGCTGCTCGACCGGGACGTGACGACCGAGCACGAGGCGCATCCGGCGGTCGAGGCGGCCTGGGTGCGGATCTACGCCGACGGCGGCCCGGACAACCACCTGCGGCTGCTGGGCGAGGCGCTGACCGAGGTGGCCGAGCGGTTCGGTGACTGGCGCTGGCACCACGTCAAGGCGGTGCAGCGCACCATGGGCGCCAAGGTCGGCAGCGGCGGCTCCGCCGGTCTGGCCTGGTTGCAGCGCAGCATGGCCCGGGTGGTCTTCCCCGAGCTGTGGTCCGCCCGGACCGCGATGTGAGCGGAGAGCGAGAGATGCACATCCCCGAAGAAGCCGAGGCACACCGCCTCGACGCCGTCGACCCCGGGCACCGGCGCCTGTTCCACGTGCCTCCCGCCGAGGGCGGGCGCTACCCCGAGGTGGCGTACCTGGCCGGCAACTCGTTGGGCCTGCAACCCCGGGCCACCCGGGAGGAACTCCTCGCCGACCTGGACGGCTGGCAGCGGCTGGGCGTGGAGGGGCACCTGGAGGCGGAACGCCCCTGGCTGCCGTACCACGAACTGCTGACGGCGCCGGCCGCGCGACTGGTCGGCGCGCTCCCCGCGGAGACCGTGGTGATGAACTCCCTCACGGTCAACCTGCACCTGCTGATGGTGAGCTTCTACCGGCCGGCCGGCGAGCGGACCCGGATCGTCATCGAGGACAGCGCCTTCCCCTCGGACAGCTACGCCGTGCGCAGCCAGGCCCGCTTCCACGGCCTCGACCCGGACGCCACTGTCGTACGGCTCAAGCCGCGCCCGGGCGAGGACACCCTGCGCACGCAGGACGTCCTCGACTTCCTGGCCGCCGAGGGGCACACCGTCGCGCTGGTGCTGCTCGGCGGGGTCAACTACCTGACCGGCGAGCTGATGGACATCCCGACGATCACCGCCGCCGGGCGGGCCGCCGGGGCGGTGGTCGGCTGGGACCTGGCGCACGCGGTCGGCAACGTGCCCCTCGCCCTGCACGACTGGGACGTCGACTTCGCCGCCTGGTGCTCGTACAAGTACCTCAACTCGGGACCCGGTGCCCTCGCCGGCGTCTTCGTCCACGAGCGGCACCTCGGTGACCCCGCCCTGCCCCGCTTCGAGGGCTGGTGGAGCACCGCGGCGGCGACCCGGTTCGAGATGACCCCGGTCTCCCGGCCGCCGGCCACCGCCGAGGCGTGGCAGATCTCCAACCCGCCGATCTTCGCGATGGGTCCGGTGCGTACCTCGCTGGAACTGTTCGACTCGGTCGGCATGCCGGCGCTGCGGGAGCGCAGCCTCCGGCTCACCGGCTACCTGGAGCGGCTGCTGGACGAGGTGACGGCCGACCGGTCGCTGGCCGTGGTCACCCCGCGCGACCCGGCCCGCCGCGGCTGCCAGCTCTCCGTCCGGATCGGGATGGGCAGCGCCAACGAGCTGACCAAGCGGCTGCGGCACGAGCACGGTGTGATCGCCGACGCGCGGGAGCCGGACATCGTCCGGTTCGCCCCGGTGCCGCTCTACTCGACGTACCACGACTGCTGGCGGGTCGCCGACGCGCTGGCCGCGACCGTGGAGGCCGCCTCATGAGCGAGGAACGCGAGGAGATCGCCGTCGTCGGGGCCGGACTGGCCGGCTGCCTGCTGACCTGCTACCTGGCCCGGCGCGGCTACCCGGTGGCCCTCTACGAGCGGCGGCCGGACCCGCGTGCCGGGCGGGTGGAGCGGGGCCGCTCGATCAACCTGGCGCTCTCCGAGCGCGGCCTCGACGCGCTGCGGCGGATCGGGCTGGAGCGGCAGGTGATGGCGGACGGGCTGCCGATGCGCGGCCGGATGATCCACCCGGTCGAGGGGATTCCGCAGTTCCAGTCGTACAGCAGCACCGGCGACCGGGCGATCAACTCGATCAGCCGGGGCGCGCTGAACAACGCGCTGCTGAACGCCGCCGCCGCGCTGCCGGGCGTGCGGATCGCCTTCGACCACCGGCTGGTCGGGCTCGACCCGACCACCGGCGAGATGACCTTCGAGACCCCACAGGGCAAGGTCGCCACCACCGCGTCGGTCGTCCTCGGCGCCGACGGCGCCGGCTCCGCGGTGCGCGGGCAGCTCCTCGGGTACGGCGCGCTGACCGAGAGCCTGGACTTCCTCGACTACGGCTACAAGGAACTCACCATCCCGCCGCTCGGCGGTGACTTCGCCCTGGATCCGGGCGCCCTGCACATCTGGCCGCGCGGCACCTCGATGATGATCGCGCTGCCCAACCCGGACCGGTCGTTCACCTGCACGCTGTTCTGGCCCACCCACGGCACCGCGAGCTTCGCGTCGCTGGGCAGCCCGGCCGCCATCGAGCGTTACTTCGCCACCCACTACCCGGACCTGATCCCGCTCGCCCCGAACCTGGTCGACGACTACCAGCACAACCCGGTCGGCGTGCTCGGCACGGTTCGCTGCACGCCGTGGCAGGTGGACGGGAAGGTCGGCCTGCTCGGCGACGCGGCGCACGCCATCGTGCCGTTCTACGGCCAGGGCGCCAACTGCGCCTTCGAGGACGTGGTCGAGCTGGACCGCTGCCTGGACGAGTGCGGCGACGACTGGTCGGCGGCGCTGCCGCTGTACCAGCGGCGGCGGCAGGCCAACGCCGAGGCGATCGCCCGGATGGCGCTGGCCAACTTCGTGGAGATGCGGGACAAGGTCGCCTCCCCGGTGTTCCAGACCCGCAAGCGGGTCGAGCACGCCCTGGAGCGGGCCCTGCCCGGCCGGTACCTGTCGCAGTACGAGCTGGTCTCCTTCTCCACCACCCCGTACGCGGAGGTGCGTCGCCGGGTGCGCCGGCAGTACCAGGTGCTGGGTGCGGTGGCGGCGGGTGCGGTGGCGGCGCTGGCCGGTGTGGCGATCGCGTTCGGCCGGGGGAGGCGGGGATGACACTCTGGGATCCGCGGCTGATGGCGGGGCACGCACCGGGCGGGCCGGGCCTGCTGCGCAACTTCGTCGGCGGCGAGTTCGTCGATGCCGGGCGGCGGTTCACCAAGCGCAGCCCGGTGACCGGCGAGCCGGTCTTCGAGGTGGTCGAGGCCGACGCGTCCACGGTGGACGGCGCGGTGGCCGCCGCCCGGGCGGCGCTGCGCGGCCCGTGGGGCCGGATGGGGGAACGGGAACGCGCCGAGGTGCTCCGCCGGGTCGCCGACGAACTGGAACGGCGCTTCGACGACCTGGTCGCCGCCGAGGTCGCCGACACCGGTAAGGCCATCTCCCAGGCCCGTACGCTGGACATTCCGCGTGGCGCGGCCAACTTCCGGGCGTTCGCCGAGATCGTGGCGACCACCCCGACCGAGTCGTTCACCACGGTCACCCCGACGGGCGGCCGGGCGCTGAACTACGCGGTCCGCAAGCCGGTCGGCGTGGTCGCGGTGATCGTGCCGTGGAACCTGCCGCTGCTCCTGCTCACCTGGAAGGTCGCCCCCGCCCTGGCCTGCGGCAACGCGGTGGTGGTCAAGCCCAGCGAGGAGACTCCCGCCTCGGCCACCCTGCTCGCCGAGGTGATGGCCGCGGCGGGCGTACCCGAGGGCGTGTTCAACCTGGTGCACGGCTTCGGCCCCGACTCGGCCGGCGAGTTCCTCACCCGGCACCCGGACGTCGACGCGATCACCTTCACCGGGGAGTCCGCCACCGGCAGCGCCATCATGCGGGCCGCCGCGGACGGGGTGAAGGCGGTCAGCTTCGAGCTGGGCGGCAAGAACGCCGGGCTGGTCTTCGCCGACGCCGACCTGGACGCGGCGGTCGCCGGCTCGGTCCGGTCCAGCTTCACCAACGGTGGCCAGGTCTGCCTCTGCACCGAGCGGATCTATGTGCAGCGGCCGGTCTTCGAGGAGTTCACCGCCCGGTTGGCCAAGCGCGCCGACGAGCTGGCGTACGGCTGGCCGGCCGACGAGGCCACGGTGAACATGCCGCTGATCTCGCACACCCACCGGGACAAGGTGCTCGGCCACTACGAGCTGGCCCGCACCGAGGGCGCCGAGGTGCGCGCCGGTGGCGGGATGCCGCGCTTCGGCGACGCCCGCGACGGTGGCGCGTACGTGCGGCCGACGGTGCTGACCGGGCTCGGGCCGGACGCGCGCACCAACCGGGAGGAGATCTTCGGCCCGGTGGTCCACGTCGCACCCTTCGACACCGAGGACGAGGCGTACGCGCTGGCCAACGGCACCGACTACGGCCTGGCGGCGACGGTCTGGACCCGGGACGTGGGCCGGGCGCACCGGGCCGGGTCCGGGCTGGACGCCGGCATCGTCTGGGTCAACACCTGGTTCCTGCGCGACCTGCGGACCCCGTTCGGCGGGGTGAAGGCGTCCGGCATCGGCCGGGAGGGTGGCGTCCACTCCCTCGACTTCTACTCCGAACTCACCAACGTCTGCGTGGACCTCGGATGAGCGGGCGGCAAGCGCGCGGCGGGCAGAATGCACGGCATCGTGAGCGCGAGGAGCGAGCCGGGGTTGCGAGCCCCGCAGTCGCGAACCGTCGCGAGCGCCGTCAGCGAACGCAGCGAGGAGCGGGGATGACCACCGTCGACATCGAGGCCGCCAACCGGGAACTTGCCGTCGCCCGGCAGGACGAGAAGCCGTGCCCGCCCCTGCGCGGCCGGCTGCTGCCCGAGGGCGACATCGAGGCCGCCTACCAGGTGCAGCAGGTCTACACCCGGCAGCGGCTCGGCAAGGGCCACCGCCGGGTGGGCGCGAAGATCGGGCTGACCTCCCGGGCCGTGCAGGAGAGCTTCGGCGTCTTCCAGCCCGACTTCGGGGTGCTCTTCGACGACATGGCGGTCGGCGACGGCGTCGAGGTGCCGATGAGCCGGCTGCTCCAACCCCGGGTGGAGGCGGAGATCGCCTTCGTGCTCGGCGCGGACCTGCCCGACGAGCGGGTCACCACCGTCGACCTGGTCCGGGCCGTGGATCACGTGCTGCCGGCCATCGAGATCGTCGACTCGCGGATCGCCGGGTGGGACATCTCCATCGTGGACACGGTGGCGGACAACGCCTCCAGCGGGCTCTTCGTGCTCGGCACCGCACCCCGCCGGCTCGCCGACGTCGACCTGCGGCTCTGCGGGATGGTGCTGGAGCACGCCGGCGAGCCGGTGTCCGTCGGCGCCGGGGCGGCCTGCCTCGGCAATCCGCTGCACGCGCTGGAGTGGCTGGCCGCGACGATGGCCCGCGCCGGCGACCCGCTGCGCACCGGGGACGTGGTGCTCTCCGGGGCGCTCGGCCCGATGGTGCCGGTCACCCCCGGCGCGGCGTACGAGGCGCGGATCTCCGGGCTCGGCTCGGTGCGTACCTGTTTCTCTTCATCGGAGGTGGCGGCATGACAGCCGGGGTGGCGGTGCCTCATGGCGGCACGGAGCGGAGTGCCGGCCTGAGCGTCGGCGTGGCGGTGCTCGGGTCGGGCAACATCGGCACCGACCTGATGATCAAGGTGCTGCGGCTGAGTGACCGCCTGCGCATGGTGGCGATGGCCGGCATCGACCCGGCCTCGGACGGCCTGGCCCGGGCCCGGCGGCTCGGCGTGGCGACCACCGCCGAGGGCGTGGACGGCCTGGTGGCGCTGCCCGAGTTCGCCGACGTCGAGCTGGTCTTCGACGCCACCTCGGCCGGCGCGCACCGGCGCCACCACGAGGTGCTGCGGGCGCACGGCAGGACCGTGGTCGACCTGACCCCGGCCGCCATCGGCCCCTACGTGGTGCCCCCGGTCAACCTCGACGAGCACCTGCACGAGACCAACGTCAACATGGTGACCTGCGGCGGGCAGGCGACCGTGCCGATCGTGCACGCCGTCGGCCGGGTCACCCCGGTCGCGTACGGGGAGATCGTCGCCTCGATCGCCTCGAAGTCGGCCGGTCCGGGCACCCGGGCCAACATCGACGAGTTCACCGAGACCACCGCGCGGGCCATCGAGGTGGTCGGGGGCGCCGGGCGCGGCAAGGCGATCATCGTGCTGAATCCGGCCGACCCGCCGCTGCTGATGCGGGACACCGTCTACTGCCTCTGCCCGGAAGCCGACGCCGACCGCGCCGCCGTGGCCGCCTCGGTGGCCGACATGGTGGCCGCCGTGCAGGAGTACGTCCCGGGGTACCGGCTCAAGCAGGACGTGCAGTTCGACCGGGTCGAGGCGTACGTGCCGGCGCTGGGTCGGGCGTTCACCGGGCTCCAGGTCTCGGTCTTCCTGGAGGTCTCCGGTGCCGGGCACTACCTGCCCGCGTACGCCGGGAACCTGGACATCATGACCTCGGCCGCGCTGCGCACCGCGGAGCGGCTCGTGGCCCTGCGCTCGGCCGGGCACGGCCCCGCGCCGGCGCAGCAAGCGGAGGTGACCGTCCGATGACTGATCTTTACATCCAGGACGTGACGCTGCGGGACGGCATGCACGCCATCGCGCACCGGTACACGGTGGACCAGGTGCGGACCATCGCCGCCGCGCTGGACGCGGCCGGGGTGGCCGCGATCGAGGTGGCGCACGGTGACGGCCTGGCCGGCTCCAGCGTCAACTACGGTCACGGTGCGGCGAGCGACGCCGACTGGATCTCGGCTGCCGCCGAGGTGCTGACCAACGCGAGGCTCACCACCCTGCTGCTGCCCGGCATCGGCACCATCGCCGACCTGAAGGCGGCCAGGGCGCTCGGGGTGACCAGCGTCCGGATCGCCACCCACTGCACCGAGGCGGACATCTCCGCCCAGCACATCTCCTGGGCCCGGGAGAACGGCATGGACGTCTCCGGGTTCCTGATGATGTCGCACATGAACGACCCGGCCGGGCTGGCCGCCCAGGCCCAGCTGATGGAGTCGTACGGGGCGCACTGCGTCTACGTCACCGACTCCGGTGGCCGGCTGCTGATGTCCGACGTGGCCGAGCGGGTCGACGCGTACCGGCAGGTCCTCGCGCCGGAGACGCAGATCGGCATCCACGCCCACCACAACCTGTCGCTCGGCGTGGCCAACAGCGTCGTCGCCGTCGAGCACGGCCGGATCCTCGGGGACGGGCCGCTCGGCTCCCCGTCCGGGCGGACCGTCCGGGTGGACGCCTCGCTGGCCGGCATGGGCGCGGGCGCCGGCAACGCCCCGCTGGAGGTCTTCGTCGCGGTCGCCGAGCTGCACGGCTGGAAGCACGGCTGCGACGTGTTCGCGCTGATGGACGCCGCCGACGACGTCGTCCGCCCGCTCCAGGACCGGCCGGTCCAGGTGGACCGGGAGACCCTCTCCCTCGGGTACGCGGGGGTCTACTCCAGCTTCCTGCGGCACGCCGAGCGCGCGTCGGCGAAGTACGGGGTGGACGTCCGCTCGATCCTGGTCGAGCTGGGCCGGCGCCGGATGGTCGGCGGCCAGGAGGACATGATCGTTGACGTTGCGCTGGACCTCGCCGGCGAGGAGGCCGTGAGCGTGCGGAGCGAGCCGGGTCTGCGAGCCCCGCAGTCGCGAACGAAGGGTGACGCAGCATGATCGGACCGGACATCGCCGGGATCGCCGAGAAGCTGGGTGCGGCCGCCGACACGGCCACCGCGATCCCGCAGCTCGCCGCCGAGACCGGCCTCGACGTCGACACCGCGTACGCGGTGCAGACCGCGCTGCTGCAGCGCCGCCTCGACCGGGGCGAGCGGCTGGTCGGGCTGAAGATGGGGCTGACCAGCAAGGCGAAGATGGCCCAGGTCGGGGTGGACGAGGTGATCTGGGGACGGCTCACCGACGTGATGCGGGTCCCCGACGGCGGGACGGTCGACGTGACCGACTTCATCCACCCACGGGTGGAGCCGGAGGTGGCGTTCCTGCTGGACCGCCTGCCCGAGCCCGGCGAGCCGGTCGGCGCGTTCACCGACGCGGTCCGCGCGGTCGCCCCGGCGATCGAGCTGATCGACTCCCGGTACGCCAACTTCACCTTCTCGCTGCCGGACGTCGTCGCCGACAACACTTCGGCCGCCGCGTTCGTCGTCGGTCCGTGGTCGCCGGTGCCGGACGGGCTGGACAACCTCGGCGTGCTGCTGGAGATCGACGGGCGGGTGGCGCAGGTCGGCTCGACCGCGGCGATCCTCGGCGACCCGCGCCGGGCGTTGGACGAGGGCCTCCGGCTGGCCGGCCGGCACGGCGTCCGGCTGCGTGAGGGCTGGGTGTTCCTCGCCGGCGCCGCCACGGCCGCCGTGCCGCTGCGTCCCGGGGCTCACGTCCGTGCCGTCGTCGAGAAGCTCGGCACCGCCTCGCTGCGGGCGTCGGCGTGAGCGCGAGGAGTGAGCCGGTCCGGCGAGCCCCGCAGTCGCGAACCGAGGACAGCCCGACCGCCCGGGTGGTGGCCGGGAAGGCCGTGCCGCGCGGGGCGTTTCCGCACGTCAAAGTGGCCGGCGGGTTCGTCTTCGTGTCGGGTACGTCGTCGCGGCGACCGGACAACACCTTCGCCGGCGTCTCGGTGGACGAGTTCGGCACCACGGACCTGGACATCCGGGCGCAGACGGGGGCGGTCATCGAGAGCATCCGGGACCTGCTGCGGTCGGTCGGGGCGGACCTGGCCGACCTGGTCCAGGTGACCAGCTACCTGGTCAACATGAATGACTTCGGTGGATACAACCAGGTGTGGGCGGAGTTCTTCGACGCCACCGGACCGACCCGGACCACGGTGGCCGTGCACCAGCTGCCGCATCCGCACCTGCTGATCGAGATGCAAGCCGTCGCCCTACTACCGCCGGGAGGTCCGTCATGAGTGAGATCGCCGAGCCGTTCAGCTTCCAGGGCTGGATCGGCGCGAACCAGCACCTGCTGAAGCCGCCGGTGGGCAACAAGGAGATGCTGCCGGGCAGCGACGACTTCATCGTGATGGTGGTGGGCGGCCCCAACCAGCGGACCGACTTCCACGTCGACCCGTACGAGGAGTTCTTCTACCAGGTCAAGGGCAACATGCACGTCAACCTGATGCTCCCGGAGGGCCCGCGTACGGTGCACATCCGCGAGGGTCAGATGTGGATGCTGCCGCGCAACACCCCGCACTCGCCGCAGCGGCCGGAGGCCGGCTCGATCGGCATGGTGATCGAACGGGTACGCGAGGAGGGCACGCTGGAGAAGTTCCAGTGGTACTGCCCCGAGTGCAGCCACCAGGTGCACGAGGTGGAACTCCAGGTCCGGGACATCGCCGCCGACCTGCCCCCGGTGTTCCAGACGTTCTACGCCGACGAGAAGGCCCGCACCTGCACCAACTGTGGCGCGCTGCACCCGGGTAAGGGCTGATGCCGGGGCTCGTCGTGGACGTGCACACGCACGTCGTACCGAAGGGGTGGCCGGAGCTCACCGCGGCGTGCGGCGGGTCCGGCTGGCCCTGGCTGCGGGTGGACTCCGAGCGCGCCGCCATGATCATGGTGGGGGAGACGGAGTTCCGGCCGGTCGGCGCGGAGTGCTGGGACGCGCGGACCCGGCTGGCCGACATGGCCGCCGACGGTGTCGACGTGCAGGTGGTCTCGCCCACCCCGGTCTTCTTCAGCTACGACCGCCCGGCCGAGCAGGCCGCCAAGGTGGCCCGGATCTTCAACGACCTCACCCTGGAGGTCACCGCCGCCGGGGGCGACCGGCTGGTGCCGTTCTGCCAGGTGCCGTTGCAGGATCCGGACCTGGCCTGCGCGGAGCTGGACCGCTGCCTGGCGGCCGGGCACACCGGGGTGGAGATCGGCAACCACGTCGGCGACCGTGACCTCGACGACGCCGGCGTCGTGCAGTTCCTGACCCACTGCGCGCGGGTCGGCGCGCCGGTCTTCGTGCACCCCTGGGACATGCCGGGCGGGCCGCGACTGGACCGCTGGATGGCCCGCTGGCTGACCGGAATGCCGGCCGAGACGCACCTGTCGGTGCTGGCGCTCATCCTCGGCGGCGTCTTCGACCGGGTGCCGGAGACGCTGCGGATCTGCTTCGCGCACGGCGGCGGCAGCTTCCCGTTCTGGCTCGGGCGCGCCGACAACGCCTGGCACCGCCGAGGCGACCTGGTACGCGGTGCCTCCACCGCCCCGCCCAGCTCCTACGTCGACCGGTTCAGCGTCGACTCGGTGGTCTTCGACCCGGCCGCGCTGCGGTTGCTGGTGGACACCATGGGGGAGGACCGGGTGCTGGTCGGCAGCGACTACCCGTACCCGCTCGGGGAGCGGCCGGTCGGGCGGGTGGTGCGGAAGGCGGACTTCCTCACCGCCGACCAGCGCGACAAGCTTCTCTCCCGCAACGCCCTGCGCTTCCTCGGCCGGCGCTGACGGTCGTGGGGGGGCGCCCCGGGGGGGGCCCCCCGGGGGGGGGGGGGGCGGGGCCGCCCCCCCCCCCCCCCCCCCCCGGCACACGGCCCCCCCCACCGCCCGGGGCGCCGGTGCAGCCGGGGGGGGGGGGTGCCCCACCAG
>NZ_JBIWJO010000010.1:258005-282332 GCF_044765245.1 Micromonospora sp. NPDC093277
CCCGGCCCCCCCCCCCCCCCCCCCCCCCCCCCCCACCCCCCCCCCCCCCCCCCCGGGGGGGCCCCGCGGGGGGGGGGGGGGGGGGGGGGGGCCCCGGGGGGGCCCCCCCCCCGCGGCAGGATGGGGGCATGGCCGAGCCGCACGACCTGACCGCGCTGGAACAGGCCGCCGCGATCCGCCGGGGCGAGCTGTCCAGCGTGGAGCTGGTCGAGCACCACCTGCACCGGGTCGACGCGCTCGGCGACACCGTCGGCGCGTTCGTCACCGTCACCCCCGAGCGGGCCCGGGCGGCGGCCCGGGCCGCCGACGCGGTGCCGGTGGAGGAGCGCGGGGCGCTGCACGGCGTACCGACCGCCGTCAAGGACCTGACGCTGACCGCCGGGGTGCGGACCACCTTCGGCTCGGCCGCCTTCGCCGACTTCGTGCCGCCGGTCGACGCCGACGTGGTCCGGTTCATGGCCGCGGCCGGGCTGGTCAGCCTCGGCAAGACCACCACCTCCGAGCTGGGCTGCTCGCTCTACTCGGAGGGGCTCGTCGCGCCGCCCGCGCGTAACCCGTGGGGCCTCGCGTACACCGCGGGTGGGTCCAGCGGGGGCGCGGCGGCCGCGGTGGCGGCGGGGCTGGTGCCGGTGGCGCAGGGCTCCGACGGCGGCGGCTCGCTGCGCATCCCGGCCTCGCTCTGCGGCCTGGTCGGCTACAAGCCCAGCCGAGGGCTGGTCTCCGGCGGCCCGCTCGGTTTCGGCGCGTTCGGGCTGCCCACCAACGGCCCGCTCGGGCGGACCGTGACCGACGTGGCCGCGCTGCTCGACGTGCTGGCCCGGCCGGTGCCCGGCGAGCCGTACCTGGCGCCGGCCGCGCCCGACGGCGGTTACCTGGGCGTCGCCCGCGACGCGGCGCCCCGGCGGCTGCGGATCGGGCGGTTCGTCACCCCGATGCTCGCCGACGAGCCGCCACACCCCGACTGCGTGGCCGCCGTCGACCGGGCCGCCGCGCTGCTCACCGCGGCCGGCCACGAGGTGGTCGACGTGGCCGCGCCGCTCGGCCCCGAGGCGTGGCCGCTCTTCGAAACCGTCTGGTACGTGCTGGCGCTCTCCCCGGTGCCGCCCGAGCGGGAGAGCGAGCTGCTGCCGCTCACCCGGTTCCTGCGCTCCCGGGCCGCGGCCGTCGGCGCCGGGCAGTTGATGGCCGCCCTCGGCGAACTCCAGGCCCAGGTACGCCGTGGCGTGCGCCGGACCGCCGGCTGTGATCTGCTGCTCTGCCCGACCCTGGCCGCGCCGCAGGCGTCGGTGGGCGCGTTCGCCGCCCTCGGCCCGGCCGGGGATTTCGACCGGCAGCGCCGATTCTCGCCGTACTGCGCCATTTTCAACGTGACCGGCGACCCGTCCGTTTCGCTCCCGGTCGGTCGGACCGCCGACGGCCTGCCGGTCGGGGTGCTGCTCACCGGACGGTACGGTGACGACCGGACATTGATAGCGACTGCCGCGCAAGTCGAGCACGGCTGTGGCGGGTGGGATCAGCACCCCGCAATCTGGCGGACGGTCGACTCCGCTAACGTGAACAGCGCAAGCGGGCTCGGGCGCTCGTCGTCATGATCGTCACCCGGCCCGGCATTCCTGGTCTCTCTTTCCGCCTGGGGGCGTTGGGATTGTCTGTTACCGAGACGTTGCTGCTCTTCGTCGGCGTCCCGGCGGCTGCGGTGCTGGTGATCGCCGGACTGGCAGCCGTCGGTGGCGGTGGCGGCGGTGGCGGTGGCGGTGCCAAGCGCTACCGGCCGGGCCGGCCCTTCCACTTCACTCCGGTCTGGTTCCTGGGCCGTCCGGAGCAGCTGGCCGACTCGGCCGGCACCGCGCTGGCCGCCGGGGCGCAGGCGCCGGCACTGACCAGCCGCAAGCAGGAACTGGCCGGCCGCGAGGCGCCGGCCGCTGGCACCGGAGGCGCAAGTGACCGTTGGTGAGACGCAGGCCGTGACCGGGACGGGCACCCCGCCCCAGGTGCTGGACGGGCCCTTCTCGACCCGTCAGCTGCTCCGCATCGACGAGGCGCTCCGCCTGGCCGACCAGGGCACCGGGCTGGTCTTCTCGGTCTACGTGGGCGGCCTCGACGAGCCGATCCGGGAGCACGCCCAGCGGCTGCACCGCCAGCTCGCCGAGCCGGACAGGTCCGTGCTGATCGTCGTGTCGCCCAACCAGCGGCAGCTGGAGATCGTCACCGGCCGGTACGCGCGCAAGCGCATCCCGGACACGTACGCCAAGCTCGCCGCGCTTTCCATGGTGGCGTCCTTCGGCGGCGGCGACCTGGCCGGCGGCATCATCCAGGGCCTCGACCAGCTCGCCAGCCACGCCGGCAAGGCCTGACCCACCCCGTACGCCGAAAAGCCCGGCCCGCGCAGCGCGCGGGCCGGGCTTTCTCGTGTGCCCGGCGGCCGGGTCAGGCGGTGCGGGCGTCGCGGGCGCGGGCCCGCAGGGCGCGGACGACACCGTCGCGGCCCTCGGCCACCAGGCGGCGCAGTGGGGCGGGCTGGCCGTCCCGGGCCAGCCACGCGTCGGTGGCCGCCACCGTGTCGTCGTCCACCAGATACGCCGGGTAGGCCAGCTGCGTGAACTCCTGCGCCGGCTCGCTGTCCCGGCTCGCCCAGACCTGATCCACCGTGGCGAAGTACTTCTCCCGGTACGGCGTCATCAGCTCGACCTGGGCCGGGTGCGTGAGGCCCTGCAGCAGCGCCCGGTTACGCCAGTTCGGCAGCCCCTCCGGGCCGGTGAGCAGCGCCCACACCGCCGCCTTGTTCTCCGCAGTCGGCACCAGGGCGTGCGCGTACGCGGCCTCCCGCTCACCGCTGGCGGTGCGGTCCTTCGCCAGTTCGGCGTCCACCTCGGCGGCCCCGGCCGCGCCGTTGGCCACCAGCGACTGGAGCACCGTCCAACGCAGCTCGGTGTCGACGGTCAGCCCGGCCGTCACCTCGACGCCCTCCATCCAGCCGCGCAGCGTCGCCAGGTCCTCGTCGGAGCGGGCCGCGGAGGCGTACGCCCGGGCCCAGGCGAGCTGGAAGCCGCTGCCCGGCTCGGCGGCGGCCAGCGCCGCCCGGGCGGTACGGGCCAGCTCGGCCCAGCCGGTCGGCGCCCACGCCGGATCGGCGTAGAAGGTGAGCGCGGTGGCCGCCTGGCGAATGGTGGCGGTGACCAGGTTGATGTCGGTCTCCGCGGGCAGCCCGGCCAGCACCAGCGCCACGTAGTCCCGGGCGGACAGTTCGGCGTCCCGGGTCATGTCCCAGGCCGCGGTCCAGCACAGCGCCCGGGCCAGCGACGACTCGAAGCCCGCGATGTGCTGCACCACGTTCGACATCGACCGCTCGTCCAGCCGCAGCTTGGTGTACGTGAGGTCGTCGTCGTTGAGCAGCAGTACATCGGCGGCGGGCTTGCCGTACAGCGCGGAGAGTTCGGTCGTCTCACCGGTCACGTCCACCTCGACCCGCTCCCGGCGGACCAGCCGGCCGTCGGTCAGGTCGTAGAGGCCCACCCCGATCCGGTGGGTGCGCAGCGTCGGGTGCCCGGCCGGCGCGTCCTGCCGGACCAGCACCCGCTCGTACGCGCCGTCGGCGTCGATGGTGACCTCGGGGCGCAGCGTGTTGACCTGCGCGGTCTCCAGCCACTGGGCGGCGAACTTGCGCAGCTCCCGGCCCGAGGCCGTCTCCAGCTCGGTGAGCAGGTCGTCGAAGGTGGCGTTGCCCCAGGCGTGCTTGGCGAAGTACGTCCGCAGGCCGGCCACGAACGGCTCCTCGCCCACGTACGCGACGAGCTGCTTCAGCACGCTGGCGCCCTTGGCGTAGGTGATGCCGTCGAAGTTGACCTCGACCGCCTCCAGGTCCGGCATCTCGCAGTAGACCGGGTGGGTGGAGGAGAGCTGGTCCTGCCGGTAGCCCCAGTTCTTCCGGATGGACAGGAAGGTCGTCCACGCCTCGGTGAACCGGGTGGCGTGGGTGTTGCACCAGTGGCTGGCCCACTCGGCGAACGACTCGTTCAGCCACAGGTCGTTCCACCAGCGCATGGTGACCAGGTCACCGAACCACATGTGCGCCATCTCGTGCAGGATCGTGTTGGCGCGCTGCTCGTACTCGAAGTCGGTGACCTGCGACCGGAAGATGTAGTGCGACTCGGCGTGGGTGACGCAGCCGAAGTTCTCCATCGCGCCGGCGTTGAAGTCCGGCACCCAGAGCTGGTCGTACTTGGGCAGCGGGTAGCGGACGCCGAACTGCTCGTGGAAGAAGTCGAAGCCCTGCTTGGTGATCAGGAACAGGTCGTCCGAGTCGAGGTACTGCGCCATCGAGGCCCGGCAGAAAACCCCCAGGTCGATGCCGTCGTGGCTGTCCCGCACCTCGTGGTACGGGCCGGCGCAGAGCGCGGTGATGTAGGTGCTCATCCGTGCCGACACGGCGAAGTGGACGGTCTTGAGCGCCTCGCCGGCCGGCTCCTCCCGCTCCACCGGCATGTTGGAGACCACCCGCCAGTGGTCGGGGACCGTTGCGTGCCAGGTGTAGACGCTCTTCAGGTCCGGCTGGTCGAAGCAGGCGAAGACCATCTGCGCGTCGGCGGTCTCGAACTGGCTGTAGAGGTAGGTCTCGCCGTCGACCGGGTCGACCGTGCGGTGCAGCCCCTGCCCGCTGTTCGAGTACGCGAAGTCCGCGTCCACCACGAGCACGTTCTCGGCCTGCAGGCCGGACAGGGTCAGGCCCTTCTCGGCCGACCAGCCGGAGAGGTCGATCGGCGACCCGTTGAGCGTCGCGGAGCGCACCGAGTCCGCCGCCGCCTCGATGAAGGTGGTCGCGCCGGGCTCGGCGCAGCGGAACCGGACCTCGGTCACCGAGCGGAACGTACGGCCGGTGGCCTGTACGGCGGTCGACAGGTCAAGGCTGATGTCGTACCCGGTCACGTCGAGCAGGCGCGCCCGCTCGGTGGCTTCGACCTGAGTCAGGTTGCGCACTCCCGGCACTGTTCGTCTCCATCCCGTTCTTCATCGCCGCGCCCGCGGCCCCGGCCTCGCCGGCCCCCGCTCGTGACGGCCGGTCCGGACTCGAGTCTTCCATGCACCGCCACCCTCCGGTGGCCGAGGTCACGCTCTCATTCCGGTACCGGTCGATGCCGGTCGGGGTGAGGATCAGGGGGTAGGCGCCGCAGTGCCGGCGCACGGAATCGCGAAGGGACAGCACCGTGACCGAACGTGCCGCCGTGGACATGTGGTTCGACCCCATGTGCCCCTGGGCGTGGATCACCTCCCGTTGGCTGCTGGAGGCCGAGAAGGTCCGGGATCTGGACATCCACTTCCACGTGATGAGCCTGTCGGTGCTCAACGAGGGCCGCGACCTGCCCGCGGAATACCAGGACCTGATGCGGAAGGGCTGGGGTCCGGTCCGGGTCTGCATCGCGGTCGAGCAGGCGCACGGCAGGGAGGCGCTCGGGAAGCTCTACACGGCCATGGGCACCCGGATCCACCTCGGCAAGGAGCCGCTCACCCGGGAGACGCTGGTCGGTGCGCTGACCGACGTCGGGCTGGACCCGGTGCTCGCCGACGCGGCCGAGTCCACCGCGTACGACGAGGCGCTGCGGGCCAGCCACGAGGCCGGCATGCGGCCGGTCGGCACCGACGTCGGGACCCCGGTGATCCACGCCCCCGGCCCGGACGGTGACAAGGTCGCCTTCTTCGGCCCGGTGATCACCCCGGCGCCGAAGGGCGAGGCCGCCGGCCGGCTGTGGGACGGCGTCCTGCTGGTCGCCGGCACCCCCGGCTTCTACGAGCTGAAGCGCACCCGCGAACTGGGCCCCATCTTCGACTGAACGGAAAGGAAGGGCCCCTTTTTAATCCCTCCGGTAGAGCAGGGGACCCTTCTCAACGTCGGGAGCCCCGCGCCGTCCGGCGTCACTCCGACGGCGCGGGGTTCGTTTCACCGGGTGACCTGGTCGGCGGTCCGTCGGGCCGCACCCCGGCAGCTCCTGGAGGCGATCCCATGGGTAAGCACCGCCGCATGCCCGACGAGGCGCCGCAGCCGGCGCCCGACGAGGTGCCACAGCCGGCGCCCGAGGACTCCGGCGCGACGTACTGGTCCGTGGCGGACGGCGACTGGCCCGCTGTCCGGCCGTCCCTGCCGGCCGAGATGGTCGACCTGCTGGCCCCGCCGATCGTGGTCGGCGTGGCCCGGGTGGTGGCCACCTCCCGGATGACCCCGCCCGCCAACGCGGGCCTCCCGCCCCGGAACACCGGCCCGAACCCGTCCGCTGCCGTACGTCCGGCACCGGGGGCGGCCACGGTACGCCTCGCGGCGTCCGCCGCGTCCCGGCCCACCACCCCGGCCCGGGGCGGCCGGGCCGCACCCGGCCGGCACCGCAGCACCACCCCCGGGCGCAGCGCCTGACCCGCCGGTTAAGCAGGGTCCCCTGCTCCACCGGAGGCGTCAACAAGGTGCCCTTCCTTTCAACTGGTGGAAGTGGCCAGGGTCCGCACCGGCGGGGCGGGTGGCGCGGGTAGCGTCAGCGACCATGACGGTCGTGCATCCGATCGCCCGGGCCTGGATCACCACTGGCGGCACCGGCGCGCAGAACTACGACGAGTTCGCCGACGACGCGGAGATCACCGCCATCGTCGAGGCGAACCCGCACAGTGCCCTGGGCATCGAGATGCCCCACCGGGCACCGGACAGCCTCGGGAAGTCCTTCCTCGACGCCCTGCCCGACGCGGCGGTCCGGCTCGCCGAGGCCAAGGCGGACGGCAGCTACACCCCGGCCGAGCAGGTCGTGGTCCTCTACCGGATCAGCGCGCCGGGGGAGGAGACCGGCTACGGGCTCTTCGCCATGGTCGACACCGATCAGATCTCCACCCGGGCCGACGAGCCCGGCCTGGTGATCCGCAACGAGGATGTCTTCATCGCCAAGGTGCGGGAGCGGGTCGCCCTGGCCGAGGCGCTGGGCCACCTGCTCTCGCCCGTACTCCTGCTGCAGACCGGGCGGGGCGACGAGCTGCACGCCGCGCTCGCGGCGGCGACCGAGGCGGCCGGTGCGCCCGCCGCGACCGACGTCGACCAGGCCGGGCGGACGCACGCCATCTGGCTGGTCGGCCCCGGCCCCGAGCAGGACGAGCTGACCGCCCTCGCGGGCGGCGGCGAGCTGGTGGTCGCGGACGGCAACCACCGCAGCCTGGCCGCGCAGACCGGGGAGTTCCCCCGCTTCCTCTCGGTGATCACCACGCCCGCCTCGGTCGCCATCCAGCCCTACAACCGGCTGGTCAGCGAGCTGACCACCACCCCGGCGGAGCTGCTCGACCGGCTGCGCGCCGCCGGCGCGCAGGTCACCCCCGTCGAGGGTCCGGTCGAGGTCCCGGCGGCCGGCGGCACCGTCCACCTCCACCTCGCCGGCCAGGGGTACGCGGTCACCCTGCCGCAGGTCGAGGGCGACCGGTTGGAGAACCTGGACCACGCCCTGGTCGAGCGGCTGCTGCTGCGTGACGCGCTCGGCCTCGACCCGGGGGACAAGCGGATCACCTACGTCGGTGGCGACTACCCGGCGAGCTGGCTCACCGGCGAGGTCGACGCCGGGCGGGCCGAGCTGGCCGTCCTCATCGCCCCGGTGACGGTCGACGACTTCGTCGCGGTCAACCTGGCCCGGGAGAAGATGCCGCGCAAGAGCACCTGGTTCACCCCGAAGGCGCGGGCCGGCCTGGTCGTGGCCGAGCTGCCCCGATGATCCTGTGACGAATCCGCCTCCGTGCCGCCGCCCGCGCGGCGGCACGGGGCCCGGCCTGACAGACTGCGCGGTATGCGCGTCTACCTGGGATCCGATCACGCCGGTTTCGAGCTGAAGGGGCATCTCGTCAACCACCTGGTCAAGCAGGGTTACGAGGTCGTCGACGTCGGTCCGCACGCCTACGACCCGGACGACGACTACCCGGCGTTCTGCCTGAACACCGGTGACCGGGTGGTCAACGACCCGGGCAGCCTCGGGGTGGTCATCGGCGGCTCCGGCAACGGTGAGCAGATCGCCGCCAACAAGATCGCCGGCGCACGTGCGGCGCTCGCCTGGAACATCGACACCGCCCAGCTGTCCCGGGAGCACAACGACGCCAACATCGTCGCCATCGGTGCCCGCCAGCACACCCTGGACGAGGCGACCGCCCTGGTCGAGGCGTTCCTGACCACGCCCTTCTCGGGCAACCCCCGGCACGCCCGCCGGATCGATCAGCTGGCCACGTACGAGCAGCACCGCGAGCTGCCCGACCTGCCCGCCTGACGCCACCCCCGCCCCCGCGGCACGTCACCGGCGACGGGAGACGTGACCCGGGCGGCCACGCCTCGTGCTCAGCGACCGGAGCGGGGCAGTTCCTCGCGGGGTACCCAGTTGCGGCGCACGATCACGACGCGGGCCTCGGCCTCGGCCAGGTCCGCGTCGGTCGGCCGGGCCGCGTCCCGGGCCCGTAGCGCGGCGGTCACGCTCACCTGCGAGGAGCCCGAGCCGACCAGGCCGCGCAGCCCGCGCTCACCCTCCTCGGCCGGGACGCCGGTGCGGCGGGCCCGAGGCTCCGCCGACTCCAGCTCGGCGTGTCTGACGCCACGCCGCGACCTGGAGCCGTCGTCCGCCGATTCGGGTTCGTGTCTGACGCCACGCCGCGACCTGGAGCCGTCGTCCGCCGATTCGGGTTCGTGTCTGACGCCACGCCGCGACCTGGGGCCGTCGTCGTCGTGCACCGCGGACGTGGTCGCGGTCGGCCCCTCCGCGAAGGTGGGCTCGTGCCTGCCGGCCCGCCCGGCACCTTCACCGTCCGGCCCGGCCTCGCCGTGGTGCCGCAGCCGGCGCCGCCGTCGCTCCGCATCACCCATCGTCCGACCGTACCGCCCCCGGCGCCGATCGGCCTCAGAAGACCTCCATCGGGGCCGGGGCGCGGTGCCAGCCGAAGGCCGGCCCGGCCGCCGCCAGCGCCCCTGGTACGAGCTCCCGGACCCGGCCCGCCGCGGCGAGCGCCCCCAGCCCGGCCCCACCCAGGTAGAGGTCGCCGAGTGCGCGTACGTCGCAGGCGAGCTGGGCGGGTGCGGTGGTGGCGCCACAGGTGGCCCCGGACGGCCCGCCGGCCAGCCGCCATCGCCCGGTGTTCTCCGGCAACAGCTCGTCGGTGACGTCGATGATCACGTCGACGTCGGCGGCGTACCGTCGGGCGGCCAGCGCGGCCGGGACGTCGACGATGCGTACCCAGAGGGCGTCGGAGAGCACCGCGCCGAGCCGGCCCGGCTCGTTCACCAGCCACAGCAGCGGCTCGTCCACCGCGGCGGCACGGAACGACAGCCGCCGGGTCAGGTCGATCGACAGCAGCAGCCGCCACAGCGCCGCGTACGCGGCCGGATCTGCGGCGACCACCTCGTCGACCCGGACCTCGCCGCGCGGACCGCCCCGGCCCCACTCCTCCTTCGTCCGGTAGAGCGCGTACCCGTCGAGGCCGGCGGGCCCCTCGTGCAGCAGCACCCGGCGCTCGGTCGCGCCGTCCCGCAGCGCCTTGATGTCGGCGAGCAGGTACGCCCACCAGTGCTCGTTCCGGCTCGACCAGCCGGGGCGGCCGGCGCGGACCCGGTCGTACAGCCGGGCCAGCTCGGTCTGGTGCGCGGCCGGACGGTCCAGGCGGAGGGCGCCCCCGGCGGCGGCCGGTCCGGGCAGCCGCAGCTCGGCGGTGTCGCAGGTCAGGGTGAGGTGCTGTGCGGCCAACCCGTAGCCGAAGCGGGGGTAGATCCGGCCCTCGCTGGCCCAGAGCACCGCGACCGGCTCGCGGCCGGCGTCGTGGACCTCGCGGAGCTGTCGGCGCATCAGCCCGGTGAGCAGGCCCCGGCGGCGGTGGGTGGGGGCGACCCCGACCATCGTCACGTGCGCGGCGGGCACGGCGGCCCCCGGCACGGCCAGCTCGCGGGTGTACGCGCCGGCGTGCGCCACGACGGTTGGGCCGTCGCGGACCAGCAGAGAACGTTCCGGCTCGAAGACGGCGCGTTGGATCTCCTGCAGCTCGGGGTCGGGGTCGCTGTGGAAGGCGAGCGCCAGCAGCGCCGAGATCTCGTCGAAGTCTTCCGCCCGGGGTACCAGCGCGTCGGTCATCGGATGTGTGTATCCCATCGCCGTCGGGGTCGGCGACCGATTTGTGGGCTCGCTACCCTCGGAGCCGTGGCCGACGTCGGTCGAGGGGGAGGACAACAGATGGCGGACCAGACACAGCCGTGGGCCGAGCGCACCGTGGAGGTGCCGCCGCAGCCGGGTGTCGGGGTGGTGCCACCACAGCGGGACGGGTTCCGGCGTGGGGTGGCCGCCGTGGGTGAACCACGGACGCCGCGGACCGAGCAGTTCGCCACCGTCGACCAGGCGGACTGGTCCGGTGACTCCGCTCCGCGGCGGCCGATGAGCTGGCACCTGGCCCGGCTACGCCGGGGCGGGGAGTGGAGCGCGGCCGGCGGCCTCTTCGCCTTCGTCTGCTGGGGCATCTGGGCGATCTCCGGCCGGGGCGACCTCGGCACGCCGCTGCTCACCTTCGTACTCAGCCTGCTCACGGCCATCGGTCTCTTCGCGCTCGCCCGCATGCTCGGCCGGCTGGTCCTGGAGCGGCAGCTGGGCCGGGTACGCCGTACCGCCCGTGGCGCGCACCTGGCGACCGCGGTGTTCCTGGTCGGCGTGGGCGTCGCCTACCTGCAGCAGACCGAGTGGGTCGTGGCGGCCTGGAACTGGGTCACCGGCCACTGACCCGTGGCCGCGGGCGGGTCGGCTTCCGGCGGCCCGCCCGCGCGCCCGGTCGCGGCACGCCGCGACGCCGGTCGTCACTCCACCAGGACGCCGGCCGCATTACCCGGCCGGACGCGCTTCATCCGTCGCCCGGTGGGCTGAGCCGCGGCGCGATCAGGCGACGAACCTGTACACCAGGAACTCCTTGGCCGCCCCGCAGACGACCACCTCCGTGTTCCACGAACACGACTCGCCGCGTACGCCCTTCAGCTCGCCGAGCGGGACCACGTTGCCGGAATACGCGCCGACGCCGGCCACGCTCCGGTTGTCCTCACCGCTGCTCAGCCGGTCGGCGAAGAGCAGCAGGTTGCCGGCGTCCACCCGGACGGCGACCCCTTCCTCCTCGTCGAGCAGCTTCTGGCCGTCGGGCGCGAACAGGGTGACCACCGGCTCCGGGTACGCCCGCCGGGCCAGCACCCGCTCGCCGACCGGCATGAGCTGATCCATGCCCGGCGCCGCCCAGTACTGCGCGCTCTTCCCGTCGGTGGCGGCCACCACCCGCGCGGTCTGCTCGTCGCCGTTCGCCACCTCCAGCAGGCAGGCCCGGTGCTCACCGCACGGCACCAGCGCCTTGCCCCGGCGCCGATCGTCCGGAAACTGGTAGAGCACGTTCGGCTTCGCCTTCGCCAGGCCCCCCAGGTCGTATCCGAGCAGCAGCTTGTCGTCCACCACGTAGAGCCGGTCCTCGTGGGCGGCGACCAGGTCGTCCGGCCCGGCCACGTTGGTCCGGCTGTCCAGCTCCTCCCCGGTGGCGACGTCGATCAGCCGGACCGAGCGGTCGGCGTTGACCTGGACGAGCCGCCGGACCGGCGCTGCCTTCGGGTCGCGTGGCGCGCCGTCGAGGAACCCCGGCCCGGCGAGGCTCGCGTCGGTGGTCACCGGGTACACGCGGGTCCGCGAGTTGCCGTACTTGTCGGTCGGGTCCGGGACGAACCACTGTTCCTTGCCGGTGCGCAGGTCGAGTCCGCACAACCGCTTGCCGGTCCGGTCGGCGAGCACCAGCACCTCGGTGCCGACGAAGAACTCGTCGTCGCCGTGCACGGGGCGCTGCCACCGCTGCCTACCGTCGCCGGCGTCGAGCACCTCCAGCTGCCGGGACGTGTCGCTGCCCGAGGCGTCCGCGAGGAGCGCCACCGCGCCGGGCAGCGCGACGACGCCGCTCCAGCGGTCGGCGGGCGCGGCACTCTCCTTGCGCCACAGCTCCGCGCCGGTGGCCGCCTCCACGGCGATCACCACCAGCCGGTTGTCGTCGCGCGGGTAGGCCAGGTAGGCCCGGCCGCCCGCGGTCGCGGTGAACATGTCACGCGGCCGTTCGGCACCCACCGCCACCGTTTTTCCCTTGCCTAACGCCTTGAAGTCCAGCTCCGGATGCCGGTCCCTGGTCCAGTAGAGGACCGCCGCCGTGGTCAGCCCGGCGAGGGCCGCCACCGCGGCGAGCGAGATCCACAGCGCCCGTCGCCGCCGGCCGCCGCGAGCCGGCGCGGCCGGTGACCCCGGCATCCCCGGCCCGGGTACGCCCGACCACCCCGCCGGCGTCGCCTGCGGTACGCCCGGCCACGGCCCCGCCTGGCGCGGGATCCCGGCGGCCCCGTAGGGCTGGCCGCCTGCGGTCCCCACCGAGCCTGCCGAGTGCGCCGAGCCTGCCGTTTGTGCCGAGCCTGCCGGGATGCCGGCGGGCAGGGTGCCGGCCGGGCCGAGGCCGGGCAGGGTGGCGGCTGGTCCGGCGCCGGGCAGGGTGCCGGCCGGGCCCAGGCCGGGCACGGTGGGAGCTGCTCCGGCGGCGGACACCGGGGCGGTGGGCAGTGCGCTGGCGGCCTCGGTCGTGGCCTGGCCCGGGTCGGCCGGCGGCGGTGTCCCCGGGGCGAGCGGCATGGTGCCGGCGGGTCCGGCCGTGGTGTGGCCCGCGTCGGTGGGCGGCGGAGTCCCCTCGGCGAGTGGCAGCGTGCCGGCCGGGCCGGCACCGGGCCGGGCAGCCCCGAGGCCCGCCTCCGGCGTGCCGGTCGGCCCGGATCCGACCTGCCCGGCGGGCGGGTCGAGGTGTCGGGCGGCCAGGGCCAGCGGCAGCGGGGGCGTGGCCGGACCGTTCCGGCGCAGTGGCAGGTCGGTCAGCGCGCCCTCGGCGACCGGGAGTTCCGGCTGCTCCAACACGATGGGAGCGATCCCCAACTCGGCGTGGAGCAGCCGCGCCACGAGCGGAATCCGGGACGACCCGCCGACCAGGAACAGCCCGGCGAGCCGCTGCGGCGTCAGCCCGGCGGCGGCCGCCACCCGCCGCGTCTCGGCGACCCCACGGCGCAGCAGCGGCGTCGCCACCCGCTCCAGTTCCTCCCGGCTCAGCGGCACGGCCGCCTCGATCCCGGGTACGGCCACCGGAGCCACCATGCTGCGCGACAGCATCTCCTTCGCGCCCCGCACGTTCTCGGCGAACTGGAGCCGGTCCCGCCACTGGGTGGTGTTCGTCGGCTCGGCCAGCCGCGCCCACTCGGCCGGGTGAGCGGCCCTGATCCGCTCGGCGAGCAGCGCCACCAGCGCGGCGTCGAGGTCGAGCCCGCCCAGGTCGTCCAGGCCCCCGCAGGAGACGACGGTGAAGCCGGAGTCGCCCCACGGGTCGGCGCCCTCGTTGCGGACAATCGTGACGTCCAGCGTCCCGCCGCCGAAGTCGAAGACCCCCACGGCCTCGCCGACCGGCACCGGCCGGCGCAGCACCTCGGTGTAGTAGCGGGCGGCGGCCACCGGCTCGCGCAGCAGCCGGGTTCCCGGCGGGATGGGACCGGACATGGTGTGCTCGGCCGCCTGCGGCCAGCCGGCCAGCGCGAGCGCCTCGGCCAGCACCTGCCGGCGCCCGGCGTCCCAGGTCGCCGGGCAGGTGACCACCGCGGGCGGGAGGAACCCGACCGCGCCCACCGCCGCCTCGCCGACCGTGCGCAGAATCGCGGCCAGCAGCGCCGCCGGGGTGTGCCGCCGGTCGCCGAGCGCCACGTCCGGCTCGTCGACCCGGCGCTTCGGGTTCGGCTCGTACCGGTCCGGGGCGGCCTGGGCCAACCGCACGGCGTCCCGTCCGACGTGCAGGCGGCCCTCGTCGTCGGCGTACACCCCGGAGGGGAGGACCGGCTGTCCGTCCACGAGCAACGGTCGGGTACGCCCGTCCGGCCAGCGCAGCACGGCGACCGTGTTCGAGGTGCCGAGATCGACGCCGAGGGCGAAACCGTCCTGCTGGCCTGACATCCGTCGCTACCTCCACCCGACGAGGGGATGTCCGGTCCCGCATCGTACGCAGCCCCCGCCGACAGGTGATCTCCGGCGCGGGTGGGTGCGTATGCCACGGGACCTTTCCGCGAACACTCCCGCTGCCATCGGCGGAGTAGTAGATGAGCCCTCGCGTACGGGGGAGGTGGACCGAAGGAGACTTCATGGGTGTGGTGACACGACTCGTGGACACCGGCACCGAACGGACGGACGCCGAGGTCATCAGCCGGATGCACGGGAATCCGGAGTTGTTTGCGGTCATTTTCGACCGCTACTACTCGGCGATTCACGGCTACGCGGCCCGTCGGCTGGGTCGCGACCTGGCCGATGACGTGGCGGCGGAAACTTTTCTGGTCGCGCTCGACAAGTGGCAGCGGTACGACACCAGCCACCACAGCGCCCAGCCCTGGTTGTTCGGCATCGCGTCCAAACTGATCGCCGGCCACCAGCGGAGCGAGGCGCGACAGTACCAGGCACTGGCCCGAGCGGCGCAGGTCACCACGCCCGACCCGGACGGTGTCGATGGTCCGGCCGATCGGGTCGCCGTACGGCTGGACGCGCGGGCCGTGCGCGGACGGCTCGCGGCGGCGTTGGCTCAGATCGCGCCAGCCGATCGGGATGTGCTGCTGCTGGTCGCCTGGGTCGACTTGAGCTGCGAGGAGGTCGCCGTCGCACTTGAGATTCCCGCTGGGACCGTCCGGTCCCGGCTCCACCGGGCACGCAAGAGGTTACGGACGGCATTGGGTGGTGCCGACCCCACAGCAACCGGAGAGGATTTTCAGTGACCAACGACGACATCATCGCGTTGCGGGAAGGTTGGAGCGAGGTCGAACGGCCCTCGCTGGATGCTCAGAATCGGGCCCGAGCAGCGCTGTTGGACCGGATCGCGGAACGCGAGGCCAGCGCGCCGAATCGGTCGGAGCAGGTCACGTCGCGTGGCTGGCGCCTGCCGGGCTGGGCCTGGCGGTCCGGCTTCGCCACTATTGGGGCCGCTGCCCTGGTGGCTGGTGTGGTGACGGTTGGTGGCCTGGATCAATCGATCCCACCACTGAGCACGCAGCCGACGCAGCAACCACGAAATGTGCAGGGCGGGTCGGTCACCCAGGTCTTCGAACTGGCCGCCATGCACGCTGAGAACGAGTCGTTCACGCCGCCGCGTCCCGATCAGTGGACCTACGTCGAGCTCAAGATCGTCCGGCCCGGCCAGATTGCCGAGCGCAAGGGTCAGGCGAGGAGTGAGACGAATCAGAGCTGGGTGCGCGCCGATGGCCGGCAGCAAGCCTGGATGTCTGACGGCAAGCTGGAGGTCGCCGCGGAGGTTGCGGAGGCTCGGCAGTCCATGCCGCCCCAGGACTACGCGGCCGTCGCTGCGCTGCCCACCGATCCGCAGGCGCTACTCGACTGGATGCGAGCCCACGTACCGTCCAGCCAGGGCGGCAACGCCCAAAGAGATGTCCAGTCGTACGGCGCCCTTGAGTCGATGCTCCGGGACAACGTGCTCTCGCCCGGAGTGAAAGCAACCGCACTGCGGGCACTGGCTCTGATTCCCGGGGTCACTCAGTCCACCGAGCCGGTTGATTTCAACGGCCGCCCCGCGATTGCAGTCGGCATGGTGCAGGACGGTTGGCGGCGCGAGGACATCCTGTTCGACCCGACCACCCACGAGTACCTCGGAGGCCGGACCCTCGTGGTCAAGGACCAGACGCTGCCCGAGGGGATCAGGCTGAAGAAGGGCGAGGTCGAGGTCGAGCTGATCCGAATCACCGGCAAGATCGTCAACGCGCCGGGCCAGACGAGCTGACCGGATGAGGACGGGGGACTGGTAACCGTTGACGTGAGTGCGAGGGCCATCCCTGGCAACAGCGGGTGGCCCTGCAACGTCTGCGGGTGATCCGCGGCTGCTCTCTGAGGAAGACCGGATGGAGAGGCACCCGTGCGTCATCCGAGGGCACAGATCAGTGCCGGGGCGGGCCGCCGCGTCGGCTGCGAAAATTGCTGTCCGGTCGTCGGAGCACAATGATAGAAAGCCGGAGTGCAAAAGACTTTGACGTTCTCTGATCATTTGCGGCTGATTGACGAACGGTCGACCGCCTTCCGCGCCGCGGTCGCTGCGGCGCCCAGCCTCGACGTGCCGGTGCCGAGCTGTCCGGAGTGGACGCTGTTCGATCTCGTGCAGCACCTGGGCATGGGCCGCCGCAGGTCGGCCGCCATCGTCTCCGCCGGGCCGGCCGGCGCTCCCCCGGAGAAGTCCGCTTGGGACGACGGCACGGGTGCGCCTCGGGAACGCGAGGCTCTCCTGGCCTGGTGGACCGAGTCCGTCGAGCGACTGACGAGCGCGCTGCGTGAGGCCGGCCCGGACCGCGGTTGTTGGACGTTCTGGGGTGACTCGCAGTCACCGGAAACCTCCGGTGCATGGGCTCGGCGCCAGGTTCCCGAGATCGCGGTGCACACCTACGATGTCCAGCTCACCGTGGGGGTCCCGGAGCCGCTACCAGTCGAGGTCGCCCTCGACGGTTTCGACGACTGCCAGTTCACCCTCTGCTCGACGGATGTCGCCTGGCCGCACGACCCCGCCGTCGTCGATTACTACGCCACCGAGGGCCGCTCTTGGCGCCTTCGGCTGTCCCGCGACGGCGCATGGGCCGCCCGCCTCGGCGCGTCGGCTGCCAGCGAGGACCCGAACCCGGACATGGCCGACGCCTCCGCCCGGGGCACGGCCAGTGACCTGGTCCTGTTCTTTTACGGCCGCATACCGCTGGAATCGCTGAAGTTCGAAGGCGACCGTCGTATCTTCGATCAGCTCGCAGCCTGGGACCCGTCCGTGTAACACCTTGGATGACGTCATTAGCCGCAAGGTCGGCGGATCTCTGAGGAGGGTCGGGGTTCGGGGCGGAGCCCCGAGGTCTTCAAAGGCTTGCCCCGAAGCGTGGCCGGCCGGCCCGGCCGATGCCGGCCGGAGGTCGCCAGCAGGCCGGGGCCGGGCCGGCGCGGCCCGCTTGCGGGCCGCCTTGAATTCGGGCCGCCCAAGTCGGTGGCCGGGCTTCGGGTCGTCGCCCTGCCGGCCGCCGCCGTCGAGGCCCTGCGGGCACATATGGACGAGTTCGCCGCCGCCGACGCTGACGCCCTGGTCTTCACCGGCGACAAGGGTGCGCTGCTGCGATCCGGGAACTTCGGCCGTGCGGTCAAGTGGACGCGAAAGGTCGCCTCGGTGGGCCTGGCTGGCTTCCACTTCCATGACCTGCGGCACACCGGTAACACCCTCGCCGCAGCCTCTGGCGCGAGCACTCGCGAGCTGATGCAGCGGATGGGGCACGCGAGCATGCGCGCGACGTTGATCTACCAGCACGCGACCAGCGAGCGGGACCGCGAAATCGCCTCGGCAATGGACCGGCGGATCGCCCGGCAGGCGCGGCGCAAGGGCGGCCAGAGCAGCGAATGGCCTACGGATGGCCCGCAAGATCGAAGCGGGGGAGTGGCCGACCGGCCCAGGATCGGGGGATGCAGCCTCTGACCTGGGCCGGAGTGCTGTGGAGCGGGCGACGGGAATCGAACCCGCACCGTCAGTTTGGAAGACTGAAGCTCTGCCATTGAGCTACGCCCGCGGGCACCCCACTGCCGTGGGGCGCGACCGACAGCCTACCGAATCCCGGAACCGGACGCGCAGCCCCGTACCGCGTGCCTCCGGTCGCCACGCACCAAGATCCGTACAACATCCGGGAAAGAGTGGTCTCCCAGCGCCAGGAGGCCACGCTTTCCCGGAAATTGCCGCATCCCGCCGGCCCCACGCCGGCGGCCGCCGGCCCCACGGCGGCCCCTACGGCGGCGCGGCGGGGGCTCGGCGCGCCCCGGTGACCGCCAGGTGGCCCCGGACGGCATACACTTCTCGTCGCCACGGGGTGTGGCGCAGCTTGGTAGCGCACTCGCTTTGGGAGCGAGGGGCCGTGGGTTCAAATCCCGCCACCCCGACTGTCGTTCGCGGCCGGCTCGTCCCGGGAACCGCCGCTTTTTTCGCGCGGTACCCGGGCGCTGCCGATCCAGCAGGCCGGCTCGCCTACACTCGATGCGCGAAATCACGCCCAGACTCAACTGAGATCCGTCAAGGAGTACGCCTGTGAAGAGCACCGTCGAGACTCTGAGCCCGACGCGCGTGCGGCTCGCCATCGAGGTGCCGTTCGTCGAGCTCGAGCCGAGCCTCAAGAAGGCGTACCGGGAGATCGGCCAGCAGGTCCAGGTTCCCGGCTTCCGCCGGGGCAAGGTTCCCTCCGCCGTCATCGACCAGCGGGTGGGCCGGGGCACGGTCCTCAACGAGGCGGTGCAGGATGCGATCCCGCAGAACATCCTCGCCGCTGTCCGTGAACACGACCTGAAGACCCTGGGTCGCCCGGAGGTCGAGATCACCGAGTTCGCCGACGGCGACTCGCTGAACTTCACCGCCGAGGTCGACGTCCGCCCGGAGATCACCCTGCCGGACCCGGCCTCGATCGAGGTGACCGTGGACGAGATCCAGGTCGCCGACAGCGAGATCGACGAGCAGGTCAGCAGCCTCCGTGAGCGGTTCGCCACGCTGAAGACCGTCGAGCGGGCCGCCCAGGAGGGCGACTACGTCCAGATCGACCTGAACGCCACCGTCGACGGCGAGGAGGTGCCGGGCGGGCAGGCGAGCAACATCTCGCACGAGGTCGGCAGCAAGCAGCTCCTGCCGGGCCTGGACGAGGCGCTGGTCGGCCAGGCCGCCGGCGACAGCACCACCTTCTCCACCCAGCTCGTCGGCGGCGACTACGCCGGCCGTGACGCCGAGGTGGCGGTGACCGTCCGCACGGTCAAGGAGAAGGAGCTGCCCGAGCTCGACGACGACTTCGCCCAGCTGGCCAGCGAGTTCGACACCATCGAGGAGCTGCGCAACGACCTGAGCGAGCGGGTCTCCCGGGGCAAGCAGGTCGAGCAGATCTACGCCGCCCGCGACAAGGCCCTCGAGCAGATGGTCGCCGCCGCCGAGGTGCCGGCGCCGGAGGGGGTCGTCCGCGAGGAGGTCGAGAGCCGTAAGGCCGCCATGGTCGACCAGCTCGAGCGGATCGGCGCCTCGCTTGAGGAGTACCTCGCCTCCGAGGAGAAGACCGAGGAGCAGATCGACGCCGAGCTGGCCGAGGCGGCGACCGACGGCGTCAAGATCCAGCTCCTGCTGGACACCCTCGCCGACGCCGAGGACGTCCAGGTCTCCGACGACGAGTTCGGCCACGAGATCGTCCACCGCGCCCAGCGCGCCGGCATGGCCCCGCAGCAGTACTACGACCAGCTGGTCCGCTCCGGTGCCGCCGCGGCCGTCTTCGGTGACGTCCGCCGGGGCAAGGCGCTCGCCTCGGTGATGGAGAAGATCAAGATCAAGGACTCGGCCGGCAACGAGGTCAGCCTCGACGCGCTGCGCGCCCAGAACGAGGCCGAGCACAACCACGAGCACTGATCGCCGGGTGTCGGCCGCCGTCCCTCGCTGCGCGCTGGGCGGCGGCCGAAACCCTTTCCGGGGTGCGCCCCGAGGGCAGCTGCGCTGAGAGCGAACAGTGCCCCGACCGGGAGTACGTCCCCCGGCGCAGCGGTTAGTGTCGGGTAGGACGGTACGGAGAGCGAAGGGCTGCCATGACCGACATGCACATCCCAGCGAAGCCGCTCCGGGCGATCGAGGCCCGCGGTGGCGACAACATTGGCAACCTCGACGACTCGGTCTACAACCGGTTGCTCAAGGAGCGGATCGTCTTCCTGGGCAGCGAGGTGACCGACCAGGTCGCCAACCGCATCTGCGCGCAGCTTCTGCTGCTCGCGGCGGAGGACCCGGACCGCGACATCAACCTGTGGATCAACTCGCCGGGTGGCTCGGTCTACTCCGGCATGGCGATCTACGACACCATGCAGTTCATCGACAACGACGTCTCGACCGTGGCGATGGGCATGGCGGCCTCGATGGGCCAGCTGCTGCTCTGCGCGGGCACCAAGGGCAAGCGCTACGCGCTGCCGCACGCGCGGATCATGATGCACCAGCCGTCCGGCGGCGTGGGCGGCACCGCCGCCGACATCGCGATTCAGGCCGAGCAGATGCTCTACACGAAGCGCATGTTCCAGGAGCGGGTCGCCTTCCACACCGGCCAGACCCAGGCCCAGATCGAGGCGGACTCGGACCGCGACCGTTGGTTCACCGCCCAGGAGGCCATGGACTACGGCTTCATCGACAAGGTGATCACCGGAGCCGCCCAGGTTCCGGAAGGCGCCGGGACCCTGAGCTGACCGAGGAGCTGACGATGACCGACCTGAGCCTGCCGCCCCAGTTCGCGGCCGTGCACAACCGCTACGTTCTGCCGTCGTTCGTCGAGCGCACGTCGTACGGGATGAAGGAGTCCAACCCGTACAACAAGCTCTTCGAGGACCGGATCATCTTCCTCGGTGTGCAGGTGGACGACGCCTCGGCCAACGACGTGATGGCCCAGCTGCTGACGCTTGAGGGCACGGACCCGGACCGCGACATCATCATGTACATCAACTCGCCCGGCGGCTCCTTCACCGCCATGACGGCGATCTACGACACCATGCAGTACGTCCGGCCGGACATCTCGACCGTCTGCCTGGGCCAGGCCGCCAGCGCGGCGGCGGTGCTGCTCTCCGCGGGCACTCCGGGCAAGCGGATGGCGCTGCCCAACTCCCGGATCATCATCCACCAGCCGGCCACCGAGGGCGGCTACGGCCAGGGTTCGGACATCGAGATCCAGGCTCGGGAGATTCTGCGGATGCGGACGCAGCTGGAGACGATGCTCTCGCAGCACTGCAACCGCCCGGTCGATCAGGTCCGCAAGGACATCGACCGCGACAAGATCATGACGGCCGAGGAGGCCAGGGAGTACGGGCTGGTCGACACCATCCTGACCAGCCGCAAGAAGGGTCTGCTCGCGGCGCAGGCCGCGGGCTGAGCTGTGCTGGGTCGGAGGTCGGCCGGGGTGTGTGGTTCCTGGCCGACCTCTGACACACCCGTATTGGGGGTCGGAGAAACCTCCGCCAGCGGGTAACGTCGGGTCTGTGCCGCTTCGCTGGGTCGGACCGGCGGTGGGACGACAGACGGACGGGCGCTCGGCGCCCGCAGGTCAGGGCCGGCGCTCCGGCCGACGAGTGCAGGGAGAACGTAGGTGGCACGGATCGGTGACGGCGGCGACCTACTCAAGTGCTCCTTCTGCGGCAAGTCGCAGAAGCAGGTCAAGAAGCTCATAGCGGGTCCGGGCGTCTACATCTGCGACGAGTGCATCGATCTCTGCAACGAGATCATCGAGGAGGAACTGGCCGAGTCCGGCGAGGTGAAGTGGGAAGAGCTTCCCAAGCCGATGGAGATCTGCCAGTTCCTCGACAACTACGTCGTCGGCCAGGAACAGGCCAAGAAGGCGCTCGCCGTCGCGGTCTACAACCACTACAAGCGGATTCAGGCCGAGGCGGCCGGCGCGCCGGGCTCCGGCAACGACGGCGTGGAACTGGCCAAGTCCAACATCCTGCTGCTCGGTCCCACCGGCTGCGGCAAGACCCACCTGGCGCAGACCCTGGCCCGGATGCTCAACGTCCCGTTCGCGATCGCCGACGCGACCGCCCTCACCGAGGCGGGTTACGTGGGCGAGGACGTGGAGAACATCCTCCTCAAGCTGATCCAGGCGGCCGACTACGACATCAAGCGCGCCGAGACCGGGATCATCTACATCGACGAGGTCGACAAGATCGCCCGCAAGTCGGAGAACCCGTCGATCACCCGGGACGTCTCCGGCGAGGGCGTGCAGCAGGCGCTGCTGAAGATGCTCGAAGGCACGGTGGCCAACGTGCCGCCGCAGGGCGGGCGCAAACACCCGCACCAGGAGTTCATCCAGATCGACACCACCAACGTGCTGTTCATCTGCGGTGGTGCCTTCGCCGGGCTCGACCAGATCATCGAGTCCCGCACCGGCTCCGGCGGCACCGGTTTCGGGGCCCGGCTCCGGTCGGTCTCCGACCGGTCGACCGACGACGTCTTCGGCCAGGTCATGCCGGAGGACATGCTCAAGTTCGGCCTGATCCCCGAGTTCATCGGCCGGCTCCCCGTGATCACCAACGTGCGTAGCCTCGACCGCAACGCCCTGGTGCGGATCCTCACCGAGCCGCGCAACGCGTTGGTCCGGCAGTACCAGCGCCTCTTCGAGCTGGACGGCGTCGAGCTGGAGTTCGAGCCGCCAGCACTGGAGGCCATCGCCGACCAGGCCATGCTCCGCGGCACCGGCGCCCGCGGCCTTCGAGCGATCATGGAAGAGGTCCTGCTCTCCGTGATGTACGAGGTGCCGAGCAACCCCGACGCCGCCCGGGTGCTGATCACCCGCGAGGTGGTCCTGGAGAACGTCAACCCGACCATCGTGCCCCGCGAGTTCACCGGCCGCCGGGCCCGGCGGGAGCGCGAGGAGAAGTCGGCCTGAGCCTGGGCCCGACCGGGTGACCTGATCGGGCAACCCCGGATGTCCGCCGGCGTACCGGCGATGGTGAGCATCTCCGGCCCTGTCGCCGGCCGTCGCCCGCCCGTACCCTGAGCCCCATGCGCGTTGCCGTCTGCCAGCTCAACGCCCGTGACGACCGGGCGGCGAACCTCGCCGCCGCCGAGGCCCTGCTGGTCAGGGCGGCGGCGGCCGGCGCCGATCTCGCCGTGCTTCCGGAGTACGTCGACTATCTCGGTCTCGCCGACCGGATGCCCCCGGCCGAGGCGGTCGACGGGGTGGTGGGGGAGTTCTTCGCCGCGGTCGCCCGCCGGCTCGGCCTGTGGGTGATCGCCGGCTCGTTCCACGAGGCCGGGCCGGACCCGGAGCACACCTGGAACACCTCACTGGTCTTCGACCGTACCGGCGCGCTCGCCGCCGCCTACCGCAAGATCCATCTGTACGACGTGGAGATCCCCGGCCGGGTGTCGTACCGGGAGTCGGCGACCGTCTCCCCGGGCGACCAGCCGGTGGTGGTCGACGTCGAGGGCCTGCGAGTCGGCCTCTCGATCTGCTACGACCTGCGATTCCCCGAGCTCTACCGGCAGTTGGCCACCCAGGGCGGCGCCGAGTTGCTGGTGGTGCCCGCCGCGTTCATGATGCACACGGGCCGAGACCACTGGGAGGTCCTGCTCCGGGCGCGGGCGATCGAGAACCAGTGCTTCGTCGCCGCCGCCGGCCAGACCGGAGACCATGAGCCGAACCGGACCTGCTTCGGGCGCAGCATGGTGGTGGATCCGTGGGGGACGGTGCTCGGTCAGGTCCCCGACGGACCGGGCCTCGCGGTGACCGACCTGGACCTCGATCGGCTGCGGACGATCCGCGCGGAGTTGCCCAGCCTCGCCAACCGTCGACTCTGAGCCGGCTCAGCCCTCCAGCAGTACGCCGACGACGGTGAAGCCGGCGATCGCCAGGGCGGTGACCAGCAGCGCCGTCGTCATCCGGGAGGGACCGCGCCGGGCCAGGCGTCCCACCGACACCACGACGACGAAGACCACGAAGCCTCCGATGACCAGCTGCCAGAAGGGCAGGAGCAGGCCGAGCAGGGTCTCCTCGGCGAGCGTCGCCGCCGGGAACCGCGACACGTCATCCATGTCAGACACTCTGGCACGGACGGGCCGTGTGCGGATCCCTCCAATCGCCGTCGTCCGCCGTCCGGTACCCGGCACCCCCGGACGTGGGGCCGTCGCCGATGCCGGCGACGGCACCTCCGAAGTAGAAGTGATGAACGTTGATTTGCCTTATCGGAGCCGTCCGCGTAACTTTCTCTCTGCACGAGGGAGGCCGGACAAACCGGCCGACAACGGGCGCCAGGCTCGTGGCGGAGACGCCGAGCGGGACTGAGAATCTGGGCGGTGCGAGACACTCCGAGAACAACGGAGTTGCGATCGCGGAGCCGACCGGGTAAAGTGCGAAAGCCGGCAGGGAGCCGGGCGGGTGGCCGCGAGAGCGGCGATCGGCCGGTCCGTCGGAACCCACGCAGTAACGACCGCCGATCTTCGGCGTGCGTGAGCGTGGATCGGCTCGAACCAAGGTGATCGCCTCGGACACGAGGTTGACAGCGAAAGTCGAGTCGGGTAACTTAGAGAGGTTGCCCCGGACGGAGTCCTACGATGTGGGATTTCCGGATGGTGTGTGGTTGTTCTTTGAGAACTCAACAGGGTGCTTGATAAGCCAGTGCCAAATTGTTTTGATTCCCCGGACTGGTCAGGCTTTGGTCTGTCTGGTTGGGATTCCTTTGGCAACATTTTTGTTGCTGGGATTTGTTTTCTGACAGTTTTTTG
>NZ_JBIWJO010000011.1:0-226400 GCF_044765245.1 Micromonospora sp. NPDC093277
ACCCGACTCGAAGCCGGGGTTGGCCAGCTTCTGACCCGCACCCGTGCAACCACCACCACTACCGTTCACGGTGAGGGTGTACGTCGTCGTCTTCGTACCCGACGCCGCGGTGCCGGTGATCGTCACCGGGTAGCTGCCCGACGGGGTGCTCGACGAGGTGCTGATCGTCAGCGTCGACGAACCGCCCGAGGTCACCGACGACGGGCTGAACGACGCGCTGGCACCGGTCGGCAGACCGGACGCGGAGAGCGTGACGGTCTGCGAGGTCCCGCTGGTGGTCGAGGTCGACACGGTGGTGGAGACCGCGCCACCAGCGGTCACCGTGCCGGCGGTCGGCGACACCGAGACGGAGAAGTCGTTGGTCGACGTGCCGTTGACCACGTAGAGCAGCTTGTTGGGCGAGCCGGTCCCCGGGCTGGTCACCACACCACTGGTGGCGTTGTTCACCAGGTAGTCGCGGACCTGCTGCGGGGTCCAGGACGGGTTGGCGCTGGCCACCAGCGCCGCCGCGCCGACCACGTGCGGGGTCGCCATCGACGTGCCACTGATCGTGTTGCTCGCGGAGTCGCTGGTGTTCCAGGCGGAGGTGATCGACGAGCCCGGCGCGAAGATGTCCAGGCAGGTGCCGATGTTGGAGAACGACGACCGCGCGTCGGTGTTGGTGGTCGAGCCGACCGTGATCGCCTCGGCGACCCGGGCCGGCGAGCTGTTGCAGGCGTTCGCACCGTTGTCGTTGCCGGCGGCCAGGCCGTACGTGATGCCGGCGGCGATCGAGTTGCGGACGGCCGTGTCGAGGGTGGTGTCCGCGCCGCCGCCGAGGCTCATGTTGGCCACCGCGGGCTTGACCGCGTTCCGGGTCACCCAGTCGACCCCGGAGACGACCCCGGCGGTGGTGCCGCTGCCGGAGCAGTTGAGCACCTTGACCGCGACCAGCTGCACGCCCTTGGCCACCCCGTAGGACGAGCCGCCGACGGTGCCGGCGACGTGGGTGCCATGGCCGTTGCAGTCGGTGTTGTTGGTGTCGACGGTGTTCGTACCCCAGGTGGCCCGGCCACCGAAGTTGCTGTGCGTGGTCCGGATTCCGGTGTCGATGATGTACGCCCGGACGTTCGAGGCCGTGTTCGGATAGGTGTACGAGCTGTCCAGCGGCAGGTTCCGCTGGTCGATCCGGTCCAGACCCCAGGACGGCGGGCTCGTCTGGGTGGCGGAGATCGACACGGTGTGGTTCTGCTCCACGTACGCCACGGCGGGATCGGCGGCGATCCTGGCGGCGGCCGCCGCGCCGACCCGAACCTCGAAGCCGCGCAGCGCGGCGGACCAGGTGTTGGCGATGGCGCCGCCGTGCCGGGCGCGCAGCCGCTGCGCGGTGTCCCCGACGCCCGCCGGGGCGACGACGTTGTCGTTCAGTACGACCAGGTAGCTGTCGGCTACCGCAGTGGTGCCGCCAGCGTTCCGGATCACTCCGCTCGGTTCCGCGGCCAGGGCGGGGGTGGCCGCCGTGACCAGCGCCAATGTGGTCATGCCAACGAGTACGGACCTGTGTGGGAGATTCATCTCCCTGCCTCCCTCCGACCGGTGCGCGTCCACCGGTGAGGCACCAGCAGATCGATGTTCACCGATCAAGACGAGGCTAGATCGAAGATCCGCCAATGTGAAGATGCCGGTTTCTCAATAGCGTTGGCGGGATGGCCCCTACGGGGAGGCATGCGGGACGAACCGGGGTGCGGCCCCGGATTCGGGGCACCTCGACCTGGGCGAGGCTGAGAGGCATGGCCGACCAGTTCGCCGTACTGCTCCCCGTCGCCGCCGTGTGGATCGCCGCCGGCGTCGTGGCGGACGGACTGCCCCGGCTGGATCGCGCCCGCGCGCTGCGTCGGCGTACC
The DNA here is from genome assembly GCF_044765245.1 of Micromonospora sp. NPDC093277. Lineage (NCBI taxonomy): Bacteria > Bacillati > Actinomycetota > Actinomycetes > Micromonosporales > Micromonosporaceae > Micromonospora > Micromonospora sp. NPDC093277. Next base: position 1,884 of record NZ_JBIWJO010000011.1, read on the forward strand.
GGATGGTTGTCCGCGCTGACCCTGGCCGGCCTCGCCCTGACGGCGGCCGTCCTGGTCCTGGGCCTCTCGAGCGCCGGCACGACGGCGGCCGACCGGGCCGCCCCCGGGCTCGCCCTCGCGGCCGGCCCGGCGCTGGTCGTCGCGGCCTGCGCGGTCCGGCGGATCCGGCGCCTGCGGGCCGGCGCGGGCGCCTTCGCCAGCGCGCCGGACACCCCGGCACCGCACGGGCTACGGGCCGCCGCGGCGCACCCGCTGATCGGGCTGCCGATCCAGGGGACCGCGCTCGCCGTCCTGCCGGCGGTGGCGTCGGCGGTGGGCGTCGACCTGCTCGCGGCGCCGGCAGTGATCGGCCCGGCCATCACCGCCGGCGTACTCGGCGTCACCGCGATCGGCGTACGCCACGCGCTGCGGCACAACCGCCTCGCCGAGCGCGTCCTGTCGCCGGCGGGCACCGGCTCAACGCGACCGGCCGGCTCCCTGCACGTATAGCAGTTCGAGGATCGCCCGGGTCGCCTCGAACCAGCGGTCCAACCAGCCGGGCGGCGGCACACTCCCCCTCGGCGGCAACTCCATCAGCAGGCCACGCAGCAGCGGGTGGTCCACCAGGGAATCGGTCGGCTCCAGTGGCCAGGCACTCGGCGGGAACGACGGCTCGGTGAGCGGATTGGGATCCAGGGACGGCAGGGTGAGCGGCGGGGATGCCTGCTCCGGGGCAGCGGTGTCCCGGCCGCCGGCCTCGGCGTCGGTGGAGCCCACCTCGGTGAGGACCGTGTCCCGGCGTGCCCCGCGATACTTGCCGCCGAACCGCTCAGGCTTGCCCGGGCCGTTGGTGAGATTCTCTGAACCGATCGTCGTCATCCGTCTCGCCTGCCTCGTTCGGTTGCCGATCTGTGCGGTTCAACGAGACGGAACGGAAGTGGCGACGGGTGGCCCCGACCGACCCGGCCGGGGCCACACGAAATGGTCCCGCCCGGCCACATCGCCGGACGGGACCACGTTCACGGCCCGGGTCGCCGGATCAGGCCCGGGCGAAGGCTCCGTCCCTGGCACCGGCGACGAAAGCGTGCCAGTCACCCGGGGCGAAGACCAGGGCCGGGCCAGCCTTGTCCTTTGAATCCCGGACGCCGACCGCCTCGGTCACGTACGCGACCTCCACGCAGTTGTCACAGTTCGGCCCGCTCTTCGAGCTCTTGAACCAGGTCGCCTGCGTCAGGTCCACGGGGAACTTCTTGGTCGCCATTTCCACAACGGCTCCTCTACCAGTTTCGCGATGTGAGCGATGGATTCATCCGGGCGGATGGCCGCAGCTCGAATGTGATCGAAGATGAAGCTGTACTTTTGCAGTTCGTCGCTCTTCTCGAGGAAGAGCCCACCCGTGGCATTCTCCGCATACACGACATCGGGATCACTCGGTTCGGGGAAGCTGAGGATCGTGAAGGTCCCGTCCATGCCGGCGTGCGCGCCCACCTCGAAGGGCAGGACCTGCAACGTCACGTTCGGCAGTTCGGCCACCTCCACCAACCGCCTGAGCTGGCCACGCATCACCACGTCGCCACCAACCGGCCGGCTCAGCACCGCCTCATCGAGCACCACCCACAGATCAACCGGATCGTCCTGAGTCAGCAACGACTGACGGCCCAGTCGGACACGGACCCGTTGTGCGACCTGTTCCGCACTGAAGTCCGGCCGAGCGGCCCGGATCATTGCGCTCGCGTACTCCTCGGTCTCCAGCAGGCCCGGCACGACCTGCTGCTCATACGCCCGGATCGAGCTGGCCGCCGCCTCCAGTCCCACGTACGCCCCGACCAGCACCGTGCTGTACGGATGCCACCAGCCCTTCTGCCGGGCCTCACGGGCAATCTGCACCAGCTCGTCGCTCTCGGCGCCCACCACCCCGTAGATGCGGAGCATGTCCCGCACGTCCCGCGGGGTGGCGGTGGTGTGACCGGTCTCGATGCGGGAGACCTTCGAGGCCGAGCATTCAAGCTGCTCTGCCACGACCTCGATGGTGATGCCTGCGGCCTCCCGCTGGCGGCGGAGTTCCGCCCCCAGGCGCCGACGCCGGATGGTGGGGCTGCGCCGCTCACTCATGACACCGCTCCGCGGGTTGCTGGACGGGGATGACGTCTCCTCGCGCTCACCCGACTACCTCCGGTCGACCGCGCCCGGTTCCACACCCGCCGGGGGCGCAACCGGCTTACGGCGGGTGATCGTTCGCGGCAGGAGTGGTGCCGGTGGTCGACCGGCCGCGACGGGCGAAACCGGGACCAGTGTGCCGTCCCGACACCGAAGGCTTCAAGCGTCCCGTTCAGGTGTCCCATTCGCGTATCGGCAAAAGTCGACGTGCAACTTGCATCTCGCACACTCCTGGTGCACTCTGTCGGTATGGCATGGGTTACTCACCGTCTCCGCATGATCTCTCGACGTGGTGACCCCACGGGCCGTGGGACGGCGGGAGGGGAGCCGTCCCACGCCCCGCGACCTGCCCCGGGGTGATGACCTCGCCGCTGCATGCCAGCTTGGCTGCGGCGGCGGGAGCGGTAACCGGGAGCAGCCGGGTGTTGGTCGGGTGGCGACCCGCGACCGCGGGTACGGCCCGACCACCACCGAAAAAACTGATCAGCCGGTCCAAGGGCGCAACCCCCGTCACCGGGCCGGCCTGTCTCCCCGATCAGCCTCCGCCGGCCCGCCCGCCGGCCGATCCTTTCCAGGAGCCCATGTGCATCCCCGCTCCGGTGACGTACTGCACGTGACTCGCGCGGCGAGTGTCCAGTTCCTTCGACCGATCACGTTCCGGGTGATCCGGGTGATCGACTGGCCGACCTACGAAGGTTGGCTCTGGCTCGACGGCTACGAGTTGAACGCGGCGGGGGACGCGGTCAGCCGGCGGTCGATCTTCGTACAGCAGGCGGGGCTGCAGCAGCTGCAGGCCGCCCCGGTACCCCGTCAGCGCACCGTCCGGCCCGGACGTCCAGTCGTCCGGACCCCGATCCGGGTGGGCTGACCCCACGATTGACCAGCCGGGGTACGGGCCGCCGCCATAGAATCGGTACGCCCACCCCGGCAAAGTCACCACCCGCGCGTCCCGGACCCTGAACCTGGGATGGTCATGGTCAATCTGCCCGCCGCGCGGCGGCACCACCGGTCCCCTATCGGCTACGCCTTCGGGCTCCTCGCACTCCTCGGCGCCGCGACCGCACTCGCGCTCGTGGTCCGTCACCCAGCCCTCTCCGCCACCGAGCAGTTGACCGAGCCGGTACCGGCTCCCGAGATCACCGTGGCCGGCAAGGACCCCGGGCCCGGCACCGACCCGGAGGAGGAACCCGGCTGGGCCGACACCCCGGGCGCCGCCGCCCTCGGCAACGAGGTGAACGCGTCACCCACCCCCGACCAGTCGGGTGGGGGCGCCGGGGAGGAAGCGCTGGCCGGTGCCGGCGGCGTACGGGACAGCATGGAGGTCAGCCGGTCGCTGTTCTACTCCGGGCTGCTGGGCCTCGCCATCTCGCTGGCCGGGCTGGGGCTGGTCGGCACCAGACGCCGCCAGTGGTGACGGTCAGGGGGTCGGCGTGACCGTCGGGGCGGACGTCACCCTGCTTGCGCCGGTCGTCGGCGTACCGGTCTCGGCCACCACGATCGTGACGTCCTCACCTTCGGCGACCGGCTCGCCGGCGGCCGGGTCGGTCTCGATCACCGTGCCGGCCGGCCGGTCGGACGTCCGCCGTTCCACCTGGTAGGCCAGGCCCAGCCGGTCAAGGAGCGCCCGGGCGGTGGCTTCCGGCAGTCCCACCAGCGGTGGCATCGGCACCTGGGTGGCCGTCGTCGGCGGTGGGGTGCTCGGCGGCGCGGTCGACGGTGAGGGGCTCGGCGCGGTAGTGGTCGGCGCGGCGCTGGTCTCCGGGGCGGTGCTCGGTACGGCCGAGGAGGCGGGAGCCGGCCCAGGGTCCCGCTCCGTCGCCCGCAGCGACAGCCACACCCCAAACCCAATCAGCGCGATCAGCGCCAGGGCGACGATGCCCAGCAGGATCGGCATCCACCAGCGACGATCGGCCTGCTCCTCGGCGTACCACTCGGTGCCGGACTCGGCATAACCGGCCGGGCGCGGCGGGGGCACCCCAGCCCGACCCGACCAGGCCGCCGGGACGGCCTGCCGGGCGGTGGCGTCTTCGCCGTCCCGGTGCAGCGGACGGGTGGCATCTTCGCCGTCCCGGTGCAGCGGACGGGTGGCGTCGGCGTCTCCGGCGGGTGGCTCCGGGTGGTCGTCGCTCATGGCAGCACGTCCTTTCCCACCGGGACGGGCGCCCTGGCCCTCGACCGTCCACGGTAGCGGTCCGGGAAGGCCATCGGCAGGCATCAGCTCGGCGAGCCGCCGGTCACGGCGCCATGGACGGGGTGGTGTCCGGAGCAGCCGGCGGCTCGTCGCCGCAGGTCAGGGTGACGTAATCGTTCCAGTGGGCGGTCGCACCGGGCTCCGGGTCCAGGGCGGTGACCGGGCCGCGCTTCAGGGCCCGGTAGCGCGGGTAGAGGCCCGCCTCGACCAGGTCGTCGGCAGCGTCGCCGCAGTCCTGGGCGACCAGGTCCGGTACGCGGAGGGCCGGCGCCGGGCCGGCGACCCAGATGGTGACCGTGACGCCGCGGCGGACCGGCGTACCGGGCTCGGGAGAGGTGCGCTGGACGCTCCGGCCCGAGCCGGTGCCGAACACGAGCCGCCAGCCGAGTTTGCGGTCCCGCAACTCCCGCCGGGCACGCACGAAATCGGTGCCCACCACCTCGGGCACGGTCAGTTCGCCGGCTGCGGTGGTCCGTACGGCGGGTGGGCTCTGCCGCGACGTGCCGGCCGACCCGCTCGGCGTGGCATCGCTCGGCGGCACCGGGCTGGTCGCGCCGGCATCCGGCGGCGTGATCCGCTCCACGTCTCCGGCGAGGATCCAGCCTCCGCTCGCCCCGATCACCGCCAGCAGAACCACCGCGAGGCCGCCACCGAGGAGCAGCTTCGTCCGGTCCGGCCCTGGTTCGTCGCCCGTCCCGGGGTCCGGGTACCCGTCGTCCGTCATCGTGTCCACCGCCTCATCCACCGGCGACCGTATCCGGCGCCGCCCAGCCCGTCGCACGGCCGATCGTTCTCGTCCGACTCGCCGCACCGACCCTGGGACGCTACGCTGCCCGGCATGGCCAGACGGGGCTGGGGAGTATCGATCACCGCCGCGCTCGGCGTCGCCGCCGGTACGGGGGCCGCACAGCTGGGCTTCGGCTACGGACTCGGCATCATCAACTGGATGCCGGCGGGCGCCGCCCGGGTCGAAGCGGCCTGGGTGGCGAGCCTTGCCTGGGCCACCTGGATCTCCGCCACCTCGGTGGTCGCCGGTGCGATCTGTGCCCACCGGCTGCGGGGTGGGGACGGCCAGGAGCCCGGCGGCTCGCTGCGGAAACTCGGCCTGGCGGTCGGCGCCACCGTCGGCGCGCTGATCACCGTCCTGCTGGTCGCGGTGCCGGCCCGCGCGGCGCGGGTGCCGGACACGTCCGGGCCGCAGTCCGTCGCCGCCGGGTACGCCGCCATGGGGCTGCTGATCGGGCTGCTCCTGGCGATGTGGGCAATGCATACCCGGGCGGTCGCCACCAACCTCATCGCCACCACCGGCTGGCTCTGGCTCCTCGCGGTGGTGTCGGTGGTCGACGGGGTGCTCTCCGGCCGCGGTCTGACCACCGCCCAGCTCGGCATCTGGCAGATCAGCGCGGACAGTGAAAGCTTCTGGATCCGGGACTACTTCTACTGGCCGGGGGCACTGCTCGCGCTGGGCTCCGCCCTGCTGATCGGCGTGCTGGCGGCCCGGCGTACCGCCCGGCTGCCGGAGCAACGCGTCGGTACGGCGGCCTCCGGCGCGGCCGGGCCGCTCCTCGTCGCGCTGGCCTACCTGCTGGCCGTGCCGAGGCTCGCGGCGATCGAGGCCGAGCAACTCTCGGCCCACCTGATCGCCCCGTACGCGGTGATCGCCGGGCTCGGGGGCTCGGTGTTGGTGGCGGCGCTGGCCCAACGGGCCGAGCACCGGGTCACCGCCCGCACCGAGGTGTCCCTGCCCCGCCAGCGCACCGGCGAACACGACCTCGCCGGCGACGGAGCCGACCGGCCCACCGTCGAGGTGGCCGCGATCGGCGGTCCGGCCACCGGGGTGGGCGGTGGATCCAGCACGCCGGCCGCGTCGGACGGGAAGCCGGCCGGCGGGTCGGAGGGCGCCTCTTCGTCGGGTTCCGCCACGACCCGCCGGGGCCGGGCCGCGTCACCCCGGCGTGCCTCGGGCTCGTCCGGTGGGGCGAGCACCCCGGCAGCGTCCGGCGACGACGCCGGGACACCGGCGGTGCCCTCCAGCGGCCCGGCGACGGACGCCCGGACGGCGAGCCGCTCGGCAGCCGGCGGCTCGGCGTCGACCAGCCGGGCATCCGGCGGCCCGGCGCCGGACGCGCCGGCCGGGAGCACCGCGACGGGCGACCCGGGCGACGGTGGGCCCACGCCGAAGGGTCGCCGACGCGGTCGGTGACCCGGGAGCGACCTGCGCCGGCGGTCAGTCGACCGGCCAGGTGTGCACCGGCTCGTTGCTGCGCTGGAGCTGCGCGTAGCGCTGAAGCATGTAGTGCAGGGCGGCGCGCCGGTCCAGGCCCCGGTGCCGCTCGGCCGCCCACACCATTTCGGTCTGCCAGGTGGCACCGTTGCGGCCGGCACGGCAGCGCTGCTCGATGACACCGAGGAGGCGGTCCCGGTCGGCCGGGGCGACACCGAACCCGTCCAGCCCCTGCGCCGCCTTGGGCAGGAGGACGTCGAGCACGAGCTTGGCCACCGGTACCTCGCCGAGCCGGGGCCAGTACATGACGGCGTCCAGGCCTCGCCTTGCGGCGGCTTGGAAGTTCTCCTCCGCCGAGCTGAAGGTGAGTTGGCTCCAGATGGGACGGTCCGCCTCGGCGAGGGCCCGGGCGAGCCCGAAGTAGAAGGCGCCGTTGGCCAGCATGTCGACCACGGTCGGCCCGGCCGGCAGCACCCGGTTCTCCACTCGGAGGTGCGGGCGGCCGTCCATGATGTCGTAGACGGGCCGGTTCCAGCGGTAGACCGTGCCATTGTGCAGCCGCAGCTCGGCCAGCGCGGGCACCCCGCCAGCGTGCAGCACCTCGACCGGGTCCTCGTCCTCGACGATCGGCAGCAGCGGCGGGAAGTAGCGGACGTTCTCCTCGAACAGGTCGAAGATCGAGGTGATCCAGCGTTCACCGAACCACACCCGGGGGCGTACGCCCTGGGCCTTGAGCTCGTCGGGCCGGGTGTCGGTGGCCTGCTGGAAGAGGGCGATCCGGGTCTCCGCCCAGAGCTGCCGGCCGTAGAGGAACGGCGAGTTCGCGCCCACCGCCACCTGGGGGCCGGCGATCGCCTGGGACGCGTTCCAGTAGTCGGCGAAGCTGTCCGGAGCGACCTGGAGGTGGAACTGGAGGCTCGTGCAGGCGGCCTCGGGAGCGATCGAGTCGTTGTGCGTCTGCAACCGCTCGACACCGCGGATGTCCAGCTCGAAGTCCTCGCCCCGGGCGCCGACGATCTGGTCGTTGAGCACCCGGTAGCGCTCGTCGGTGGAGAGGTTGTCGGCGATCAGGTGGCGCTCGGTGAGGGTGGGCAGGATGCCGACCAGCACCAGCTTGGCGTCCGATCGGGACGCCCGCTCGTCGGCGCGGGCGAGGCTGTTACGCAGGTCCCGCTCGTAGTCGCCGAAGCCGGCGCCCTCGATGAGCCGGGGTGGTGTGTTCAGCTCCAGGTTGAACTGGCCCAGTTCGGTCTGGAAGAGCGGGTCCGCGATGTCGGCGAGGATCTTCTCGTTGCGCATGGCCGGCTCGGCGGCGGAGTCGACCAGGTTCAGCTCGATCTCCAGCCCGGTCATCGGGCGGTCGGCGTCGAAGCCGAAGTCGTCCAGCATCAGCGCGAAGACATCCAGGCAGCGCCGCACCTTCTGCCGGTAGCGGACCCGGTCCTCCCGGGAGTAGGCGCACTGCTCGACATCTCTGCCCATGTGTCCTCCCGGCGCGGGGCGAGCCGGAACTCGGTTCCGGAACGCATAGTGAACCTTCACGTTATGTGCGCCCGGGGCATCGGTACCAGGGCCGGGCACAGGTCAGTTCTCCTACCCAGCCGGATATCGGCGGACCCGGGTCACCGGGTGCGCGGAACGTGACGGATCTCGCACCTTGATCCGCGTACGACGAACGGGCCCGCGTCGTCGTCATCGACGCGGGCCCGTGGGGTCGTGCGGGCGGTCAGGCCTGGCGGATGGCCTCGCCCTCGATCTCGATCTTGACCTTCTTGCCGACCACGACGCCACCGGTCTCCAGAGCGACGTTCCAGGTCAGGCCGAACTCCTCACGGTCGATCTCGGTGCTCGCCGAGAAGCCGAAGATGTCCTGGCCGTACGGGCTGCGGCCGACGCCCTCGAACTCGACCTCGAGCTCCACGCTGCGGGTGACATCCTTGATGGTCAGCTCGCCGCTGAGCACGAACTCGTTGCCGTCGTGGGACTTCACGCCGGTGCTACGGAACTCCAGCGTCGGGAACTTCTCGGTGTCGAGGAAGTCGCCGCTGCGCAGGTGCGCGTCGCGGTCGGCCTGGCTGGTGTTGATGCTCGCCGCCTGGATGGTGGCGCTCACCGAGGACTGCATCGGGTCCTCCGCGATGGTGATCGTGGCGGTCGCCTCGGCGAACTCACCGCGTACCTTGCTGACCATCATGTGCCGCGCGACGAACCCGACCCGCTTGTGAGCCGCGTCCAGCTGGTACGTGCCGGCAGCGGGGATGGTGAGACCGTCCCAATCGCGGGTAACCGCTTCGGTGCTGCTGGTCATGGTGCTGTCCTCCAGGGGAGATTGTTTAGTGACCCAACGACTGACTCAGCAACTATAGGCACGACAATATTTCCCGTGTCAAGTATTGCTACGATGAACAGCGTGAACCAGAACATGTTCGACGATCCCCGGATAACCGCCATCGGCCTCCTCGTCGAGACGCACGCCGGGCTGTCGGCCCGGTTCGCCGCCCAGGTCGAGGAGCACGGCCTCTCTCCCGTGGAGTTCGAGGTGCTCATGCGGCTCGCCCGCTCTCCCGGCAATCAACTACGGATGACCGATCTCTCCGCCCAGACGTCCCTCTCCACGAGCGGGGTGACCCGGGTCGTCGATCGGATGGAGCGTGACGGCCTGCTCCGGCGGCGGGCCTGCCCCTCCGATCGGCGCAGCTCGTACGCGGTGGTGACCGACGCCGGCCTGGCCCGGCTGGACGAGACCCTGCCGGGGCACCTGCAGATCATCGCCCAGTGGTTCACCGGCCAGCTCGAACCGGCCGCGCTGGACGCGCTCCTCGACAGCCTGCGCCGGATCCGCGACGCCGTCCACCCTGGGGCGACCGCCGGCAGCACCTGTCCCGCGCCGGCCGACGACACCACCGCGACCGGCTGCTGAGGCGCGACCCGATCCACTCCAGGGGCGGCAGATTGGGGCCGGGACACCGCCTCTTGCCGCATCCCGGCAGCCCCGGAAGGCCTCCTTACCGGGTACCGGCAGAAAGACCGGCAGAACCGGCCGACGGCAAGGGCGAACTCCGACATAACCGCGCAAACACCCCAAGCTCCCCGGATAGGCTTCCCGGCAAGCGGGGGCGCACCGGGGGGTGCCGGCGCGAGCGATGAGCGAGGGGCAACAGGGGGCTTCTTCGCTCGCGCCACCCCCGCCCCACTCACCATCTCCGTGCCCCGCCCGGCGGCCGGCTCTCACGGCATCGGCCTGCGGGGCCCGGGCCTGCCGGCTCAGCCAGCTTCCTGCCGGCTGCGCAGCCCACGACGGGCCACCAGCGCGTAGAGCAGGGCCTCCTCCCGGGGCAGCAGTCCGATCCCGCTGGAGCGTCGCGCCCGGTCGAGCCGGTCCAGCACGGCCAGGTCGACCGTGCTCGCGGCGAGCCCCACCAGCGCCTCGATCACGTCCCGCCGGTTCCGGCCGCCGGTCGCCGCGTCGGCCGCCGCGGCGTACCACTCGGCCGCCAGTTCGCGGTCGCCCCGGTACAGCGCCAGATGTCCCTCGATCAGCGCGCACACCGCATCCTCCGGACGGCGGCTGGGCTCCTCCCCGGTGGACGCGGCACCGGGCCGATCCACCCGGCCCCCGGCGGATGGTGGGCACTGCCCGGACGCCGGCAGCAGCTCGGCCGCCACCTCCAGGGCCTCGGCGGCCCGCCCCTCCTGGGCGAGCGCCAGCCCCACCGTGCCGAGCACCCGGCGGCGCTGCCCCGGATCACCCAGTTCGGCGAGGGCCGCCACCACCCGCCGCCCCTGTTCCACGGCGTCGACGAACCGGCCCTCCAGGCGGTTCAACTCGGCCAGGTTGGCCCGGGCCAGCACTCGCAGCCGCTGCTCCCCGGACTGGCCGGCCAGCCGTTCCATGGTGGCCACCCGGCGCCGGGCCCCGGCCAGGTCACCGACCCGTACGTCGTGCCAGGTCAGGTACGCCTGAGCGACGGCCATGTCGCGGGTCCGGCCATGCCGGGTGGCCAGTTCCAGCACCGCCTCGGCCTGCTGTCGGGCCTCGTCGTGGCCGCCCACGGCCGGCAGCACCACACCGAGCACCGTACGGGCCGACAACTCCCCGCCCACCTCACCGGCCGAACGGAAGGTGGCCAACGCGGCGCGGGCCGCTGGCACCTCCTCAGCGCCGGCATCGTGCTCCACGGCGAGCTGAGCCGCCCCGACCTGGGCCCAGGCCCGCAGCACCGGATCGACGTCGGCGGTACGCGGGTCGGCCAACAACCGGCGCAGCCATCGCCGGCCGGAGACGTCCCGGCCCCGCAGCCGCCACCACCGGGGCAGCGCCGCCGCCAGCCGCAGCCCGGTCACCGGATCGTCCTCGGCAGCCTGCGTCAGGGCGGCGGCGGTGTCGCCGGTCGCCTCGTCCAGCAGGTGTGCCGCGGCGGTCAGGTCCGCGCCGGCCAGGTTCGGGGCGACGCGGACCACCATCGCGGTGACCACGAGCGCGTGCCGGCGGCGGATCCGGGCCAGCTCGCCCTCCCCGACGGCCCGCTCGGCGGCGAAGTCGCGTACCGCGTCCAGGAGGCGGAACCGGAACGGCCCGTTGCCCCGGACGCTGAGCAGGCCGAGTTCGAGCAGCCGGTCCAGCAGCGGCACGGCGTCCCGGCGCGCGCCGTCGTCGGCGAGCAGGTCCTCGGCCAGCTCCACCGACCAGCGGTTACGGAACGTCGAGAGCAGGCGCAGCGCCGCCCGGTCCTCCGGTGCGAGCAGGTGGTAGCTGGTCGCCACCGCCTCGCGCAGGGTCACCGTGGCTGCCGTACGGTCGTCGGGCGTCCAGCCCGGACGGGCGGCGGTGGCGAGATCGAGAACCCGGTCGCCGTACCGGTCGAGCAGCTCCGTGACGTCGAGGATCCGGCCGCGCGCAGCCATCAGTTCGATGGCCAGCGGCAGGCCGCCGAGGCGGCGGACCAGCGCGGCGAGCGCCGGCAGCTCGGCCGGGGCCGGCGGTTCCCGGCGGACCTGGGCGAGCCGGGCGGTGAACAGCGCCGCCGCCGGCCAGCGGGCCAGCTCGGCCGGGTCCGCCGGCACCACCTCGACCGGCGGCACGTCGAGCGGCGCGACCGGCCGCACCAGCTCGCCGGGAAGGCCGACCGGTCGCCGGCCGGTCGCCAGCACGCGCAGCGTGGGTGCCGCGGCGACCAGCGAACGCAGCGCCTCCGCCACCGGCCCGGGTGCCCGTTCCACCGCGTCCACCAGCAGCAACGCCGGCCGACCACCGAGCCGGCCGGCGAGGTCGGCGAGTCGGTTCACGCCCAGCACCAGCTCCGACGCGGCCAGGAAATCCGCCGCGTCTGAGCCCTCGCAGACCAGCACCCCGGCGACGCCGGCCGGATGCTCGGCGGCCACCGCGTACGCGACGGCGAGGGCGAGCGCGGTCTTGCCGACACCGGCCAGGCCGACCAGGCTCACCACCGGATGCTCGGCAGCCAGCAGGGCGGCCACCTCGGCGACGTCCCGGTCCCGGCCGATCAGCGGGACCGGCTGCGGCAGCGCGATCGACGTACCGGATCCGGTGGTGGCGGAACGGGTGACGGGGAGGTGCCGTGCGGCCTGGCGCGGCGCGGCGGCGATGAGCTTCCGCCCGGCCGGAGGCGGCCCGTCGGCGGTGAGGTGCCGCCCGGCCAGCGGCGGTCCGGCTGGGGCCGGCCGGGCCGCGGCGCGGAACGCCAGCCGGGCGTCGTCGGCCAGGCCGAGAGCCTCGGCGAGCAGGTCAACGGTGGTGCGCTGGGGCCGTGCCGACCGGCCCCGCTCCAGATCACGGAGGGTCCGCACCCCGACGCCGGCCCGGCCGGCCAGCTCGGCCTGAGTGAGGCCGGCGGCGAGCCGGTGCCCGCGCAGCAGATCGGGCAGAGGGGTACGACCATCCGGGCTCCGCGAAGGATCATGATCCGGAGTCATGGTCACGAAGAGTACGGACGGGGTGTGACCGTCCACAGCTCATCCGTCGCCCACCTGACGGTCCCGCGCGGATATCCGACAGACCGCCGAACCCGGGGAAGGGGCCCTCGCTACGCCTCTCGGGCGTTGACAGAGAGCCCCTCCCGCGTCACATGCCGAGATCGCGGGCGATGATCATTCGCTGCACCTCGCTGGTGCCCTCGCCGATCTCCAGGATCTTCGAGTCCCGCCAGAAGCGGGCCACCGGGTACTCGTTCATGAAGCCGTAGCCGCCGTGGATCTGGGTGGCCTCCCGGGCGTTGTCCACCGCGACGGTGCTGGCGTGCAGCTTGGCGATCGCGGCCTGCCGCTTGAACGGCTCACCGGCCAGCATCCGGGCGGCGGCGTCGTAGTACGCCAGCCGGCCGGTGTGCGCCTTCGCCTCCATGTCGGCGATCTTGAACTGGATCGCCTGGTAGTTGCCGATCGGCTGGCCGAAGGCCTGGCGCTCCTTCGCGTACCTGATCGACTCGTCGACGCAGCCCTGGGCGAGGCCGACGGCCAGGGCGGCGATGGCGATCCGCCCCTCGTCGAGGATGCGCAGGAACTGGGCGAAGCCCCGGCCCCGCTCGCCGAGCAGGTTCGCCGCGGGGACCCGGCAGTCGTCGAAGGTCAGCTCGTGGGTGTCCGAGGCGTTCCAGCCGACCTTGGAGTAGCCGGGTGCGACGGTGAAACCGGGCGTACCCGACGGGACGATGATGGTGGACAGCTCCTTCGAACCGTCCGGCCTCGTCCCGGTGACCGCGGTGACCGTGACCAGCGAGGTGATGTCCGTGCCCGAGTTGGTGATGAACGCCTTCGAGCCGTTGATCACCCATTCGTCGCCGTCCAGCACCGCCCGCGTCTGGGTGCCGGCGGCGTCCGAGCCGGTGCCCGGCTCGGTCAGCCCGAAGCCGGCCAGGGCCTCGCCGCTGAGCAGCTTCGGCAGCCACTTCGCCTTCTGCTCCTCCGTGCCGAACCGGTAGATCGGCATCGCGCCGAGGGAGACCGCCGCCTCCAGGGTGATCGCCACGCTGGAGTCGACCCGGGCCAGTTCCTCCAGGGCCAGGCAGAGCGCGAAGTAGTCGCCGCCCATGCCGCCGTGCTCCTCGGCGAAGGGCAGGCCGAACAGGCCCATCTTGCCCATCTGGCGGATGATCTCGTACGGGAAGGTGTGCTGCTCGTAGTGCTCGGCGATGACCGGCGCCACCACCTCACGGGCGAAGTCCCGCACGCTCTCCCGCAGCGCCTCTTGTTCCTCGCTGAGCCGGAAGTCCATCTGATCCTCCTGTGTGGATGCGCCGCCGGGCGCTCGTGACGCCGGGACGGAAACGCTGGCTCGGGCCGGGTCGCGGCCGGGTCAGACCGGGGTGACGCCGTGCCGGCGCCGGGAGAACTGGCGGTCCTTGCTTCGCGCCGCGGCGAACCGGCGCACCAGCTCCGCACGCAGCTCGTGCGGCTCGACGATGGCGTCCACCACCAGCTCGCTGGCGAGCCGGACGATGTCGATGTCCCGCTCGTACTCCTCACGCTTCGCGGCGACGAAGGCGGCCCGCTCGGACTCGTCCTCGATCGCGGCGATCTTGTTGGCGTACACCGCGTTGACCGCGGCCTCCGCGCCCATCACCGCGATCTTGGCGGTGGGCAGCGCGATCGTCGCGTCCGGCTCGAAGCCCGGGCCGGCCATCGCGTAGAGACCGGCGCCGTACGCCTTCCGGACCACCACACAGATCTTGGGTACGGTCGCCTCGGAGATCGCGGTGATCATCTTGGCGCCGTGCCGGATGATGCCCTGCTTCTCCACCGCGCTGCCGACCATGAACCCGGGCACGTCGGAGAGGAACAGCAGCGGCACGTTGAACGCGTCGCAGAGCTGCACGAAGCGGCTCGCCTTGTCGGCCGAGTCGACGAAGAGGACGCCGCCCTTGAACATCGAGTTGTTGCCGACCACGCCGACGACCTCGCCGTTCAGCCGGCCGAAGCCGATGGTCAGCTCCTTGGCCCAGAGCGCCTGGATCTCGAAGAAGCTGCCCTCGTCGAGCAGGCCCTTGACGTACCGGCGCATGTCGAACGCCTGCCGCTCGCTGGCCGGCACTAGGGCGGCCAGGTCGACCTTCTCCGGCGCGGGCACGGCCTCGGCGGCCGGCGGCGCCTGCGTCCAGTTCGCCGGCAGGTACGACAGGTAGCGCCGGACCACGTCGAGCGCCTCGGCCTCGGTCTTGCAGAGGAAGTGCCCGACGCCCGACTCGGCGCAGTGCACCTTGGCCCCGCCCATCGCCTCCAGCGTGGTCTTCTCGCCCGTGACCATCTCGACCATCCGGTCGGAGCCGAGGTACATGCTGGCGTTGCCGTCCACCATGGCCACCACGTCGCAGAACGCCGGGATGTACGCCCCGCCGGCCGCGCTCGGCCCGAACAGCGCGCAGACCTGCGGGATGGCGCCGGAGGCGCGTACCTGGTTCCAGAAGATCTTCCCGGCACCGCGCCGGCCGGGGAAGAGCTCGACCTGGTCGGTGATCCGGGCGCCGGCCGAGTCGACCAGGTAGACCATGGGCACGGCGGTGGAGTAGGCGCGCTCGATGATCCGAATGATCTTCTCGACGGTACGCGCGCCCCAGCTGCCGGCCTTGACCGTGGAGTCGTTCGCCATCAGGCAAACCTGCCGGCCGTCGATGGTGGCGGTGCCGGTGACCACGCCGTCGGCGGGCAGCCCCTCGGCCAGCGCGTTCGCGTAGAGGCCATCCTCGACGAAGGAGCCCTCGTCGACGAGGAGCGCGACCCGCTCGCGGGCGAAGAGCTTGCCCTTGGCGGCGTTCGCCGCGTGGTACTTGTCCGCACCACCGGCCTTGGCGCGCTTGCGCAGCTGCTCCAGAGCCTCACCGTCGAGCGTCACGCCGACTCCCTAGCCACCCCGCGCCCCCTGAGCGCACCCACCGACCTGAACGATCGTTAGGCTAGCGCACCCCTGCCCCCTCCGGCGACCCCACCGCTCCCACCCACCCGGACAGCACGCGATGACCAAGAGGTTTGCGTCGGACCCGGGCTCGATCCCGACCAAAACTCCTTGATCAGCGCGTGCCGGGCGGGGAGGGGCTCGGGCGGGGAGGTGGTCAGGCGGGTGCGGGGGTCAGGCGGGTGCGGGGGCCGGCCCGGAGGACGCCGGAGGGGAGCTTCTTGCCGACCAGTTCCTCGGCCAGCTCGGCGGCCGCGATCAGGGCGTCCAGGTCGATCCCGGTGTCGACGCCCATGTCGTGCAGCATGTGCACGGCCTCCTCGGTGGCCAGGTTGCCGCTGGCTCCCGGCGCGTACGGGCAGCCGCCGAGGCCACCGACGCTGGCGTCGAACTCGGTGACGCCCAACTCCATGGCGGTCAACAGGTTCGCCAGGGCGGTGCCCCGAGTGTTGTGGAAGTGCAGCAGCACCGGGACGTGGGCGTTCCGGTCGCGTACCGCGGTGACCAGCTCGCGGACCCGTCGCGGCGTACCCATGCCGGTGGTGTCGCCGAAGGCCACCCGGTCGGCGCCGTCGCGGACCACCCGGTCGACGATGCCGGCCACCCGCTGCGGGTCGACGTTCCCCTCGTACGGGCAGCCGAAGCTGGTCGCGATGATCACCTCGGCCCGCGCGCCGGCACCGTGCAGCAGGTCGATCAGCTCGGCGATGTCGTCCAGCGACTCCTCCGTCGAGCGGTTGACGTTGCGGCGGTTGTGCGTGTCGCTTGCCGAGACGACCACCTCGATCTCGGTGAACCCGGCGGCCAGGGCGCGCTGGGCACCCCGGGTATTGGGCACCAGGGCCGAGTAGCGCACGCCCTCGACCCTGGTGGCCCGCTGCCACACCTCGTCGGCGTCGGCCATCTGCGGGATCGCCCTCGGATGCACGAAGGAGACCGCCTCGATCCGCCGCACACCGGTACGCGACAGCGCGTCGAGCAGCCGCACCTTAGCGTCGGTGGGGATGGGCTCCTCGTTCTGGAGTCCGTCCCGTGGCCCGACCTCTCGGATCGACACGAAGTCCGGCAGTTCCGCCATAAGGGGTCACCTCACTGTGACGGTGTTACGTGATGGGGTCCCCCCAGCATGTCACCCCCGAAGGTCAGCGCATGCGGGAGACGATGCCGGTGTCGTAGTCGCCGGAGAGGAACTCCGCGTTCTCCAGCAGCTCCGCGAAGAAGGGCAGGTTGTTCTTCGGGCCGGCGATCTCGAACTGGGCCACCGCCGCCCGCGCCCGCTCGACGGCCTCGGTGCGATCCCTGCCGCTCACGATCAGCTTCGCCATCAGGCTGTCGTAGAACGGCGTCACCGTGTTGCCGGCCAGGTAGCCGGAGTCGACCCGTACGCCCTCGCCGGCCGGCTCGTTCCAAATGGCGATCACGCCTGGGCCGGGCAGGAAGCGCTTCGGGTCCTCCGCGTTGATCCGCAGCTCGATCGCGTGCCCGCGTGGCGCGAGCGCGTCCGGGTCGAAGGTCGGGGCCAGGCCGGCGGCCACCCGCAACTGCTCCTCCACCAGGTCGACGCCGTAGACGTACTCGGTGACCGGGTGCTCGACCTGGAGCCGGGTGTTCATCTCCAGGAAGAAGAACTCCTGCGTGGCGGGATCCAACAGGCACTCCACCGTGCCGGCGTTGCGGTAGTCGACCGCCTCGCCGGCCCGGACCGCCGCCGCCAGGAACCGCTCACGCAGCTCCGGCGAGACCGCCGGCGACGGCGACTCCTCGACCAGCTTCTGGTTGCGCCGCTGCACCGAGCACTCCCGTTCGCCGAGGGCGACCACCCGGCCGTCCGCCAGGCCGAGGATCTGCACCTCGACGTGGCGTACCCGGGGGAAGTAGCGCTCGATCAGCACCGAGCCGTCGCCGAACATCCGCTCGGCGAACGAGCGGACCTTGTCGTACTCGGTGCGCAGCGCGGCCTCGTCGGCCGCCACGCCCATGCCCATGCCGCCACCACCGGCCGCCGCCTTGACCATCACCGGGTAACCAATCTCCGCGGCGGCGGCCACTGCCGCGTCCAGGTCGGCCGCCGGGTCGGTGGTGCCGGGCGCGACCGGCACGCCGGCCGCCGCCATCAGGTTCCGGGCGTTGATCTTGTCGCCCATCGCGGTGATCGCGTCCGCGCCGGGTCCGACCCAGATCAGGCCGCCGGCCTCGACGGTACGCGCGAAGTCGGCGTTCTCGGAGAGGAAGCCGTAGCCGGGGTGGATCGCCTGGGCGCCGGTCGACTTGGCGGCGGCGAGGATGGCCTCGACGTTCCGGTAGCTCTGCGCCGGGTTGGCCGGGCCCACGCAGACCGCCTCGTCCGCCTCGGTCACGAACGGCAGGCCGGCATCGGCCTCGGAGTGCACCGCGATCGCGCGGATCCCGAGCCGCCGCGCGGTACGGATGATCCGGCGGGCAATCTCGCCCCGGTTGGCGACCAGCAGCGACTCGATCATGCTCTGCAAGGAAGGGCCCCTTCTTAACGCCTGGTGTATAGCCGGGCCCCTTCTTAACATGCGTTAAGCCCGACGCGGCGTGTCAGGCCGGATCGGTGGGGGCCAGCAGGGCGGCGAGGGTGGCACCGCGCAGCAGGGCGGCCCGGCGACGGCGGTCCACCTCACCGCCGAGGAACGGGGTGGAGTTCATCAGGCCGAAGGCGGCGTGGGCGAGCACCCGCGCCTCGCCGTCCGGCAGCCCGGGGTGCAGCGCGGTCAGCACCGTCACCCACTCCTCGACGTACATCCGCTGGAGCCGGCGGATCCGGCGGCGCGGCTCGTCGGGGAGGCGGTCCAGCTCGTGCAGGTGCAGGGCGATCACCGCCGGATTGGCCAGCGCGAACTCGACGTGGAAGTCGATCAGCGACTCCAGCGTGCCGCGCGGGTCGTCCGGATGGTTGGCCGACCGCTCCTGCCCACCGGCGAGCAGGCCCTCGCTGACCGGGATCAGGGCGGCGACCAGCATCGCCTCCTTGCCGGCGAAGTGGTGGTAAAGGGCCGGGCCGGTCACGCCGGCGGCGGCGCCGATGTCGTCCATGGACACGCCGTGGTAGCCGCGAGCGGCGAAGAGGCCCACCGCGATCTCCAGGATCTCGTCCCGCCGGGACCGCCGACCCGGACCCATTACTCCGTTCGCCGCACCCCGCGACCGCTGTCCGACCGTCACCGGGCCAGCCTAGACCTCGGACGCGAGGCAGTGGAGATTCGATTACCCGTCGGTTGCCGCACACCCGCCCGAAACGTGTCGGTCAACCAGGCGAGTCAGTCATCCTCCTCGATGCCGTGTTCGGCGCGGACCTTCGCCGCCTCTGCGGAGCGGCCAAGATCGTCGAGGGCGCGGGCCAGCAGCCAGGCGGCCTGGGCCGCCGGCCGGGAGCCGGTGGGCAGACCGCCGAGCACCCGGCGCAGCAGCGGCTCCGCCTCGGCCGGCCGTTCGTCCCGCAGCAGCAGCTCGCCGGTGAAGACCTCGACCTGGGCAGCCTCGCCGAACGCCTCGATCGCCCGCAGCCGCTCCGGTACGCCGGCCACCCGCTCCAGCGCGGCGGTCGGCCGTTCCTCGGCGGTCAGCACCCGAGCCACCGCGTCGGCGGCCATCGCCCGCTCGTACGTCACCACGGGCGGCTCCTCGGGAAGGTCGGCGAGCGCCTCGGCAGCGGCGTCCACCACCTCGATCGCGGCAACCGCCGCCGGCAGGTCACCGGCCCAGTGCAGGGCCAGCAACTCCCGCCGCCGGGCCCGCAGCTCGTCCAGCGGATGCCCGGCCAGCCGGTACGCCGAGGCGGCCACCGCGAACCGCTGCGCGGCCTGGGCGTCCCGGTCCGCGTCGTAGAGAATCCCCCCGGCCTCCTCCAGCGCCTGCCCCCGGTGCGGGAGATTGTCCGGGCCGTCAAGGTTGTCGGCGAGCTGGTCGAGCAGCCCGAGGGCCAACTCGATCTCACCCAGCCCGTGGTAGATGCCGGCCAGCAGGTGCCGGCACCGGTCGGCCTCGGCCTGCGCGCCGGCCCGGTCCAGTCCGAGCACCGCCTCCTCCGCCACCTCGGCGGCCTCACCGAGCCGGCCGGCCAGCCGGTACGCCCCGGCCAGCTCCATGCGGAGCAGCGCGTCCCCCGGCAACCCCTGCTCCACGCAGAGGGTGACCGCCTCGACGAAGTCGTCCACCGCCTCGCCGGCCCGGTCGGCCGCGAGCAGCGCCCGTCCCCGGGTGACCCGCATCGGCAGCCGCGCGCCGGGCGGGGCGGACGCCAGCACCTCGTCGCAGGCGTCGACCGCCTCGGCCGGATCGTCGACCGACCGGGCGTACGCCAGGCAGGCGACGGTCAACATCTCGGCGTCGCCCAGCTCGCGGCTGAGCCGGCGGGCATGTGCCGCCGCCTCCCGAAACTCCTCGGCCCGCGCCAGCTCCTCCAGCACGTTCATGCGGTGCAGCGCCACCCGGCCCGCCAGCCACGGGTCGACGTCGGCCTCGGCGGCCGCCCGGCCAAACGCCTCGAACGCATCCGCCCACCGCTCCCGGTACACGTACGCCAGGCCGAGCCGGTCCCATGCGGCGGCACGTTCCCGCTGGTCACCATGGACGGCGAGCTGCTCCACCGACTCCCGCGCCAGGGCCAGCCCCTCGGACTCGCCCTCCTCGGTCAGGCAGAGCAGGGAACCGAGCCGACCGGCCACCACCTGCGCCCGGACCGGATCGGACACCTCCCGCCAGGCCGCCAGGGCGGCCCGGTTCGCCTCGATCGCGAGGCTCGCGTCGTCGCCGGCCGCCTCGGTGAACTCCGCGGCGCGCAGTTCCAGCCGCCAGGCGCGGGCGGTGTCGGGCAGCTCGGCGTCGCCGTACCGCTCGTCGTACGCCCGCAGCGCGTCGACCAGCCCGTCCCGCCGATGGGTACGCCAGCATTCGTCGGCGAGCGCGAGCAGCTCCTCGGCGGTGGCCTGAGCCGGAACCGTCACCGCCGGCCGGGCGACCGGCGCGGGGGCGGCCGGGGTCTCCGCACCGGTACGCGGGGCGGGCACCGCCCGGCGGCGCAGGCTCGCGGAGAGCGGCAGATGCTCGCCGACCGGCCCGCCCGCGAGCCGCCGGGTGATCAGCTCCGACTGGTATGCGGTGCCGTTGCGCGCGTCGAAGCGGGCGGCCAGCGCGGTGGCCGTGCCGGCCAGTTCCTCGGCGAGCGCGCCCACCGGCACGTCGGCGGCCGGCCGGTCGCCGAACGCCCGCCGGTGCACGGTCAGCTCGCCGGAAACCTGGCGCAGCGCGGCCGAGCCCGCCGCCGCGAAGTTCATGGCGGCACCGGGGCTGGGCGCCCGGTCCAGCCAGTCAAGGTGGCGTTCGACCAGCTCCAGGGCTCGGGCCTCATTGCCGGTCACGGTGCAGAACTCGATGTGGTCGGCGATCTCCCAAAGATCCGAGAGCCGCCCACGCAACTGCCGGTACGCCTCCCGGTGCGCGTCGCGCGCGGCGTCCGTCCGGCCCGTCTCCCGGTACGGCGTGAGCAGCGCGGTGAGGATGGCCTGCGGCTGCTCGGCGCAGCTCAACCGGCCGGCGAGCACCGGTTCGGCCAGTGCCACCGCCTCCTGGTGCAGTCCCTGCTGAACCAGGTGCTTGACCTGGGCGGTCGGGTCGCAGCCGGCACAGTCGGAGAGGGCGTCCCGGGGCGTGGTCATCCAGCGCCGGTACCACTGGGCCGCCTCCGCCTCCGCGCCCAGGTGGACGGCGACCAGGTGGCGGTGCTTGTACACGGCCTGGAGGCTGTGCCCGGACTCCCGGTAGCGCCGTTCCATGTCGTCGAGCACCGCGTACGCGCGGTCCAGCGGCAGCTCGGGGAAGGCCAGCATCGCGGTGACCATGTGCTTGAAGAACCAGAGCAGCTGATGGGTGTAGCGCTGATGGTAGGGCTGCGGGTCGCGGTCGTACTCGCCGAGGCACCAGGAGAAGGTGACGAAGGACTTGGCCGGCTCGCCACCGAAGGTGTAGGCGGTGGTGGCGCTGATCCGGACGGCGAAGGACAGGTGCCGGTCGTCACCGGCGTCGGCTCGCCGGATCAGCTGTTCCAGCGCGGCGATCTGCCCCGCACCGAACGGCATGTTGTCGGTCTCGTACAGCATCCGCCAGAGGTCGTCGTCACTCACGGCCCGACTCCTGTCCCGGTACGGCCCGGCCGAGCAGGCCGAGGAAGGAACTGTTCAACAGGGCGGCGTCCGCCGCCCGGATCGGATGGTGCCCGAGCAGCAGGGCCTGCCCGTAGAGCGCCTCGACGGCGAGCCCGGCCAGCTCCGGGTCGGCGAGCGTGGTGACCCGGCGGACCAGCGGGTTGCGGTGGTTGAGCACCAGCTGCGGCCGGTCCGGCGGGGTGGAGGTGGCCAGCGCGTCGAGCACCCCGCCCCACAGCTCGTCGGCCTTGTCCCGGCTGGCGGCGAGCTGGTCGTGGAACGCGGCCGAGCGGCTGACCAGGTAGAGCGCCGGCAGCGAGACCGGGTCGTACGCCCGGACCACCACCTCGCAGCCGAGCCGCTCCAGGGCCCGTTGCGCCCCGGTGAGGAACGGCCGCAGGGCCAGCTCGGTCTGCGGATCGAGGCCGTCGAAGCGGGTGGTGAGGTCGCTCGGCTCCAGCCGCTCGATGAGCACCGACCGGTCCACCGTGGGCAGCCGCTCGATCAGCTCGGTGTCGTACGTGTAGCCGCCGTTCACCACGGCCAGGTCCTGGGCCGCCGCGACGGCGGCGAGCTGGCGGAACTCGTCGAGGCTGGCGGCGTAGCGGATCAGGCCGTGCCGCTGACGGAACTCGGCGAGGGTGAGGGTGCCGACGTTGGTGTCCATCGGCCACCACTGCTCGACCAGGCGGAGCATCTCGTCGTCGTGCAGGGCGAGCGCCTTGACCCCGAGGTGGTGCACCTGGAGGAACTCGGCGAGCCGCCGGGGATCGTGCTTGGCCAGCCGGACCAGCCAGCCGCGCACCTGGTCGCCGAGGGCGTCCCGGGTGGCGGTGAGCAGGGTGTCCTCGTAGAGCGCCTCCCGGCTGGCGGTCGGGCGCAGCTCGCTGGCGTCCACCACGCAGAGGGCGAAGAACGCCCAGTCGGGCAGCAGCCCGTCGGCGTGCTCGGTGAGCAGCATCCGCTTGAGGTAGACCCGGTGCCCGGCGCGGGCGGCCGGGTTCACCGGGCTGGGCAGGATGAAGGCGACCCCGGTCAGCCCCGCCTCGGGCACCGCCAGCGGCACCACGTCGAACGGAACGAAGCCGAGGACCTGCTGCGCGTAGGAGTGCAGGGCGGCCCGGTCGACCGGCGCGCCCGGCGTGGTCGGCCACGGCGGCGGGCCGGCGGTGGTCGCAGTGTCCCCGACCCGGACGTCCACCGGCAGCAGCGCGCCGTAGAGGCGGGCCAGTTCGGTCACGGTCGGCACGTCGAACCACTGGTCGGCGTCGCGCCGCGGCACCAGCGTCACGGTGGTGCCGGGCTCGGGCCGCGCCTGCCCCGGCCCGGCGAGCTCGACCGCGTAGCGGCCGTCGGACCAGCCGGTCCAGAAGACGGTGGGCTGGTCGGCGTGCCGGGTGACCACCCGGATCTCGTCGGCGACCAGGAAACAGGAGAGCAGGCCGATGCCGAACTGGCCGAGGAACTCGTGCCGGGAGAAGCCCAGCTCGTCCCGCTTGGAACTGCGCCCGATGGTGGCCAGCAGCTCGTGCACCTGGGCCTCGGTCAGGCCGATGCCGGTGTCGTGCACCCGCAGCGTGCCGTCGCCGGTCAGCGCCGGCGGCTCGATCCGGACCCGGGCCGGCGCGTCCGGCTCGGTCGCCCGGCGGGCGGTGATCGCGTCGACGGCGTTCTGGAGCAGCTCCCGGACGTAGACCCGTGGACTGCCGTAGAGGTGATGACTGAGCAGGTCGACCACGCCTCGGAGGTCGACCTGGAAGGTGCGGTCCAATCGCGCTCCCCGGTCGGATTTCGGCGCTCACCGTACCGGCGATGCCCGACAGTGTCCGTCCCGTTTTCGGTCAGTTGACCCTCAAGCCGGTTCAGGCCCCAGGCTCCGGCCCCATGACCGCTCCCCTCCTCGGCCGCGACTACCGGCTGCTCTGGGCCGCCGCCGTCTCCTCCCGGTTCGGCGACGCCCTGCGTACGCCGGCCCTGGCCCTGCTGGCCGCCACGCTCACCCGTGATCCGCGGGCCGTCGCCGCGGTGACCGTCGCCGGTCAGCTCCCGCCGCTGCTGCTCGGCCTGCTCGGCGGTGCGTACGCCGATCGCTGGGACCGCCGCCGGACCATGGCGGCGGTGGACGGGCTGCGGGCCGGCGTGGTGGCCGCCCTGGCCGCGCTGGTCGTCACCGGACGGGCCGGGGTGGCCACGCTCGCGGTCGCCGCGTTCCTGCTCGCCGCCCTGGGTACGGTCTTCGACGCGGCCTCCTTCGCGGTGCTCCCGTCGGTGGTCCCGTCGGCCGCGCTGCCCACCGCCAACGGTCGCCTCCAGGCCGGTACGGCGGTCGCCGGCGGCTTCCTCGGTGCCCCGCTGGCCGGCCTCCTCTTCGCGATCTCGGCGGCTCTCCCGTTCACCCTCGACGCCCTCACCTTCGCCGCGGCCGCGCTCCTCGCCCTCGCGCTCCGCCCCGGCCCACGAGCCGCCGGGCGCCGCGGCACGCCGGAGCGGGGGAGCGTGTGGCGGGAGGCCTGGGCCGGGGTGCGCTGGCTCCGGCGGGACCCGGTGCTGTGGCGGGTGACCGTGGCGACCACGGGATCGAACCTGGCCATCAGCGGACTCATGGCCGTGCTGGTGCTGTACGCGCTGGCGGTGCTGCGGGTGCCGCCGGCGGCGTACGGGCTGTTCGCGGCGGGGGCGGTGGTCGGCGGCCTGGCCGGGGCGCTCGGCGCGGGACGGCTGGCGGCCCGGTTCGGCACCCTGCCCGCGCTGCGCGGGGTGCTGCTCGCGCAGACCGTGGCGCTGGCCGGGTTCGCGGCGGCCCGGCACCCGCTGGCCGGGGGCGTCGCGTTGGCCTGCTTCGCCGCCGGCACGACGGTCTGGAACAGCCTCTGGTCCGCGTACGGGCAGCGGCACGTGCCACCGGACCTGCTGGGCCGTGTCGGCGCGGCGCAGCGGGTGGTCGGGCTGGCCAGCGCTCCGGTCGGGGCGGCGCTGGCCGGGATCGCCGGGGAGGCGTACGGGGTGGCGCCGGTGGGCTGGGCGGCGGCCGGGGTCTTCGCCCTGGTCACCACGGTTGCCTGGCGGACGCTGCGCGGGACGGGTTCGCTCGCCGAGCGCCGGACGGAGCCCGTCGCCCATCCCTAGGCTGGGAGAAACGGCGTAGGGAGGACGGGGTGACACGGCACGACGACGCACACACCAGGCACCGGCAGCGGATCCTGGCGGCCGTCCTGCTCGCCGGGATCGGCCTCTTCGACACCCTCGAAGGCCTGAGCAGCGTGGACGACGACCCGTACGTGGTGGAGCACGCCGAAGGGTACTTCCGCGTCGACGTGACCGGCTGGAGTTGGGCGCACGTGTCGGTCGGATCGCTGACGGTGATCACCGGGCTCCTGCTCCTCACCCGTCACCGCTGGTCGGTCCGGCTCGCCACGATCGTCGGGGTGGGCAGCATCGTCATCCACGCGATCATGCTCCCGTTCGAGCCGGTCTGGTCCGCGATCGTGATCGCGGTGGTGGCGGCCGCGCTTCGGCTGCTCTGGTTGTCCCGGCGGTCGCCCACTCAGGCCGACGTCAGATCGGCTGACAGACCTTCCCGGTGAAGGCCGGGTCGGACATCCGCTGACCCCGCCAGACCGGATTGAGGCCCAACGCCAGCGGCGGTGCCTGCCAGGCGGCGGAGACCTCCTGCAGCAGGGTGTACCCGCGCTCGGGCTGGCTGATCGGCTGCCCGCCGAGGAAGCTCAACAGACGCTCCTCGACGATCGGCCGGGCCAGCAGGCCACCGTGCACGGCCGGCATCTCGAAGACCGGAACGCCGGCGTACTTGCCCGGCGGGGCCTCGGTGGCGGTGGTGGTCGGCAGGAACGCCACGATCCGCACGCCGGGGACCGGACACATCAGGTCGTTGCGGTAGAAGGGCGCGTTGTCGAGGATCGACCGGACGAACGGCTCGTCCGGCCCGCTGCCGCTCTTCGCGATGCTGTCGGCGATGTGGAAGAGGACCCGCAGTTGCCAGCCGGCGACGACGCCCCAGCCCTGCGAGACGCCGGGCGGCGGGTAGTAGGAGCGGCCCGCGTTGATCAGCGGGCTCTCCATGGCCAGGGCGTTCACCGGCGAGTGCGGCCGGTCGGCCAGGTAGGTGCGGGCGACCAGCGCCCCCTCGCTCTGCCCGACCAACGCCACCGGCCGGCCGGTACGCCGGTGCAGCAGCTCCACCTGCTTGTCGAGCATCGCCACGCTGGACTCGATCGACCGGTAGGTGTCCCGGGGAACGAACGGCTGCGGCCGGTTCTGCGAATCCAGTCCCCGATAGGAGAACCACTGCACGTTCGGGTCGACGGGCGGCTGCCCGTCGTACGCGCTGGCGTGGCCGGCCACGAAGATCACCGCGTGCCCGACGGTGGGCGGCAGCGGCCGGTCCAGCAGCGCGATCGGCGGCGGCTTGCTCGTCTTGCCGGGCAGGGCCGCCAGCACCGGCTGCAGGACGACCGGCACGATGAAGGCGAGCAGGATCGCCAGTGGCGCGACGGGCACCCGCGCCCAGTGGACCCGTCGGCGCGGCTCCAGGGCCGAGCCCACCGTGCGCTGCCAGAGCACCCCGTTGATCGCCCCGGCGACCGCCGCCACCGGGGCGGTCCACCAGGCCGGCACGGTCCAGACCAGCGCGCCGCTGATGGTGAGCACCACGAAGTTGAGCAGGGACCAGCCGACCAACTCCATCGACGGCCACCCACGCCACCAGGAATTCGTCACGGCGGCGCGTTGCAGGAACGGCGCCAACAGGAACAGCGGCAGCAACGAGGCGACGAGCAGCCAGGAGAGCGCGACCACCGAGGCGGCCATGGAGAGCGCGGCCCACGGGGACACCACCGCGGTGACCACCACGGTCAGTGCCAGGTTACGCAGGGCCAGCCGGCGGAAACCGGGGCGGGGAAGGTGCCGGGGCCAGGCCAGCAGGACGAGCCCGGTCGTGTAGACCGCCCGGAGCAGGATCAACGCCACCAGACCGAGGAAGAAGGTCCGCCACGAGTCGTGGTAGACCATCAGCCAACGCAGGTCGTGATAGCTGTCGTACGGCCACACGGCGGAGAACTGGGGAGCCACCCCTTCGGCGGCCCGGAATCCGTAGCCGGCCAGGATGGCGCCCTCGAGAGCCGGCGGGAAAGCGGCCAGCAGGAGCAGCGCCACGAACCGGTTGCGTAGAAAGCCCACGCCCCCTCCCTCGGCTGATCCGACGACCGCTCTGCCCAGCCTGCCTTGTCGGACCCCGGGCGCAGGGCTCAACGCCGGATCACCCCCCGGTCGGGCGGCCCGGGGTTCAGCCGCCGAGACCGCCCGGCTGGTCGCCCCGTACGACGGGGGCGCGGACCAGGTTGCCCCACTCCGTCCACGAGCCGTCGTAGTTACGGACCTGCGGATATCCGAGCAGGTGGTGCAGCACGAACCAGGTGTGGCTGGACCGCTCGCCGATCCGGCAGTACGCCACCACGTCGTCGGACGGGCTCAGGCCGAGCTGGTCGGCGTAGATGGCACGCAGTTCGCCGGCCGACTTGAAGGTGCCGTCGTCGTTGGCGGCGGACTTCCACGGCTTGTTCACCGCGCCGGGAATGTGCCCGCCGCGCAGCGCACCCTCCTGCGGGTAGTCCGGCATGTGCAGCATCTCGCCGGTGTACTCGCCGGGTGAGCGGACGTCGACCAGCGGCCGGCCGGCGGCGATGTGCGCCATCACCTGCTCGCGGTAGGCCCGGATCGGCGCGTCGTTCCGCACCGGCACCGGATACTCGGCACGCGGTCGGGTGACCTTCTCCCGGGTCAGCTCGCGCCCCTCGGCGATCCACTTCTGCCGGCCGCCGTCGAGCAGCCGGACGTCCGGGTGGCCGAAGAGGGAGAAGGCCCAGAGCGCGTACGCGGCCCACCAGTTGAAGTTGTCGCCGTAGAAGACCACCGTGTCGTCCCGCCCGATGCCCTTGGCGGCGCACAGCTCGGCGAAGCTCTTCGCGTCCAGGTAGTCGCGGGTCACCTGGTCGTTCAGTTCGGTGTGCCAGTCGACCTTGACGGCGCCGGGAAGGTGGCCGGTGTCGTAGAGGAGCACGTCCTCGTCGGACTCGACCACCACGAGGCCCTCATCGCCCAGGTGTTCGGCCAGCCACTCGGTGGTGACCAGGCGCTGCGGGTCGGCGTACGACTGGAGGTGGGGATTCGGATCGCTCGGCACAGCCATGAGCCCCAAGTTACGCCCGATTCCGGGGCGACCGGCTGGTCAACCGAAACCGGGGGCGGCGGATGTCGGCGGGCGGTCAGGCGCGGCGGTGCACCAACCGACCCGCGACCACGGTGGCGAGGCAGGTGCCGTCGTCCGCGAAGACGGCCAGGTCCGCGCGGCCGGTCTCGACCAGCGCCGGCGGCCGGACGGCGCCGAGCACCGCGACGTCGTTGCGGGCGGCGGCGGCCCGCAGGCCCGGCTCGGTCACGTGCGCGGCGAGCACCGCGGCGGCACCCTGCCGGAACAGGGCGTGCACCCGCTCGCGCGGGGTCGGCGCGGCGGGCAGCGGCCCGTCGTGCACCAGCGCCGGCCCGAGGGTCCCGGCCCACCGCCGCACCCGCACCCCGGGGTACGCCTCCGCCAGCTCGTCCAACGGCGCGACGGCCTCGACCCGGTCGCCGGAGATCAGGACGGCCTGCCCGGCGGCCGGCTCGGCATCGAGGGTGCGCCGCAGCAGCGCGGCGGCGTGGATCGTCCGCACCGGTCAATCGGTGATCGGCTTGAGCACCGGCCGCTTGGCGGTGACGAGGTCGCCGGAGGAGCGGCCGGTCAGCCGCCGCTTGATCCACGGGGCCAGATGCTGCCCGGCCCAGCGCAGGTCGGCGGCACGGGCGGCCAGCCACGGGGTTGGCGCGGGGTGCGGCGGCACCAGCAGCCACTCCTCGTCACAGCCGACCCCGAGCGCGGTGAGCACCTGCCCGGCGACCCGCCGGTGCCCGGCCGCCGACATGTGCAGCCGGTCGGTGCTCCATAGCATCGGGTTGAGGTAGGTGTCGTCGGCGTACAGGTCGACCAGGATGGCGCCGTGGCGCTCGGCGACGTCTCCCACCGCCTGGTTCAGCAGGTTCACCCGCGGGGCGACGAGCCGCTGCCCGGGAAGCCGGGCCATCACGTCGGCGAACCGGAAGAGGATCACGTCGGCGCCGCTGCTCCGCAGCTCGCCGATCACCGAGTCGAAGCGGGGGACGAACGTGTCGGCGTCGAAGCTGCGCCGCAGCACGTCGTTGCCGCCTGCCGCGAAGCTGATCAGGTCGGGCTTCATGGCCAGGGCGGCCGGCACCTGCTGGGCGACGATGTTCGAGAAGAGCCGGCCCCGGATGGCCAGGTTGGCGTACCCGAAGTCGGGGCCGGCCTCGGCGGCGAGTCGGGTGGCGACCAGGTCCGCCCAGCCGCGGAACGAGCCGTCCGGATAGGCGTCGTTCATGCCCTCGGTGAAGCTGTCGCCCACCGCCACGAAGTTGCGCCAGCGCACCGCGCCTCCCTCTGACGTCCCGGCAGAACTGTGTCGGTCAGTCTGTCACCGCCCGGGTCCGGCCGCCGGACCCCTCGGCCGAGACGTGGCGGAGGTCATCGATGACGACCGTGACAGATCTGACACGCGGCAAAGTGAACAAAAGACAATCTCGGCCGGTTCGGGGCAGATTCCCGCAGGCCGACGATGGATGATGTTGCCCGTCATCCGGTCCGGGCGGGCGACATCTGCTGCTGCCGGCCAGCCACGACAGCCGATCGAGGAAGACATGACCCAGGGACACTCCTCCGCCTACCCGGGCTACGGCCAGCCGGCCGGCCCGCCCGGCCACCCCGGGCCGTACCCGGGTGCGCCGGGGTTCGGGCCGTACCCGCAACAGCCGCCGCCACCCGCGGGGCCGAAGCCGCGGCGCGGCCTGTGGATCGGGCTCGGCGCGGGCGTGCTGGCGCTGACCCTCTGCGCCGGCACGGCGATCGGCGTGGTCGTCGGGCTGCACAACCGGACCCGGGACGACACCGCCCCGAAGGCCGCCGCAGTCGGCGTGAACGGGGTCACCGTCACCCAGCAGGAGCTGGACGACCTGCTGAAGAAGCACAGCAGGGCGCTGGCCGACAAGGACCTCACCGGTTACCTGGCCCTCTTCGACCCGGCCCGCAAGGACCTCGTCGCCAGCCAGACCAGCCTCTTCAAGAACCTGGGCAAGCTGCCGCTGGCGGTGAGCGACTACCGGACCGTCGCGCAGCAGGGGCGGACCAGCGACAGCTTCGGCCGCGGGGTCACCTTCCAGCTCGACGTCTCCTTCGTGCACCAGTTCGACGGATACGACCTCACCCCGGTCGCCGAGTGGTACCGCTGGACGGTCGTCCGGGAGAGCAAGGACGCGCCGATCAAGGTCACCGCCGTCACCGGGGCACCGGCGGTGGGCGGCAGCTCGAAGACCGTCTACTACCCCGGCCCGTGGGACAAGTGGCGCGACATCCATGTGGAACGGACCGCGCACACCCTGGTCATCACCGACGCCAAACTGGCCGCGGAGGCGAAGCGGTACGCCCCGGTCGCCGAGTCGGCCGTCCGTGACGACTTCGCCGCCTGGCAGGTCGGTGGGGTCACCGGCAACACCCCGAAGGGCTTCGTCATCAGCCTGGTCAAGGGCAAGAACGACCTCGGCTCGCTCTATCGGATCAACAAGGAGAAGACCACCGAGTCGGGCGTCTCGATCGGCATGGTCTCGACCGAGGCCAACCAGAAGAACATCGACATCGGCGGCAGCCGGGTCGTGATCGATGTGGCGGACCGGTCGTTCTTCTCGCCGGGCGACAAGCGCGGCCCCCGCGAGATCTTCCGGCACGAGCTGGCCCACTCCCTGGTCGCCACCCTGGAGGACGCCAACAATCTGGACGCCTTCGACGGCATCGAGAACTGGATCGTCGAGGGCTTCGCCGAGTACATGGCCCACCGGGGTGAGCCGCTCAGCGCCAGCGCCCGGACCGCGCAGGCCCGCACGATCGTCCGTTCCGGCGGCTGGAACGGCCGACTGCCGGGCAACCTCGACTGGAACATCCCGGAGAACCACGTCAGCTTCCACTACTGGCTCGGGCACGTCGCGATGACCTACCTCGCAAAGAAGTACGGCGAACCGAAGGTCTTCCAGTTCGTGGCCGCCCGCTACCAGGGCGCCAAGGCCGAGCAGGCGTGCCAGCAGGTGCTCGGCGTTTCGCTGACGGAATTCGAGAAGGGCTGGTCGGCGTACGTGCGGGACCAGGCGAGCTGAGCAGAGAGAAGACGATGACGAATCCTCAGTTCCCCCAGCCGCAGCAGCCTGGGCCGCCGGTCGGCTGGCCGCCCGCACCGCAGCAACCCTGGTCGCAGCAGCCGGCCGGGGTGCCGCCGCAGCCGGGGGCAGCGCAGTCGGCGTACCCCGCCCCGGGCCAGCCCGCGTACCCCGTGCCGGGTCAGGCGCCGTACCCGGTGCCCGGTCAGCCCGCGTACCCGCCGAACGGCTGGCTCGGGGCGGCCGGCACCCCGCCGGCGGCGCCCAGGCGGCCCGGACGCGTCGCGCTGCTGATCGCGGGCGGACTGGTCGCGGTGCTGGTGGTGGGCGGCGGCACCGCCTGGGGGGTCGCCCGGTTGGTCGGCGGAAGGTCCGGCGGCGGTGACGGCGACACGCTGAAGACCGCCTGGACGCTCGACTTCCCCGAACGCGAGAAGGCCGGGCTCAGTACCTACGACAAGCAGGACATGTTCGGTGCCTGGCTGGCCGGCGACACGGTGGTCCGGGCCCAGGCGGACGGTCTGCTCGCCTATCAGCTCTCCGACGGTGCCCAGGCGTGGGGTGCCCCGGCGCCGGACGGCACCTCGCTCTGCGTCGCCGCCCAGGAGGTGACCGAGGGCCGAGGAGCGGTCGCGGCCGGCTCCGACAACTCCTGCAACACCGTCGCCGGCTTCGACCTGAACAGCGGCAAGCTGACCTGGAAGGCCAAGTTCCCCGCACCGGTACGCGAGGGGCGCGGCCCGCTGCACGCCCCGGACTTGTCGGTCGCCGGCCAGCAGGTGATCGTCCGGTCCGAGGACACCCTGATCGGGCTCTCGCTCGCCGACGGCAGGCAACGCTGGCGCACCACGGCCACGAAGCTGGCGCCGGGGCGGGAGTGCAGGATCAAGAACGCGCAGGCCGCCGGCGATCAGGTGGTGGTCACCTTCCGCTGCTCCCAGGGCAACGAGGTGGCTGCCCTGGACCCGGCCACCGGAAAGGTGCGCTGGCGGCAGCGGCTGCCCGAAAGGCAGAACACCGACGGCGTGCTGAGCGTGCGGCCGCTGGTCAGCCTGCCGGGGCTCGGGCACGACGCGTACACCGTCCGGGACCCGGGGACCGGCAAGGAGGTGGCCACCTTCACCGACCCGATCGAGGGCACCGAGCTGTGGGACATTCCGGCCAACCGGTCCAACTCGATCGAGGGCCCGGCCGTCTACCGGTACCTCGGTGACGACGACACCCTCTATCTGCTGTCCTTTCCGAAGAACGTGCCGAACAAGATGCGGTCGGCCAACCAGATCGTCGCGATCGACCTGGCAACCGGGAA
Organism: Micromonospora sp. NPDC093277; assembly: GCF_044765245.1. NCBI lineage: Bacteria > Bacillati > Actinomycetota > Actinomycetes > Micromonosporales > Micromonosporaceae > Micromonospora > Micromonospora sp. NPDC093277. The sequence goes on from NZ_JBIWJO010000011.1 coordinate 34,083, forward strand.
GCGCCGCTGGGTCTCCTCGGGCCACACCGACAGCCAGGTCCAGCTCATCCGCCGCGACGAGCAGGGCGTACTCGCCTGGGAGTCGGGCGACCGGCGCGACCTCCGTCCGCGCCTGGTCCGCATCGACCCGGCCACCGGCAGGGCCAGCGTGGTGGCGGAAGGGCCGCTCTCGGCCGGCTTCGAGGGCGAGGACGCCCGGATCATCGAGCGGGACGGGGTCGTGGTGATCGTGCCCTGGAAGCACGTGGCGGCCAGCGCGGCAATCACCGTGCTGCGCTGACCGGACCAGCCACCGAGAAGGGGCGGACCACCGTCGTGGTCCGCCCCTTCCTGGTGTACGGGGTCAGGGCGCGTAGGTCAGCAGGGTCAGCTGCTGCACGTCCCGGGGCTCCGCCACCTCGCCGATCTTCTGGAAACCGGCGTCCAGCACCACGACCCGGGTCGCCTGCCGCACCAGCACCCTGCCGTCCGCGGCGAACTGCACGCTCCGCACCTCACCCGAGACGGGAAGCTCGATGACCTTGCTGGTGGTGACGTCGACCACCGTGAAACTGCCGTCCTGCCGGGACGGATCGGTGCCGATCCACCCGACGGAAACGTACCGGCCATCCATCGACACGCCCCGCGCCCGCCACCCGTCCCACTTGATCGCCTCACCCTTCGGCGGCGTGTACGCGTACTGGTGCAGCTGCGTCCCATCCGCCACGTACGGCTTGCCGTCCGACACCGCCGCCAGCCACCTACCGTCGGCGGACCAGCACCGCAGCGTCTCCTGGCCCGGGTCACCGTCGACCCGCTTCTTCGCCGCCACGTCATAGAGCACCGACACCGCACCCCTGCTGACCATCAGCAGGTCACTGCCCCGCCACACCAGCGGATTGCTGCCCAGGCAGTCGACACCGTCCAGCAGGCGCGTCGCCCCCTGCTTCCCGACGGTGCCGGCCATGAGCACACCCGTCATACCGCTGTCGGCGCTGTCCTGCACCCAGGCAACCCGCTTCCCGTCCGGCGAAACGGTGATCGTGTTGCGGACACACACCTCCGTGTCGAGGGAAACCCGCGTGGCCACCTGATCGGCAGTTCCCCGGACGGCGTGGATCACCGCGTCCTTGTCAGTGAAACCCAGGTAGAAACGGATGCCGCTGAGAACGGCGTCCGAAACGCCAGGGTTACTGGGGGGTGCCTCGGCACTGCGGCTGTGCTCCGGAGTCGGGGAGGACTCGATCGGGGAGGGCTCGGTCGGGGACGGGGTGACGGTGATCGATGGCGAGTCGCCGGGCAGCGGAGCCTGGCCGTCGTCGCGGGGCATCAGCGCGAAGGCGGTGCCGGTGGCCGCGCCGAGCATCACGACCGCGGCGGCCGAGGTGGCGATGGCCCGCTGGATGCCGAGCCGGCGTGAGGTACGCAGGGCCCGGTCCCGCAGGTCGACCGGGTTGACCTCGTCGGCCAGGTCGGCCAGGTCGAGTCGAAGACGGTCCTGGTTCATCGGGCGGTCCCTTCCGTGACGTACAGCTCGGCGAGTTCCGGGGCGACGCTGCGTAACTTCGCCAGGGCCTTCGAGGTCTGGCTCTTGACGGTGCCTACGGTGACGCCGAGCAGGTCGGCGGCCTCGGCCTCGGTGCGATCCTCGAAGAACCGCAAAATCAGCACGGCCCGCTGTTTGGCGGAGAGCTTCGCCAGCGCGGCCCGCAGGGTGAGCCGCACGGTGGTCTGCTGGGCGTGGTCGGGGGTCGAGTCGCCTCCGCGTGGCTCGGGCAGGTCACCCGGCATCGACTCGGCCACCCGGCGGCGCCGCCACCAGGACACCTGCAGGTGGTACATGGTCTTGCGGGTGTACGCCTCGGCGTTTCCGCTGTGGTGCAGCCGGCCCCACGACCGGTGGGTCCGGGCCAACGCGGACTGGACGAGATCCTCGGCCAGGTGCTGGTCACCGGTCAGCAGATAGGCCGAGCGCAGCAGTGCGGGGGTGCGGGTTCGCACGAACGAGTCGAACTCACTCAGGGCAGTGTCCACACGAGCCGGTCCTTTGGGTTGAGGTGGAGGTGCATCATCGTGACGCCTCCCCAGACGTTGCCCCGCCCCGCGACGGTTGCCGTCGGGATCGTCAATTCTCGACGGGTGGCTCGACGATGCCCCGGCGGTACGGGCCCCAGGCGACGAAGCGTTCGAACAGGTCGCGCGGGGTCGGGCCATCCTGCGGGTTGAGGCGGAACAGGTCGTGGGTCGCCTCGTGATAGAGCCCGGACAGGTAGATGGCCAGGTCGACGGGGTTGCTGTCGTACTCGACGCGGAGCAGTAGCCGGGCCTCGGCACACGGCCACGGCTGCCCGCAGGCCCGGCACACCCACAGCGGCCGGATCGGCAGCGGCTTGATCCACTCCGGGTACGCAACGTGGCGGTGTCCTGGTCGGTCGGATAGCGCAACGTGCGCGACACGGTGGCGGACGGGCCGATATGGTCCGTGGGTGCGGCTGACGGTGCTGGGTGGGTGCGGTGCGTGGCCGGAGGCGGGCCAGGCGTGCAGCGGCTACCTCGTGGAACACGACGGTTTCCGGCTGCTCGTCGATCTCGGTTATGCGGCCTTCCCCCGACTGCTGCAACACGTCGACGCGAACCAGGTCGATGCGGTGTTCATCAGCCACGGGCACCCCGATCACTGTGCCGACCTCAACCCGCTGCTCCGGGCGCGCACCCTGCGCGATGATCGACCCGCACCGTTGCCCGTGTACGCGCTCCCGGGCGCGCTCGACGCGGTGCTGGCGCTGGACCGCCCCGGGATGCTGGACGCCGCCTACGTCCTGCACGAGTTCACCGCCGGCAACTCTTTCGACCTCGGTCCGTTCCGTGCTGAGACCCGCTTGCTGCCGCACTGGGTGCCCAACGCAGGCGTACGCCTGACCGCCGGCGACCGGGTGCTCGCGTACACCGGTGACACCGGCCCGAGCCCCGACGTGGTCGAGTTGGCGCGCGACGCCGACCTGCTGCTGGCCGAGGCCACGCACGTCGACCAGGTACCGGAGGACTCGCGGGGCTGCCTGTCGAGCGCGCGCCAGGTGGGCCGGCAGGCCACGGAGGCCGGCGTCGGGCACCTGATCCTGACCCACCTGTGGCCCGGCACGGATCCCGCGGCTGCGCGAGCCGCCGCCTGCGACGGGTACCCGGGCGATATCAGCGTCGCGGCTCCTGGCCTGACCCTGGAACTTCCCTGATTCCCGTAAACCGCACGCCTGAATTGCGTCGCCGGTCGGCATCGCCCGTCGTACGCTGCGGCAATGCTGCTGCGCATGTCGACCCTGCTGCTCCGGACCCTGCGCGAGGATCCGGCCGACGCCGAGGTGCCGAGCCACCGGCTCCTGCTCCGCGCCGGCTACATCCGCCGCGCCGCCCCGGGCGGGTACACCTGGCTGCCGCTGGGCAAGCTCGTGCTGGACCGGGTGACGGAGATCGTCCGGTCGGAGATGGCGGCGATCGGCGACCAGGAGGTCCACTTCCCGGCGCTGCTGCCGGCCGAGCCCTACCGGACCAGCGGGCGGTGGACGGAGTACGGCGACGACATCTTCACCCTGGCCGACCGGAAGGGCGCCGAGCATCTGCTCGCCCCGACCCACGAGGAGATGGCCGCGCTGCTGGTGAAGGACATCTTCACCTCGTACCGGGACTTCCCGGTGACGCTGTTCCAGATCCAGACGAAGTTCCGGGACGAGGCCCGGCCCCGGGCCGGCGTGCTGCGCGGGCGCGAGTTCCTGATGAAGGACGCGTACTCGTTCGACCTGGACGGGGCGGGGCTGCAACATGCCTACGATCGGCACCGCGCGGCGTACCAGAAGATCTTCGAGAGGCTCGGGCTGGACTTCACGGTGGTGCACGCGATGTCCGGGGCCATGGGCGGCTCGGCGTCGGAGGAGTTCCTGGCCGCGACCCCGGTCGGCGAGGACACCTTCGTCGGCTGCACCGGATGCGACTACGCGGCCAACACGGAGGCGGTGGTGACCCGCGCCCCGGCCGCCGGTGACCTGGACGTACACCCGGCGACGGAGGTGTACGACACCCCGGAGACGCCGACCATCGCCTCGCTGGTCGAGCTGGCGAACGCCCGCACCCTCGGCGGCCGGACGGGCTGGACCGCCGCCGACACGTTGAAAAACGTCGTGCTGACCGTACGCCGGCCGGGCGCGGAGACCGGCGAGCTGCTGGTGATCGGCCTGCCGGGTGACCGCGACGTTGACCTCAAGCGGGTCGAGGCGGTGCTCGCCCCGGCCACGGTGGCCGTCTTCGAGGACTGGTCCGACCACCCCGAGCTGGTCCGCGGCTATCTCGGGCCGCAGATCCTCGCCAAGCACGGCGTCCGCTACCTGGTCGACCCGCGGGTGGTCGCCGGCACGGCGTGGCTGACCGGGGCGAACGAGCCGGGCCGGCACGCGGTCGACGTGGTCTGCGGGCGGGACTTCACCCCGGACGGCACGATCGAGGCCGCCGAGGTGCGTCCCGGCGACCCCTGCCCGGCCTGCGTGACCGGCGAGCTGACCATGCTGCGGGGCATCGAGGTGGGGCACATCTTCCAGCTCGGCCGCCGCTACACGGACGCTTTCACCGTCGACGTACTCGGCCCGGAGGGCAAGCCGGTCCGGCCCACCATGGGCTGCTACGGCATCGGCGTCTCCCGGGCGGTCGCGGCGGTCGCCGAGCAGCACCACGACGACCGGGGGCTGATCTGGCCGGCGGCGGTCGCGCCCTGCGACGTACACCTGGTGGCCGCCGGAAAGGGGCCGCAGCTCGACGCGGCGCTGGAGCTCGGCGGGCGCCTCTCCGCCGCCGGCCTGCGGGTGCTGGTCGACGACCGCACGCACGTCTCGGCGGGGGTGAAGTTCACCGACGCCGAGCTGGTCGGCATCCCGCGCGCCGTCGTGGTCGGCCGCCGTCTCGCCGACGGGTACGTCGAGCTGCGCGACCGGGCCTCCGGCGAGCGCGTCGAGCTGCCGGTGAACGGCCTGGTCGAACGCCTGCTCGACGAGGTACGCGGGACGCGCCAGGACCGGGTGTAGCGGACACGCCACGGGGTACCGCTGTCGGATCGGCCGAGGGGTTTCGGAGGGTTCTCATGTTCCGGGTCAGTGACGTGATGACGAGGCAGGTGGTCTACCTGCCGGCGGAGACCGCCCTGGAGGAGGCGGCCAGGGTGATGAAGGAGTCCGACATCGGCGACGTGGTGGTCACCGACGGGGCGACGCTCGCCGGCATGCTGACCGACCGCGACATCGTCGTACGGGCGGTGGCCGAGCGGGCCGATCCGGTGACCACCACTATCGGCTCGATCATCACCCGCGAGGTGGTGATGATCGAGCAGCAGGCGACCGCGAGCGAGGCGGCCGTCCTGATGCGGGAGCGCAACATCCGGCGGGTGCTGGTCTGCGACAGCGCACGCAAGCTGGTCGGCATCGTCTCCCTCGGCGACCTGGCCCGGCAGCTCGACCCCGCCTCCGCCCTCAGCGACATCAGCGAAGCCGCCCCGAACATGTGAGAAGCGGGCACGGATAGCCTCAGGGAATGCCCGAGATGCCGAGCAAGCTGGCCGAGATCGTCGACGAGTTCGCGGGCACACCCCGCGACGTGGTGCTGGAGATGCTTCTCGAGTACGCCGACGTCGTACCGCCCCTGCCGGCCGGGGTGGATCGGGCGGAGCTGGAACAGGTCCCCGAGTGCCAGACCGCCTTCTTCCTGCGCGCCGAGGTCAATCCGGACCGGACGGTTTCCACGATCTTCGACTGCCCGCCGGAGGCGCCGACCACGCGCGCCTTCGCCGGCATCCTCGCCGAGGGGCTGGCCGGGGCGAGCGCCGAGGAGGTGTTGGCCGTCCCGGACGACCTCTATCAGCGGATGGGGCTGGCCCAGGCGATCAGCCCGCTGCGGGTACGCGGCGGCAACGCCATCCTGGCCCGGCTCAAGCGCCAGGTCCGGGAACAGATTTCTTGATCGACGGGTTGTCTCCGGTCATGGAGATCGAGATCTACGCCGACGTCGTCTGCCCCTGGTGCTGGATCGGCAAGCGCCGGTTGGAGCAGGCGCTGGAGTCGTACGACGGCGAGGTGACCATCCGGTTCCGGCCGTTCCAGCTCGACCCGACGCCGGTGACCGAGCCGAAGCCGCTGGTCGAGGCGCTGGCCGCGAAGTTCGGTGGCCGGGAGCGGGCCGAGGGGATGTTCGCCCACGTCACCCAGGTCGCCGCGGGTGCGGGTCTCGACCTGCACTTCGAGCGGGCGGTGCAGGCCAACACCTTCGAGGCGCACCGGCTGATCCGGTACGCCACCGAGCGGGGCAGGGCCGCCGAGCTGGTCGAGGCCCTCTACCGGGCGCACTTCCACGACGGCGTGAACGTCGGGTCGACGGAGGCGCTGGTCAAGCTGGCCACCGAGGTCGGCCTGGACGAGGCCGAGACCCGGGAGTACCTGGAGTCGAACCTGGGCCGGCGCGAGGTGGCCGCCGCCCTGGCCACCGCGCGCGAGATCGGCGTCTCCAGCGTGCCGACCTTCGTGCTGGCCGGGAAGTACGCCGTCACCGGCGCCCAGGAGCCGGAGACCCTGCTCGCCGCCCTGCGCGAGGTCGCGCAACGCGAGTCGGTCGACTGACCGTAGTCGATCTTGTTTCACGTGAAACAAGATCGATGAATGTGGCTACCTAGGCCGGCCTGGCCAGGTCCTCCACCACCGTTGCCCCGGGCAGCGCGCCGAGCGCCGGCCCGGGCAGCGCGATCTTGCTGTGCCGTACGCCGGACCCGATGATCAGGTGCGGGGTGGCCACCACCCGCGAGTCGACCAGGATCGACCACTCCTCCGGCAGCCCGACCGGAGTGATCCCGCCGTACTCCATCCCGGTCAGCTCGACGGCGTCGACCATCGGCGCGAAGCTCGCCTTGCGCACGTCCAGCATCCGGCGGACCACACCGTTCACGTCGGCCCGGGTGGTGGCGAGTACGACGCAGGCGGCGTACCGGGTCTCCCCACCCCGCTTGCCGGCCACCACCACACAGTTCGCCGACTCCTCCAGCCCCACCTCGTACGCCGCGCAGAACGCGGCCGTGTCGGCCAGCTCGGCGTCGATCGGGGCGACCAGCATGTCATCGACGTCCACCGGCGCGCCAACCGGCCACCCTTCGATCGCGGCGGCGACCGGCGGGGCCAGCAGGTCCAGGCGGGTACGGGCAGGCTCGGTCTTCAACGTCCCCATCACGGATGCGATCCTCGCACCCGACAGCCGAATCCGCCCACCGGCGTCCCGGCGTCCCCGCCAGAACCCGGATCCGCCCACCGGCCTCCCGGCGTCCCGGCCTTAGCCTGCCGACCGCGCCGGTCAGGGCGCCGGCGACGTCGCGGCCAGACGTCAGCTACCGGTGAGGAAGGCGTTCTCGCGGGCGAACGTCCGGTCCTGGTGGACCGCGAGCTGCTCGGCCCGGGCCATCTGGGCGCGGTGCGCCTCGACGTCCTCGATGCCGTGCCGGATGCCCAGCCGGACCACGCCATAGAGGAAGACGAAGCCGAACACGTAAAGGATCACCGTGGTGATGAAAACCAGCATGCGGTCACGGTAAGGCGAACATGAACCGCCGAAGCTTTCATCTTCGACCGGATCCCCCATACGTGTCCGCGAGGTGATCCGCCCAGATCCGGCTGCCGGTCGGGGTGACCGTGGTGGTGAGTCCACCGGACCGCAGCGCCCGACCGAGCCGCCCCGGGATCGGTACCGGCAGCAGCGGGCGATGGGACCGACGGGCGGCCTGCCACGCCCGTACCGCCTCGTCGAAGCGGAGCACCTGCGGGCCGCCGAACTCCGCGACCGCGTACGACGGGCCGGCGGCCAGCATCGCGACGAGCCGGTCCGCCACCTCACCGGAGTCGACCGGCTGGGCCAGCACGGCCCGGTCACCGATCACCGGTCCGAGCCGGCCGGCGCCACGCAGCAACTCCTCCAGGAACTCCAGGAACTGGGTCGCCCGCAGCACGCTCCACGGCACCGGGCCGGCCGCCACCACCTGCTCGGCCGCGAGCTTGTGCCGGTAGTAACCGAGCGGCACCCGGTCGACCCCGACGATCGAGACGTACACCAGGTGTCCCACCCCGGCGCGGTCGGCGGCGGCCACCAGCCGGCCGGTGCCCAGCACATCGACCGCGTGGGTCCGGCGGGCCGACGAGGAGGCCAGGTGGAGCACCGCCGCCACCCCGTCGACCGCCGCGGCCAGCCCCTCGCCGGTGGCCAGGTCGGCCACCGTCCACTCCACGGTGGAATCCTCCCGGGGGCGTCGGCTCAGCGCCCGCACCGTGCACCCGCCGTCCCGAAGACGCGGCACCACCTTCCGCCCGAGCCGCCCACTCGCCCCGGTGACCAGAACCCTCATCGACCGTCCCTTCCCACGCCTGCCAGGAGGACGAGACGGCGTCGCCGGTCGTGACGGCGGGCCGAGCCCGATCCAGGAAGTAGTGGCCTCGGAGCGACCGGGATGCCACTGGATCCACGATCGAGCACGATCTCGTCTCAGGCGGTCGCCGCGCGTACCACCACCCGGCCGGCGAGCAGGAGGCCGAGCAGCCCGCAGCCGGCCGCCACGGCCAGGGTGACGGCGTAGCTGGCCGGGCCGGGCGCCCCTCCCGCCGCCAGCACGGCACCGGTCAGCGCCAGCACGGTGGCGGCGGCCAGCGAGTCGCCCAGTTGCAGTGCCGAGCTGTTGCGGCCCTGCTCGTCCGGTGCGGAGAGGGCCAGGGTGAGCACCGACAGGGACGGATAGAGCAACCCCATGCCGAGGCCTGCCACGGCCCAGGCGACCACCAGCAGCGCCACCGGTACGCCCGGCAGCACGGCCACCGCCACGCCGGCCGTACCGAGGGTGATGCAACCCAGCCCGGCCCGGGGCAGCGTCGCGGTGGAACGCGGCGTGGCCACCCGGCCCTGGATCCACGAACCCACCGACCAGGAGAGCGCGCCGACGGTCAGCACCAGACCGGCCGCCGTCGGCGAGAACCCACGCTCCCGCGAGAGCATCAGCGGAAGCACCACCTCCGCCCCGACGAACGCCGCCGAGGCGAGGCCACGCAGGCCGATCACCGTGGGCAGCCCGCGCGCGGACCGCAGGAAGCCGGCCGGCAGCAGGCGCGGCGCGCAGACCAACAGTCCGCCCACCGCCACCGCCACCAGCACGGCGGCGAGCCCGCCGCGCTGCTGCCCCCCGTGGTGCAGCAGCGCGGCGCTCGCTCCCGCCCCGCAGGCCCAACCGATCCGGGCCAGCGCACCGGCCGGCGGCCGGGTCGGGACCGCCGTGCCCAACGCGCGCAGCCCCGGCAGGATCAACAGCACCGCAGGCACCGCCACCACCGGCACCGCCAGGAAGACCCAGCGCCAGCCCAGATGCTCGACGATCAGGCCGGCCAGCGCCGGACCGGCCAGCGACGGTACGACCCAGGCCGCCGCGAACGCGGCGAAGACGCGCCGCCGCAACTCCTCGGGGTACGCCTGCCCGACGATCACGTACAGCGCCACGGAGAGCAGGCCCGAACCGAAGCCCTGCACCACCCGGCCGGCGACCAGCACGCCCATCGTCGGGGCGGCTCCCGCAACGGCCAACCCCGCCACGAACCAGGCGACGCCGTGCCACATCGGCGCGCGTGGTCCCCGCGCGTCGCACCAGATGCCGGAGACGACCATGGCCACCACCCCGGCGGCGAACGAGCCGCCGAAGGCAAGCGCGTACAGGGCCAGCCCGTCCAGGCTGCGGGCGACAGTGGGCATCGCGGTGCCCACGGCGAGGGCCTCGAACGCGAGCAGCGAGACCAGGGCGACACTGCCCACGGTCATCGCCCGCAGGCGCGGCGAGTACAGGCGCGCGGGTGGGGCCGCCGGCGCGGCGGTGGCGGTCACCGGCGGCCCGGCGTACGTGCGGTCGACATGGGCTCAAGCTTGGGACCTCAACCCGGATTGAGGTCAACCGTGAGTGAGCCCTGTCTCCTCAGGCCGACTGCAGCGCCTCACCCAGGCCCCTGACCAGCCCGGAAAGGTGCTGGTCGGCCAGCAGGTGCCCGGCGGTGATCACCAGGGCCAGCGGCCACTCGATCACCTGGAACGCGGCCAGCACACCCAACCCCGCGTAGTAGGCCAGCTTGTCCGGCGGGGGCACCCCCACCTCGCCCAGCCCCGGGATCTCCACCCGCCGGCAGTACGCCCTGACCATCTCGTGTGCCCCGCTGAGGTTTCGCGTCAGCGTGCTCATTCCGCCTCCCCGGTTCCGACGACACATCGATGTCCGAGTCGGCATTCCACCGCTGAACCCGTCCATGCCCCGGCCAGCGGGGAAAGTTCCCCCACCTGGGGGGCATAACGGACGCGACGCCGGGAAGTCGGCCCCCCTTGGACGAGCGCGGGAGGTCGAGATGACGTACGGCGGGTGCGGCAACCGGCGCGCCGAGGAGCGGGGCCGGCGGCTCGGCAGTACCCCTCGATGACCTCGCTGGGCCGGTACGCCAGCCTCCTGCTGTCGCCGGTGGCCGTGCCGAACACCGTCGCGCGGGTCGCGCGTACCGTCGTCGCCGTCGCGCCCGGCGCGGCCAAGGCGGGCGGCACCGTCGTGGGGAACGTCGCCCAGGCCGCCGTGCCGCGCACCGTCACCGATGCCGCGGAGAGCGTGGGTACGGCGGCGACCAAGCTGGCCCGGCTCGTCGGGCTGACCCGACGGCGGGTCTGGACCCTCGACGGCCGGCACCACATCGAGGTGCACGGCGTCTGCCAGGACCGCGGGGACCGGCTGGCCCGGCAGGTCGAGGAGGCGCTGGAACGGATGCCCGGCGTCGCCTGGGCCCGGGTCAACGCGCCCTCCGGCCGGGTGGTGGTGGCGGTCCAGGAGCCGAGGCCCAAAGTACGCGAGCTGATCGCCACGATCGCCCAGGTCGAGCGGGTGTGCCCGTACGAGCCGGACGCGGAGATCCCGCCGCCGCACCCGCCCGAGGAGGGCCCCCGTACGCCGCGCACCTTGGGCGCGCTGGCCTCGGACGCGCTCGGCCTGACCATCTCGGCGGCCACCCGGATCCTGCCGTTCGCCCCGCTCCCCGCCGAGGTGTCCGGCTTCCTCACCGCGATCGACCTGCACCCGAAGCTGCACGCGCTGGCCGACCGGGGGCTGCGCGCGGACCCCCGCGCCGACCTGTTCTTCCCGCTTGCCGAGGCGGTCGTGCAGGGCCTCGCCGGCGGCTGGGCCGGAATTGTCCTGGACGGCGCGCAGCGGATGGTGCAGTGGGGCGAGGCGCGGGCCCAGCTCGCCACCTGGACCAAGGCGGAGCCGCGGCTGACCGGGGAACCGGACCGCGCGGTGGCCCGGGTGCCGAAGGGGCAACGACCATGCCCGGCGCCCGCCGGCCCGGCCGAGCGGTACGTGACCCGGTCGCTCGCCGCCGGGGCGGCGGCCGGGGCGGCGACGTTGCCGGTGGCCGGCGGCAAACGGGCCGCGGCGGTGGCGATCTCCTCGCTGCCGAAGGCGCCCGGCGCCGGACGGGAGGGCTACGCCGCCCAACTCGGTCGGATGCTGGCCCGGCGCGGCGTCATCGCGATGGACCGCAGCGTGCTGCGGCAGCTGGATCGGATCGACACGGTGCTGCTGGACAGCAAGGTGCTCGGCTCGGACCGGGGCGTGCTGGCCGACCTGGCGCCCCTGCCCGGTGCGGACACCGGGCAGGTCGCCACCCAGGCGTTCGCCCTCTTCGACCCGGCTGCTCCCGACGTCGTGCGGACGGCCGACGGCTGGCGGCTCGGGCCGCTGGACCGGATCGACGCCGAAGACCCCGGGGACACCCCGGACAGCCGCCGTCTCCGGGAGAATGGTGGCCCGCTGCTCGGCCTCGCGTCCAATGGCACCCTGGCCGCCGTGCTCCGGGTCGAGCCAGAGCCGGCACCCGGCGTGGACCTCCTGCCCACCGCCGCCCGCCAGGCCGGCCTACGGCTCGTGGTGGCCGGCGACGACGACGAGCGGTACGGCTTCGCGGACCTCGTCATGCCCGGCGGCCCCCAGCTCGCCGACTCGGTACGCGCCCTGCAACGCGACGGCGCGGTCGTCATGGTCGTCTCCGGCGAACGCGAGGCGCTCGGCGCCGCCGACTGCGGGATCGGCGTCGCCGCCCCGGACGACCTCCCGCCCTGGGGCGCACACCTGCTGGTCGGCGACGACCTGCGGATCCCCGCCCTGCTGATCGACGCCACCGGGGTGGCCCGCCGGATGACCAGGCAGAACATCCGGATCGCGATGGCCGGCAGTGGCCTGGGGGCACTGAACGCGTTCACCTCCCCACCCGTTCAGCTACCCGGCCGGACCCTCGCCGCGGTGAACGGCGCCGCCGCGATCGCCTTCGCGCACGGCGTGTGGCGGGCCCGCCGGCTGCCGGACCGCACCCGCTCGCCGGTGCCCGCGGTGACCGCCTGGCACCTGATGCCGGCGGCGACCGTGCTGGACCAGCTCGGCTCCGACCCCGCCGGGCTGACCGGCGAGGAGGCGGGACGCCGCCGGCGGTCGGCGACCGGCGACGGGGCCGGCCCGGCCAGTCTGCTGCGGACCTTCGTGGACGAGCTGGCGAACCCGCTCACCCCGGTGCTCGCCGCCGGGGCGGTGCTCTCCGCCGCGTTCGGCTCACTGGTCGACGCGGCCCTGGTCGGCGGGGTGGTCGGCGGTTCGGCACTGGTCGGCGCGGTGCACCAGCGCAACACCGAACGGTCCCTGGCCGAGCTGCTGTCCCGTTCGGCGGTGACCGCCCGGGTGCTCCGGGACGGCGCCGAACAGGTGGTGCCCGCCGAGGAACTGGTCCGCGGCGACGTGATCGCGGTGGGCCCCGGCGACGCGATCCCGGCCGACTGCCGGCTGCTCACCTCCGACGGGCTGGAGGCCGACGAGTCGTCGCTGACCGGCGAGTCCCTGCCGGTCGGCAAGAGCCCCGATCCGGTGGTGGCGGCGGACCTCGCCGAACGGCACTCCATGCTGTACGAGGGCACCACCGTCGCCGCCGGCCACGGCACCGGCGTCGTGGTGGCGACCGGCGAGGAAACCGAGGCGGGACGGAGTCTCGCGATGGCCCGGCAGGCCCCGCCGGCCAGCGGCGTGGAGGCGCGGCTCGGGAAGCTGACCAGCACCGCCGTACCACTGGCGGCCAGCTCGGCGATCGCCGTGGCCGGGGCGGGCCTGCTCCGGGGCGTACCCCTGGTGGAGACGGCGGCGACCGCCGCGAACCTGGCCGTCGCCTCGGTGCCGGAGGGGCTGCCGTTCCTGGTCAGCGCCGCGCAGTTGGCCGCGGCGCGGCGGCTGGCCGAGCACGGCGCGCTGGTCCGCAACCCGCGCACCATCGAGGCGCTGGGCCGGGTGGACGTGCTCTGCTTCGACAAGACCGGCACCCTCACCGAGGGCAAGCTGCTGCTGGCCGGGGTCGGCGACGGCGACGACCGGTACGGCCCGCCGGATCGGCTGGAGGAGCCGCTGCGGCTGACCCTGGCCGCGGCGGTGCGCGCGACCCCGGCGGCGGCCAACCCGGACGAGCTGCCCCAGCAGACCGACCGGGCGGTACGCCGGGGCGCGGGCACCGCCGAGGTGTCGGAGCAGCTCGGCGCGGCGGACTGGGCGGCGGTGGGCGGGCTGCCCTTCGAGCCCTCCCGCGGCTATCACGCCACCGTCGGGCGGACCGCCGACGGGCTGCTGCTCAGCGTGAAGGGCGCACCCGAGTCGGTGCTGCCCCGCTGCACGGCCCGGCGCAGCGCCGGCGACCAACCGCTCGACGAGGCGGGCCGGAAGGCGGTGCACGCGATGCTGGCCGAGCGGGCCCGGGCCGGGCACCGGATCCTCGCCGTCGCCGAGCGCCGGGTGGACAACGAGACGGTGACCGACGAACAGGTCAGCGACCTGGTCTTCGTCGGTTTCCTGGCCCTCGCCGACGGGGTACGCGAGAGCGCCGCGCCCGCCGTACGCCGGATCCGGCAGGCCGGCGTGCACACCATCATGATCACCGGGGATCACCCGGCCACCGCCGAGGCCATCGCGGCGACCATCAGCCCCGACCACGGCGATCAGCGGGTGGTCACCGCGACCGACCTGGACCGGCTGGACGACGACGCGCTGGCCGAGCGGCTCATGGCGACCGACGTGGTGGCCCGCTGCACCCCGGCCCACAAGGTCCGCATCATCCAGGCGCTGCAACATCGGGGCCGCACCGTGGCGATGACCGGTGACGGCGCCAACGACGCCCCGGCGATCCGGCTGGCCGACGTGGGCATCGCGCTCGGCCAGCGCGGCACCCCGGCGGCCCGCGCCGCCGCCGACCTGGTGGTCACCGACGACCGGCTGGAGACGATCATCGCCACGTTGGTCGAGGGACGGGCGATGTGGTCGTCGGTCCGCCACGCGCTGAGCATCCTGGTCGGCGGCAACCTCGGCGAGATCGCGTTCAGCGTGCTGACCGCCGCCGCCACCGGCCGGTCCGCGCTGACCGGGCGGCAGCTGCTCCTGGTCAACCTGCTCACCGACCTGGCCCCGGCGCTGGCCATCGCGGTCCGTCCGCCCGCCTCCGACCGGACCGACCACCTGCTGCGGGAGGGCCCCGACACCTCGCTCGGCGGGACGATGGACCGGGAGATCGCGCTGCGCGCGGGCGCCACCACGCTGGGCGCGACCGCCGGCTGGACGGTGGCCCGGTGGACCGGGCGGCACCAGTGGGCCGGGACCGTGGCGCTCGCCTCACTGGTCGGCACCCAGCTCGGCCAGACCGTGCTGGCTGGCGGCACCAGCCCCACCGTGCTCGCCTCCACCGCCGCCTCGATCGGCGTACTGGTCGGGGTGGTGCAGACGCCGGGGCTCAGCCAGTTCTTCGGGTGCACGCCACTCGGCCCGGTGGGCTGGACGATCGCCGCCAGCTCCGCGCTCGGCGCCACCTTCGCCAACGGCGCGCTCACTCGGCTCGTCGACCGCCTGCCGCAGCCCGGCGTCCGCACGCCCGCCGACCATCCACCGGCCGAACGTCCACACCGGTCCGAGGAAGCCGGACGCGGCGAGGCCGGGTCCGCGGACGTCAAACGCGGCGAGGCCGGGCCCGACGGGGCCGGACCCGGCGAGTGACCCGCCCACCGGGTTGGCGACGAAGCGGTCGGCGCGCTGGACCTGTGACGGTCAGTGCCAGGTGGCGGCCGCCCGCCGCAACCGGTCGTTGATCGCCCGCCCCACACCGACCTCCGGGACCGGCTCGACGACGATCTCGGTCACCCCGACCGCGTCCAGCCGGTGCAACGCGTCGAACAGCCGCGCCGCCGCCGCGGTCAGATCACCTTCGGGGGACAGCACCTCCACCGCCGCCCAGGCACCGGCCGCCGGAGGTTCCCGGAACGCCAGAAACCCGCGGCGGTCACCGTCGCCCGGCACCGGCTCCGCCGCCGCCAACCGCAATGGGGTACGCGGGGCGTAGTGCGCGGCCAGCGTCCCGGGCGCCACCGGCTGGCCGGAACTGCCCGGTCGTACGTCCACCGGACCGACCGCCTCGACCAACGCCTCCACCGGCAGCGCGCCCAGCCGCAGCACCACCGGCCGCTCGCCCCGGGCGTCCACGATGGTCGACTCGATGCCGCACCGGGTCGGTCCGCCGTCGAGCACCACGTCCACCGCGTCGCCCAGCCCGGCCACCACGTGCTCGGCCCGGGTCGGGCTGAGCTGGCCGAACCGGTTGGCGCTCGGGGCGGCCACCGGCACCCCGGCGGCGGCGATCAGTGCCCGGGCGGACGGCTCGTCCGGCACCCGGACCGCCATGGTCGCCAGGCCGGAGGTGACGATCGGCGGGATCGCCGCCGGCCGGTCCACGATCAACGTGAGCGGCCCGGGCCAGAACCGTTCGACCAGCGCGGCGACCGCCGGCGGCACCGCGCCGACCAGTCCGGGCAGGTCGGCTGCGTCGGCCAGGTGCGTGATCAGTGGGTCGAAGCTGGGCCTCGCCTTCGCCTCGAAGATCCGCGCCGCCGCCCGGGCGTCGAGCGCGTTCGCGCCCAGCCCGTAGACCGTCTCGGTGGGGAAGGCGACCAGCCCGCCGCTACGCAGCACGGCAGCCGCCTCGGCGATACCGCTGCCGGCCGGCAGGACGCGCGGGGATCCGGAACTCACGCCCCGACGCTAGCCTGCCGCCGTCCGGCCGGTACGACGGGTCGGCGGGTCGGTGGGTGGCCGCTGCTGTGGCACCGGGACCGAAGCGAAACTCGATTGTCCGCGCGGGCGGCTCGGCCGAGGATGTCGCCATGGGCCGGGTGAAGATGCACGCCGACGAGGTGGAGACCGACATCGACCTGGTCCGGCGACTGCTCGCCGGGCAGTTCCCGCACTGGGCCGACCTGCCGGTCCGGCTGGTCCCCTCGTACGGGACCGACCACGACATCTACCGGCTCGGCGAGCACCTGGCGGTCCGGATGCCCCGGATCGGCTGGGCCACCGGGCAGGCGGCGCGGGAGGCCGAGTGGTTGCCCCGACTCGCCCCGCACCTGCCGCTCGCCCTGCCCATCCCGCTGGCGATGGGCCGTCCCGCCGAGGGCTACCCCTTCCGCTGGTCCGTGTACGAGTGGCTGCCCGGCGACAACGCCAACGGCACCCTCGAAGACCTGGACCGGGCCGCGGTCGACCTGGCCGCGTTCATCACGACGCTACGGTCGATCGACACCACCGGCGCGTACCCCCGGGCACCGGGCAGCCGGGGCAGCGACCTGGCCGAGTTCGACGCCGGCGTACACCGGTCGGTTCGTGAACTCGGCGATCGGATCGACGGCGCCGCGACGCTGCGCGCCTGGCAGGGGTCGCTGGACGCGGCGGTGTGGGATCGGCCGGGCGTGTGGGTGCACGGGGACCTGCTGCCCGGCAACCTGCTGGTCGTCGACGGCCGCCTCTCCGCCGTCATCGACTTCGGCTGCCTGAACGTCGGAGACCCGGCCTGCGACCTGCAACCGGCGTGGAACGTCTTCGCCGGCCGCAGCCGCGAGCGGTTCCGCGCCGAACTGGACGTGGACGACGACGCCTGGCTCCGGGGGCGTGGCTGGGCGCTGCTCCAGGCGGTGGCCGCCCTGCCGTACTACTGGGACACCAACCCCGGCATCGTCCGCCAGACCTCACACGCCCTGGCCCAGGTTCTCGCCGACGCTGCCCACTGACCTGGCAGGGCGGCGACAGTTCAACGACGGCGCCGATGAAGTTGGCGATCACGGTCCGGCCGCCCGGCCGATCATCACGCCGTACCTCAACCACCCAGAGGCGTCCGTTCGATTGGAAGCCAGCAACGCTTTGGCGGAGCTGGCAGGGCGGGACCCCTCTCCACGCCTCTGCCTTAGCAGGTGCCGCCCTCAACATCCTGTGCCGATCGGCACAGGACGGCCGGCGAAGTCGGCCGTAGCTCGGCAGATCGGCAGATGGTTCCGCGCACCGCGACGGCCGAGGCTGGTGGAGCGGCGGCCGACGTGAGCCGCCGAATTCCAGGAGGGGTGACATGTCTCGACTGAAGACGCGGGTGGCGGCGCTGCTGGCCATCGCGGCCGCGGGTGCGTTCGCCGTGCCGGGCAATGCGCAGGCCCATCCGGTGTCCGGCTCGGCGGTGGCCGGTGTCGGTCAGGTGACGCTCGACGAGTCCGACGCGTTGGGTGACCGCGTATGGTTCGCGATCGTGGCGGCGACTGCGGCCGACGGGTCGTCGAATGGGCGGTTCTGGTTCCGTCACCTGAGCCCGCAGGGCACGCTGCGCGGCGAGGGGTGGGCCGATGTGACGTGTCTGCAGGTGACGGGCAAGGTCGCGCTGTTCACCGCGGTGGTGCCGGAGGGCGTGGGAATGGTGAAGAACCACGCCTTCTACATGAAGATCACCGACCGGGGCGCGAAGCCGGACCAGGTTTCCTTCGTCCAGGCACTAAACGGGCCGGAGCGGCCACCGACGGACTGCTTTGAATTCGAGGTGCCGTACCCGACCCGGCCCCGCTACCCGGTGCTCATCGGCGGCTACACCGTCCATGCTGGCTGAACGGGTTCGGCCCGCGTCCATCGCCCGCCGGATGGCCGGCCGGACGAGATGGTGGCGGCGTTGGCCGGGCTGGTCGGGGTATGCGGCCGCAGGCTGGTCGCTGATGTACGGCTCGCTGGGCGTGTACTGGACGGCCGGTGGCGGTGGATTCCCGTTCGCCCCGATCGACCAGGCTCACCGGTCGGGTTCGGTGCTAGAGGGCAGCCGTGCTGAGGTGGTCGCTCCGATCATGGCCGTGCTCGGACTGCTGGGAGCGGTCATCGCGCTGGCAATGGCTCGCGGCATCGGGTCCCGGCGCAGTGCGGTGGCGATGATCGCCGTCGGCTGGATCGCGGCGGCCAGCCTGACCCTCTTCGTCCCGGACTACACGATGATCGCGCTGGTAGCGTTCGGCCCGCTGCTGCTGGTCTTCGCGTTCACCGGCGTGCCGGGCGGGCAGGACGGGATCGGCGACATCCTCTACTGGCACCGCACCAACTTGATCATATTGTTCGTCGGGGGCCTGCTGTGGGCGGCGGCCACACTGGCTTACCAGCGCCGGGTGCGCGCCAGATGTCAGCATTGCGGCCGTCTCGGTGCGACGGGGAGAGGCCCGTCGCGGCAGACGCTGCTGCGGTGGGGCCGCTGGGCGGTGGCGGTCGCCTGCCTGGCGCCGCTGCCGTACGAGATCACCAGGGTGGCTTGGTACCTCGGGTACCCCCTCGGGATCAGCCCGGCCTTCCTGAAGATGATGCAGGACACGCCGGGCATGCTGGAAGTCGGCTTGGGCTGCGCGGTCGCATCCACGGTCGGTGGCATTTTCACCCACGGCCTGGTGGGCCGGTGGGGCGAAATCTACCCGCGGTGGATCTGGTTCAAGGCCGGCCAGCCGGTACCGCTCGCCCTCGCGGTCGTCCCGGCTTCGATCGTCTCCATCGTCCTCGTCCCGGCTGGGCTGATGATGCTCTGGGCCGTGGATGTCCGGCACGGTTGGGCGCTGCAGGTACCCAGCATCTTCTGGTTGCTTTGGAGCGCCGGCCTCGGCGGCGCGACTTACGCCTACTACCTACGCCGTCGCAGCGCCTGCCAGCTTTGCGGCCAAGGTGGTCAGCGGGAGCTATCGAGGTGATGGGCACCGTCGCGCCCGACGGATCGTCGGGCGCGGCGGTGCAGCGTTGCACAAGGCCGCCAAGCCGCCGGCCCTCGGGCGTAGCGAGCGGCGCGCCCTGACACCCGAGGAAGCCAGGCGGCTGCTGTCGGCGCTGACTGGCGACCGGATCGAGTCGCTGTTCGTCCTGGCGCTGGCGACCGGGCTCCGGCGGGCTGAGCTGCTGGGTCTGCGGTGGTCGGATCTCGGCTCGGCAGCAGCGGCCGTCGATGCAGCAACCATCGAGGAAGCCTCTTTCTAGGCATCCACCGATTCGGGTTGGGCGGCGTGCTCGCTGCACGCCGAAGCAGCCCGGCGGACGGACCCCGCGCGTAGCCCGCCGCGCGCTCCCGTGTGGAGGCGCGCGGCGGGGTACGGACCGTCAGCCGACGATGCGTTCGGCGCCCGGCTGGACGTGGATGCCATCGGCGAACTCGACAATGTCCTGCTGGGTCCAGCCGCGGGCGTCCCAGATCTGCACCAGCATCCAGATGCCATCAGACTGCTTTACCCACAGGTCCTTGCCCTGGGCAACACAAGGCGGCCCCGTCGTGTTCGGCGCGGACGTCGTCACAGGCGGAGTCGCTGCGGGACCCCCGGGTGGGCATCCGTCCATGATCCCATTGAGCACGCTGGGCTTGCCGCCGACCTCAAGCTGCATACCGGTCGGGGTGGAGTGGTCGTCCTTCGACTGCAGTGTGATGGCGATCTTGTCGACGAAGACGTCCGGGTTCTTGTCCGCCGCGTTCTGGGGAGCAATCGTCAGGCTGGCGACATCGCCGCCCTGGATCTCCCAACCCGCTGGAACCTTGTCGATCGTGAAGCCTTGTGGCTGCTTGCCCTCGTAGGCCACGAGACGGGTAGCGACGACCTGGGCCAGCGCCTTGTCGGGAGGGGTGGTGGCTGGGCCGGCCTGGTTGTTGTAGGTGACGGCGACGGCCAGCGCGGCGACCGCAAAGGCCGAGGTACCGAGCGCGCGGACGGACCGGCGGCGGCGCAGCGCTCGGCGGCCCCGGGCCAGGTCGGCGTCGGCCTCGGCGGCCGACGGCTCGGCGGCCGGGCCGGCGATGCGAGCGAGCCGGTCGTGCAGATCCATCATCGGGTGGCTCCTGTCAGGGGAAACTCGGCAAGGGCAGCCCGCATCCGGTCCAGGGCGCGGGCGGTCTGGCTCTTCACCGTTCCCTCGGAGCAACCGAGG
Organism: Micromonospora sp. NPDC093277; assembly: GCF_044765245.1. Lineage (NCBI taxonomy): Bacteria > Bacillati > Actinomycetota > Actinomycetes > Micromonosporales > Micromonosporaceae > Micromonospora > Micromonospora sp. NPDC093277. The sequence goes on from NZ_JBIWJO010000011.1 coordinate 54,439, forward strand.
GCGTCGGCGGTGTCGGCTACGGGAAGGTCGTAGAAGTAGCGGAACACCACTGCAGCGCGCATCTTCGGTGGCAGGTCGCGCAGGGCCCCGCGCAGGCCGTCGTCGAGGTCGCCGCTGCTGTCCGGTTCGACGCGGGGCCGGTCTGGAAGTTCTGCTACCGAGAGTTCGTGGCGGCGCCACCACCGACGGCGTTCGTCGGTGAGCGCGTTGACCAGGGTCCGGCGCAGGTAGCCCTCGATGTTGTCCGCCCGCTGAAACGCCGGCCAGGCGACGTACAGCTTGGTCAGGGTGGACTGGACCAGATCCTCGGCCAGATGCGCGTCGCCCGCGGTCAACAGTGTCGCCGTGCGTACGAGCCCGGCGCGCCGGCTGAGCACGAAGCTGTGGAACCGCTCGTCACGCTCGGATTTCATATAAGCCCTCCTTCACTCCCACAGCCCCCTGACGATTCGCGAGCGAGCGGGGTTGCATGGCGCAGGGGAGCGTGCCGACGCACCTGTGGTGTGGTGCGGAGGTGGCATGCTTCTTGCTCTACTGAATCAGCAGAGCAAGGGTGAGCTTCGCTTTGACTTGACGGATTGGTCTGGGTTTGGCGCGCGAGGCTTCAGCCCTTCACTGCCGGCGATCCTCGTACGCGGTTCGTCGAGCGGAAGTCGGACGCGGAAGCCTTCGACGCTCGTGCCCGCGCTGGCGTAGCTGAAGAGATGAAGGTTCAGCAGTCGGAACGCAACCTGACGCTGCGGGAGTACGGCGAGCGGTGGCGGCTCTCCCGAGAGGTCGGGTGGGCCTTGGAGACACGCAAGCGGGTGGAGTCGAATCTCCGGTGCCATCTCTATCCGGCCTTCGGTGATCGTCCACTGCGGGCTATCCACCTGACCTCTGTGCTGGAGTGGCTGACGCGACGCTTGGAGGAAGGCACCAGCGAGCCCAAGGCGGGATCGTCCGGCACGGTCGACATGGACCCGGTCGTCGGCCAGGTCCTCGCCGAGCATGTCCGGGAGTTCCCGCCTGTGCCGGTGGAGCTGGTCGACCTGACCTCCGGTGATCCCGTCCGGCGATCGGTGCCGCTGCTATTCACAACTCGCCGCGGTAACCCGTTCACCGACCGGACCTGGTCCCGAGAGTGGGCGGACTGGCGAGATTCGGCCGGCTGGCCCAAGAAGCACGGCACGTTCCACGCGCTGCGGCACTTCTTTCCTACGACGCTGATCACCAATCACGCCGAGCCGCAGGAGGTCCAACGGATGCTCCGGCACAAGACGCTGCGGATCACGCTGGAGCGTACGTGCACTGGTGGCCGAAGCGGGAGCGTCAACGCGGCTTGGTGGGGTCGATCCTGCAAGCCGCTGCGATGAAGCCGTGAGGCTGAGATGGCGCAAGATCAATGCTGGGTTGTGCCCGATCCGGGCCGCTTGATCTTGTCGCAGCAAAACGCCTGGTCAGAGGCGGTAATGGTGGAGCCCAGGGGACTCGAACCCCTAACCCCTGCCTTGCAAAGGCAGTGCTCTGCCAGTTGAGCTAGGGCCCCGAGTCGGGCGGACCCGCCCGGTGCTGGCAGCCGGAGGAACTTACCGCAGGTCGGGCGCGGTGGTCGCCTCATGCCACAGGGCACGCTCGTCGTTCGAGGCCTTCACCTTCCGGGCCACGACGGCGGCCACACCGACGATGCCGGCCAGGATCAGAAGCTTCTTGAACATGGGGCTACCCCTCACGCTCGACTACTGTCGGACGACAGTGCGGTGGGGCTAGCTGGAATCGAACCAGCGACCTCAGAGTTATCAGCTCTGCGCTCTAACCGACTGAGCTATAGCCCCGCATGGCGACCGAGAAAGATTAACCCATCGCCTTCTCCGTACCCAAATCGGGGTGGCCCCCGAAGCCTGATCCACTCCGTGTGCGGCATGTCGGGGTCTCCGGGCGATGGGAGACCGCAACATGCCGCACGCGGTGATGATCACGCCGGGGCGTGCGTGGTGCGCGCCCCGGCGTGGCAGATCAGTCCCGTTCGGCGAGCGTCAGCTCGATCCCGCCAACCAGGTCGGCGCAGACGTTGTAGACGAACGCGCCGAGCGTGGCGAGCGCGGTGAAGAGCACGATGTTGACCAGGCCGATCAGCCCGGAGCTCAGGATCACGCCCTTGGCGGTGATCCGGAAGCCGCCTCCACCCGAGCCGCCGCTGGCGCTCACCAGGTCGGTCAGGCTGTCGTTGACGCTCTTGAACACGCCCATCGCGTCCAGGGCCAGGTAGAGCACCGAGGTTGCGACGACCACCACGATGAAGAGCACCACCGAGACGGCGAACGCGAACTTCATCACGGACCACGGGTCGATCCGCTTGAGGTTCAGCCGGGCCCGGCGCGGCCCCCGCGACGCGGCCGAGCTGACCGAGGTACGCGCGGCGCGTACCGCCTCACCGACGCGTGCGGCCCCGACGGCGGCCGCGCCGCTGATCCCCGGCGGCAGGCCCCCACCGTTGGCCGGTCGGCCCGGCGCGCCGGCCCGGGCGCCGTCCGACGGCTTGGTGGGGGCGGTGCCGAGGCCGGCTCCGATGCGCGGCTGGGTGCCGGTCGTGCCGGGTGACGGCCGAGCTGTACCGGTCGTCTTGATCGGCTGGGTCGTGGCCGGCTTCGCCGCGTTGGCCGCCGGGGCGGCCGGGCCGTCGGCGGAGCTCGGGGCGTCGACCTTGGTCTGGTCGGCCTTCTCGGTCGTCCCCGAGTCCTCCCCGGGCTTGTCCGGCGGAGGAGCCATGCCGGGTGCCCGGGTGAACTTCGGGGCAGGCGCGTCGGCGGGGACGGTGGCCCGGCCCACGGCCGCACGGCCGGTCGCTGGTGTACCGCCCTTTGCGGCCTCCTCGTCGACCGGGTTGGCCGAGGTCCCCTTGTTCCCCGACTTCGCCTGTGTCTCCGTCATCAACTAGTCCTGTTCGTCAGGCTCGTCGGCATTGCGAGCAATCGCCACGATAGTCACGCCGTCCGGGAGGTCCATCAGCTTGACCCCCATTGTGTTCCGGTCACGCGTACGGCGTACAGGCTTCACCGGAGTCCGGATGACACCACCGTTGCTGGTGATGGCGAACAGTTCGTCCTCCGGGCTGATCACCACCGCGCCGACCAGACCACCACGCCGCTCAGTGATCTTCGCAGTCAGCACGCCCTTACCTCCCCGGCCCTGGACCGGGTATTCCTCGATCGGGGTACGTTTCGCATATCCCCCGTTTGTCGCGACCAGCACGTCCATGTCTTCCATGCCCTCGCTACGGATGACCTCCATGGCGAGCAGGACGTCTTCCTCGCTGAACCGCATGCCGATGACGCCGGAGGTGGCCCGGCCCATCGGGCGCAGCGCATCGTCCGTGGCGTTGAAGCGAATGGCCTGGGCGTTCTGGGAGACCAGCAGCAAGTCGTCCTCCGGGCCCACGAGGGCAGCACCGACCATCTCGTCCTCATCGCGCAGGTTGATCGCGATGATGCCGCCGGATCGGTTGGAGTCGAACTCCTCAAGCCGCGTCTTCTTCACCAGGCCGTTCTTCGTGGCCAGTACCAGGTAGGGCGCCACCTGGTAGTTCGGGATCTGGATGATCTGCGCGATCTGCTCGTCCGCTTGGAACGCGAGCAGATTGGCCACGTGTTGGCCCTTGGCCACCCTACTGGCTTCCGGAAGTTCGTACGCCTTGGCCCGGTAGACCCGACCCTTGTTGGTGAAGAACAGCATCCAGTCGTGCGTCGAGCAGACGAAGAAGTGGCTGACAATGTCGTCCTGACGGAGGGTGGCACCGCTGACGCCCTTGCCACCCCTGCGCTGCGAACGGTAGAGGTCAACCTTGGTGCGCTTCGCGTACCCGGTGCGGGTGATGGTGACGACCACGTCCTCGCGGGCGATGAGGTCCTCCATCGAGACCTCACCGTCGAACGGCACGATCTTGGTACGCCGGTCGTCGCCCCACTTCGCGACGATCTCGCCCAGCTCCTCGGAAACGATCTTCCGCTGCCGCTCCGGCTTGGCCAGGATGTCCTTGAGGTCGGCAATCTCCACCTCGAGCTTGGCCAGGTCGTCCAGGATCCGCTGCCGCTCCAGGGCGGCCAGCCGGCGCAGCTGCATGTCCAGGATCGCGGTCGCCTGGACCTCGTCGATCTCCAGCAGCCGGATCAGGCCCTGGCGCGCATCCTCGACGGTGGGCGAGCGCCGGATCAGGGCGATCACCTCGTCGAGCGCGTCGAGGGCCTTGGCCAGACCGCGCAGGATGTGCGCCCGCTCCTCCGCCTTGCGCAGCCGGAACGCGGTCCGCCGGCGGATGACCTCGATCTGGTGCTCGACGTAGTAACGGATGAACTGGGCCAGGTTGAGCGTGCGCGGCACCCCGTCGACCAGGGCCAGCATGTTGGCGCCGAACGTCTCCTGGAGCTGGGTGTGCTTGTAGAGGTTGTTGAGCACCACCTTGGCGACCGCGTCGCGCTTGAGCACCAGCACGATCCGCATGCCGGTACGCCCGGACGACTCGTCCCGGATGTCGGCGATGCCGCCGAGCTTGCCCTCCTTGATCAGCTCGGCGATCCGCTCGGCGAGGTTGTCCGGGTTGACCTGGTACGGCAGCTCGCTGACCACCAGCGCGGGGCGGCCCCGCTTGTCCTCCTCGACCTCGACCACGGCGCGCATCCGGATCGAGCCACGCCCGGTCCGGTACGCGTCCTGGATGCCCAAGGTGCCGACGATCAGACCATGGGTCGGGAAGTCCGGGCCCTTGACGATCTCCAGCAGCGTCTCGAGGGTGGTCGCCTCGTCCGCCTCCGGGTTCTCCAGGCACCACTGCACCGCCGCGCCGATCTCCCGCAGGTTGTGCGGCGGGATCTTGGTGGCCATGCCGACCGCGATGCCCTCGGAGCCGTTGATCAGAAGGTTGGGGATGCGGGACGGCAGGATGGTGGGTTCCTTGGCCCGGCCGTCGTAGTTGTCCTGCAGGTCGACGGTGTCCTCGTCGATGTCCCGCAGCATCTCCATGGCCAGCGGGTCGAGCTTGCACTCGGTGTTGTGGCTGACGAAGCCGTCGGAGATGAACGAGTGGTCGTCGGTGTCCACCCGGACGCTGTAGACCGGCTGCACGCCCGCGTCGGTGACGCTGGCCACCTCGGCGTAGTAGAACCGGCCGTCGACCAGCGGCTCAACCACGTCGAGCACCTCGCGGTCGGTGATCCGGGCGGCGATCTCGTCGCGGTCCCGCTCCCACCGCTCGATCCGGTCGACGTTGTGCCGGCGCAGCCAGTCCCGCTCGGTCCAGCGCTGCGCGCCGTGCTCCCGGATGAAGTCACCGACCAACGGCACGTGGTCGCTGGAGAGCGCGATGCTGCACTCCGGGACGGCAGCCAGTTCGGACTCCAGCTTCGACTGCTTCCGGCCGAGGAAGCCGACCTGGGCGGCGAAGATGCGGGCATCGCGGCGGTTGGTCACCACGACCTTGATCTCGCCGTTGTCGTACCGGCACTGCTTGCTGATCACGCCGAACTCCAGCAGGAGCTGCTGAACCTCGCGGGCCAGCCGCTCGCTGCGGGTCGAGTACGAGATCTGGATGCTGTTGCGCGGCAGCAGCGAGGAGGAGCCGTCGCCCTCGAAGAGCGCCTGCAGGAACGCTCGCTTGACCGCGGCCGGCCCCTGCCAGACGAACTCCGGCACGAACTTGCCGGCGCTGCGCGCCCCGACCAGCTCACCGAGCAGGCTCTTCCGCAGCGCCGACAGGTTCTGAACGTCAAGTTCGTGCAGCAGGCTGCCCGAGGCGATCGTGCGTTCGCTGACGTAGCGGGGACCGCCGACGGCAAGGTCGTAGGCGGCAAGAACGCGGACGAAGAATTCCCGGTCCACGTTGTTGAAGCCGGCCCGCCCCACGGACACCCAGCCCTCGCTGACGAAGGCGCCGGCGAGGAACGCCGCCTCGACGTGCTCGAGCATCGGGTAGCCGATCTCGTCCGGCACGGTGCGCTGGATGACCACCCGGTCGCCGGGGGAGATCTCGGCGAGCAGCTTCCAGAGCAGGGTGGGCACACCGGCCACGTCCACCAGGCAGAGCACCGGGTGGTTGTGGGTGCCGGTCAGCTCGTACCCCTCGCGGGTGCGCAGCCGCAGCGTGGGGTGCTCGCCGGAGTGGAAGAACTTCGAGGCCCGGACCAGGTCGCCGTTGCGGTCCCGGACCTTCAGCTCGATGTCCGTCTCGCTGCTCGGCGCGGCATCCGGCAGCACATCGCCGATCCGCAGGCTGCCTTCAGCGGTACGAATCCGGGCATCTGCCGTGATGCAGTAGCGCATCGCCGCGGCCGGGTCGTTACCGGGCGAGCCGAAGTTGCCGTTGCCGTCGACCAGCGGGTAGCGCAGCGACCAGGGCTGCGCCATCCGGACCAGCGCGTCGTAGATGGCCGAGTCGCCGTGCGGGTGGAACTGGCCCATCACGTCGCCGACCACGCGGGAGCACTTCACGTACCCGCGGTCCGGCCGGTAGCCGGAGTCGAACATCGCGTAGAGGATCTTGCGGTGAACCGGCTTGAGCCCGTCCCGGACGTCCGGCAGGGCCCGCCCGACGATGACGCTCATCGCGTAGTCGAGGTACGAGCGCTGCATCTCGACCTCGAGGCCGACCGGCTCGATGCGGTCGTGCTGCACGACCGCGGCCGGTGTCTCCGGGGTCTCCGGCTCGTTCGGGGTGGACTCGGGAGTATCGGTCACTGTTAACCCTTATCAGACTCAGAGTCGTGTTCGTGCTGTGGATAACGGCTGTGGAAACCGGCCAGGCTGTGGATAACCCTGTGGACCGCCGGGCCGGCCGGTGGATCACCGCCCGGCCCGGCGCGGTCCGTCAGATGTCCAGGAACCGCACATCCTTGGCGTTGCGCTGGATAAACGAACGACGCGCCTCGACGTCCTCACCCATGAGGACGCTGAACAGCTCGTCGGCGGTTGCGGCGTCGTCGAGCGTCACCTGGCGCAGCGTACGGGTGGCCGGGTTCATCGTGGTCTCCCACAGCTCGGGGTAGTTCATCTCGCCAAGGCCCTTGAACCGCTGGATGTCGTCCGGCTTGGCGTTGGGCTTCTTCTGCTGGCGCAGCGCGATCAGCCCGTCCCGCTCGCGGTCCGAGTACGCGTACTGGGCGTCGTCGCCCTTCTTGTTCCACTTGATCTTGTAGAGCGGCGGGGCGGCCAGGTAGACGTGCCCCAGCTCGACCAGCGGCCGCATGAAGCGGAACAGCAGGGTGAGCAGCAGCGTCTGGATGTGCTGGCCGTCCACGTCGGCGTCGGCCATCAGCACGATCTTGTGATAGCGCAGCTTCTCGATGTCGAAGTCGTCGTGGATGCCGGTGCCCAGCGCGGTGATCAGCGCCTGGACCTCGTTGTTCTTCAGCACCCGGTCGATCCGGGCCTTCTCCACGTTGAGGATCTTGCCGCGGATCGGCAGGATCGCCTGGGTACGCGGGTCACGCCCCTGCTTGGCCGAGCCGCCCGCCGAGTCGCCCTCGACGATGAAGACCTCGGACTCACGCGGGTCGGTGGACTGGCAGTCGGCCAGCTTGCCCGGCATCGAGCCGGACTCCAGCAGCGACTTGCGGCGGGCGAGCTTGCGCGCCTGCTGCGCGGCGATCCGGGCCCGGGCCGCCTGGGACGCCTTGGTGATGATGATCTTCGCCTCGGCCGGATTGCGGTCGAACCAGTCGACCAGCGACTCGTTGCAGACCCGCTGCACGAAGCTCTTCACCGGGGTGTTGCCGAGCTTGGTCTTGGTCTGGCCCTCGAACTGCGGGTTGGTCAGCTTGACCGAGATGATCGCGGCCAGCCCCTCGCGGATGTCCTCGCCGGAGAGCCTCTCGTCACCCTTGAGCAGCTTCTTGTCCGCGCCGTACCGGTTGACGACGCTGGTCAGCGCGGCCCGGAACCCCTCCTCGTGGGTGCCGCCCTCGTGGGTGTTGATGTTGTTGGCGAAGGTGTAGACCGACTCGCCGTACGACTCGTTCCACTGCATGGCGATCTCGACCGACATGCCCTCCTCCTCGGCGCTGAACTCGACCACCGTCTTGTGGATCGGGTTCTTCGACGCGTTGAGGTGCCGGACGAAGTCGGCGATACCACCCTCGTAGCGGAAGGTCACCTCGCGCGGCTTGCCCTCCTCGCTCTCCTCGACCCGCTCGTCGAGCAGGTGGATGGTGAGGCCGCGGGTGAGGAAGGCCATCTCCTGCAGGCGGCGGTAGATGGTCTGGAAGTCGAAGTCGACGGTCTCGAAGACGTCCGCGTCGGGCCAGAAGGAGACCGCCGAGCCGGTCCGGTCGGTCGGCTCGCCCTTCTCCAGCGGGGTCGGCTTGGAGTTGTGGTACTGCTGCCGCCAGACGAAGCCGTCCTTGTGGATCTCCACGGCCATCTTCGTGGAGAGGGCGTTCACGACGGAGACGCCGACACCGTGCAGGCCGCCGGAGACGGCGTACGCCTTGCCGTCGAACTTGCCGCCCGCGTGCAGCACGGTCAGCGCGACCTCGACACCCGGCTTCTTCAGCTTCGGGTGGAGGTCGACCGGGAAGCCACGCCCGTTGTCGGTGACCCGTACGCCGCCGTCGGCGAGCAACTCCACGTCGATGGTGTCGCAGTATCCGGCCAGCGCCTCGTCCACCGCGTTGTCGACGACCTCCCACACGAGGTGGTGCAGGCCGCGTTCACCGGTGGACCCGATGTACATACCGGGCCGCTTCCGGACCGCCTCCAACCCCTCGAGGACGGTGATCGACTCGGCGCCGTACTTCTTGTTGTCCTCCGCTGCCACCCTCGGCCACTTTCTCGCACCGGCCACGCCAGGGCGCGGGGGCGCGGGTTCGGCGGACATCACGCGACGTCGGCGCGCACGGCCCGTCCCCGGATGTCCAGGTCGCGGATCGTGTACGCCGGGCGCCGCGGTCGCCCGCGGATCGCGATCGGCTCGACCCGATCCGGGACAATGATCAAGGGCCCTGCGGCCCTTGTGCATCACTCCGTGTCGGGTCTTTCGTCTCGCCGTCAATCTTACTCTGCGAAGGCGACGAAACCGCCACTCGGCACCCCTGCGCGGCGGCTGAGAACTCCGTAGCCGGCCGAACCGCGCTGTCTACGACTCCCCCTACACACCACACCTTCATCGGGGGCGCTTCTGACCGCTCCGGCTCGGCGGGTCCGATGTCACGCTGCGACCCGGAGTAGTCGGCGGCCACCGGATCGGTACCGGCACGTGGCCGACCGGGGGTCGCGGCGTAACCCGCGGTGCCGTACCTTTGCGGCGCCTGCCGCTGTGGTCTTGATCTTTCCCGCCCTGAACCGGGACGATCGACCCGATCGGTCCGACAACTTCCTTACAAGAGGTGACGCCAGATGGGGCTGGACAACGTCGCGGTGCACTGGCCGCGAACCGGCCGCTTCTACGACCCGGTCGCGCCGGCCGAGTTCGTCGACTTCGGGGAGATCGTGGACATGCCACGGATCTCCGGCCCCACCGCGGCGCTCGCCGAGCTGATCGCCAAGACCGGCACGGTCCGCGCGACCGCGTACACCGAGCTGGTCGACCTGATCCTCGGGCTGGAAAATGTGCTCTACGCCACGGAGAACGCGGCCGAGGACGAGGACCCCGTGATCGACCCCGACGGCTGTTCCTGGATCGCCGACGGGTTGGAGAAGTTCGTCGCCCGGCACCGGCCGATCGACGAGGCGGTGACCTTCGAGTCGGTCAGCGAGGTACTGCGGTCGCTGCTGGGCGACGGCCGGCTGGCCGAGCAGCAGCTGCGCTGGCTGGACAGCCGGCTCGACAAGCTGCGCGACGAGAACGGCGATCCGCCGCAGTGGACCTTCACCTGCGCCGAGCTGAGCGTCCTGGCCGCCTTCTACCGGCGCTGCGCCGACCGGGGATTCGCGGTCTACGCCGACGCGTAAGCACCTTGATGTGCGGCGTGTTGGGGTCAAACCCGATGACGAGACCACGATTCGCCGCACATTGAGTCGATCAAGGAGCCGGTCAGCCGTAGGTGTCGCGCGGGCCGCGGCCGCGAACCCGACGCGGGCCACGCGACCAGGACGGCGCGGCCGGGCCGTGGATGTGCAGCTTGCGCACCACGTTGTGGCCCACCTCACGGGCGATCTGCTGAAGCAGCGAGCCGGCGAGCAACCGGAGCTGGGTCGCCCACGCGGTCGAGCGCGCCTCCACGGTCAGCTCGCCGTTCTCCAGCTTGACCGGGCGGCTGTGCTGCGCCACCTCCGACCCGACCACCCGTTCCCAGGCGCCGAAAACCGTCGCCTCGGCCGCCGGCTGCTGCCAGCCCCGCGCCTTGACCAGCTTATCCAGCACCGCGCCGAGCGGTTGCGGGTCGCGCGGGTCCGGCCCCGGACCGGAGTAGCCGCGTAGCCGCCGCTCGCCGTCGCCGCGTACCGCGCCGCGCCGACGGGTGGTGGCCGCCTGCCGGCGGGCCTTCGCCGCGTCCAGCACCGCCCGGGCCAGCTCGGGCCCGGACGCCCCGGCCGGCAGGTCTCCGGCACCGTCGGTGTCCGCCCCGGCGCCGCCGGACGAGTCGGCCCGCCGCCCACGCCCGTCCGCCGCCGCACCGTCCGCCGCGCCCCGGCCCCCCTCGGGGGTACGCCCACCGCCTCCCGGACCCAGCCGGGCCGGCGGGAGCTGAACCTCATCCGACACGACGCACCGTCCCCTCGCCCACCGCGTACCGGGTGCCGCGCAGCGCCGCCGGCACGTCGTCGTCCACTGCACAGGTCACCAGGAGCTGACCGGCACCGCCGACCAGATCGGCCAGCCGATCCCGGCGGCCTGCGTCCAGTTCGGCGAAGACGTCGTCGAGGACCAGCACCGGCTCGATGCCGTCAGCACGCAACAGGTCGTACCCGGCCAGCCGCAGGGCCAGCGCGAACGACCAGGACTCGCCGTGGCTCGCGTACCCCTTGGCGGGCAGCGGGCCGAGGGTGAGCACGAGGTCGTCGCGGTGCGGGCCGACCAGGGTGGTGCCACGTTCGATCTCCGCCGACCGGTTCTCGGTCAGCGCGGCCTGCAACGCCTCGGCCAGCGCCGCCCGGTCGGTGGTCGGCTCGGCCAGCTCCACCGACGGCCGGTACGCGATCCCCGCCGCACCCCGACCCGCCGCCACCGCGTCATACGCCTTGCCGACATGCGGGGCGAGCGCGGCGACCAGCTCCAGCCGGCCGGCGAGCAGCTCGGCACCGTGCTGCGCCAGGTGGGTGTCCCAGACCGCGAGGGTGGACAGGTCTCCGCCCCGTGACCCGCCCGTCTTGCGGGCCAGGTACGCCGTCCGCAGCAGGGCGTTGCGTTGCTTGACCACCCGCTCGTAGTCGGCGCGCACGCCGGCGTACCGGGGCTGGCGGGTGACCAGCAGGTCGTCGAGGTAGCGGCGGCGCTCGGCCGGATCACCGCGGACCAGTTCCAGGTCCTCCGGGGCGAACAGCACCAGCCGCAACGCGCCGAGCACGTCCCGGGCGCGACGGGCCGGGGAACGACCCAGCCGGGCCCGGTTGGCCTTGCCGGGAACGATCTCCAGCTCGACCAGCAGCTCCCGGCCCTCGTGCGCCACCGCGCAACGGATCACCGCCGAGGAGGCGCCCATCCGGACCAGCGGGGCGTCCGTGGCGACCCGGTGCGAGTCCAGGGTCGCCACGTAGCCGAGCGCCTCGACCAGGTTGGTCTTGCCGACGCCGTTGGGGCCGATCAGGACGTTCGGACCCGGCTCCAGGTCGACGCCGACCCGCTCGTACGAGCGGAAGTCGACCAGTTCAAGCCGGCGGACGTACACAGGCGGTGGCGGCCGGTCAGCTCTTGCGGACGGCGTGACCGCCGAACTGCTGGCGCAGCGCGGCGACGGCCTTCATCGCGGGCGAGTCGTCCTGCCGGGAGGCGAACCGGGCGAACAGCGAGGCGGTGATGACGTTCAGCGGCACCGCGAGCCGGACCGCCTCGTCGACGGTCCAGCGGCCCTCGCCGGTGTCCTCGGTGTAGCCGCTCAGCTCGGCCAGCTCCGGGTCCTCGTCCAGCGCGCGGTCGAGCAGGTCGAGCAGCCAGGACCGGACCACGGTGCCCTCGCGCCAGGACTTGAACACGCCCGGCACGTTGGTCACCAGCTCGGACTTGGCCATCAGCTCGTAGCCCTCGGCGTAGGCATGCATCAGGCCGTACTCGATGCCGTTGTGCACCATCTTGGCGTAGTGCCCGGCGCCGACCGGGCCGGCGTGCACGAAGCCGTACTCGCCGGCCGGCTTGAGCGCCTCGAAGATCGGCATCAGCCGCTCGACGTGTTCCTCCGCGCCGCCGACCATCAGCGCGTACCCGTTCTGGCGGCCCCAGACGCCGCCGGAGACGCCGACGTCGATGTAGCCGATGCCCTGCTCGTTGAGACGCTCGGCGCGCGGGGCGTCGTCGCTGAAGCGCGAGTTTCCGCCGTCGATGATGATGTCGCCCTCGCCGAGCACGCCGGCGAGTTCGTCGATGGTGGCGTCGGTGACGCCGGCCGGAACCATCACCCAGACCGCACGCGGGGCCTCCAGCTTCTCGGCCAGTTCCGCGAGGCTCGCGACGTCGCTCAGCTCCGCGTCGCGGTCGTAACCGACCACCTCGTGACCGGCGGCGCGCAACCGCTCGCGCATGTTGCCGCCCATCCGGCCGAGTCCTACCAGGCCGAGCTGCATCTGCTCCTACCTCCGTACGTCTGGGTCGTGCTGGGGTGCGATCAGCGGGACACGCGAATCGGCATGATGAGGTATCGGTACCCCGGGATGACCTCGCCATCCTCGCCGGCGGGCGAAATCACCGCGGGCTTGAAGGCGTCGACGAACTCCAGCCGGGCGTACTGGGCACCCAGGTTGGTCAGGCCGTCGATCAGGTACTGCGGGTTGAAGCCGATGGTCAGCGGGTCGCCGGTGAAGGTGGCCTCCATGGCCTCGCTGGCCCGGGCCTCCTCGGTGCCGCCGGCCTCGACCACGAGCCCGTCCGAGCTGAAGCTGAGCAGCACCGGCGTGGTCCGCTCGGCGACGAGGGCGACGCGCTTGACCACCTCGATCAGGGCACTGACCGGAACCCGGGCCTCGGCGTTGTGGGAGGCGGGGAAGAGCGAGCGGACCGGCGGGTAGTTGGCGCCGTCGAGCAGCCGGCTGGTGGTCCGCCGGGTGCCGCCGGAGAACCCGATCATGCCCTCGCCGGCACCGCCCTGGGAGAGCGCCATGGTCACCTGGCCACCGAGCGGGCCGAGCGCCTTGGCGGTGTCGTGCAGCGTCCGGGCCGGCACCAGCGCGTTGAGGCTGATCTCGGGGTCGTCCGGGTTCCACTCCATCTCGCGCAGCGCGAGCCGGTAGCGGTCGGTGGCGAGCATCGCCAGGGTGCGGCCGGAGAGCTCGATGCGTACGCCGGTCATCATCGGCAGCGTCTCGTCCCGGCCGGCGGCGACGGCCACCTGGGCCACGGCGGCGGCGAAGGCGGCGGAGTCGATGGTGCCGGCACTCTCCGGCATCTCCGGCAGGGCCGGGTAGTCCTCGACCGGCATGGTCGGCAGGGTGAAGCGGGCGCTGCCGCAGACCAGTTCCAGGTGGGCACCGACGGCGGCGATGTCCACCGGCTTGGCCGGGAGCGCCTTGGTGATCTCGGCGAGCAGGCGGCCGGAGACGAGGGCGGCGCCGTCGGCGTCCCCCTGCACCTCGACGGTGACCTGGCTGGAGACCTCGTAGTCGAAGCCGGAGACCTGAAGGTTGCCGTCGGTCACCCGGAGCATCACTCCGGCCAGCACCGGTACGGAGGGTCGGTTGGGCAGGCTCTTGGCGGTCCACGCGACCGCCTCGGCGAGCGCGTCGCGCTCCACTCGGAACTTCATCAATGCCTCCGCGTCGACGTCAGCGACAACTCTCTCATGCCGACCGCTGCCACCCGTCCCGCCCGACCGTGCGGGTACCCATCGCACCTTAGGGCGCGTGGGCATCGGCTGTGCGCCCGACCCCGTGGATCAGGTGCCGGGGCGACCGCCGTCGGCGGCGTTCCGGCCCGATCCACAGGAAGTCCAACGGTGATGATTGGTTTTTGTTGTTTAGAAGAGATAACTCATCGTCTTCATCGCACCTGTGCAAACTGTGGAGAACCCGCGTCTGCGCAGGTCGGACAGGTTATCCACCGGTGGTTTTGCTGTGGAGAACCAGGGGGACAACTCGTGTCCCGATCCACAGGCGCGGCCGGTCCCCAGGTTGTCCACGGTTATCCACCGGTTGTCCACCGCTAATCCACCGGGTTTCTCCCCAGCGTTGTGGACGACCGGAACGTTCTTGATCGGCGTTGTCCCCAGAACCTTCAACAGGCCACCCACAGGCCGACCGTCGTCGGTGGACAACGCCGTCGTTGTCCCCAGGCGTCCACAGCTCCGTCCCCAGGAGTTGTCCACAGTCTGTGGATAACCAGGTCCGGACGTAGCGTGGTTGTCCACCGCCTGTGGAACAGGGGGTGTGGAAAACCGGGTCGGTCTGTGGACGGCCATGACGCCGATCGTGCGTCCTCGACCGGGTCGAGGGTCAAGCTCCGCCGGGTGTCCGCAGATACGAGGAAGCCCGGCCGGAGTCTCCGGCCGGGCGCTGCGTCGTCGCGTACGACTCAGGTCTGCTTGATCCGGTTGGTCAGCTCGGCGATCTGGTTGTAGAGCGAGCGGCGCTCTGCCATCTGCTGGCGGATCTTCCGGTCGGCGTGCATGACGGTGGTGTGATCCCTGCCGCCGAAAGCCTGCCCGATTCGGGGCAGCGACAGGTCGGTCAGCTCCCGGCACAGGTACATGGCCACCTGCCGGGCGTTGACCAGCACCCGGGACCGGGAATGCCCACGCAGGTCCTCCAGGCTCACCCCGAAGTAGTCGGCGGTGGAGACCATGATCTGGTCCGCGGTGATCTCCGGACCGGCGCCGTCCGGGATGAAGTCCCGCAGCACCTCCTCGGCCAGCGACAGCTCCACGGACGAGCGCGTGAGGCTGGCGAACGCGGTGACCCGGATCAGCGCGCCCTCCAGTTCCCGGATCGAGTTCGACACCCGGGAGGCGATGAACTCCAGCACGTCCGGCGGGGCGTACAGCCGCTCCTGCGCCGCCTTCTTCTGCAGGATCGCGATCCGGGTCTCCAGGTCCGGCGGTTGGATGTCGGCGAGCAGCCCCCACTCGAACCGGGTACGCAGCCGATCCTCCAGCGTCGCCAACTGCTTCGGCGACCGGTCGGAGGTGATCACGATCTGCTTGTTGGCGTTGTGCAGGGTGTTGAAGGTGTGGAAGAACTCCTCCTGGGTCCGCTCCCGGTTCTCCAGGAACTGGATGTCGTCGATCAGGAGGATGTCCACGTCCCGGTAGCGGCGCTGGAACGCGCTGGTCTTGTCGTCACGCAGCGAGTTGATGAAGTCGTTGGTGAACTCCTCGGTCGAGACGTACCGGACCGAGCGGGCGTTGCCCAGCGTGGTGGCGTAGTGCCCGATGGCGTGCAGCAGGTGGGTCTTGCCCAGCCCGGAGCTGCCGTAGATGAACAGCGGGTTGTACGCCTTCGCCGGCGACTCCGCCACCGCCACCGACGCCGCGTGCGCGAAGCGGTTCGAGGAGCCGATGACGAACGTCTCGAACATGTACTTCGGGTTGAGCCGGTTACCGCCGGTCTCCACCCCGCCCGGGAGCCTCCGGTCGACCGGGCCACCTGGGCGGTGATCCGTGCCACTACGGCCGGGGCCGCTGTCCGAGGCACCGGCCCGGGGCAGGCCGCGCAGCGGCGACCCGTCGGCCGGCCCGGGGGTGTCGCGGTAACGGGCCTCGTACCCACCGGTGTCCGGAAGCGGATCCATCCGGTCGTCGAAGGCCCGGCGCTCGGAGTCGTCGTGCAGCGGCTCGGCGAAAGCGGTGCTGAACAGGGTGTCCTGGCCGTCCCGGCTGCCGGGGATGAGTGGCGTTCGGCCGCCGTCGGGCGTGCGCTGCCGCGGGGCCGGCTCCTCCGCCGTCGGCTGCGGTCGATCCTCTGCGTACGCCGAGGGCTCGGGCCGGGGCGGGTAGCCGAATTCGGGGAAGCCGGGCGCCTCGGCCATCGGACCGGGCTGGCCGAGGCCGGCGAGCAGGTCCGGCGGAGCGTCCCGGTCGGCCGCCTCCGGGGTGCTGCGGTAGACGGTGCCGGCCGGGCGACTTCCGGCGTCGTCGGCCACCCGTACGGTGACGGCGACCTGGACCGGCCGGCCGAGCCGCCGGCTCAGGGCCTCGGTGATGGCCGGGCGGAGCCGCGACTCGATCACGTCCCGGGTGAAGGCGTCCGGTACGGAGAGCAGCGCGGTGTCCTCGACGATGGCCCGCAGCCGGGTGAGCCGGAGGTACGCCCGCTGCTGCGCCGAGATGATCTCGTCGGCGAGCTCGTCCGTCGTTGCCGACCACACCGCGGCCAGGTCGGTCGTTCCGGTCACCGTCGTGCCACCCCCTCGCCTCTACTCACGCCCGCCCGGACGGCTCACCGGTCGTCATCCACAAGTTATCCACAGCCTGTGTGTACCGACCGATTGTGGCCGCCCACCGGACGCGGGGTCGGGGCTACCCCCCCTGGTTCCGGAGGCGTTGAAGCGGGTTCACCGTGCCGAACGATTCACTACCCTGTCTGGTCTTGCCGGTCACGACAACCCGGACCCCCGACGCTGACCGCAATCGGGCACGCTAACAGTGCGGACCCCGCGCCATCAACCGTCGACACCGGCGCAGCCTTGTCAACATCAGTGAAAACCGCCCCTTCGGTCGTGCTCCGGGCGCTGTCGGGGTATCGGGTGTGATGTTTGACGGTCTTTGCCCGCCTGCGTAGGCTGGATCGGCTGCTCTGTCGCCCTCTGCTAAGGTGATGGCTGCTTGCTGTCCGTGGTTGCTGCCCCGCATCGCCGAGGTGTCGCTTCGCCGGGCAGCACCGATCGGAGGCCACCGGCGCGGTGGCCTGGACCACCACACGACCCCGGGCGATGCCCCGCGCGGGGCGTAGGACAACGGAGAGCCTGACGTGAGCAAGCGCACCTACCAGCCGAACACCCGCCGGCGCGCGAAGACCCACGGCTTCCGGCTGCGCATGCGCACCCGTGCCGGCCGTGCCATCCTCTCGACCCGTCGCGCCAAGGGCCGCACCCGCCTGTCGGCCTGAGGCCGACCGGTCCGGTCCGGGACACGGGCAATCGTGCTGGCCGCCGCGCAGCGACTGCGGCGCAGTAGCGATTTCGCCGCGGCGGTCCGGGGTGGCCGACGCGTCGGCCGAGGTGCCGTCGTGGTGCACCTGACCCTTCCCGAGCAGACCGGACACCCAGCGACAAACCCGCCGGAGCCGGCGCGGAACAGCGGTGCGGAGACCTCCGTGCCGAGCCGCGCCGGCTTCGTCGTGTCCAAGGCGGTCGGCAACGCCGTGGTCCGGAACAAGGTCCGCCGCCGCCTCCGCCACCTGGCCCGCGAGCGCATGGGCGAGCTGCCCGCCGGGAGCACCCTGGTGGTCCGCGCGCTGCCGCAGGCCGCCGAGGCGACGTACGCTCGACTGGGGGCCGATCTGGACGCCGCCGTCGCCGCCGCGCGGGCCTCCCGGGGGCGACGGTCCCGGTGAACGGGGTGACCTCCGTGCCTCGGCCGATGACAACCGGTGCCCGCATGCTGCTGGTACCCATCATCGCGTACCGTCGGTGGATAAGTCCGGCGCTGCCGGCCCGCTGCCGGTTCTACCCGTCGTGCAGTGCCTACGCCGTGGAGGCGGTCTCCCGGCACGGTGCGCTGCGGGGGGCCTGGCTGACGGTCCGGCGGCTGTCGCGCTGCCACCCCTTTCACCCAGGTGGACACGACCCGGTGCCTGAGCCGGTCGAGCGCCGCCGCGCCGACGTGACTGGAGCCTGAGAAATTGAGTCTTGACTGGATCTACTACGCGATCTCGTGGATCCTGCTGACCTGGCACTCGGCCTGGGACGCCCTTGTGTCGGCCGGAGCGGTGATCGGCACGAACTGGTCGTGGATCCTCGCCATCGTCTTCCTGGTGGTGACGGTCCGGGTGATCCTCTTCCCGGTCTTCGTCAAGCAGATCAAGTCGCAGCGGGCGATGCAGGCGCTCCAGCCCAAGGTCAAGGAGCTCCAGGAGAAGCACAAGGGTGACCGGGAGACGCTCCAGAAGGAGATGATGGAGCTCTACCGGAAGGAAAAGGCCAACCCGTTGATGGGCTGCCTTCCGATGTTCCTCCAGATCCCGGTCTTCCTCGGTCTGTTCCACACGCTCAAGCGGCTCCGCCCGGACAATCCCCAGCCGACCCTGTACGGCTGGACGGTCGACCAGTTCAACAGCGCGTCCAGCGCGAAGCTCTTCACCGCTCCGCTCTCCGGCCGGTTCGGCTCGACCGCCGAGGAGCTGAGCCGGCTGGGGGCGAACAGCGGGACGGTCAAGATCGTTGCCGGCGTGCTGGTGCTCATCATGATCGCCACGACCTACCTGACCAGCCGCCAGATGATTCTGAAGACCGGCTGGGCCGAGGACCCGCAGCAGCGCATGATCCAGCGGCTGATGCTCTACGGCATCCCGGTCTCCCTGCTGGTCTCCGGTTCGATCTTTCCGATCGGCGTGATCATCTACTGGGTCACCAACAACCTGTTCACGCTCGGCCAGCAGCAGTGGGTGCTGCGCAAGTTCCCGCCGCTGGTGACGGCCAAGACGGCCCCGGCGCGAAAGACCGCCCAGCCGGCCAAGAGCGGCGGCCTGCTCGGCCGCAAGTCCGCCCAGCCGGTCGCGAAGGCCCCGGCGACCGCGCCGAAGGTGGCCGGGCCGAAGCCCGGTGCCAAGCCGACCAACCCGAAGAAGGGCAGCCGGCCCGCCAAGCGACAGGGCTGAGCCTGCGGGGCCGCCACCGGTGACGGTGGCGGCCCTTCCGGCCCCCGAGCTGCCACCGTACGGTCGGCGCCGGGCCGGAACCGCCGCGCCGAGCGCGGTCACGGGCGAAACTGCCCGTACAGACGTGCCCGAGGGCACCGGCGAAGCTCCCGCCGGCCCCGGGAGACCAGCGGACCCGACGGTCCGGCCGAGCGAGTACGGAGATGAGACCGTGACCGACACCAGCATCCCCAGCGCCGACCAGTCCCTGGACGAGGAGACCGTGGCGTCCGTCGCCACCGAAGAGGCGGAGGAGAGCCAGGGCGAGCCGGAGGCCGCCGAGAAGAAGGCCCCGGCCGACAGCGACCTGTTCCGGCAGAGTGAGATCGCGGCCGACTACGTCGAGGGCCTGCTCGACATCCTCGACTACGACGGCGACATCGACGAGCTGGTCTCCGGCGGCCGACCGGTCGTCGAGGTGGTCGGCGCACGCCTGCAGAACCTGGTCGGCCAGCGTGGCGCGACCCTGGAGGCGCTCCAGGAACTGACCCGGCTGGCGGTGTTCCGGCAGACCGGTACGCCGAGCCGCCTGCTGCTCGACGTCGGCGGCTACCGGGCCGCGCGGCGCAAGGAACTGGCCGCCGTCGCCAAGAACGCGGTGGAGAAGGTCAAGGAGTACGGGGAGCCGGTGCGCCTGGAGCCGATGTCCGCGTTCGAGCGCAAGTGTGTGCACGACGTGGTGAACGCGATGAGCGGCGTGGAGAGCGAGTCCGAGGGCGTGGAGCCGAACCGCCGTATCGTCGTCCGGCCGGTGGACTGACCGGGTGACCTACGACGAAACGACGGCGGATGCCGTGGCCGGCCCGGGTGGTACGCCACCCGGGCCGTCGCCTGTCCGGCACGACCCGACCATTGACCCGGTCTTCTCCGACGGCGACGCGACCCCTGCGACCGATCCGGCCCTTCCCGGTACGCCGGCCACCGCGAGCGACCCGAGCTTCTCCGCCGAATCGGGTACGGCGGCGGACCGGCCTGCCGACCAGTCCCAGGCGCATCCGGCGGAGCCCTCGGGCGAGGTGACCCCGGCCTTCTCAAGTGAGCCCACGGCACCGACCGAACCGGCCGCGGTTGCGGACGAGTCGGCCGCGGCGGTGCCGGTCGGTGCCGTCGAGCCGCTCTTCGCCGAGCCGGCCGCCACCGGTGACGACAGTGGCTTGGCGGGCCCGCCTACGGCGCCGCCAGCTGATCTGTCCCTCATGGACGGTCCGGTGTCGGCGGCCGAGGAGCGGCCGGCACCGGGGGCGGCGACGCTGCCGCCCGAGGCGGCGGAGGCCGCCCGTACCCTGTTCGGCGATCGCCTCGACCTGGCCGCCGCGTACGCGGAACTGCTGGCGACGGACGGCGTGGTACGCGGCCTGATCGGCCCCCGCGAGGCGCCCCGTATCTGGGAGCGGCACCTGCTCAACTGTGCGGCGATGGCCGAGCGGATTCCCGAGGGAGCGAGCGTGCTCGACGTCGGGTCCGGCGCCGGGCTGCCCGGTCTGGTACTCGCGATCGCCCGGCCCGATCTCACGGTCACCCTCGTCGAACCGCTCGCCCGGCGGACCGCCTTTCTCATCGAGGCGGTGCAGCAGCTCGGCCTGACCCGCACGGTCCGGGTGTTCCGGGGGCGGGCGGAGGAAGCGGCTGCCGGTACCCGCGACACCGCGCCGCTCAGCGCCGACATCGTGACCGCCCGGGCGGTCGCCGCGCTGGACCGGCTGGCTACCTGGTGCCTCCCGCTCGTGGTGCCCGGCGGGCGGTTGGTGGCGCTCAAGGGCGCCTCGGCCGCCGAGGAGATCACCGAACATGCCGAGGCGGTGACCCGGCTCGGTGGAGGCGAGCCGGAGCTGCAGCGGTGCGGAGTCGGCATCATCGACCCGCCGGCCGTGGTGATCGAGGTGGTCCGGGAGCGGGTGATCGCTCCGGTGCGGAAGAAGAGCCCGAAGCGGTCGCGTGGCGGGCGCCGCCGTGGCGGATCCGGCCGGGACCGCTGACGCCATCCGGGGTTCCCGCGTTGTTGTTCCGGCGGTCGAAAACGGTGCGACGTAGCTGACCGATTGGAACCCGACGTGGACCCGCCGCGTCCGTGCGCCGTAGGCTGGCCGCGCGTCGATAATGTGGAACGGCGGTGCCGGGCGGCACCCGAACCCGACCGTTTCCCGCCGGGCCGTCCACCGCGCCGGAAGCGCGTGGGGCCCGATCGACGGGGTGCGGACCGACCATCCGGAGCGGGCAGGGATGACAGGTGCATGACGACGGCAGGTACGACGATCCGCGGGTGACCGGGCCGGCAGGGCAACCCTCTGCCACCGACCCCGTTTCACGTGAAACCGACTACCGGGGCTGGCCGCTGGGCGACGACTCCCGTGGCCCGGCCACGGGTCCGGCGGGAGCCGATCCGTCGGCGCCTCGGGACGTGCCCGTCGCGGGTGGCGTCCGGCCGACCTCCTCCGGGCCGGCGAACGTGCCGCCGGCCCGGGAGCCGCACGATCCGACCGGCGGCCCGGCAAATGCCGCCAGCACGCGTCCGGGCTACGCGCGCGGCAACGCGGCGCTCCCCGGACGGTATGAGCCGCAACCGCCGGGGGCGGCCCTACCGCAGCAGTCCGGCCCGTCGCCCGCGCCGGACGAAGCAGCCGGCGTGGCTGCGCCGTCGTCCGACACGCCACCGGCCACCGGCCACGCTGCTGAACCCCCCGCAAGCACGTACGTTTCACGTGAAACCCCGACGCGCGAAGAGGATGACCCACCGTTGGCTATGGAGGCGATGCGCGCCGTGCAGATCCTGAATCCCAGTGGCGAGGTGATCATGCCTCGGCCCCCACGGACGCGGGTGATGTGCGTCGCGAACCAGAAGGGCGGCGTGGGAAAGACCACGACCACGGTGAACCTGGCGGTGTCCCTCGCCCTGCACGGGAACCGGGTCCTGGTGGTCGACCTGGACCCGCAGGGCAACGCCTCCACCGGGCTCAACGTCCCACACCACACCGGCGTGCCCGACGTGTACGACTGCCTGATCGACAGCGTGCCGCTGGAGGAGGTGGCGCAGGCGGTCGAGGGCATCCCGAACCTGTGGTGCGTACCGGCCACCATCGACCTCGCCGGCGCCGAGATCGAGCTGGTCTCGGTGGTTGCCCGGGAGTCCCGGCTGGCCCGCGCCATCTCCGCGTACCCGGGGCACTTCGACTACGTCTTCATCGACTGCCCGCCCTCGCTCGGCCTGCTGACCGTCAACGCGTTGGTCGCCGCGCAGGAGGTGCTGATCCCCATCCAGTGCGAGTACTACGCGCTGGAGGGCCTCAACCAGTTGATCAACAACATCAACCTGGTTCGCCAGCACCTCAACCCGCGGCTAGAGGTCTCCACCATCCTGCTCACCATGTACGACCGGCGTACCCGGCTGGCCGACGCGGTGGAGCAGGACGTGCGGAACCACTTCGGCGACAAGGTGCTCCAGGCGGTCATCCCCCGGAACGTACGAGTTTCCGAGGCGCCGAGCTACGGCCAGTCGGTGATGACCTACGATCCCGGTTCGCGGGGGGCGACGAGCTACTTCGAAGCCGCCCAGGAGATCGCCGAGCGTGGGGTCAAGGAGCCGGTGAGCCGGAATGCGTAGTGCGGAGAAGTCGCTGGGAGGCGTCGCATGAAGAACCGTCCTCGTGGCGGTCTGGGCCGGGGGCTCGGTGCCCTTATTCCGACCGGTCCAGTGCCGGGTAGCGCCCCGGCGGCTGCCGAGCCGGAGCGCACCGCGGCGGCCGTTCCGGCCCCGCCCGTGGCTGGTGCTGCCGCCGCCATCGGAGCCGCTGCCGCCGCCCCGGCTGTGGAGCCCGAGCCGCAGCAGCTGAGCCCGGTACCCGGAGCCCGCTTCGCCGAGATCCCGGTCGACGCGATCGTGCCGAACCCGAAGCAGCCCCGCCAGGTCTTCGACGAAGATGCCCTGGAGGAGCTGAAGGTCTCGATCCAGGAGGTCGGGTTCCTCCAGCCGATCGTCGTACGCCAGCTCGACGGTGAGAAGTACGAACTCGTCATGGGTGAGCGGCGTTGGCGGGCGGCCCAGGCGGTCGGCCGGGAGAGCATCCCCGCCATCGTGCGGGACACCAGAGACGACGCGATGCTCCGGGACGCGTTGTTGGAGAACATCCACCGGGCCAACCTGAACCCGCTGGAGGAGGCGGCCGCTTACCAGCAGCTGCTGGAGGAGTTCGGGGCCACCCATGAGGAGCTGGCTCGCCGTATCGGCCGCAGCCGGCCGCAGATCTCCAACACCATCCGGCTGATGAACCTGCCCGCCCAGGTCCAGCGCCGGGTCGCCGCCGGGGTGCTCTCCGCCGGCCATGCCCGGGCGCTGCTCAGCCTGGACGACGGGGAGGCCCAGGAACAGCTCGCCAAGCGAATCGTCGCCGAGGGCATCTCCGTACGCGCCACCGAGGAACTGGTGGCGCTGGCGCTGGCTGACGGCCCCGCGCAGAATCCGACGGCGAAGCGGCGGCCCAAGCCGCACGCGCCGGCCATGTCGGACCTCGCCGACCGGCTCTCCGACCGGTTCGACACCCACGTCAAGGTCGACATTGGCCGCAGCAAGGGCAAGATCACCATCGAGTTCGCGACGGTCGACGACCTGGAGCGGATCGTCGGGATCATCGGCGTGGGCCAGGAGGACCAGCCCGAGGAGTGAGCCGACCCGGTCCCATCGACCGCGCGGTCCCCAGGGGACCGCGCGGTCGAGTCGTATTCGGGGTGTGCCCTGGAACGGGATGGCCTGCTCCGTTCGGTTGGCCGTCTCCGCTCGGGACGGCAGGGTGGCCCGCGCGACATGCGGCATGACGCGGTGTCCAAGCCGAGCAAGACCCCAACTTGCCGCAAGACGAGTCGATCAAGCCGGCCATCCAGACCTCCCGCGGGGCGAGCCGAACAGGGCCGTCTCCTGAACGGTACGGCCGTCAGGCGGCGGCCGGTGCGGTCCAGGCCGAGGTCGTCAAAGAACCGGGGGATCTCCCACCACACCGCGCTGCCTCGAAGGGCGGCGGCTGGCGCTCGTTGGCCGCCACCTCGCGGGGTCCGCCGCCTCCGCCTTTTGGCCGTCACCTCACGGGGCTCGCCGCCGGCCGCCGCCACCTTTCGTGCCTCGCCACTGGCGCCAACTCCACGCGGGCCTCGCCGCTGGGCCGGACCTGCCCCCGTCATGTGATTCGTGGCTCGTCGGAACGGAACGAGGAGATGGCGGCGCTGATGGACGACGCTGTCGCCGAATCAGCCCGCCCGGACTACCGGCCAGCCCGGCCGATCGTTGGCGACGGGGATTCCGGTCGGGGGCACGGTCGAGGACCTGGCCGAGTGTGGCCGTTGAGGATCTCCTGGTGGTTCGGCGGCTACGTTGATCTGACTCGACTCGCCGCCGCTCCTGGTCGTGTCGTGAGGCGGTGGTTTCCGGCGACCGGTTGCCGGTGGGCTTGAGCGGCTACGCCAGCCCTGGCGCCTGACATCCGTCATCCCTGGAGCGTCAGCTCCACGCGCGCCGCTCCGCCCACGGCAGGCGGGTCCCAACTGGCCGACCGTTTGCCCGTGTCCGCCGCCGACCGGACTCAGGCACTGGCGGCCGACGTGTGATGGGCGGGCGGCTCTGGGGCGGCCGTCGCTTCGACTGCGGTTCGGACGCAGACACCCGACATGGTGCTTGGCGGCGAGCACGGCAGCGGCCGAGGATCCATCCGACCCGGTTGCCGGGGCAGTTGGCGCCGACGCACCACGCCAACCCGGGCGGCGAACGATGGCGCCCGGGACGGCGCACCAGGCCACCGGGGCGGCGGACGATGGCATCGGGACGGCGCACCATGCCAGCGGGGCAGCGGACGACGGCGGTTGAGCGGCGGTCGGCAACTGTCCCCGAGGAGGGGGTCGTCGATAGGCGTCTGCGACGTTCGGCCGCCTTGAGTAGGTCGACCGTTTCCCGTGAAACGGTGTCGGTGGGCAACTGGGCGTCCTGGTTTCACGTGAAACCCGGTCGGTCAAGCGGTGCGAGCGCTGGCCCTGCCGTTGCCGCCGAACGTTGGGCGCAGGTTCCGGCGGACCACCCGGAGGCCGAGTAACCGTGGCTGCATCGGCGGGCTCGTCGTCGAGCGCCCAGATGCGGCACTCAGCACCCCCAAGTGCGGTGCGCGGTCCAGCCGAAGCCGTGCGCCCCGGGCGGCCCGCGCCGAGCCGTTTGCAGCCCCACCACCTCGATACCTTCTTTCCGGCGTCCTACAGCTGCTGCGAGGCGACCAGGTGCCCGGGCCCGACAGCAACAGCACGGCGCACTCCGGACCGGCACCGGGGTGCGCGCCACCACCGCGAACCGCGCCCCGGGCCGGCGAACCGCGCCCCGGGCCGGCGAACTACGCCCCGGGCCGGCGAACCGCGCCCCGGGCCGGCGAACTACGCCCCGGGCCGGCGAACTACGCCCCGGGCCGGCGAACTACGCCCCGGGCCGGCGAACTACGCCCCGGGCCGGCGAACCACGGTGCCCGGGCCGGCGGAGGGACGGTGCCCGGGACAGCGCACCACCCCGGGTCGGCGGAGGACGGCGTGCGGGACAGCGCACCACGCCCGGATCGCCGGAGGATCGCGTCCGGGGCGGAGCCCGCGCCCCGGACGGTGGACCAGGTCGGCACCCAAAGCCCGGGGCGGCAGATGACAGCAGCCGGGAGGGCAGCGGGCCACATCCGGTTGGTGGGCCCGGGTGCACCATGGCCCGGAGCGGCGGACGAAGGCACCGGGACCCGCGCACGACGCCCGGGACGGCGCACCACCATCACGGCGTGCCAGCCGGACTCGATCGACCCGTCCTCGACCGGGCGTTCAACGTGAGCGGCCGGCTCGTTTCACGTGAAACAGGCGGTCGGTTGTCGACGTCGACGGTGGGTGCCGGCGACAGAGGCGAGGGCGCCGGTTCAGTAATGCGTTCCGCCCCCGGTCCACGCCGTCTCTCACGCTTGCCGCGTTTCCCGCCGGCCCTCCCGCCGGCCGGCATAAGGGCCAACCCGGCAGCACCCCGTCAGGACCGCGCCCTCACAGCCGGCCTCGCCGTTGCCGAACCCGACCCTGCCGTCCACCCGGCTCGGCCCGGCTGGCCGTCCGCCAGGCCCGTCCACCGACCGAACTCGTCCTCGGTCGCCGGCACATCCCGTCTACCTGGCCTCGGCCTCACCCGGCTCGCGGTGATTAAGGAGTTTGCGTCGCGGAGTAGCGATTCCCTGACGCAAACTCCTTGATCAACCAGGTGGGCGGGCGGTGGGGCGGGGTGAGCGGGTGGTGGGCGGGGTGGGTGGCCCGGCGGCAGGAAAGTGGGTTGGAGGCCGGTGCCGATCGCCGGTTCGATCGTTAAGAGAGAAGGGCTCACAACCGGTGGAGAACATCGGCTCCGTACCCGGCTCGGTTATCCACAGCGGTTTTCCACAGGGCGGCCATGTTTCACGTGAAACGGAGCCGTGAAACCTGTACTGACCTGTGTATGACGCGGTGCGCCGCCAATCTCGGCAGCCTGTGGATAACGTGGTGGATAACCCTGGCAGTGACCGGGAAGGGGCTCTCGGTGTACGACGATTCGGGTAGGGACAGGGATCGACAACTGGGCTAGGGTCAGCGTCGTGCAGGACACGCCTCCCTCAGCTCCGGACTTCACTCAATGGCCATCCTTCCCCTTCGAGGGCGACCTTCGGGTCAAGCAGCTCGACGATCCGGTCCCGGTCGAACCGCCCCGGCGGGGCGAGGGCAACCGGGAATGCACCGCCTGCAGCGCCCCGGACGAGGCATACATCTGGGTCGGTGAGCGGTGGCGGGTACGCACGATGGACCGGCCCACCGGCCTGCCGATGGTGCTGATCCTGGAGTCCCGCTCGCACCTCGATCTCGGTGATCTGCCGAACCTGCTCGCGGCCGAGCTGGGCGTGATGACCGTCCGCCTGGAACGCGCCATCCGCTCGCTGGACGGCGTCGCCCGGGTGCATGTCAACCGCTGGGGCGACGGCTCGGCGCACCTGCACATGTGGTTCCTGGCGCGGCCGTACGGGCGGCTGCAACTGCGGGGCACGTTCCTGTCCCTGTGGGACTCGATCCTGCCCCCGATCTCCGAGGCGCAGTGGCGGGAGAACCTGGCCCTGGTCGCCGCGTGGCTGGCCGAGTTCGGCGGCCGTCCGCTCGCGGAGCCGCCCCGGATCCAGTGGCAGGCGCCGTCGAGCCTCTCCGCGCCGTCCGAGGCGGCGGAAGCGGAGACCACCGACGAGGAGACGGTCTCGGTGATCGAGGCCGCCGAGGAGATTCCGGAACCGTCGGGTGACCCGACGACGGAGCAGCGGCCGGGCTGAGGAAACCGGAGCGGAGAGGTTCTATCGGCGGCGGGCGGCGGCTCGGCGGACCAGTGCGCCGAGCACCCGCCCGAAGTCCAGCCCGGCCGCCTGGACGGCCAGCGGCAACAGCGAGGTCTCGGTCATCCCCGGGGAGACGTTGACCTCCAGTACGTGCGGTTGTCCGGCCGCGTCGACGATCAGGTCGACCCGGGAGAGGTCGCGCAGGCCGAGTGCGCCGTGCGCGGCGAGGGCCACCTCGGCCACCCGCTCGGTCGTCTCCTGGTCCAGTCGAGCGGGCGCGTGCCAGGTGGTCCGGCCGGCGGTGTACCGGGCGGCGTAGTCGTACACGCCGTTGCGGGGCACGATCTCGACCGGGGGCAGGGCCTGCGGACCCTCGCCCAGGTCGATCACCGAGACCGCCACGTCCATGCCCGGCACGTAGCGTTCCACGAGCGCCGTCTGGTCGTACGCGAAACAGCCGACCATCGCGGCCGGCAGCGACCCGGCCTCCCGGACCACCGCGGCGCCCAGCCCGGAGCCGCCCTGGGCCGGCTTGACCATCAACGGCAGGCCGAGCCGGTCGACGATCCGGTCCAGCACGGCCACCGCACCCAGCTCGGAGAACCGGTCGTGCGGCAGGGCCACCCAGTCGGGCGTGGGGATACCGGCCTCCCGCAGCACCGCCTTCGCGGACGGCTTGTCCCAGGCGAGCCGGGAGGTGCGGGCGTCACAGCCGACGTAGGGCACGTCGCAGAGATCGAGCACCCCGCGCAGCGAGCCGTCCTCGCCGGTGGCGCCGTGTAGGGCGATCACCACGGCGTCCGGCGGGTCGGCGGCCAGGGCGGGCAGCAACGCCACGTCCGCGTCCCGCAGCTCGGCCTCCACGCCGACCGCCCGCAGCGCGTCGAGCACCCGCCGGCCGGACCGGAGCGAGACGTCCCGCTCGTACGAGAGGCCGCCGGCGAGCACCAGCACGTGCAGCTCGTCAATGCCGGCGAGGTCGGTCACGAAGGTCTGGGTGGCAGGGCTGACGGCCATGCGGGAATCATGCCAAGTCGGGACCGGGCGCGTCGGAGCCACCCTGCCGGCGCCGCGGCCCCGAGCCGCCGACCGCGCCGAAGACCTTGCGCATGGCGATCTCCTGCCCCATCACACCGGCCAGCCGGCGGACGCCCTCCCGGATCCGCTCCGGCGGGGGGAAGGAGAAGTTGAGCCGCATGTTCCCGACCCCGGTACCGTCGGCGTAGAAGCCGGTGCCCGGGACGTACGCGACCCGGGCGGTGATGGCGCGGGGCATCATCGCCTTGGCGTCCAGGCCGTCGGGCAGGGTCGCCCAGACGAACAGGCCGCCGGCCGGGGTGGTCCAGGTGGTGCCGGCCGGCATCAGGTCCGCCAGCGCGTCGAGCATGGCGTCGCGGCGCTCCCGGTAGACCTCCCGGTAGACCTTGAGCTGCTCCCGCCACGGCATGGTGCCGAGGTACGTCGCGACGGCGGCCTGCGCGTACCCGCTGGGACAGAGGATCTGCGCCTCGCTGGCGATGACCAGCTTGTCGCGCACGGCGTGCGGGGCGAGGATCCATCCCACCCGCAGGCCGGGCGCGAAGGTCTTGGAGAAGGTGCTCAGGTAGAAGACGCCGTCGCGCCGGCGGGCCCGCAGCGGTGCGGGTGCCTCCCCCTCGAAGCCCAACTGGCCGTACGGGTCGTCCTCGACCACCAGCAGGCCGGCCCGCTCGCAGATGTCGAGCACCCGTTCGCGCCGTTCCTCGCTGAGCGTCACGCCGGTCGGGTTCTGGTACGTCGGGATGGTGTAGAGGAACTTGACCCGCCGGCCGGTGCGGGCCAGGTCGGCGATGGCCGCCTCCAGCGCCTCCGGGATCAGCCCCTGGTCGTCCATCGGCACGTGCGCCACCTGGGCCTGGGCGGCCTGGAACACCCCGAGCGCGCCGACGTACGTCGGGCCCTCGGCGAGCACCACGTCGCCCGGATCCAGGAAGAGCCGGGCCACCAGGTCGAGCGCCTGCTGGCCGCCGACGGTGACCACCACGTCCTCCGGCGAGGCGCCGCACGAGGCGTCGATCCCCGAGAGGGCCATCACCTCGCAGATCCGCTCGCGCAGCTCCAGGGTGCCCTGCCCGATGCCGTACTGGAGGGTGGTGACGCCGTGCTCGCTGCCGAGCCGGCCGAGCATCTCGCCGACCGCGTCGAGCGGCAGCGCCGCGATGTACGGGGCACCGCCGGCGAGCGAGACCACCTCGGGCCGGCTGGCCACCGCGAAGAGTGCCCGGATCTCGGAGGCCGTCATCCCCCGGACTCGACGGGCGTACCGGTCGGTGTAGTCGTCGAGCGTCGTGCCGGTCATGACATCACCTCGATCGGGTGTCGGCGGGGCTGCCCGGTGTGGTACCCGCAATGCCGGCAACCATGGCGGCGCGGGACGCCGTTGGTCGATGGTAATCCGTGCTGGCCAGAGTCCGCGTCCACCGTGTGGTGAACGTCCACATCCCGGACCTCACCGGCACGGGTGGGCGTTCGTGCGTCCTCTCCCGTACGGTCGGCTGGGAGCGTACGATCGCTCGTCGGGGGCAGGGTAGGCGGCGCCGTGAAACACCGCGCCGATTTCGGCTCCGAGCCTATGGTGGGGATGCGCTGATGTCGCGACGTCTGGTCAGTCTGACCCTCGACACCCTCGAGGATCTGCCCCGCCGCTGCCGGCAATGCGTCTACTGGGAGCTCGATCCGGTCTCCGCCGAACGGGCCTGCGCCGCCGGTGATCCCGGGCTGGAGAAGGAGGCCTGGGTCTCCCAGACGCTGCTGGAGTGGGGCTCCTGCGGCAAACTCGCGTACGTCGACGGCATGCCCGCCGGTTTCGTCATGTACGCCCCGCCGGCGTACGTCCCGCGCTCGATGGCCTTTCCCACCTCGCCGGTCTCCGCGGACGCCGCGTTGTTGATGACCGCCAGCGTGGTGCCCGCCTTCGCCGGTGGCGGCCTGGGCCGGATGCTGGTCCAGGGGGTGGCCCGGGACCTCACCAAGCGCGGCATCAAGGCGATCGAGGCGTTCGGCGACGCGAAGTTCGGCGACGACGGGGAGGACGACCCCACCCGGGCCTGCCTCGCGCCGGCCGACTTCTTCCTCTCGGTGGGCTTCAAGACGGTCCGCCCGCATCCCCGCTACCCGCGCCTGCGGCTGGAGCTGCGTACCGCGCTGAGCTGGAAGTCCGACGTCGAGTACGCGCTGGAGAAGCTGCTCGGCTCGATGAGCCCGGAGACGTTGCTGCGCCCGGTACGCCCGGCCCCGGCCACCCGCGCCATGGGTTGAGCCGCACCGCACGCCACCGGCGCCCGCAGGGCGGCTCAGGCCGTCAACGGGCGGAACAGGCGGAGGCGGGACGGCGGAGACTGGGGAGCCGGCCCTTCGGCGGCCCGGCAGCCGTCGCCGGGTGGTTCACTCCGCCGCCGTCCGGCTCAGTCCGCCACCCTGCCCGGCGACGACGATCGCCCGTAGCGCGCTCACGTCGATCGAGCCGGTGGGGACGTCCCGCTCGATCGGGAAGTACATCCGCTGCACCGCGGCGACGATCGCCTCGACGATCCGGTCCCGGAAGCGAGGGTCGACCAGCCGGCCCCGGTCCTCCGGCGACGTCAGGTAGCCCACCTCGACCCGGACCGCCGGCATCTTCGTCAGCCGCAGCAGGTCCCATGCCTTGGCGTGGGTACGGCAGTCCCGCAGGCCGGTCCGGGCGACGATCTCCCGCTGTACCAGGCCGGCCAGCCGCTCACCGGTGGCGGAGGTGACGCCGTTGTTGGTGCCGTAGTGGTAGGTGGCCACCCCGTTGGCCGCCGGGTTGGCGTGTCCGTCGGTGTGCAGCGAGATGAAGACGTCCGCACCGAGGGAGTTGGCGAGCTGGGCGCGGTCGGCGTCCGGCAGGCAGGTCTGCGGTGACGGTCCGCGGGTGAGCTGCACCCGTACGCCGGCCGCGGCGAGCCGCCCCTCCAGCCGGCTGGCGAGGTCGTGCACGATGTCCGCCTCGGTCCAGCGCAGCGGGCCGTCGGGCACCACCTCACCGGGGTCGGTGCCGCCGTGTCCCGGGTCGATCACCACGGTCCGCCCGACCAGGGTGGGCCCGGCCTGGCGGATGGCGTCGGACTCGCGGAGCCACTGTGGGCGTCCACCGACCACCTTGCGGCCGAGGCGGCGCAGCGCGTTCATGGTGTGCGGGCCGCAGGCACCGTCCGGTTTCAGCCCCATCTCCCGCTGGAACTGCGCGACCGCCCGCGCGGTACGGATCCCGTAGGCGGCGTCGGCGCGGCCCACGTCGTACCCCATCTCCAGCAGACGCTCCTGGAGCGACCGGACGTCCTCGCCGATCAGCGGCTCGGGTACGGCGTGGTACAGCGTGCGGGCGCCGAGTCGCCAGCGGGCCGCGTCCAGCGCCCGCCAGGTCTCCGCGCCGACCCTGCCGTCCACGCTCAGCCCGCGGGACTGCTGGAACGCGCGGACCGCGCGTTCGGTTTCGGCGTCGAACTCGTCGTGTTGGCCGTCGGCGGGCAGCAGGTCGAGGCCGGTGAGCACGGTACGGATCTCGGCCACCGCGGGTCCCCGGTCACCGGGTCGGATGGGACGCACGACGACCCCCTCTGCACGGACACTGGCTGGCCGGAGACTCCGACGGAGGTGCTTCCCTCGCTGGGGACGCCTACGGAGCGTACCGTGCGGATCACCGGGGGGCCTTGGGTTCGTTCAGGTCAGCGGCGTCGTGGCCGGGAATGCGGGAACCCCCGCGCCCGGGTACGGGGGCGGGGGTTCCGCGTGGGTCAGGGTCGGCTCAGAGCGCCGACTCGATGAGCTTGACCAGTTCGCCCTTGGGCTTGGCGCCGGCGATGGACCGCACCGGCTCGCCGTTCTTGAAGACGGTGAGGGTGGGCACCGACATCACCCGGTAGGTCCGTGCGGTCTCGGGGTTCTCGTCGATGTTGACCTTGACGATGGTGACCTGGTCGCCCATCTCGCCCGCGATCTCCTCGAGCAGCGGCGAGACCTTGCGGCACGGCCCGCACCACTCCGCCCAGAAGTCCACCAGGACCGGCTTGTCGGACTTCAGCACGTCACTGGCGAAGCTCGCGTCGGTGACCGCCTTGGTTGCTCCCACTATGACCCCTCCTCCGGGTGTTTCTCTTAAATTCTTCAGCCCTGCAGTGTGGCGATGAAACGCTCGGCGTCCAGCGCGGCGGCGCAACCCGTACCGGCCGCGGTGATCGCCTGCCGGTAGGTGTGGTCAACCACGTCGCCGGCGGCGAAGACACCCGGGATGTCGGTCCGAGTGCTCGGCGCCTGCACCTTCACGTATCCCTCGTCGTCGAGCTCCACCTGCCCGCGGAACAGCTCACTACGCGGGTCGTGGCCGATCGCCACGAAGACGCCGGTGATGTCGAGCACCTTGCTCTCGCTGGTGTGCACGTTGCGGAGCCGAACGCCGCTGACCTTGCCGTCATCGCCGAGGATCTCCTCGACCACGGTGTTCCACTCGACCTTGATCTTGTCGTTGGCGAGCGCGCGCTCGGCCATGATCTTGCTGGCCCGGAACGAGTCGCGGCGGTGGATGATCGTCACCGACTCGGCGAACCGGGTGAGGAAGCTTGCCTCCTCCATTGCCGAGTCGCCGCCGCCCACCACCACGATGTGCTGGTTGCGGAAGAAGAATCCGTCGCAGGTGGCGCAGGACGACACGCCGTGGCCGAGGTATTCCTGCTCGCCGGGCACGCCCAACGGACGCCACGCGGAGCCGGTAGCGAGGATGACGGCCTTGGCCCGGTATTCGTTCGCGCCCACCCACACGGTGCTGACCGCGTCGGAGCCGACCTCGCCGGTGTCCTTGAGCTCGACCCGGGTCACGTCGTCGGTCAGGAACTCGGCCCCGAACCGCTCAGCCTGCTTGCGCATGTTGTCCATCAGCTCGGGGCCGAGGATGCCGTCCGCGAAGCCGGGGAAGTTCTCCACCTCGGTCGTGGTCATCAGCGCGCCACCGGACTGCGCGCCCTCGATGACGAGCGGATTGAGGTTGGCGCGTGCGGCGTAGACCGCCGCGGTGTAGCCGGCCGGCCCGGAGCCGATGATGATCAGGTTGCGGACCTCGTCCACTGCCGTCTCCCGATGTGTGTGTTCGCCATCCGCTCCGGCCGATGCGCTGCCGGGACGATGCCGATCCCGAGTGCCGACGGTTCAGTGGCGTCGGCGCCTGACTTGCAGAACGTCATCGTACGAAGTGGGGATTCCCGAGCCGGTCATCCGGTGGGTCACGTCACGCGGTGGGACACGCCCGGCGACCGGCGACCTCACCCTACCCGCGTACGGAAGCGGGTGTCCGCGTCGGTTCCGGGCGCCCCGCACTCCGGGCCGCTCACCCACGCCCAGCGTCCGCCACCCGCGTCGAGGAAGGTGACGACCAGCGCCGGACTTCCCTGGAACGACGCGTAGTCGACCAGCTCGACGGTGAGCGGCCCGCCCGCGTGCTCGGCGCTGATCGCGCTGAGGCAGCTCTCCAACGCCCCGGGACCGGTGAGCCGGTCCAGGTCCGACCCGGAGAACGCGGACATCGTCGACTCCCGCCCGGCGTCGGGGACGCCGAGGAGCGCGTGTGGGCTGCCGGAGAGCTGCTCCGGGGTGTAGTCGGTGCCGCTGTGCAGGGCCGGCCCGGAGGTCCGGAAGGGAGCGGCGGCCAGGGCCTGGCCGGCGGCCGGGCCGCTGTCGGCCGCCACGCTGGTGTCGCTGCGGCCCGCGCCGATCAGGCTGTTGACTCCGAACCCGACCGCGGTGACCGAGGCGGCCGCCAGGGCGACCGGGCCGGCGATCCGGACCCAGCGCCGGGAGCGTCGGCCCGGCCCGGTGCTGCCGCCCGACCCTTCGCCCGGCCGTTCCGCCCCACCGGCGCGTCGCCCGGTCGGCTGGGCCGGCACCGCGGTCGGTGTCCGCCCGGCACGCCGAGCCTCGCCGGGCCCGTGCCCTGAGGCAGCCAGCGGCGGCTCGACGGGTTCGCCGGCGCCGACCGGGGCCGGCCCGGCGCCGGCGAGCGCTGCCGCGATCCGGTCTGCCACCGCCACCGGCATCTCCGGCGCCGGGGCGGTCGCCCAGTCGGCCAGGTCGGCGTGGACCAGGTCCACCGCCCGGGCCAGCGCGCCGTACGCCTCACCCCAGGCCGGGTCCTCCTCGACCAGCCGGGCGATGGTCGCCTGCTCCGGGGTGTCGTCCAGCACCCCGCCGACGTAGTCGGCGAGCAGGTCGTGGTCGACCTCGCTGAACTCCCGGGAAGTCACGGCTCCTCCTGGCTGGCGTCCCGCCGGGACCACCCCGACGTCGATCCGACGCCCTCTGCCGGCCGGCGGTTCCCTCCGGTGACGCGGGGCACGTCCGTGACCTCCTCCGAGCCGGTACGCAGATGCCCGAGGAGCACGGCCAGCCGGGCCCGCCCCCGGGCGCAGCGGCTCTTGATCGTCCCCTCGGCCACGCCGAGGATCTTTGCCACCTCGGCCACCGGGTAGCCCTGCACGTCCACCAGGATCAGCGCCGCTCGCTGCTCGACCGGCAGCTCGGCGAGGGCCTGCCGGACCACCAGCGCGGTGTCGTGGTCACGGCTCGGGGCGATCGGCTCCACTCCGCCGGTGTGCCGGCCGGGCTCCCCGTCGGTGTGCACCCCGTCCGGCAGCGGCACCGTGGCGTGCGTCTGGCGCCGCCGCATCCGGTCCAGGCAGGCGTTCACCACGATCCGGTGCAGCCAGGTGGTCACCGCCGAGTCGCCGCGGAACCGGGCCGCCGCCCGGTGCGCGGACAGCAGCGCGTCCTGGAGCGCGTCGGCCGCCTCCTCGCGGTCGCCGAGGGTACGCAGCGCCACCGCCCAGAGCCGGTCCCGGTGTCGGTGGAACAGCTCGGTGAAGGCGTCCCGGTCGCCGGCGACGTGGGCCCGGAGCAGGTCGAGGTCGGACGCCCCGGCCGGGGGGTCGTCCCCGGTCGCCGGCCGGAGCGTACGCCCGCCGCGACCCACCGTCACCACGCCCAGGAGCGGCGGTGCGTCAGGCGCGGCGGGCGGCTCACGAGCCCGTGACCGTGATTTCCTGGACGCCGACCTTGTAGCCGGAGCCCGAGTCCTTCTGCGGCAGTTCGGTGATCCAGAAGAGCAGGTACTGGTATTTCTGCTCGGGGTCGAACGCGTCGAAAATCATCTTGGTGCCGTTGTGCTTCTCGTACGCCTGCCCGATCGGCGTCTTCTTGTAGCTCGCCACGAGGTTCTTGTCGCCGGCCGAGTTCGAGTCGAAGTCGTCCTTCGTGCCGGCGAAGAGCTGGGCGGTGACGCCGGTGGCGGAGAGGACGGCCTGCACCGTCTTGACGCTGTGCGGGGCACCCAGGTCGATCCAGATGCCCATGCCGCTCTTGAAGTGGCTGAAGTCGGCCGAGTTGTAGGTCTGGGTCTCCCAGCCCTTGTCCTCGTCGCCGTCCATCACCTTCTCGGCGTTGCGCACCTCGGCGCGGTCCCGGCTGTCCGGGTCGATGATCCGGACGTCCTGGATGTTGAGCTTCTGCGCCGGCGCGGCGGGTGGGGTCGACCCGTCCGTGGCGGGGGCACTGCTGGACGGGCCGGCCACCTGCTTGGTGTCCGTGCCCTTCTTGTCGTCGCCACTGAGCACGCTGATCCCGACGAGCAGCCCGACCAGGGCCACCGCCAGCA
This sequence comes from Micromonospora sp. NPDC093277, assembly GCF_044765245.1. Taxonomy (NCBI): domain Bacteria; kingdom Bacillati; phylum Actinomycetota; class Actinomycetes; order Micromonosporales; family Micromonosporaceae; genus Micromonospora; species Micromonospora sp. NPDC093277. The sequence continues at coordinate 90,361 of NZ_JBIWJO010000011.1, forward strand.
GCCCGGCGATGCCGAGGGCCACCTTGCGGCCACCGGCGGCGGCCAGCGGCGAGGGCACCTCACCGGCGTCGGCGGTGAACCGCAGCGGGCCGGCCGGCTCCAGGAACTGGTCTTCGGCGGGTACGTCCAGCCGGCTCAGCTCGGCCGACAGCACGTCCGACGACGGCGGGGCGATCTGCGTGTCGAGCAGGTCCATGGTGAGGTCGTCGAGGTACGCCGGCACGCCGGCGCGTACCTGGCGGGGCGCGGCGATCGCGCCGCCCGCGTCCCGGACCGCGTCCGGGATCGCGGCGCGGCCGTGCCCGGCGGTGGCGCCGTGCAGCGGGGCCTCGCCGTGCGGCCAGTACCCGGTCAGAGCGAAGTAGAGCACCCCGCCGATGGCCCGGACGTCGTTCTCCTGGCTGTCCTTGCCGTCGGTGCGCGCGTCGGCCAGCACGACCCGGCCGTCGTCGCTGATCATCACGGTGCCGGGGTGGACGTTGCCGTGCACCATGCCGGTGGCGTGCACCGCGGCGAGAGCACTCGCGACGGCGCTGCCGATGGCGGTTGCCCGCGCCGGATCGAGCGGCCCGTCGGCGGTGACCAGCTCACGCAGGGACTGGCCGTCCACCCACTCGCGGACGACGTACGCCCGGTCGGCCTCGTCGATCGCGTCGTAGACGCCGACCAGGTTGGGGTGGATCACCCGACTCGCCGCGACGGCGGCCTGAAGCATCTCGGTGGCGGAGTCGCCGCCCGGGTAGCGGAGGATCACGGCGACGGGACGGCGCAGCACGACGTCGACTCCGCGCCAGACCAGCCGGCCCGCGCTGTCGTTGTTGATGTGCTCTACCAGCTCGTACCGCTCGGCAAGGAGTTCACCGGCCGTGGGAGCACCGAAGGTCATGACCGGAGGGGCAGTCTCCTCCGCCTCCTGACCCTCGCCGACCTGGGTCACCCGTCCTCCCTCGGTGATCGTGTCGATCGATGGACCCGTGCTGCTGGGCATGTGGCTGTCCGCTCTGCCTTCGAAGGAACCGGCGGGCTGGTCTCGACGCCTGCCGTACCCGTCGAGAGCGACCTTACCCGGGATGCCCGGTTCCTCGACATGTCATCTTCCCGCCGTGGCCGTTGGGACGCCAGTGACCGCGGCGGCTGGCCGGCCACGGGATCGGCTCCGCCGCCCGTCACCGGTACACGCACCAGCCAATCTAGAGGTTGACGGCAAGTGGTCGGCGCATGGGCGCAACGGTTGCCGCGGCCGGCGATTCCATGGACGGCCGGTCCCCCGGTTCGGTTGGTCGCCCTCGTCCTTACGGTTGGTTGTCCACAGGCTGAGAGGCCCGTCCAGCGGCAAAACTCCGAGTTATCCACAGCCGTATCCCCAGGCTGGTGATCGTCGTTCACCGTCTGTCATCGGCGCCGGCTCAGCGACCGAGCCGGCGGCGCACCATGCCGACCACCTCGGTGATCTCGCCGATCCGCAGCACCATGGCCAACCCGAGGTACGTCGCACCGATCACGGCGCCGCCGATGACCAGCCGGACCGCGGCGGCCATCCAGCTCAGGTGCGCCGGGTCGCCGGGCAGCAGTTTGACCACCAGCAGGCCGACCAGGGCCGCGCCCAGCGCGGCGACGAGCACCCGGCCCATGGTCCGCATGATTTCGCCCAGCCCGATCCGGCCCACCCGGGGACGCAGCAGGATCGCCGAGATCACCGCCGCCGCCACGTACGAGATCGCGTTGCCGAGCATCATGCCGGCTGCCGCGAAGGTGGCCGAGAAGGCGAGGAAGAGGCCGATCTGCAGGAGCACCCGCAGCGCCACCACCGGGATGTTGACCAGCGCCGGGGTCTTGGTGTCCGGCAGCGCGTAGAAGGCGAAGGTGAAGAGCTGGCTGATCGCGAAGGGCACCAGGCCGACCGCCGCCACCAGCAGCACGGTCGAGGTGGCCACCGCGTTCTCGCCGCTGAACGCGCCGTACCGGAAGATCACGACCGAGATCGGGCCGGCCAGCACCGCGTAGCAGACCGCGACCGGGGCGAGCACCGCGGTGACCATCCGGGTGCCCCGGGACAGGTCGGCGGTGACGTCACGGAACCGGCCCTCGCCAGCGGCGGCGCTCATCCGGGGCATCAGCGCGGTGATGATCGAGACGGCGATGATGCCGTGCGCCATCATCAGCAGCAGGAAGACGTTGTTGTAGATCAACAGGCCGGCGTTCTCCTTGCCGGCGGCGCGGGTGAGCAGGTTGACCACCACGAAGAGGCCGAGCTGGTTGACCCCGACGTAGCAGAACATCCAGGCCCCGAGCCGGCCCAGCTCGCGCAGGCCCAGCTCGCGGAAGTCGAACCGCCATTTCCACCGGAAGCCCACCTTGCGCAGCGCCGGCAGCAGGCCGGCACTCTGCACCGCCACGCCGAGCAGCGTGCCGCCGCCGACCAGCAGGATCCGCCCGGGGGTCATGTCCCCCGGCTGCAGCGCCTTGGCGCCGTAGACGCCGATGTAGAGGCCGAGGACGCCGATGACCACCAGGTTGTTGAGGATGGGTGCCCACATCGGGGCGGCGAAGTGCCCCCGGGTGTTCAGCACCGCCGCGATCAGCGCGCTCAGCCCGGTGAAGAAGAGCATCGGGAGCATCAGGCGGGACAGGTCGTTGACCAGACCCTGATACGTGGCGTCCTTGCCGCCGGCGTAGATCGCAGTGATCACCGGGGCCAGGATCACCGCGATCAGCGCGGCGGCGGCCAGGGTGAGCACCGCCAGGGTGAGCAGCCGCTGCGAGTACGCCTCGCCGCGGTCCGGGTCGAGCTTGCGGCGCCGGACCAGCACCGGGATCAGCACGCTGGTGAGCACCCCGCCGAGCAGGAACTCGTACACCTGGTTGGGCAGGAAGATGGCGGTGGTGTAGACGTTGCCGACCGCGTTGCCCAGGGCGGCGCCGATCATCAGGTTGCGGATGAAGCCCGTACCCCGGCTCACCAGGCTGCCGATCGCCATCACCGCGCTGTTCGCCGCGGCGCTGGTCTCCGCGACCACCTCCTGCGGCGGCGCGATGGCCTCGACGCCCGGCTGGTTCAGCGGCTCGGCGGAGATGAAGACGGCCCCGTCGTCCGGCGGCTGGCCGCCGCGGTGCGCGTTCGCGCTGCGGTAGAGCCCGCCGCTCATCTCCAGCCTCCAAGGGGTACGTCGGAGCCGGACCTCCGGGCCCGCACGTCCACGACCTTAGTCAACCCCGACCGCATACCCGCGCCCGGCGCAGTAGATCCCGCCCCGGACCGATAGGCTGGCGATCCCATGTCCGAAGCCTCCGCCTCCCACGCCGCCGACCGTCGCGAGCTGACCACAGCACAGCGCAACGCCGTCGCCGAGCTGCTCCGCGTCTCGCCCGTCGCCGACGAGCTGGGCCGGCGTTTCGCCCGGGCCGGCCACGAACTGCACCTGGTCGGCGGCTCGGTACGCGACGCGCTGCTCGGCCGCCTCGGCGAGGATCTCGACTTCTGCACCGACGCCCATCCGGACCAGACGCTCGCCATCGTCAAGGGGTGGGCGGAGGCGATCTGGGAGACCGGCCGGGAGTTCGGCACCATCGGCTGCCAGCGCGAGGGGCTCCGGCTGGAGATCACCACCTTTCGTGCCGAGGCGTACGACCAGGTCAGCCGGAACCCGATCGTCGAGTACGGCACCAGCCTGGTCGACGACCTCAAGCGCCGGGACTTCACCGTCAACGCGATGGCGGTCAGTGTCCCCGAGCACCGCTTCACCGACCCGTACGGCGGCCTGGCCGACCTGGCCGCCAAGATCATCCGTACCCCGGGCACGCCCCGGGAGTCGTTCGGTGACGACCCGCTGCGGATGCTGCGTGCGGCCCGGTTCGCCGCCCAGCTCCAGTTCGCGGTGCACCCGGACGTCCGCGAGGCGATGACCCGGATGGCGGCCGACCTGGACCGGATCACCGCCGAACGGATCCGGGACGAGTTCACCAAGCTGCTCTGTGGCGCCGACCCGATCACCGGGTTGCGGCTGCTGGTCGACACCGGGCTGGCCGAGCGCTTCATCCCCGAGCTGACCGGGCTCAAGCTGGAGATCGACGAGCACGCCCAGCACAAGGACGTCTACGAGCACACCCTGACCGTGGTCAGCAACGCGATGTCCATGGAAGAGGACGGCTGCGACTTCGCGCTCCGGATGGCGGCGTTGATGCACGACGTCGGCAAGCCGGCCACCAAGGCGGTCGGCCCGGACGGCCGGGTCAGCTTCCACCACCACGAGGTGGTCGGTGCCCGGCTGACCAAGGCGCGGATGAAGGCCCTGCGCTATCCCAAGGACGTCACCGCACAGGTGGTCAAGCTGGTCGGCCTGCACCTGCGCTTCTACGGATACGGCCGGGGCGAGTGGACCGACTCGGCGGTGCGCCGGTACGTCACCGACGCCGGCGATCTGCTGTCCCGCCTGCACAAGCTCACCCGCTCCGACTGCACCACCCGTAACCGGCGCAAGGCGGCCCTGCTCGCGGCCGACTACGACGCGCTGGAGGAGCGGATCGCCCGGATCGCCGCCGAGGAGGACCTGGCCCGGGTCCGCCCCGACCTGGACGGCAACGCGATCATGGAGCTGCTCGGCGTGCCACCGGGTCCGGTGGTGGGGAAGGCCTGGCAGTACCTCAAGGAGCTGCGACTGGAGCGCGGCCCGCTGGACCGCGACGAGGCCGAGGCGGAGCTCCTCCGCTGGGCCCGCGACCAGGGCATCGTCTCCTGAATCGCGTTAAGAAGGGCCCCTTGTACAACGCCAGGCGTTAACAGGGGGCCCTTCCTTACCGCTCAGTGCTTTACGGTGCTGCCGTCCACGGCGGGCTGGCCGTTGCCGCCGGTGTGGGCGCCGCCCAGCTTGGCGAGCAGGCCGGCCAGGTCGATGCCGGTGAGGTCGGTGCCGAGTTGCAGGCCCTGGGCCACGTTGTCGGCCACCGACTTGGTCAGCGACGAGGCGCCGTCGGTGGAGATGACGGTCATCTTGTCGATCGCGCCGATCGGCGCGCTGGCCGCCCCGACCACCTGCGGCAGCACCTTGACCAGCAGATCCAGCACCGCGGCCTCGCCGTACGCGGCGAACGCCTCGGCCTTGCGGGCCATCGCGTCGGCCTCGGCCTGCCCCTTGGCCAGGATGGCGGCGGCCTCGGCCTGGCCCTCGCGCTCGACCGCCTCGGCGATCGCGGAGCGCCGGCGCTGCTCCGCCTCACCCTCCTTGGCGCCCTCGATCGCGTTCGCCTCGGCCAGCGCGGCCCGCCGGGCCCGCTCGCCCTCACCGGTCAGCCGGGACTGCTCGGCGGCGGCCTGGGCGGCGGCGATGGTGGCCTGCCGCTCGGCGTCGGCCCGCAGCACCGCCGCGTTGCGGTCCGCCTCGGCCTCCTGCTCGACCTTGTAGCGGGCCGCGTCGGCCGGCTTGCGCACCTCGGTGTCGAGCTGGCGCTGCTTCAGCTCGGCGTTCCGCTCGGCCACCTTCTGCTGCTCGGAGAGGATCGCCTGGTCCCGCTCGGCCTGGGCGAGCGGGCCGGCTGCCGCCGACTTCGCCTTGGCCGCGTCGATCTCCGCCTGGATGGCCGCCTGCTTGAGGGACAGGTTCCGGTTCGCCTCGGCGATCGCCTCCTCGGCGAGCAGCCGCTCCTGCTCGGCCGCCTGCCGGGCGCGGGCCTCGGCGATCGAGGCGTCCTTGAGCACCCGGGCCGCCTCCGGCCGGCCCAGGTCCTGCAGGTAGGACCCCTCGGCCAGGATGTCCTGGAGCTGGAAGGTGTCCAGCACCAGGCCCTGGTTGGTCATCGAGTGCTCGGCCTCCTCGGCCACCGCGCTGGCGAACGCCGCCCGGTCCCGGATGACCTCCTCGACGGTGAGCCGGCCGACGATCGAGCGCAGCGCGCCGGCCAGCACCTCGCGGGTGAAGTTGTCGATCTCGTCCTGCTGGTGCAGGAACCGCTGGGCGGCGGCGCGGATCGCGTCCTCGGTGCCGCCGACCTTGACGATCGCGACGCCGTGCAGGTCGGCGCGGATGCCCTGCTTGCTCACCGCGCCCCGGATGCCGACGTCGATCCGCCGGCTGGACAGGTCGAGAGACTGCAGCTTCTGCACCACGGGCAGCACGAAGACCGACGCGCCGAGCACGACCTTCTGCCCGGACATGTCGGTGGAGCGCCCACCGTCGGCGGTCTGGGTGGTCCGGCCCTTGCGGCCGGTGACGATGAACGCCTCGTTCGGGCCGGCCACCTTGATCCGGGAGAGCACGAAGAGGAGGAGAAGGACGGCGAGGAGGACCGCGCCGCCGATGGCGACGAGCAGGGGCATGGCAATTCCGTTCTTGCTTGGGGGATTCAGTAGGTTTCGACGTGCACGCTGGTCTCGCTGAGCGCCTCGACCACGAAGATCTGGGCGCCGACCGGGATCGGATTGTCGGCGCGGGCGTTGAGTTTGACCGGCTGGCCGGCGAGGCGTACCCGGACCTCGCCGTAGCCGTCGGCGGGGACCGGCGTCACCACCAGGCCGACCGCGCCGACCAGATGATTTCGGGTCGGTGTGGCGTCCGTGCGCATGTTGCGGGCCGCCCGGCCGAGCCGGGTCGCCAGCCACCCGGTGGGCACGGCGGCGAACACGCCGCCGGCCACCGCCGCCGCGATCATCCCGGGGGTACGCCCGCCGATCAGTTCGTTGACGATGGCGGCACCGAAGCCGAAGGCCCCGGTGAACCCGGCGACCGCCTCCAGCGACACGGGTCCGTCGACGTCCGGATGGCCGAAGGTGAACACCTCGGCGCCGAGCAGGGCGAGCGCCAGCACACCGACCCCAACCCCGCCGATGATCAGGAAAATGAGCGTCCCGGTGGCCACGACCTGCACGATATCGATGCCATGCAAATCGTCGGGTGCCGCGGTCGCTCAGCCCGGAGCGACGGTCAGCTCAAGATCGACCAATGGTTTCGGCAGTGGCTGGCGGACGAGTTCCCGGCCGGTCGGGTCGGCGAGCACGAAATCCCCCGATCCGTGCGGCCGCCGGTAGAGCAGCCGGTCGTCGGAGACCCAGGCGACGTCGGCGGCGGGCAGCGGGTTCACCACCCGGCCGGTCGCCGTCTCGACCAGCAGCGGCTCCTCCTGCCCCAGGACGACCACCAGCTTCCCGTCCGGCGACCAGGCATCCGGGCCGGCCGGCGCGCCCGGCATGTCGACGAAGCGGGTACGGCGGCCGTTGTCGGCCGAGAAGATCTGCACGCCCTTCGCGAGATCCCGAAGCTGCGAGCTCTCCGGGACCCGTTGTTTCGTGAGCGTGAGCGCCACCTCCCGGCCGTTCCGCAGCCAGGTGAAGTCGCAGAAGTTGCTGCAGGACCAACCCAGCGGGCCCACCAGGTAGGTGTGTTTCGTACCGTCGGTGCCCAGCACGATGAAGCCGAAATGGTCGACCCGGTGGGTGGTGAAGAGCAGCCGCCGGCCGTCCGGTGACCAGCGGGGCACGGAGAGCGCGCCATCCACCTGGTACCAGCGGGTTTTTCCGTTGGTGATGTCGATCAGGCCGATGTCCTTGGGCCGACTGTCGTCGTGGACCGCGACGAGCGAGCCGGTGGGCGCGGGGAAGATGCCGTCGTAGCGGTCGGTGGTGACGTAGCGGCCCCGCTTCCGGTCGAGCAGGAAGCCTTTGCCGGACCCGCCGGTTGTCTGCGCCCGGGTGACGACCCAGTCGCCGGGCAGCGCCAGCGGCCTGGTCGCCCAGTCGGCCCCCGGCGTTTCCAGCATCGTCGGCGAGGGGGCGACGGTCGGGGGCGGTGTCGCCGGGGGTGCGGCCGGACGGGGTCGGAGCAGCACGAAGGGCAGCGTCACGACGACGACCGCGAGCAGGGCGGTGCTGGCAGCGGTGACCCGCCGGCGGCGACGCAGGCGGCGACCCCGACCGAGCGCCCCGGCGGCCAGGCCGGGTGCGGGCCCCACCCCGTCGGCGAGGTCGTGCGCCGCCGCCCGGAGCAACTCGTCCAGGGTTCTGGTCATCGGGTCACCTCCGTGCGGCTCGTCAGCTCGTCCAGCCCCGGCACCAGTTGCCGCAGCCGGGCCAGCGCCTTGGCGGACTGGCTGGCCACCGTGCCGGCCCGGCAGCCGAGGAGCGCCGCGGTCTGCTCGACGCTGAGGTCCTCCAGGTAGCGCAGGGTCAGCACGGCCCGCTGCCGGGGCGGCAGGGCCCGCAGCGCGTCGCGCAACAGCAGCCGCAGGTCGGGGTCGGGGCCGGCCGCCGACCGCTCCGGCAGCTCCGCGACCGGGACCTCCGCGCGCCGGGACCGGCGCCGCCAGCCGGAGATCTGGTCGTGGTAGAGGATCCGTTTCACGTACGGCTCGGCGTCGCCCCGGATCCGCGGCCAGCGCGCGTACGCCTTGGCCAGCGCGTTCTGGAGCAGGTCCTCCGCCGCGTGCTGATTACCGGCGAGCGCGTACGCGACGCGCAGCAGGGCACCACCCCGTTCGTTGACGAACGCGGTGAACTCCCTGTCGGTCACCTCTGCCACCGCCCACCTCCGTACCTCAGACGCACGGGGCCGCGAGAACTTTGCCCGACCGGGCGGATCAGAATGGGGGCATGCGTTGGACCGTGCTCGACTCGCCGATCGGGGAGTTCTCCGTCGCCACGGACGGCGAGGCCGTCCGGGGGGCGCACTTCGGCCGGGTGGAGTCGGCGACCGGCCGACCCGGCGACGAGATCGCCGCTCGCGCGCTGGCCGAGCTGCGTGCGTACTTCGCCGGTGAGCTGACCGAGTTCACCGTGCCGGTGATGGCGCCGCGGGGGTCGGAGTTCGAGCGCGCGGTGTGGCGGGAGATGACCCTCATCCCGTACGGGGAGACGCGGACCTACGGCGAGGTCGCCACGGCGGTCGGCGACCCGGGCGGTGCGCGGGCGGTCGGGGTGGCCTGCAACCGGAATCCGGTTCCGGTGATCGTGCCCTGTCATCGGATCGTCGGCGCCGGCGGCAAGCTGGTCGGTTTCGGCGGTGGGCTGCCGCGCAAGGTGACGCTGTTGGAGCTGGAGGCGCGGGTGGCGTTCCAGCGCGCCTGGTCCTGACGTACCCCGGAGGGAAGCTGGCGGGAACGCGCGAGGGCCGGGTCCGTGTGGACCCGGCCCTCGACGGTGCTGGTGGTCAGCGCGTCAGCGCTCGATCTCGCCCTTGATGAACTCCTCCACGGCGGCGTGCGCGTCGTGGTCGGCGTACTGCACCGGCGGAGACTTCATGAAGTACGAGGAGGCGGAGAGGATCGGGCCGCCGATCTTCCGGTCCAGCGCGATCTTCGCGGCCCGGACGGCGTCGATGATGACGCCGGCCGAGTTCGGCGAGTCCCACACCTCGAGCTTGAGCTCGGCGTTGAGCGGGGTGTCACCGAAGGAGCGGCCCTCCAGGCGGATGTACGCCCACTTGCGGTCGTCGAGCCACGGCACGTGGTCCGACGGGCCGATGTGCACGTCGCTCTTGGCCATCTCGTGCGGGATCTGGGAGGTCACCGACTGGGTCTTCGAGATCTTCTTCGAGACCAGGCGGTTGCGCTCCAGCATGTTCATGAAGTCCATGTTGCCGCCGAAGTTGAGCTGGTACGTGCGCAGCAGCTCGACCCCGCGGTCCTCGAAGAGCTTGGCGAGGGCGCGGTGCACGATGGTGGCGCCCACCTGGCTCTTGATGTCGTCACCGACGATCGGCAGGCCGGCGTCGGTGAACTTCTTGGCCCACTCGGGGTCGGAGGCGATGAATACCGGCAGGGCGTTCACGAACGCGCAGCCGGCGTCGATCGCGGCCTGGGCGTAGAACTTGTCGGCCTGCTCGGAACCGACCGGCAGGTAGGAGACGACCACGTCGACCTGCGCGTCGCGCAGCGCCTGGGCCACGTCGACCGGCTCGACGTCCGATTCCTCGATGATCTCGCGGTAGTACAGGCCGAGACCGTCGAAGGTCGGACCGCGCTGCACGGTCACGCCGGTCGGCGGCACGTCGCACAGCTTGATGGTGTTGTTCTCGCTGGCGACGATCGCCTCGGCGAGGTCCATGCCCACCTTCTTGGCGTCCACGTCGAACGCCGCGACGAACTTCACGTCGGAGACGTGGTAGTCGCCGAAGGTGACGTGCATGAGACCCGGGACGCGGTCGGTCGGGTTGGCGTTCCGGTAGTACTCCACACCCTGCACGAGGGACGAGGCGCAGTTACCCACACCGACGATGGCGACGCGGACGGAGCCCATAGCGTCTGCCTCCTTCTTCTTCATCACGGCCGCTCTGTCCTGGACTCTCCAGGCTGGGGCGGGCTTTCGTTTTCTCGTCGACCACCGGCCGTCCCGGGTTGCGGGACCGTCGGGGCTCGGCCGGAGCGCTCGTTGGCGATGAGCTCCTCCAGCCAGCGGACCTCGCGCTCACATGCATCCAAGCCGTGGCGCTGCAGTTCCAGGGTGTACGCGTCGAGTCGCTCGGCGGCGCGGCCGAGCACGTCACGAAGGCCTTCGCGACGCTCCTCGATCCTGCGACGACGACCTTCCAGGATCCGTAGCCGGGTGGCCTGGTCGGTCCGGGCGAAGAACGCGAAGTGCACGCCGAAGCCCGTGTCGTCGTACGTCTCGGGCCCAGCCTGCGCTATCAGCTGGGCGAAGCGTTCCTTGCCCTCCGCGGTAATGGTGTAGACCACCCGACCGCGTCGGCTGGTCAGCGCCGGGACCTCCTCGGCGGTCGCGGGTGTCTCGGTGGCCTCGGCGATCCAGCCTGCCGCCTGCAGCCGGCGTAGCGTCGGGTAGAGCGAGCCGTAGCTGATCGCCGCGCGGATGGCGCCGAGCTTGGCGGTCAACTCCTTGCGCAGCTCGTAGCCGTGCATCGGAGCCTCCTGCAGGAGGCCGAGGATGGCGAGCTCGAGCACGGACCACCCCTTCTTTACCCCCGGCGCGGAGTCGAAACCGCCGCGATGTATCGGACCGATACATCGCACGTTAGCGGAGACGCATGGTCAGGGCAAACATTTGGTTACGCGATCCTGTCGTCACGGATCGTGACGGTGGTCGCCTACTCCGGCCGGACCGCGTACCCTTTGCCGCATGCGTACGCAGCGCCAGGTCGTCGACTACTCGCTCCGGAAGCGAGCGGCGCTGCGTGACCTCCTCGCCGCCCGGGTTGCCAGGTACGACGTCTGCGACGCCTCTCCGTACCTGAAGAACGCAGCTCGGTTCCACGGCGAGCCCACCGAGGAGCGCTGCCCGATCTGCCGCAGCGAGAACCTCGTACACGTCCACTACATTTACGGGGACGAACTCAAGCAGTCCGCCGGCCAGGCGCGCACCCGCGCCGAGTTGTCGGTCCTTGCGATGACGCTGCGTGAGTTTCAGGTCTTCGTGGTGGAGGTGTGCCCCGGCTGTGACTGGAACCATCTCGTCGAGCAGTACCTGCTCGGCCGGGACGGGTTGGCCGGTGGCGTGGATGACGGGTCGGAGCAGGAGGCGGTGAGCGGATCGTCCGCTCCCGCGGGTTCTGCCCCTCGTCGAAGGCGAGAGGCGCAACGGTGAACTTGGCTGTACCGGTCGATCCCGGCCCGACGTACGGGCGGGACGACCGACAGTCATTGCGTCTGATTGGTCCGATTAGCTCGGATTCGACGGCTGCGCCCTGGCATGCCCGTGGCGTAGCGTCTCGTGTTCCAGCTCACGGCAACCCGGTGGCGGCGCCCCCGCGTCCCACCGCGACCGGCAGGGTGTGAGGAATGAACTACGGCGATTCCAGTTCTTCGCGTGGGCGGGCCCAGATCCCGGGCCCGAGCGGCGGCCCCGATCAAGGCGGCCGTCCACCCGGGAGCGGCTGGTCCTCCGGGCCGGAAGGCGGTGCCTCGGCCCGTGCCTCGGTAACTCCACCGGGTGCCGCGTCCGGCGGACGCGCCTCGGTCGGCGGCGCGGCTCCGGCGCCACGTGGCGCATCGGGCTCGGCGTCGGTGGGCCGGGCCGGCACGGGAGGCCGAGCCTCGGTGCCGGTCTCGCCGGCACCCGGCGGCGCCACCGGCCGGGCCGGCACAGGAGGCCGGGCTTCGGTGCCGGTGTCGCCGGGTGCCCCGTCCGGGCGCGCCACGGTTGGCGCGGCTGGCGTGGGCACGGCCGGGCGGGCGAGCGTCGGCTCGGCGTCCGTCGGCGGTCGGCCCGTGGCGGCGCGGGCCGGTGTACGCGGCGTCGGCGGTGGACCCGGCGGCCCGGGTGGCCCGGGTGGCCCCGGCCGGGGCGGTCGCAGCGGCCGCGGTGACGACCCGGCCGCGCAGGCCCGGGCGAAGAAGCGTCGTCGGATGAACATCATCATCGCCGGCTTCGCCGTCTTCATCATGCTCGCCGGCATCGGCGTCGTCGGCTTCACCTACTACTCGACGAACGTCATCCTGCCCGAGGACACGGTGCCGCCGCTGTCCACGGCGATCCTCTCCCGGGACGGCAAGACCATTGCCCGGATCGGTGAGGAGAACCGGCAGTTCGTCACCATCAAGGACATCCCGCTGCACGTGCAGCACGCGGTGGCAGCCGCGGAGGACCGGAACTTCTACCGGCACTCCGGCGTGGACTACAAGGGCATCGCCCGGGCCGCCTGGAACAACCTCAGCGGCGGCGACAAGCAGGGCGCCTCGACCATCACCCAGCAGTACGCCCGCAACGCGTTCGACAACCTCAACCAGGACACGTACGGCCGCAAGGTGAAGGAGGCGATCCTCGCCTCCAAGCTGAATGACCGGTACGACAAGCCGCAGATCATGCAGCACTACCTGAACGTGATCTACTTCGGCCGGGGCGCGTACGGCATCCAGGCGGCGGCCCTGACGTACTTCAAGAAGAACAGCAAGGACCTGACCGTGGCGGAAGGCGCGGTGCTCGCCGCGCTGATCAAGCAGCCGGAGCCGAGCGCCACCCACAGGGGCTACGACCCGGCGATCAACGACACGGCCGCGCTGGAGCGGTGGAACTACGTCATCCAGGGCATGATCACCGAGAAGTGGCTCGACGCGGCGGGCATGCCCGCGCATCCCACTGAATACCCCAAGGTCCAGCCGCCCACCAAGAGCAGCGCCGGGGGCTTCGGTATCGACACGCCCTACGGCAACGTGGTCAATTACGTCTCGCAGGAGTTGCGCGAGATGAAGCTCTGCACCGACGACGAGGCCGAGGCCACGCAGGACAAGCCGCTCTGTTCCAAGGCGCTGAGCCGGGGCGGTTACCGGATCACCACCACCATCGACACGAAGATGCAGCAAGCGGCGCTCGACGCGGCCCAGCCGTCGAAGAAGGGCTCCGAGCTCTACGGGCAGCCGAAGCACCTGATGGCGGCCGTGGTGGCGGTCGACCCGACAAATGGTGAGGTGCGCGCCTACTACGGCGGCGACAACGGCACCGGTACCGACTACGCCGGCAAGAACGTCGACAACGGCGTGCTCAGCGGCGGCCACTCCCCGGGTTCAAGCTTCAAGATCTACACCCTTGCGGCAGCCCTCAAGGCGGACATCTCCATCAAGACACGGTGGAAGGGCTCGGCGTTCACCCCGGAGGGGGTGGAATTCAAGGTCAGTAACGCTGGCGCCGACAAGGTCTCCTGCGGCGACTCCTGCACGCTCGAACAGTCGACGCTGAAGTCGCTGAACGTGCCGTTCTACTACATCACCCAGCAGATCGGTCCGGACAAGGTCCTCGATATGGCCAAGCAGGCCGGCGTCACCACGATGTGGCGCACCGACACGAACCCGGCCAAGGCGTACGACCTCACCAAGACGGATTCGAAGGAACTCGCGCCGGATCCCTTCTACCACGTCCTCGGTTATGGCCAGTACCCGATCACCGTGCTGGACCACGCCAACGGCGTCGCCACCTTCGCCAACCGCGGTACCTACTACAAGGCGCACTTCATCAAGAAGGTGGAGAAGCAGGACATCGCCACCGGAACGTGGAAGATCAAGACTGGCCCGAAACTGAAGGGCAGTCCGCGCATCGACCCGAGCATCGTGGCGGACGTGACCTCGGTCCTGGAGAAGTACCCGGCCCAGGTGAAGCGCAAGCTCGAGAACGGCCGGAAGGTGGCCGAGAAGACCGGCACCTGGGAACTCGGCGACCCGAAGGATCCGCTGGCCAACGGCGATGCCTGGATGATCGGGTACACGCCGCAGCTCGCCACCGCCGTCTGGGTCGGCAACAAGGGCGACCGCAAGGCGATCAAGACGAAGGACGGCGCGAAGATCAGCGGAGCCAGCGTGCCCGGGCGCATCTTCCAGCGGTTCATGGACGACGCGCTCAAGGGCAAGGAGAAAATGGACTTCGCGCCCGCCGCGCACGTCGGCAAGGACGACGTTGGAAACGGTGACCCGCCGCCGGCGGAGAATGACGGGCAGCCGGTCTGCGACGACCTCGGCCTCTTCTGCCCGAACGGCGGCAACGGTAACGGCGGCAACAACGGCGGCAACGGTAACGGCGGCAACATCTTCCCGGGCGGCCCCGGCGGCCCGGGCACCGGCGGCGGTGGTCGCGGTGGTGGGCTCCTGCCCAGCACACCACCACGCCAGACGTACTGACGGCAGGGCTGACGACGGCGGCCGGACCACTGGTCCGGCCGCCGTCGGCGTCAATGCCTGCTGACGTCCGGCGGAATGGATCTTGCCTCCTCCGCCGGGATGTCGATGTGCTCTGTCGTCAGATCTCGTCGGCGGCTCCGAGATAGGGCAGGATGCCTTTTCATGAGCATCCAGTCGACGTCAGGCATCGACGACAGTGGTCCCATCGACCACCCGTCCCGCTCGGACGGCTTCGTCCGCGGCGCCTCCGAACTGATCGGTGGCCCGCTCGGCGATCACGCGGTCGCCCTCGACCGGCCGGCAGGCCGGGAGGGCCGGTTCTGGACCGCCGCCAGGATCGTGCTGGCCCTGGTGTGCCTGACGCTCGCGCTGCACTGGGTGCAGAAGTCGCCCTGCCAGGACGGCGCCTGGCAGAACAACGTGCAGTACACCCGGATGTGCTACAGCGACGTGTTGGCGCTCTACTACGCCGAGGGCCTCAACGAGGGCAAGGTGCCCTACGTCGACCACCCGGTGGAGTACCCGGTGCTGACCGGCTACTTCATGGGCGCGCTCGGACTGCCGGTGCACGCCTTCGGCGTGGACCACCCCGGCATCAACCAGGGGCAGTGGTTCTACAACCTGAACGCCCTGGTCCTTGGCGCGCTCGCCGTCGCCACCGTCGCGGTCATCCTCAACCTGCGCCGCCGACGACCCTGGGACGCGGCGATGTTCGCGCTCGCGCCGGCCCTGGTGCTCACCGCCACCGTCAACTGGGACCTGCTGGCCGTCGGGCTGGCCGCGTTCGGACTGCTGGCCTGGGCGCGTCGCCGTCCGGCGACGGCCGGGGTCCTGCTCGGCCTGGCCGGGGCGGCGAAGCTGTGGCCGTTGTTCCTGTTCGGCCCGATCCTGGTGCTCGGGCTACGGGCCGGCCGGCTGCGCGCCGCGCTCACCGCCGCCGGAACGGGCCTGGTGGCGGTGGTCGCGGTCAACCTGCCTATCGCGATCCCGTACCGGGACAACTGGAACCGCTTCTTCGACCTGAGCACCACCCGCGACATCGACTGGGGCACCCTCTGGTACATCGGCCGCTACCTCGACGGCAAGATCAACCCGTCGAAACCGGGCGAGCTGGGGCCGTTCGAGTGGCTGAGCGCCCACATCTCCACCCTCAACTGGGTGTCGTACCTGCTCTTCGGGCTGGCGTGCGCCGGTGTGGCCGCGCTCGCGTTCTTCGCCCGGCGCCGGCCCCGGCTGGCGCAGCTCGCCTTCCTGGTGGTCGCCGCCTTCCTGATCTTCAGCAAGGTCTGGTCCCAGCAGTTCGTGCTCTGGCTGCTCCCGCTCGCGGTGCTCGCCCGGCCGCGCTGGGGAGCGTTCCTGGCCTGGCAGGTCGCCGAGGTCTGCTACTTCGTCGCCTTCTACGGGGAACTGCTCGGTTCGGCCACCGGCAAGCCGGTCTTCCCCGAGGGAGTCTTCGTGCTGGCGGCCAGCCTGCGCCTGATCACCGTGGCGGTGCTCTGCGGCTTCGTGATCCGGGACATCCTCCACCCCGACCGCGACGCGGTGCGCACCACGTACGCGGACGATCCGGATGGGGGCGTCCTCGATGGTGTCGAGGACGCCCCCTGGTATCACCGTCTGCGTCGACGTCCGGCGGACGACTCCGGCTCGGCCGAGCCTGCGGTCGTCTGACCACCGGCGGCCGGTGGTCAGCGGCTCAGAGCCGGTAGACCACCGCGCCGTCGACCTCTTCCCGGGTGACGCCCAGGCCGTCGACCGGGCGGTCGAGGATCCCCTCCCACGGGGTGCCGTTGAGCCGGCCGGTCACCACGACCACGGTCTTCACGCCGAGTTGACGCAGGTAGTCGACGCTGAACGGATCGGGGAACCTGACGCTGGCGTCGCGTACCCGGGCCTGGCTCGTCGGGGTGAAGCCGCTGCCGCCGTTGACCATGTCCTGGAACCGGCTGGTGGACCAGAGCATCACCGGTTCGTCCAGCGCCTGGCTGCTGGGCAGGACCAGCATCGGGCCGTCGATCGTCCGCATCACCGGTGGCTGCTGCGGCACCACCGGGTGCGGCGTGGCGTTCAGCCCCTCCACGACGACCAGCAGCAGCGGCAGCAGGGTGGCCAGCCGCAGCCACGGGCCGGGCCACGACGGAATCCGCTGGGCGGCGAGTTCGCGTACCCGGGCGCAGAACGCGGTGACGGCACCGGCCGCGAGCAGGCCGAGCAGCAGCGTGGTCCAGAGCATCAGCCGGCCCGGCGTACGCAGTCCGCTGAAGCCCGGCAGGTAGTCGAAGAGCGGCACGTAGGTGAACCGGCCGTCGAGGAGCCGGGTGCCCATGGCCAGGGCAACCGTCGCCAGCACCCCGGCGAGCAGGAAGATCCGGTGACGGACCCGCCAGACCGAGAAGAAGAGCCCGCCGGCCGCCAGGGCGTACAGCGCGAAGCCCGGCAGCAGGGTCATCTCCGGATGCCAGGGCAGCACGTCCCGCGCGCCCTCGTGCAGCGCACCCCAGATCCGGGACTCCGCCGGGGCGGTGAAGAACCCGAGGACCGGCGGCGAGTAGAACCTGATGTCGTCGATCGTCCGCTCCGCGTTCGGGTGCAGCTCCGCGACCTTGAAGTACGGCACCGCCAGCAGCGCGCCCACCGCGGCGAAGACCACGCCACCGAGCACGTCGGCGAGGAACAGCCGGCCACCGAAGGGACGCTTCACCGGCCGTACCACCCAGCGCCGGGCGAACCAGATGACGGCCGAAACCAACACGACACCGGCCAGCAGGTACGCGAACGGCAGCCCGATGCCGAAGCCGAGGCTGAGTTGCCATGCCGCCACCAACCAACCGGCGAACGCCCAGCCGGCGTGGCGCCGTCCGGGCCGGTAGCCGTACCGGAGGGACCAGCCGTGACCCCGGGCGAGCATCGCCAGCGCCAGCGGGATGCCGCCGTTGGAGATGATGTGCAGGTGGCCGGCCTGGGCCAGCAGCCAGGGTGCGTACGTGTAGGAGACCCCGGCCACCGCGGAGCCGATCCGCCCCGCGCCGAGCTGCCGCGCCAACGCGTACGCCCCGAGCGTGGCGAGCGCGTGCGCCAGCACGAACATGATGTTGTAGCGCAGCACGGCGTCCTGGGGGCCGCTGCCGAGCAGGCCGGCCGGCGCGTACCCGAGGAGGGTGTCCGAGAAGGCGAAGCTCCACGGCTCGGGGAAGAACGTGTTCGAGTGCCAGAGCTGCCCGGGGTTGGTCCGCAGGATGTGCCCGGACCAGGCCATCTGCCAGGACTGGAGGCTCGGGTCCCAGTAGTCCTGCGGCAGCGTGTAACGCGGGTAGCGCAGGGTGGGCCAGGTCATCAGCACGGCCAGCACCAGCGAGGCGACGGTGGCCAGGGTCCACTCGTGGATCAGGAATCGGCCCACCGCGCGGATCGCCCGGCGCGGCCGGGTGAGCACGGGATCCGGGGCGGGGCCGAACGCCGACCAGGGATCGGTGGACTCCGTACCGTCGGTGGACGGGTCCTTCCCGTTTGCCTCGCCGGCGGTCCCGGCCCCGCCGTCGGTGGTCCTGCCGTGCCCCTCGGTTCCGCCGTCCCGGCCGGGCTTCGCGGTCTCGTCGGCCGCCCCGGGGTCGTCCGGGCCGGTCTTCGTGGCGATCGCGTCGGCACCCGTCTGGCCGGTGTCGGCGGACGGCTGCGCGTCGCCGCCGGCCGGCCGAGCGTCGCCGCTCGGCGGCTGTGGGCGGTCGCCGGAGAATCCTCCGGCCGGCCCAGTGCCGCCGGTGGCGTCGGACTGGTCGGTCGTCACTTCGCCGACGCTCCGTTCCCGAGCTCGCGGCGCAGGAACGCGATGTCCGCCGCCTGCCCCTCGACGCCGCCCGGAGTCTCCACGATGACCGGTGCGTCGGCTGCCCGGATCACCGTCACCAACAGCTCCGGGTCGATGGTTCCGCCGTCGAGGTTGTCGTGCCGGTCCTGCCCCGAGTTGAAGGCGCCCTTGGAGTTGTTCGCGTGGATCAGGTCGATCCGGCCGGTGATCGCCTTGACCCGGTCCACCAGACCCAGCAGCTCCTCGCCGCCGGCGTGCGCGTGGCAGGTGTCGAGGCAGAAGCCCACCTCGTAGTCGCCGAGCGCGTCCCAGAGCCGGGCCAGCGCGTCGAGGTGCCGGGCGCAGGCGTTGTCGCCGCCGGCGGTGTTCTCGATCAGGACCGGGAGCGGGAAGCCACCGGACTCCGCCGCGTACGCGAAGGTCTTCCGCCAGTTGTCGAAGCCGACGGCGACGTCGTTCCCGGCGTTGACGTGACCGCCGTGCACGATCAGCCCCTTGGCCCCGATGGCCGCCGCGGCGGTCGCGTGGCCGAGGAGCAGCTTGCGGCTCGGGATGCGGATCCGGTTGTTCAGCGTGGCCACGTTGATGACGTACGGCGCGTGCACGTAGAGGTCGAGGTCCGCCGCGCGCAGCCGCTCGGCGTCCTCCCGGGCCTTCGGGGCCTTCCATCCCTGTGGATCGGAGAGGAAGAACTGCACGGCCGCGGCGTCCCGGGCGGCCGCCTCGGCCAGTGGGTCGGTCGGATCGACGTGGGCTCCGATTCGCATGCAGCGCAGCCTACGTCGCGCTTCTGACGAGCGGGCAGACTGCGGCGGGTGCCGGCGGGCGCGTCGCCTTCGGAGAACCGGTACGGAGGCGGAGCGGGCGGCGTCACCAGCCGGCCGGGCGGTCGTTGTCCGAGGTGGGATCGATGGTCGACGCTCCACCCGGACGCGGTCCACAGGCGTTCCGGGTGCAGGGGAGGCCACCCGGAAACGGGACCGCCCCGCCGTGCGGCCCGGCACGACGGGGCGGGATCCGCCTCGTCACCCGCCGACCGGCTGAATAGCAAGACAGCCGGGCAAATTCTTCCAATTCCCCCTACAGGTGACGAGACCGGTTGTATGGTCAGAGCACGTGACAACACGATAAAGCTCCGCGGGGCGTCCTCGATCCAACCTCATCGGTGTGGTCGTTCCTCCCCAGGTCCCACCCAAGGAATGCGGACGGGACGCCCCGCGGCCCCGTGGACAGGGGTCCACTTCCGGTGCTCGTAACCGGGAGCGGGCCCCTGTCGCCGCGTCCCGGACACCCCGTACGACCGGCCCGGGCATGATCGTTCCGACCGGGTATCCTGGTCCGGTTGTCCGCGCCCGGCCGGGTTCCCCCGGTTCGGT
The DNA here is from genome assembly GCF_044765245.1 of Micromonospora sp. NPDC093277. Lineage (NCBI taxonomy): Bacteria > Bacillati > Actinomycetota > Actinomycetes > Micromonosporales > Micromonosporaceae > Micromonospora > Micromonospora sp. NPDC093277. The sequence goes on from NZ_JBIWJO010000011.1 coordinate 110,083, forward strand.
CACGGGCCACGACGCACGACCTCCTGCCACGGAAGGACCGTGGCCGCTTAGCCCACAGGAGGTGAGCACGTCTTGCGTCATTACGAAGTCATGGTGATCCTCGACCCCAGCCTCGAGGAGCGCACCGTCGCCCCGTCGCTCGACACGTACCTGAACGTGATCCGGACCGCGGGTGGCTCGGTGGAGAAGACCGACGTGTGGGGCCGCAGGCGCCTCGCGTACGAGATCAACAAGAAGGCCGAGGGCATCTACGCCGTCGTCGACCTCCAGGCGACGCCGGAGGCGGTGGCCGAGCTGGACCGTCAGCTCCGACTCAACGAGTCGGTGCTGCGCACCAAGGTCATTCGCCCAGAGATGCGCTGAGCATTCCGACCCGGTACGTCCGGATCAACCTCATCGGCGGTGTCGGAGGGCTCTGAGAGCCTGTAGGGCACAAAGATGAGTGCGCGAGGAGATGGTCATGGCAGGAGACACCACCATCACGGTCATCGGCAACCTGACCGATGACCCCGAGTTGCGATTCACCCCCTCCGGGGCGGCCGTCGCCAAGTTCCGGGTCGCCTCGACGCCCCGCTTCATGGACAAGGCGTCCGGCGAGTGGAAGGACGGCGAGCCGCTGTTCCTCTCGTGCACGGTCTGGCGGCAGGCCGCCGAGAACGTCGCCGAGTCGCTGCAGCGCGGCGCCCGGGTGATCGTGTCCGGCCGGCTGCGTCAGCGGTCGTACGAGACCCGCGAGGGTGAGAAGCGCACCGTCATCGAGCTGGAGGTCGACGAGATCGGCCCGTCGCTGCGCTACGCCACGGCGAAGGTGCAGAAGATGTCCCGCTCCGGCGGCGGCGGTGGCGGCTTCGGCGGTGGTGGTGGCCAGGGCGGCGGCGGAGGCAACTTCGACGACCCCTGGGCCTCGGCTGCCCCGGCTCCCTCGCGCGGTGGTTCGGGCGGCGGAAACTTCGACGAGGAGCCCCCGTTCTAATGGCGCCGAGCGCCCGCGATCGCAAACCAGGAGCAAGAGCAATGGCCAAGGCTGCGGCACTTCGCAAGCCGAAGAAGAAGGTGAACCCGCTCGACAAGGACGGGATCACCTACATCGATTACAAGGACACCGCGCTGCTGCGCAAGTTCATCTCCGACCGCGGCAAGATCCGCGCTCGGCGGGTGACCGGCGTGACCTCGCAGCAGCAGCGGCAGATCGCCCGTGCGGTCAAGAACGCCCGCGAGATGGCGCTCCTGCCGTACACGGCCACGACCCGCTGAGAGGAGGCACGGACATGAAGATCATCCTGACTCAGGAGGTGTCCGGCCTCGGCACTCCGGGCGACATCGTCGAGGTGAAGAACGGCTACGGCCGTAACTACCTGCTGCCGCAGGGCTTCGCGATCGCCTGGACCAAGGGTGCGGAGAAGCAGGTCACGGTCATCAAGCGGGCCCGCTCGGCCCGGGAGATCCGGGACCTCGGCCACGCCAACGAGGTCAAGGCCCAGGTCGAGGGCCTGAAGGTCAGCCTGAAGGCCCGCGCCGGCGACGGCGGACGGCTCTTCGGCTCGGTCACCCCGGCCGAGGTCGTCGACGCCGTCAAGGCGGCCGGCGGTCCGGCTCTGGACCGCCGCCGGCTGGAGCTGCCCGGGCACATCAAGTCGCTCGGCTCCTACCCGGTGAGCATCAAGCTGCACCCCGAGGTGACCGCCAAGTTCAACCTGAACGTCGTTCAGGGCTGACACCCGGCAGCACGACGAAAGGGCCCGCACCGGAATCCCGGTGCGGGCCCTTCCGCATGTTCCGGCTGCCGTCGCCGGCGTGCGGGTGGTCTGGTCGGGTCGGGCGGGTCGGTCAGCCGATCGGCTGACCGGTCACCGCACTGATCAGCACGGTCGAGAGGCCACCCCCGACCACCGACGCCGCCAGTGCCACCGTCGCCGACCGCCAACTCGTCCCGACCCAGCGCAGCACCACCGCGACGACCGGGCTGCTCACCAGCGCCAGCCCGAACCGAGGCGCGCCCGTGACCATCGACGCGAAGGCGTGTACGCGAGGCGAGTCGCACCCGGCGCCGGTGAGGTCGGTGACGCACCCCACCGGAGCCCGCCCGTCGAGGAACAGCACGCCGACGAGGAGCAGCAGCGCCGGAACCAGGTAGCAGGCGGCGGTGTAGACCAGCGGCCGGATCGGGCCGCCCGGATCCGGGTCGAGCAGATCGTCCTCGATCCGGTCGTGCCAGGATCCGCCGCCGACGGGATCGTCCCGCCGGCGATAGGGGGACGCCCCGGCAGCTCCGGAGCCCCGTGGGCCTGCCGACCGCCGCGGCGACGTCGCAGCCGGGCCCGGTGCTGAGGTCGACTCCGACCAGCACGGACCGCCATCCGCCCGGGTGTCGGAGAAGAACTCCTCGGCCTGCTCCGGCGATGCCCAGCCCTCTCGGACCGGTACCGGCGGCATCGTGCGGTCCCATCGGTCCGCCTCGGTGTACCGGTCCCACTGCCCGGTGTCGTACCGGCTCCACTCGCCCGTGTGCTCCGGGCGGTCCCCGCGGCCGGAGTCCTCCGCCGGGTCCCAGCGGCCGGTGGCACCCGGCTGTTCGGAGCGGCCGGCGACCTCAGCCCCGTCCGGGCGGGCCCGCACGGGTCGGCCCCACGCGTGCACGCCCGAGGCGTCCCACGGGTCGACCACCGGCCGAGGCTGCTCCCAGGGGCCGACCGCGGGGCGGGCCCAGGGATCCGAGGCCGCCCGCCGGCTCCGCCGGTCGGGCCGCTCTGCGTCCCAACGGTCGCTCTCCTCGGCGGCGGAGGCGCTGTCCGGCTGGCCCGACCAGGTGACCGGTGGCCGCCGGGGCAGCGTGGGACGCGGTCGGCCGCGCGGGGTCGCGTCGATGACCGGGTCATCCTCGGTGGACTCGGCCCGCCGGGTCCCCACATACCCCTGCTCCTGTGGGGTGTCCAGGGTCCACTCGGCGGTGTGTTCGCCGGCCGGGCCGGCGCCGGCGGCGCGCCGGTCGGTCTCCCGGCGCCATCCGGTGCCAGCCCGCCACCCGCCATCCGGGTACGGCGGCGCCACCTCGTCATCGTCGTCGGGTGCGGCGTGTCGGCCGCCGTCCGCACGACGGATGCCCGAATCCACCGCCCACCGAGGAAGGTACGTGTCGACCGGCTCCTGCTGGCCGCGTTCGGCGGCACGCCAGCGGCTCGGGGTGGGGTGCTGCTCGGGCGCGGGGCCCTCCCCGCTTCCCCAGTCCCGGTAACTCACGGCCGGAGCGTGACCCTTCTCAACCGAAAGTGCAATCCGCTGTCCAGGTGTAGCCGTTCGTGCCAGATGGTACGGGACGGTTGGGCCAAGGACTTGACCCAGAATCTGTCGTCCACAGGGTGTGGATTGCGTTACCGCAGGTCAGCGCCGATCTGAGCAAAATTCTCCACCACTTGTCCACACCCCTGTGCACAGCCTGCGCACAGGCTGGTCCCCCGGCGTCCACAGGTTGTCCCGAGGCTCGTCCACCGGCACTGTTGAGGGTCTGACCTCGGGTTCCGTATCGTGGATCCCCGACCGTCCGGGCGGTGGCCCCCGATCGACCGGAGGGGCCGTCGGAGCTGTGAGGCCCGGCGGCGGAGCTGGTTTTCGATCCGACGCACCGAGGGGGGACCGTGTCGGTCACCGATGAAACGCGTACGGAGCGGACCGGTGGGCAACCGCCCGCGCCGGCACAACGGGACGCGCACTTCGAGAAGACTCCGCCCCAGGACGTGGCCGCAGAGCAGTGCGTCCTCGGCGGCATGCTGCTCTCCAAGGACGCCATCGCCGACGTCGTGGAGATCCTGAAGTCCAACGACTTCTACCGTCCGGTGCACGCCACCGTCTTCGACGCGATCCTCGACATCTACGGACGCGGCGAACCGGCCGACCCGATCACCGTCGCGGCCGCCCTCGCCGACTCCGGCGACCTGGCCCGGATCGGCGGAGCGCCCTACCTGCACACGCTCATCGCCAGCGTGCCCACCGCCGCCAACGCTGCCTACTACGCCCGCATCGTGGGTGAGCGGGCGGTGCTGCGCCGGCTGGTCGAGGCCGGCACCAGGATCGTGCAGCTCGGGTACGGCACCGGCCAGGGCGGCAGCCGTGACGTCGACGACGTCGTCGACCTCGCCCAGCAGGCCGTCTACGAGGTGACCGAGAAGCGGGTCAGTGAGGATTTCGCGGTCCTGGCCGACATGCTCCAGCCGACCCTCGACGAGATCGAGGCGGTGGGCGCCCAGGGCGGGGTGATGACCGGTGTGCCGACCGGTTTCAGCGACCTCGACCGGCTGCTGAACGGCCTGCATCCGGGCCAATTGATCATCGTGGCCGGCAGGCCTGGTCTGGGCAAGGCCCTCGCGCTCGACACCCCGCTGCCCACTCCCGAGGGCTGGACCACGATGGGTGAGGTGATGGTCGGAGACAAGCTGCTCGCGGCGGACGGCACTCCGACCACCATCACGGCCGTCTTCGACGTCAGGTACGACCGCCCCTGCTACGAGGTCGAGTTCTCCGACGGCTCGGTCATCGTGGCGGACGCCGAGCACCTCTGGAAGACGACCACCCGGGCCAGCCGTCGCCAGCCGGAGGCGCGTCTGCGCCACTACTGGCCCGAGGAATCACTGGCCAGGGTGCGAGCGGCCGCGGCGACGGCCGAAGCTGAGCCACAGCGTCTGATCACCCTTGCGCAGACCCTCGATCAGGTCGGGACCGAGTTTCGCAACGTGCTGCACATCGTCGCGGGGCGGGTCGGTGCCAACGGTCGGGTGAGCCGACCGGTGACCCGGGCCGGCAAGGTTCGGAACTGGACCGCTCCCGGCTATCCCGCCGGCGAACTCCTGACCGGCCTCCGCGAGCGGACCGAACGGCACATCAACGCCGGTGCCCGGGCACTCCACGATGGTGTGGTGACGACCGCGCAGATCGCCGCCACGCTGCGTACGGACACGGCCGACCGCCGGCTGAACCACGCGGTGGAGAACTGCGCGCCGCTTCAACTGCCCGAGCGGGATCTGGTGGTCCCGCCGTACACCCTCGGGGTGTGGCTCGGCGACGGGCACACCGGGGCGAGTCGCTTCACCACGGCGGACGCCGAGATGATCGACCTGGTCGCGAAGGATGGTTTCGCCGTACGTCCCAGCGGGCCGATGCTCTACACCATCGTGTTGCCCACTCCCGCCGGAAACCCCGACCGGACCTGCGTCGACTGCGGCTGCTCCACCAGGGCGCTTCGTGAGAACCCTTCAACGCGTCGGTGCGCCGGGTGTCACGACCGCAACGGCACCTTCCTGGCCCTGCTCCGGCAAACGGGCGTGGCACACGAGAAGCACATCCCGCTGGACTACCTCCGCGCCTCGGAGGCGCAACGTCGGGCGCTGCTCGCCGGTTTGATGGACACCGACGGCACGGTGGCTCCGGCGGGGAACCTCCAGTACATATCCACCTCCAAGCGCCTCATCGAGGGCGTCCGGGAGTTGGTGGTCAGCCTCGGCTACCGCTGCACGATCAACGAGAAGCAGGTACGGGGACGGACGGTGGATTCGTCGACCGCGTACACCCTGAACTTCTCCACGCCGGACCCGGTTTTCCGGCTCGCGCGGAAGCGGACGGCGCACGCGGCCCGCCGGCGGACGTCCTCGGACGTACGGACCACCGCTCGCTTTGTCGTGGACGTCCGGCCGGTGGCCAGCGTCCCGGTGCGCTGCGTCACGGTGGACAACTCCGAGCATCTCTACCTGGCCGGTCGGTCCATGATTCCGACGCACAACAGCACCGCAAGTATGGACTTTGCCCGAAATGCTGCGATCCGCGCGAACCAGGCGGCGGCGATCTTCTCGCTGGAAATGAGCAAGGTCGAGATCGTCATGCGACTTCTCTCGGCCGAGGCCCGCGTACCGCTGCACGTGTTGCGTAGCGGCCAGCTCTCCGACGACGACTGGACCAAGCTGGCCCGCTGCATGGGCGAGATCAGTGAGGCGCCGCTCTTCGTCGATGACACGCCGAGCATGAACCTGATGGAGATTCGGGCCAAGGCGCGGCGGCTCAAGCAGAAGCACGACCTCAAGCTGATCGTGGTCGACTATCTCCAGCTGATGACCTCACCCAAGCGCACCGAGAGCCGGCAGCAGGAGGTCGCCGACCTGTCCCGTGGCCTCAAGCTGCTGGCCAAGGAGGTCGAGTGCCCGGTGATCGCGGTGAGCCAGCTGAACCGTGGCCCCGAGCAGCGCACCGACAAGCGCCCCCAGTTGTCCGACTTGCGCGAATCTGGGTCAATTGAACAGGATGCGGACGTTGTTATCCTTTTGCACCGCGACGACTACTACGACAAGGAGTCGCCGCGGGCCGGAGAGGCGGACCTGATCGTCGCCAAACACCGGAACGGGCCAACGGACACGATCACGGTGGCGGCGCAGCTGCATCTGTCGCGATTCGTGGACATGGCCATCGTCTGACGTGAGCGGACGGGCCGGGGCGTGGCCCCGGCCCGCGCCGGTCAGTCGAACAGATCGCCGAGGAAGCCGTGGCGCTTCTTGCGCTTGTAGTGGCCGTGGTAGCCGTAGTGCCCGCCCTGGCCGTAGGCCGGCTGCGCGTACCCGTGGCCGGGCGGCGGCGGAGGGGGCGGCGGGACGGTGCCGTAACCGGGCTGTTGCGGGGCGGGCGGCGGGGGCGGCGGGGTGTAGGCACCGGCCGGCGCGGCCTGCGGCGCCGCGTGCTGCCGGTTCCAGTTCGCCTCGGCCTCGAACAGCTTCTCCAACTCGCCGCGGTCGAGGAAGATGCCGCGGCACTCGCCGCACTGGTCGATGATCACGCCACTGCGCTCGTACTGGCGCATTTCTCCATGGCACTTGGGGCAGGTGAGCTGCATGGTATCGACGGTACCGGGTGTTTTCACGCGGTGGCGGTGAGCGCCACCGTCACCTCGTCGTCGGAAACCTCGTGAAAATCGTCGTAGTAGGCACCCACCGCGGCGAAGTCGGGTGGGGTCTCGGGGCAGACCACCTGGTCCGCCTCCGCGGCCAGCATCTCGTACGCCTCCCGCGAGCCGACCGGTACGGCCACGATCACCCGGGCGGCTCCCAGGTGGCGGGCGACCTGCACGGCGGCGCGGGCGGTGGCTCCGGTGGCCAGCCCGTCGTCGGCGATGACCGCGCTCTTCCCGGTCAGGCCCAGCGGAGGGCGGCCGACCCGGTACCGGCTCTCCCGGCGGTCCAGTTCGGTCTGTTCGCGCTGCCGCACCTCGGCCCGGTCCGCCTCGCTGAGCCGGCCGGCGACCATCTCGTTGAGCACCTGCACCCCGCCGGGGCCGAGCGCGCCGTACGCCACCTCGGGTGCCCACGGCACGCCGAGCTTGCGGACCACCAGCACGTCCATCGGCACGCCGAGCCGCTCTGCGATCACCTGGGCGACGAGCACCCCGCCGCGTACCAGCCCGAGGACGACGACGTCCGGCCGCCCGGCGAGGTCGGTGAGCCGGCCGGCGAGCATGCGACCCGCCTCGGCCCGGTCGCGATAGGTGGTCATGTGCTCAGGTCTACGCCTTCGCGGCGGGCCGCGTGGCGGAAGTCGCCTGAAAATCGGGCTGGCGGAGCGCCGGCGGCCCGGCCAGCGCGGGTGCCCAGACCAGCAGGGCGATCGGGTAGAGCAGGTAGCCGAAGCGGGTCGACGGCATCAGCAGGATCGCCGCGAGCAGCCCGTACCCGCAGATCAGGGCGGTGGCGACGGCGGTGCGCGGCGGACGGCGGAGGAGCCGGACGGCGATCGCCACCCCCGTGGCGACCAGCAGCGCGGCGGCGACGACCCGGCCGGCGGGCAGCGCGGTGGCGATGAGATGGCCGGGGAACGGGGACTGCGCGGGACTGGTCACCAGGCCGTGCCCGAGCGGGAAGCGCAGCACGTTCTCGACCAGGGCGTCCCGGTCGACGAGCAGGGCGGGTAGGAGCGCGAGAAGAGGCAGCCCGAGAGCCCCGAGGGCGGCGCGGAGGCCGGCCCGGCGGGTGGCGGCCCAGCAGACCAGCACGATCGCCACCGGCCAGGCGAAGAGTTTCAGCGCGCCGGCCGCGCCGACCGCCAGGCCGGCCCGACCGGGCCGGTCGGCCGCGGCGAGAGCCAGCGCGAGCAGGCAGAGCGTGAGTACGGGCAGGTCGTCGCCGCCGGTCGCCAGGGTGAGCGCGCAGACCGGCAGCACGGTGGCCGCCTGTACGCCCCGGAGTACGGCCGGTCCCCGGCCGGCCGCGACCGGGGTGGGTCCGACCGGGGTGGGTCCGACCGGGGTGGCTGCGGTCCGCAGCGTCGCCACCGCGGCGGCCAGCACCGCGGCGGTGACCAGGGCGAACCAGATCCGCGCGTCGGTCCACCAGGCGTCCGTGGCGGCCCGGGGCAGCCCGAACAGCGCCATCCCCGGCTGGTACGGGGTGTAGCCGAGCAACTGTTCAGCCGGCGGCAGCGCGGCGATCGCGTCGTGGCCCAGGTAGGGGGTGCCGTGCTCGGCGAGCCGGCTGCCGGCGTGCTCGACCACCACCACCTCCTCCTGCGCCCGGTCGGTACGCCCGGCCGCCCGTTGGACGCTCTGCGCCACGAGCGGCAGCAGGGTGGTGGTGGCCCAGGCGAACCCGGTCACCGCCCAGCGGGCGCCCAGCCCGGCGAACCGCGTGCCGGCGTGGCGGCGCCGAGCGAGGAACTGGCCGGCCACGGCGAGCGCCGCCAGCACGTACCCGGCGGTGGCGAAGGTCCCCCAGGCCCGGTGCGGGATGAGGGTGGAGGTTGCGGCGGTGAGCCCGGCGAAGGCCGCCGCGAACGCGTAGAGGCCCAGGTCGAGGGCGAGGCCGCCGGCTGCGGAGTCGATGGCCGCCCAGCACCGGGTGGCGGTGGCGGGCCGGTCGGGGTCGGCGGTCACGCCGGCCAGTCTGGCAGACGGCGCGTCGTGCACCCTGCCGGCTTGCGGATCTTGGACAGTTTCCGTGCGCGGCTGACGGCAACTCTCCAAGATCCGGGACGGTCAGGCGGTCGGGTCTGCGGTCGCTGTTCGGGCGCGCCCGCCCGGCCGGCGATCCGGCAGGCGGATCACCGCACCCGCGTCGTGCAGCGGGGGCGCGAGCGCGCCCGGCCGCCCACCCGCGCCCCGCGCAAGGGCGGCGAGCAGCGCCCCGGCCGGCAACGGACGGGCGAAGAGGTGGCCCTGCCCGGCGGCGCAGCCCAGCTCCCAGAGCGCCCGGCGCTGCGGCTCGTTCTCCACCCCCTCGGCGACCACCACGAGGTCGAGGCTGCGGCCCAGGTCCAGGGTGGAGCGGATCACGGCGGCGGCCTCGGTCGCGCTCTCCATCACGCTGACGAAACTACGGTCGATCTTCAGCTCGTGCACCGGGATCCGGGACAGCAGCGACAGCGACGAGTAGCCGGTGCCGAAGTCGTCGAGGGCCAGCCGTACGCCGGAGTCACGCAAGCGGCTGAGCACCCGGTCCACCACGTCGAGCTGGCTGAGCGTCAGGGTCTCGGTCAGCTCCAGCACGAGACGGTCCGGGGGCAGGTCGTGTGCCCGTAGGCGGGCCAGCACCGCACCGGGGAAACGGGCGTCGAGGAGGCTGCGCGGCGACACGTTCACCGAGACCGGCAGGTCGAAACCGGCGTCCCGCCAGGTGCCGGCCGCGATCAGCGCCTGGTCGAGGATCGCGTCGGCGAACGCGGGCAGCAGCCCCGAGCGCTCCACGGCCTCCAGGAAGCGCAGCGGGTCGATCACGCCGTGAACCGGATGGTGCCAGCGGGCCAGCGCCTCCGCGCCGATCACCTCGCCGCTGGCCAGGTCGACGATCGGCTGGAAGTTGACGTTGAACTCGTGGTCGGCGACGGCGCGCGGCAGCTCGCCGCCGAGGGTGAGCCGGCCCAGGTCGGCGGTGTCGCGAGTCGGCGCATACGTGGAGATCCGCCGGCCGGACCGCTTCGCCTGGTACATCGCCACGTCGGCACGGCGCAGCAACTCGGGCATCCCGCCGCTGGCCGGGGCGACGGCGATGCCGCCGCTGGCCTCCACGCTGATCCGCATGCCGTCCAGTTCGAGCGGCTCGCACAGGGCGGCCAGCAGGGTGTCGGCCCGGTGCGCGGCCACCGCCGGAGCGGGCAGCCCGCGCAGCAGGACGGCGAACTCGTCACCGCCGAGGCGGGCCACCAGGTCACCCGGGCGGGCCGCGGCGCGTAGCCGCTGGGCCACCTGCGTCAGCACCCGGTCGCCGGCGCCGTGCCCGAGGGTGTCGTTGACCTCCTTGAAATGGTTGAGGTCGATCAGCACCAGGGCGGTGACGCCGTCGGCGTGGCGGGCGGTCAACTGCTCGGTGCCCTCGTCCAGCAGGTGACGCCGATTGGAGAGCCCGGTCAGCGCGTCGTGGGTGGCGGCGTACGCGTGCTCCTCGGCGATCCGGGCCAACTCGGCGTACGCCTGGGCGTTGCGGACCGCGGTGCAGAGCGCGGAGGCGAAGGTACGCAGGGTGTACTGCTCCCGCTCGGAGAGCTCGACCGGCCCGGCGAAACGAAGCCGGAGCACACCGAGGTCGACGAGCCGGTCGTGACCCTCAAGCGCCAGCGGGATGACCGTGCCGTCCACCGTGCTGGGCTCGGGAGTCGCACCGTCGTACGAGATGCCGGCGGTGCCGCCGCGGACCGTGCGGTCGCCCTCGCGCAGCTCGATCTCGACCTCGTCGGCGGAGAACAGTTCTGCGGCCTGGGTGACGGCGGTGGTCAACACCTGATCGAGGTCGACCACGTTGAGCGCGTCGGTGGTCTGGGCCAGCCGCTGCCACGCCTGCTGCTCGGTGCGGCTGCGGATCCGGGTCGAGTACGCCAAATGCAGGCTGAGCACCAACGGCGGTACGGCGAGTAGCAGCCGAGGGTCGGCTTGCAGGATGAGCAAGGTGCAGGCAGCCACCACGAATCGGACTCCGAAGCCGGCGACCCGCAGGTCCAGGTCGCTCCGGAACTGCCGCGAGATCGGCGTTCCTGAGGCAAGGGCGATCACCGGGATCGCGAGTACGTCATCGAGCAACGCCGCGACCAGGTAGACGATGCCCAGCACGCCGATGAGGTTGCCGACCGACGGATAGGCCGAAGGCCAGTCCAGGAACCGGGCGATCACCACGGTGCCCCCGGCAATCAGCACGTTCTTGCCGATGCCGAAGGCGGTCTTGATCGCCGGTAGACGCAGGATCGCTGAAGCCGCGGCGACGCCCAGGCCGGTGCTCAGGATTACCCAGGAACTCGGCGCGATCGCCACTCCGATGACGATGGCGGTCTCGACCCAGGCGATGGAGTGTGTCGTCGAGCGTATCCGGACGGAGGTCTTGACGATCCCGCCGACCGTGATCATGAAGATTAGCGTGATGAGCGTTGCGACATCTCGGACGGCGGTAGGTGGTTGCTGAACCAGGAAGCTGACTGCGGCGGCTGCCACAACCGACGCGAGAACGACGATGAGACCGACGAGCGCCAGGAGATGCCGATCGGTCTCAACAACACGTCGTTCGTCGGTCTGGCTCATTCAGCTCCAGTGGCTGAACGGCTGACGCCTGTACCGGCATCAACCAACAAGTGATGTCGGAAGCCTACCGTTAGGAAATACCTGCGTGAAGTCTCGGGATTCAGTGCCACTCGCTGCCGCGCATCGCCCGACTCCTTCCGACTGTCTTTCGAAGTGTTCGAGAGGTTCTAAAACCTCGAAAGCAGCTTAGAAGTGGGACGCATCCGCTACAAAGATATAAATGTCGGTATGCGCAATATTAGCCAACACTGTGTGCTTATATGACGTTCTGTCCATCGCCGTGGTGCAGAGCGGAGTTGGCTCGATCCCAACCGTGCCCAACTGGTCGCCGACCGCAATCGACCCCCTGTGCAAGGCATTGTCCAGCCTGCCAGACTGATCAGTCTCCGCATACTTCCGGCCCCCTCGATCGGCGCCCCACGCGCGGAGGGAAAAGTCGGAGCTGTCGCCGATGCCCGCTCCGCGTCGCAGGATCCCAGGTCTTCGACAATTGTCGGTAAACTGCCCGGTGCGATCGGTCGAGGCGGACTGAACCGGAGTCGAACCCGTGGAAATTCGAGTCCTGGGTGGCCTCGCCGTACGGGTCCACCGACGGAGCCTGCGTCTGGGGACGCCAAAACAGCAACTTGTGCTGGCCATGCTTGCTCTGCATGCCGGCCGGTTGGTCACGGTCGATCAGCTGGTGGATGAGCTGTGGCCTGAGAATCCGCCACGTTCTGCCGTCCCCAACGTCCGCACCTACGCCGCCAACCTGCGACGGAGCCTTGAGTCCGTCTCTGTTGAAGAGGCGGTTGTCGTCCGGGAACAAGGCGGCTACCGCTTGGCGCTGGATGAGAGCCGGGTCGATCTCATGCGTCTGTCCGCACAGTGGGGACAGGCCCGAGAGTTGGCCGATGCGGGCGACCTGTCGCGGACAGGGGATTTGCTCAGGCGTGTAGTTGACGCATGGCAGGGATCTCTGCTTGCCGGACTGCCGCTCGGCCCGGCCCTGCTTGCTCGACGGGAGACCGTGGATCGGGACCGGCGGTCGGCGGTCGAGTTTCTGGCTGACCTGCACCTCAGATCCGGTCGTGCCGACCTCGCCATCCCCCTCCTTCGCACGCACGCGTCGGAACAGCCCGTACGGGAGCCCGCCCAGGCTCTGCTCATGCGCGCTCTCATCCAGGCCGACGACCTCAGCGGTGCCCTCTCCGTCTATCAGGCTGCCCGCCACGCACTCGACGAGCAGTTGGGCGTGCTGCCCGGCGCCGAGCTGGAACAGCTCCGGCGACAGGCGGTCGGCAACCGGCAGGCGTCTCGGGAACGGTCCCCATCCGCGGGATCGGAGGCGGTCGGGCAGTCCGACGACAATGCTCCGCCCGCCAACTGGTTGCCTCGGGCCGTACCGGACATCGTCGGACGCCGGGAGATCGTCGAGCGGATGCTCGCCGAGATCGCCGCCGAAGCGGAAACGAAACCGATGATCTGGCTGATCGATGGGATGGCGGGCTGTGGGAAGACGACTTTGGCCGTGTACCTGGCCACTCGCCTCGCCGACCGCTATCCCGACGGACAGTTGTTCCTCGACCTGAGGGGGCATTCGGAGGAAGCAGCGGTTCAACCCGCCGTAGCGCTGGTCATCTTGCTTCGGCAGCTGGGAGTTCCGGCCAGCCGGATCCCTGGCGAATTGTCGGAACGGATGGAGATGTGGCGGCGGGAACTGGCGCTCCGCAGAGTCGTGGTGGTCCTGGACAACGCGGCGGACAGCGCTCAGGTCGAGCCGCTGCTACCTACCTCCGGTGGGTGCGTCGTCTTCGTGACCAGCCGGCGCCGCCTCCTGACTCTCACGGAGCGCCTTCCGGTGTCGCTTCCGGTGCTGGCCGAGCCCGAAGCGCTGAGCCTTCTCACCGCACTTGTCGGCGAGGACCGGGTGAGAGCCGATCTTGAGAGCGCGATGGAGCTGGTTCGCATCTGTGGTCGCCTGCCGCTTGCCATCCGGCTGGCCGGCACGCGGCTCGCTCACCGGCCCGCCTGGAGCATGTCCGACATGGTTCGCCGGCTCGCCGGCAAGGCGGCCTTCCTGCCGAAGTTGCAGGCCGAAGACCGGACCGTGGTCGAGGCTTTCGCCGAGTCGTACGAGCCGCTCACCGACCCGGCCAAGTACGTCTTCAGATCGCTCGGTCTGGCCGCCGGGAGTCATCTCGACGCCGCGATGATCGCTGCCCTCGCAGATGTTTCGATGAACGAGGCGGCGGAGTTGGTGGACGAACTCGTTGACCGGCATCTGGTGGAGGAGGTCGCCGCTGGACGCTACCGCCTCCATGACCTGATGCGGCAGTACGCCTTCGAGTTGAGCCTGCAGGCGGATTCAGAAACGACTCGAAGAACGTCGCTGGAAGGCCTTTTGGACCACCTCGTGCACTCGGTGGTGAAGGTTTCCGCGTCGATCGACGATCCGCGGTTGGTGGGTCAGCAGCTTCGCCTGACGAACCCTCGACGCCCCGACCTCCTGTCCGACCGACGGGCCGGCGACCTGGACTGGTTGGAGAAGCAGCGACTCAACCTGGACCTCCTGGTTCGACAGGCCGCGCAGGCGGGCCACGAGGCGCTGGCGTGGCGGTTGGCGCGCGCGGCTTGGCGGTTCTTCTACACGCGTGGCTATTTCGACGACATCGCGGCAACCCACCGGGAGGGGCTCGCCGCAGCGCGGCGGGCGGGCGATCGGCATGCGGTCGCCCTCATGCACAACTATCTAGCCTCGGCGTGCGTACGCAGGGGCATCTATCAGGAAGCGTTGGCGCACTTGAACGAGGTGGTGTCGATTCGGTCGGACCTCGGCGACATCGAGGGAGCCAACCGCGCTCGGGTCAATCTGGGCGTCGTCTACTGGCTCACCGGCCGGCTTCAGGAGTCCCTGGAGATCGACATGTCGGCGCGGCGGTCAGGTGTCCTGGACAGTCTCCCGGTGCTACCCAACCTCGGCCTTACGCTCAGATGCCTGGGCCGATACGAGGAATCCATGGCGATTCATCGCCTGCATCTCTTTCTCGCCCGAGCTAGACACGACCAATTCCACATGTCCAACGCGCTCGGCCATCTCGGTGGGGTGCGCTACCGCCTGGGAGAGGGCGTACAGGCGAAGCGACTGCTCCACGCCTCCCTGGCCCTACGGGACCGTGCCGGCTGCATGTACGCCAGGGCCGAGACACTCAGCGACCTCGCCGGGACCTACCGGCTGCTCGGTCGTTTCGAGGAGGCGATAAGAAGCCATCACGCGGCTCTCGAGGCGGCCGCCGACGCCGGCGAGCGCCATGTGCAGGCCGAGGCGCGCAACGAACTGGCCATGACCCTCCGGGCGATGGGGCGCTTCGAGGACTCGGCGACGACGTACCAGGAGGCTCTCGGCATCGCGACCCGCATCGCCCATCCCTACGAGCAGGGCCGGGCACTCAACGGACTTGCCGAGCACCTGGTCGCCGTCGATCCCACGGAGGCACGCCGCTACTGGCGGCGGGCACTGGCGATCTTCGAACGGATGGGTGTTCCCGAGCGGCACGAGGTCCGCCAGCGTCTCGCCGAGGACGACGGGGCTGAACCGGGGCCCTCGCGGAACAGGTAACCGACTTATCGATTTCTTATCGCGGGGCCCGCTACCGTCCACGCGTGTCGACCGAACGGGGGCGGTCCAGCCACCACGCGGGACCCGGTCGACGAGACGCCCGCCGTCGGTTTCCCCAGCGACCGGACGGCGGGTAGCTGAGGGAGGAGCGCCGCGTCGCGTGTGCGGCACCCGAGCGCGGCGCTCCTCCCCACCATCCGTCACGACGCACCATCCGTCACGACGCACCGACCGTCACGACCCACTGACTGCCACGACGCAACGACGGTCACGACCCATCGACGTACGACCGACCGACGGCCACGACGCGTTCGGTACGTCGTACCCGGTGGGTAGGCTCGCGGCCGTGACCGATCCCGCGCAGCTCACCCACGTCGATCCGGCCGGCGCGGCCCGGATGGTCGACGTCTCCGCCAAGCCGGTCTCCGGCCGGCGCGCGGTCGCCGCCGGCCGCCTCCGCACCACGCCCGAGGTGGTGGAGCTGTTGCGCCGCGACGGCCTGCCCAAGGGTGATGCGCTGGCGGTCGGCCGGCTCGCCGGCATCATGGGCGCCAAGCGGACCCCCGACCTGATTCCGCTCTGCCACCCGATCGCCCTGCACGGCGTCACCGTCGATCTTCGGCTGACCGGCGACACGGTCGAGATCACCGCGACGGTGAAGACCGCCGACCGGACCGGCGTGGAGATGGAGGCGTTGACCGCGGTGGCCGTCGCCGGGCTCGCCCTGGTCGACATGGTCAAGGCCGTCGACCCGGCGGCGTCGGTGGACGCGGTACGCGTGCTCCGCAAGGAGGGCGGCAAGACCGGCGAGTGGGTGCGGCCGGAGGACCGGCCGTGATCCGGGCCCGGGTGATCGTCGCGTCCAACCGGGCCGCCGCCGGGGTGTACGCGGACACCAGCGGCCCGCTGCTCGTCGCCGGCCTGCGCGAGCTGGGCTGCGAGGTCGACGAGCCGGTGGTGGTGCCGGACGGGGAGCCGGTCGGCGTGGCGCTGCGGTCCGCCCGTGACGAGCGTGTCGACGTGGTGCTGACCAGCGGCGGGACGGGCATCACCCCGACCGACCGGACTCCCGAGGTGACCCGCGCCCTGCTCGACTACGAGATCCCCGGCATCGCCGAGGCGATCCGGGCGCACAGCCGTGACGCCGTCCCCACCGCCGCCCTGTCCCGGGGCTTGGCGGGGGTGGCCGGCCGGATGCTGGTGGTGAACCTGCCCGGCTCCCGGGGCGGTGCGAAGGACGGCCTTGCCGTGCTCGGGCCGATCCTCCGCCACGCCGTCGAGCAGCTCCGCGGTGGTGACCACTGACCGCACCTGCCGGTCGCCGCGGCGTTAGGCTCGCCGGATGAGCACGGAAACCGCAGCCACGGCGGCGCAGGTCGCCGCGCTGTCACCGGTCGAGTGGGCGGAGGCCCGTTCCCGGGTGTACGCGGCCGGCCTCGCCGCCGCGCTCCCCGCGGTCGACCGTCCGCTGGCCGAGGCCGACGGCCACACCCTTGCCGAGCCGCTGACCACCCGTACGGACCTGCCGGCGTTCCCCACTTCCAGCGTGGACGGCTGGGCGGTGCGCGGGGACGGCCCGTGGCAGGTGGTGGGCCGGGTGCTCGCCGGGCAGACCCCGCCCCCGTTGACCGACGACGGCAGCACCGTCGAGATCGCCACCGGCGCGATGGTCCCGGCGGGCACCACGGCGATCCTGCGGATCGAGGAGTCGACCCGGACCGCTGACGGCCAGGTCGCCGGCACGCCGCGCCCGGCGTTCGAGTGGCGGGAGCCCGGCGAGGAGGCGTACGCCGGTGAGGAGCTGCTGCCGGCCGGCACGCTGGTCGACCCGGCGTTGATCGGCCTGGCCGCCTCCTGCGGTCACGACTCGCTGCGGGTCCGCCGGCAGCCGCGCGCCGCGCTGCTGGTCTTCGGCGACGAGCTGCTGACCTCCGGGCCGCCGGGGGCCGGCCGGGTTCGCGACGCGCTCGGCCCGGCGGTGCCCGCGTGGCTGCGGCGGTACGGCTGCCAGGTGCGTCCGGCCGACGTGGTGGGCCCGGTGGCCGACACGCTGCCCGCACACGTGGCTGCCCTGCGGGGCGCGCTGGCCGACGCCGACCTGGTCTGCACCACCGGCGGCACCATGCACGGTCCGGTCGACCACCTGCATCCGACCCTGGCGGAGCTCGGCGCGGACTACGTGGTCAACACCGTTGCGGTCCGTCCGGGCTTCCCGATGCTGCTGGCCCGGCTGGTGGACGGCGATGGCCGGGTCCGGTTCGTAGCCGGTCTGCCCGGCAACCCGCAGTCGGCCGTCGTGGCGCTGGTCTCGCTGGTCGCGCCGCTGCTCGCCGGCCTGGCGGGGCGGCCGATGCCGGTGCTGCCGCAGGCCACCCTCGCCGAGCCGATTCCCGGTCGCGGTGACTACACCCATCTTGCCCTGGTCCAGTTCGACCGGGCGGCCGGCACCGTCCACCCGTTGCGCCACGTCGGTTCGGCGATGTTGCGCGGGCTGGCCGGGGCGGACGGATTCGCGGTGATCCGGCCGGGCACCTCGGGCGAGGCCGGGGACCGGGTGCCGGTCGTACCGCTGCCGCTGCTCCCCGGGGAGCGGGTCGCACAGTCATGATCGAGGGAGGCGCGATGAGCACCGCCGAGGTGGTCGCCATCGGTGCGGTGACCGACCGGCCGCTCGACCTGGCCGCGCACGAGGCGGCGGTCGCCGACCGTCGAGCCGGAGCGGTGGTCTCGTTCCAGGGCGTGGTCCGCGACCACGACCACGGCCGCGTGGTGACCGTGCTGGAGTACGAGGGCCACCCCACCGCCGAGGCAGTGCTGCGCGAGGTGGCGGCCGGGGTCGCCGCCGACCCGGACGTGTACGCGGTGGCCGTGTCGCACCGGATCGGTCGGCTGGAGATCGGCGAGGTCGCCCTGGTCGCGGCAGTCAGCACCGCCCACCGGGCGGCTGGCTTCGCGGCCTGTGCCCGGCTGGTGGACGAGGTGAAGGCGCGGCTGCCGATCTGGAAGCGGCAGGTCTTCGCCGACGGCACCGAGGAGTGGGTGAACTGCCCCTGAGCTGCCGACCCGGGAGGGTCAGCGGCGGGCCGTGAGCTGGGCGGCGCGGACCAGCCGGTCGTGGTAGAACGCCGGCTCGGCGCCCGGGCGCCAGGGCAGGGCCGCGACCAGCACGATCAAGGCGATCGCCAGGGAGTTCTCCAGCAGCGCGCCGAACAGCCCGTCCTGGTAGTGGGACATCTCGGGGAGCTGGTGCTCGTACGGCCAGATCGGCGAGATCAGGAAGAGCAGGTAGAGCGTGAGCGCGCCGACTCCGTGCCGCAGGCCGGTGAGCGCCGGATACCAGATCGGCGGGCGCAGCGCCGGCACCCCGCTGGTGGGCGGTGCCGACGTGACCCGGGGCAGGTGTCCGCGGCTGGCCTCGCGGCGGCGTACCGCGGCGTCGGCCAGCACGATGATCGCCGGGATGACCCAGACCAGGTGGTGTGACCAGGAGATCGGGCTGATCACGTTGGCGGTCAGCCCGACCAGGGTGAACGCGGTCAGCTCGTCGCCGTCGGCCCGGGCGCTGGCCGCCCGGGACAGCCCGAGCACCAGCACCAGCACCGCGAAGGCCAGCCAGAGCAGGCCGGGCGCCTCGATGGAGTCGTAGAGCCGGGCGAGCAGGCCGGCGAGCGACTGGTTGGCGGTCATGTCGGCGGCACCGACCCGCCCGGTCTGCCAGAGCACGCCGGTGAAATACGCCCGTGACTCCGTGTCGACCAGCAGGAACGTGCCGAGGGTCACGCTCATGGCGGTGCCGACGGCGATCATCGCCGCCCGCCACTGCCGCGTGATCATCAGATACGCGATGAACAGCGCCGGAGTGAGCTTGATCGCGGTGGCCAGACCGATGCCGACCCCGGCCCACGCGCCGCCGTAGACGAACCGGGCCAGCGCCGAGTTGGCGGTGTCGTGGTGGGTGCCCCGCTTCGCCCGCCAGCGCAGGCCGACCAGGTCCGCCACGACCAGTGCGAAGAGCAGCAGGTTGACCTGGCCGTAGCCGAGGGTCTCCCGGGACGGCTCGATGGCGACGGCCATCGGCGTGGCGATGCCGACGGTGAACCAGAGCGACCAGCCCAGCCGGTCGACGATCGGGCGCAGCAGCGCGGCGAGCGCGACGGCGAGGGCGGCGATGCTGGCCAGCGCGTTCAGCCAGCCGGCGGCGTCGACCGGCAGCCAGGACATCGGCAGCATGACCAGGGCGGCGAAGGGCGGATAAGTGAAGCCCAGATTGGTGTCGGGTGCGATGAAGTTGTACAGCTCGTTGCCGTTCGCCCACCACACCACGGCACCGTGGTAGATCTTCATGTCGAAGAAGTTGTACGGCCGGCCGAAGGCGCCGATGGCGAGCCACGCGGCGTAGGCGACGGCGGCCACCATGCTGGCGCGTACGACTGCCCGGCGATCGGTGGCACGGGCGCGGTTGCGGTTGCGGAATGGAGCGAGGCGGTCCGTCCGCCGACCAACGGTCGCCGGCATGGCGTGGCTACCCCCGTACCAAGATCGTCTTGTCCGTCCAGGTCCCGCACGGAGCCTAGAACGGTGCCTCACGTTGTTCCCTCCCGCATTATGCGACCGTGTCCGATCCCACACATGTTCTTGAGATTTACACCGCGTTAACGGGTGCTGGGGGGTTCAGGTGATTAGTGGCCTTGCGGGGGTGGAGGCCGTCTCGAACAGGTCAGCCGGGAAGCCGCCGGCCGGTGGCGGCCGAGCGTACGGCGATCTTCGTCTCCCGGCGGGCGGTCCGGACCGCGCGCTGCACCGAGCGTCGCGAGTGGTTGATCCGGTGACCCGCGCGCCAGCGCAGCCCGGGTTTTCCGCCGGTGTCCGCGGCGGCGAGGAGCAGGCCGCCGAAGAGTCCGAGGTTCTTCAGGAAATGGACCTGGTTGTGGTTCCGCTGCACCGGGTCGTCGCTGCTCCAGAAGGGATGGCCGGCGAACGTGGTGGGCACCAGGGTGCCGGCGAGGACGAGCGCGGCGGGCCGGGAGAACCGGCCGCTGGCCAGCATCAACCCGCCGACGAGCTGGGTCGCCGCGTTGGCCCGGATCAGCGACTCGGTGTCGGTCGGGATTCGGGGATGCAGCCTCTGGATCATCGGAGCGGCGCGATCGGTGAGCGGTTTCGCGACGGGGACCAGCCGGCCGGGGTTCTTGAGGGTGTTGGCACCGCTGACCACGAAAATGCCGCTCAACATGATGCGGGCGAGGGAACGCACGGGCTTCATGGCTCAGTCATACCCCGTCGCGAGGGTCGCCACCCGGGCAACGCCCGAACGGGATCGGCCGCCGTGGACGTCCGGGGCGGCTCGCCGGCGTATCGATTTCAGCGACCGTCGCGGATGGACCGGGTACGCACTGTAACGTCGCGCGGGTGACGACGCTGCGACTGCGACCCGAGGATCCGGCGGACGAGGAGCCGGTCGCCCGGGTGCTGGCCGGCGCCTTCGCCCGCCCCGACGTGGCCGCGCCGCCCGAGGTGGGTCTGGTCGACGAGCTCCGGCGCAGCGGCGCCTGGATTCCGGAGCTGGCCATGGTCGCCGAGTACGGCGGTGAGGTGGTCGGCTACGCGCTGCTGACCCGGGTCCGGGTGCGTTCCGACGGCGGCTCGTTCCCGGCGCTCGCGCTCGGCCCGGTGGCGGTGGCACCGCATCGGCAGCGGATCGGGCACGGCACCGCGGTGGTGCAGGCGGCCCTGGACGCCGCCACCGAGCTGAGTGAGCGGCTGGTGGTGGTGCTCGGCGCCCCGACCTTCTACCGCCGCTTCGGGTTCAGCCGGGCGGACCGGATGGGCTGGACCAGCCCGTGGTCCGGGCTGGGGGAGCCGTGGCAGGCGGTGGTGCTGCCGCCATCCGCCGACGAGGCACCGCCGCCGCAGGGCGAGGTCATCTTCCCGCCGCCCTGGTCGAGGGTGTAAGGAGGGGCCCCTCTTGACGCCTCCGGTAGGGCAGGGGCCCCCTGTTGACGGTGGCGCCGGCGGCACCCGGTCAGGCCGGCTGGGTACGCAGGTAGCGGCCGAAGTGCGGGACGGTGAAGGCGACCGTGCCCCGCTCGCCGGAGTAGATCAGCCCCTTCTTGATCAGCGCGTCCCGGGCCGGTGAGAGGCTGGCCGGCTTGCGGCCCAACGCGCGGGCGATCTCGGCGGTCGGCACCGCCGCGTCCATGTCGTCCCGCCCGTTGTCCTCCCCCTCGACCAGGGACAGGGACGCCATGGCCCGCATGTACTCGCGCTCGGCCGGGGTGGCCCGTTCGAACCGGGAACCGAAGAAGCCGACGGCCAGTTCGGCTTCCGCCTCGGGCGCGGCGACCCGGACGTCGGCGGCGGTGATCGGCGAGCGCGGCGCGTGGTCCCAGGTGGCCTTGCCGTACGCCTGGACGAAGTAGGGGTAGCCGCCCGACTTCTCGTAGAGCAGGTCGAGGGCCTTCGGCTCGTACTCGACCTCCTCCCGCTCGGCCGGCGCGCAGAGCGCCTGGTCGGCGGCGATCCGGTCGAGCCGGTCGATGCGCTGGTAGCGGAAGAGCCGCTCGGAGTACGACTTCGCCGCGCTCAGCACGGCCGGCAGGTGCGGCAGTCCGGCACCGACGACGATCAGCGGCGCGCCGAGCTGGGACAGCTCGTGGCAGGCGGCGCAGAGCGCCGAGACGTCCTCCGCGCCGAGGTCCTGCATCTCGTCGATGAAGACGGCGACGCCGGTGCCCACGTCGGTGGCGACCGCCGCAGCGTCGGTGAGCAGCTCGACCAGGTCGATCTCGATGTCCCCGGAGTCGGCCCGGCCGCTGGCCGCCGGTACGTCGATGCCGGGCTGCCAGCGGTCGCGCAGCTTCGGCGCGGCCCCGCCCCGGCCGCTGGGCGTGGCGCGCTGGGCGAACGCCTTGAGCACGCCGAGGAAGCCGTCGATCCGGTCCGGGGCGCGGTGTCTGGGGGCCAGCTCGCGGACCGCCATGTGCAGTGCGGCGGCGATCGGCCGGCGCAGCGACTGGTCCGGCCGGGCCTCGATCTTGCCGGTGCCCCAGAGGTGGTTGATCGCCTCCGAGCGGAGGGTGTTGAGCAGGACGGTCTTGCCGACCCCGCGCAGGCCGGTGAGCATCAGGCTGCGTTCGGGGCGGCCCCGGGCGATTCGTTCCAGCACCACGTCGAAGACGTCCAGCTCGCGGCCCCGCCCGGCGAGTTCGGGCGGACGCTGGCCGGCGCCGGGTGCGTACGGGTTGCGGACCGGATCCACGAATCGCAGACTATCGGGCGGTCTAGCTGCGAGGCTAGACATCCGTAGATGCAGGTATCGGTGTGTCGCGACCGTCGAGACAAAACTAGGGCTGTCTAGCGTGGATGCTAGAGAGTCCTAGTTTCGGTTATCGGTCAGCGCCGCTTGAGGCAGAGCACGAAGTCGAGCGTGTCGAGCTCGCTGTCGTAGAAGTACCAGTCGGTGTAGCCCTCGACCTTGGCGCACTTCGTCTGGGCGTCCTTCTCGCCGTCGGTCGGGCCGTCGATCCGCCGCACCACCTGGTACGTCTTCGCGCCGCACTCGCTGATCGCCAGCTTCGGCTGGTCGGCCGCCCCCTCGTTGCGTACGCACTGGCCGGTCTTCACGAACCGCGGATCGGTCGAGGACGCCGGGGCCGGGGCGGTGGTCGCGGGATCGGTCCCCTGCCCGGACGGGTCGACGACCGGCGAGGTGAGGTCACCGGTCCCGCTCGCCGGGTCCTCCCGCCCGAGGAACCAGTACGCCCCGGCGCCGCCGAGCAGCACCAGCACGGCCAGCAGCGCGACCAGCGGACCCTTGCCGCGCTTCGGTGGCGCCGGTTCGGCGTACGGCTGCTGCCCGTAGCCGTCGTCCGCCGGGTATCCCTGGTATGCCGCCGGGCCGGCCGGCTGCGAGCCGTCCCAGGAGACGGCCGGCTCGTACCGTTGGGCCGGCGGCTCGCCCCAGCCACCGTGCTGCGGGGGTGGCTCGCCCCAGCCACCGTGCTGGGGCGGTGACTCGTACCGTTGAGCCGGTGGTTCGCCCCAGCCGCCGTGCTGGTCGGCGTAGCCGGGGTCGTAGCGTGGGTCGGCGGCGTACCGGTCCTCGGGTCGCCGTGCGTCCCACGGCTCGCGGGAGCCGCCGCCCGGTGGTCCGAAGTTCGCCATGAACGTCCTCCTGGATACGCCGTTGCTGAGAGGCCGGCCACCAATGGGGGACGCCGACGCCCCGGTCACCGTAGCGTGGTCGACCGATGAGCTCACGCCCCCAGAGTGCGACGCCGACCGTCGCCCACGCCCCCACCGCGGTCCGTCCCGCCCTGGTCTGGACCGCGCTGGCCCTCGTCTACGTGCTCTGGGGCTCGACCTACCTGGGCATCCGGGTCGCGGTCGAGTCGCTGCCACCGCTCACCTCCGCGGCGGCACGGTTCGCCGCGGCGGCCCTGGTGCTGGCCGTGGTGCTGCGGTTCCGCCGGGGACCGGGGGCGCTCCGGGTCGACCGGCGGCAGCTCGGCTCCGCCGCGCTGGTCGGCCTGCTGCTGCTCGCCGGCGGCAACGGCCTGGTGGTGCTCGCCGAATCCGGGCCGGCCGGGGAGGCGCTGCCCTCCGGCATCGCCGCGCTGCTGGTGGCCACCGTCCCGCTCCTGGTCGTGCTGCTGCGTACGCTCGGCGGCGATCGCCCCCGACTGTGGACCTTCGCCGGGGTGGCCCTCGGCTTCGTCGGCCTCGTGCTGCTCGTGCTCCCCACCGGCGGTCCGGGCACCGTGCCGCTGGCCGGCGCGTTCACCGTGGTCGTCGGGGCCGCCTGCTGGTCGGTCGGCTCCTTCCTCTCCGGGCGCATCCGGATGCCGGCCGACCCGTTCGTGGCCACCGTCTACGAGATGGCCGCCGGTGCCCTGGCGCTCGCCGTGGTCGCCGGCGTCCGGGGCGAGCTGGCCGGCTTCTCCCCCGCCGAGGTGACCGCGCGCTCCTGGGCGGCGCTGGCGTACCTGATGGTGGCCGGCTCCCTGGTCGCCTTCACCGCGTACGTCTGGCTGCTGCACCACGCCCCGATCTCCCTGGTCGCCACCTACGCGTACGTGAACCCGGCGGTCGCGGTGGCGCTCGGCGCGCTGCTCGCCGCCGAGCCGGTCACCCACCAGGTGCTGCTCGGCGGGGCGGTGATCGTCGCCGGCGTGGCGGTGGTGGTGAGCACCGAGCGTCCCCGCAAGCGGGTGCCGGACCCGGCCGACGGGGCAGCCCCGGAGCTGGCCCGCCGGTAACATTGCGGTCCGTGTCCGCCGGGTTGCTGATGGTTGCCGCGCTCCTCGGCGCGCTGGCCGGCTGGGCCACCCCGGTGGTCGCTCGCCGTTTCGCGTACCTTGCCGGCGACCGGGTGCATGTGCTCGACGACCACGCGGGCCGCGTGGAGGTGGCAGCCGCGGACGCTCCCGGGCGGATGCTCGTGCGGCGATGGGTGCTGGTGCCGATCGCCGCGGCCCTCTTCGGTGGCCTTTCCGCTGCCCGCGGTGCCGATCCGGCGCTGCCGGCGTTCCTGTTGATGGCGGCCGTCGGGCTGGTGCTCGCGATGGTGGACCTGTCCTGCCTCCGGCTGCCCGACCCGCTGATCGGCGCGGCCGCGCTGGCCGGCGGCCTCGGTCTGCTCGGCGCGGCGGTGGCGGCCGGCGCCCCGAATCGCCTGCTGGCGGCGCTGGCCGGGGCGGCCGTCTCCCTCGCCAGCTATGTGTTGTTGGCGCTGCTGCCCGGGTCGCGGCTCGGCTTCGGCGACGTCAAGCTCGCCGCCGTGCTCGGCCTGCCGCTCGGCTGGCTCGGTTGGCCCGCGCTGTGGCTCGGGCTGATCCTGCCCCATGTGCTCAACGGCGTCGTGGTGCTCGGTCTGCTGGTCACCCGGCGGGTACGCCGGGACAGCGTCCTGCCGTTCGGCCCGGCGCTGCTCGTCGGCACCTGGCTCGCGGTCCTGCTCGCCTGACTGCCGGGCCTTACCCCTTTCCCGCCAGGTGCCCGCCGCCACGCGTCCGAGGACTAACCACGCTCGGTAGCCGACCGATCGAGCTAGGGCGGACTAGCGGTATGTCTCAGCGACATAATTATGTCGCTGAGACATATCGTTATCTCCCACTAGCCGCCTGCCCCGCCGGTCGGTGGGGTGCCGGCTCGCCAGCCACCGTCCCAGGCAGGCACGAGCCGCTCGAGGCCCTCGACGACGTCGGGCTGGAGCCAGTGCTGGGGCAGGCCCGTCAGATGAGGCGGAGCTGGCGGTCCTTCGGGCGGCGGGGTTCCGCCTCGCCGAAGCGTTCGAAGAGCCCCGGGTCGATCACGTCGAGGAACGGGGACGGGCGGCACTCGCGTTCCGAGCCGAGCCGGCTACGCCGGGCGGCGTGGCTGACGTACAGCCGGTCCTGGGCCCGGGTCAGGCCGACGAAGAACAGTCGCCGCTCCTCGGCGACCGCGTCGTCGTCCGGCTCCGACCCCGGCCAGCGCAGCGGCAGCAGGCCGTCCTCCGTGCCGACCAGGAACACCACCGGGAACTCCAGCCCCTTGGCCGCGTGCAGGGTGAGCAGGGTGACCGCCTCGGCCCGCGGGTCCAGGGCGTCCACCTCCGCCCCCGTGGCGAGCTGGGAGAGGAAGAGCCCGAGGTCGTCGCCGCAGCGTCGGGCCAGCGGCGTGAGCAGATCCACCGCCGTGCGTACGTCCTCCGGTCGGACCGAGCCGGAGCCGTCGAGCGTCGGCACGGCGAAGCGTTCCGCCAGCACCTGCCCGGCCAGCCGTACGCGGGCGGCCAGCGGGCCGTCGAGCCCGGAGTGCCGCAGCTCGCGGGCGATGGCCAGCACCCCGGGCCGGTCGCGGAGCCGGTCGTGCGAGCGCTTCTGCACCGGGATGTTGGCCCGGGCCAGGGCGTCCAGCACCGGGGCGGCCTGCGCGTCGGTGCGGTAGAGCACCGCGACGTCGGAGAACGACAACGAGGTGGACCGGCCGTCGATTCGGCCCGAGTCGAGCGAACGATGGGACAGTCCACCGACCAGCTCGTCGATGGTGCGTACCACGAAGTCGGCCTCGTCGGCGACGGACGCCGCGGCGTACCGGCCGACCAGCGGGGCCTCCGGGTCGAGCCGCGCCGGGTCGAGCCGGCGGCCCCGGACCAGCGACGACGGTGCGATGGCCTGCACCGCGGCGGCCACGATCGGCGCCGACGAGCGGTAGTTGCGGTTCAGCCGGACCAGCCGGGCGTCGGTGAAGTCCTGGGAGAAGCGCAGGAAGTAGCCGACGTCGGCGCCCCGGAACGAGTAGATCGCCTGGTCGGGGTCGCCGATCGCGCAGAGGTTGCCGTCGGCCGGGCTGAGTAGCCGCAGCAGGTCGTACTGGACGGCATCGACGTCCTGGTACTCGTCGACGAAGATCCACTTCCAGCGTTCCCGGTACTCGCGGACCAGCTTCCGGTCCCCGCCGAGCAGCGCCACGGGCAGGGTGAGCAGCTCGTCCAGGTCGACCAGGTCCCGCTTCCGCAGCAGCGCGGTGTACCGGTCGTCGTCGTCACCGGCCTCGGCGCGGGCTGCCGCCCGGTCGGCGTCGTCGGCGATCCGGAAGTCCACCGGCAGCCCCGCGGCCTCGGCGTTCTCCCGCAGGATGGCCAGCCCCAGCGAGTGGAACGTGCCGACCGTGACGTCCTCGGCCACCGGGCCGAGCAGCCCGTCCAGACGGTGCCGCAGCTCCTCGGCGGCCCGCCGGGTGAACGTGATCGCCAGGCACTGGTCCGGGAAGACGTTCAACTCCGCGCAGAGGTACGCGATCCGGTGGGTCAGCGTGCGGGTCTTCCCGGTGCCCGGGCCCGCCACGATGAGCAGCGGGCCGCCCGGCGCGGAGGCGGCCACCCGCTGCATCGCGTCGAGCCGGTCCAGCAGGCCGGTGCCGACCTCCTCCATGCCGGCGAGCATCGGCTCGAACGGCTCGTGCGGGGAGGGCGCCGGCACGATCGGTGGCGGAGGCGGCGGGGCCGGCTTCCGCTTCGGCTCCGCCTTGGCCGCCGCCGGGCGGGTGGCCTTCGGTTTCGGCGCCGGCTCCGCGGGCTTCCGCTGCGCGGGCACGGGTACGTCGAAGAGCGTCTCCTGCCCGGCGGAAGCGAGGCTGCCCAGCTCCTCCGGGTCGAAGAGGGTGATCACGCCGTACTCGCCGTCGTATCCGGGAACCCGGCGCACCTCGCCCCGGCGCAGCCGGCCGATGCCCTCGGCGAGCAGTTCGCCGCCGACCCGGCCGATCTCGTCCAGCGGGGCGCTGGTCAGGATCTCCAGCTCCGGGCCGAGCGCCGCGATCAGCTCGGTGAGCTTCCCCTCGACCTTCTTCGAGCGGGCACCCACCTTGTTGATCTCACCGAGGATCTCGGCCAGCGGCACCAGATGGGTCACCTCGCGGGCGTGCGCCGGCCGGTGCCCCTCGGGCCGGTCGGCCAATTCGTCGACCCGGCTCAGTACGCCCACCGTCAGCGGTTTGCCGCACTCCGGGCACTGGCCACCGGCCGCCCGGGTCCGCTCCGGCGACCAGTTCACGCCGCAGAGCCGGTGCCCGTCGGCGTGGTACTTGCCCTCCTCGGGGAAGAACTCGACGGTCCCGGCCAGCCCGTCCCCGGTACGCAGCGCCTCCCGCATGGCGAAGTAGTCGCGGGCCGAGGCGAACACGGTGGCCTCGCGGCCCAGCGCCGGCAGGGAGTGCGCGTCGGAGTTCGACACCAGCTGGTAACGGTCCAGGCTGCCGACCCGCCAGTTCATCTCCGGATCGGAGGAGAGGCCGGTCTCCACCGCGAAGACGTGCTCGGCCAGGTCGGCGTAGCAGTCGGCGATGGCGTCGAAGCCGGACTTCGAGCCGAGCGCGGAGAACCAGGGGGTCCAGATGTGCGCCGGCACCAGGTATCCGTCCGGGCTGGCCTCCAGGGTGATCTCCAGCAGGTCCCGCGAGTCCAGGCCGAGGATCGGCCGCCCGTCCGAACCGAGGTTGCCGATCCGCCCGAGCGCGGCGTTGAACCGGGCCACCGCGTCCAGGTCCGGCAGGTAGATGAGGTGGTGCACCTTCCGGGTCCGGTCGTCCCGCTTGTAGATCGTGGAAATCTCCACGCTGAGCAGGAACCGGGCCGGATCCGCCTCCGCCTCGCTGGCCAGCCGGGGCGGCAGCTGACGGGCGACGTCCCGCTCCGCCTCCGGGCTGAGCCGGAACAGGCCGGGCTCGGCCGGACGCAGCGTCTCGCGCAGGTGGTCGTACCAGGCGGGATGGGTGAAGTCGCCGGTGCCGAGCACGCCGATGCCCTTGCGCCGGGCCCAGCGGGCCAGGTTCGGCAGGGTCAGATCGCGGCTGCACGCGCGCGAATACTTCGAGTGGATGTGCAGATCCGCGACGAACGGCGAAAGGCCACCGGGGGGTACGGCGCTGAACGGAGGCACGCCGCATCCTGTCACGGCCGACCCGGTGCCCGCCTTCCGCCACGCGTACTCGTGACCTGAGCAATCCGGTGCTGGACTGGGCGGCCCGGTCGGGCTATGGGGCACGCAGCTCGACCAGGGTCACCTGAGGCGGCGCGCCGACCCGGACCGGCGGGCCCCAGAAGCCGGCGCCGTTGGTCACGTACACCTTGGTGCCGTCCACCTCGCCGAAGCCGGAGACCACCGGCTGCTGCAGCCCGACCAGCAGGTTGAACGGCGCCATCTGCCCGCCGTGGGTGTGCCCGGAGAGCTGCAGGTCAACGCCGAACTTCGCCGCCTCGTGCACGGCCACCGGCTGGTGTGCCAGCAGCACCACCGGGCGGCTCGGGTCCCGGTCGCCGAGGGCGGCGGCGTAGTCGGCGGGGGCGGCCAGCCCGGTGCCGGCGGCCGACACGTCGTTCACCCCGGCCAGGTCCAGGACGCCACCTCGGGCGAGGATCTCCTGGCGTTCGTTCTGGAGCACCCGCAGGCCGAGCCGGTCCACCTCGCGGACCCACTCCTCCACGCCGGAGTAGTACTCGTGGTTGCCGGTGACGAAGAAACTGCCGTAGCGGGACCGCAGGCCGCGCAACGGCTCCGCCGCCTCGCCCAGCTCGGCCACCGTGCCGTCGACCAGGTCGCCGACCACCGCCACCACGTCGGCGTCGAGCCGGTTGATCATCGCCACGATCCGCTCGGTGTGCGAACGACCGCGCAGCGGCCCGAGGTGGATGTCGGAGACGGTCGCGATCCGCAGCCCGTCCATGCTGCGGGGAAGCCTGGCCAGCGGGATCCGCACCCGGTCCAGCTGCGGCGGGCCCAGCGCGGTGCGGACGCCGTACCCGGTGACGCCGGCGGCGGTGAGCCCGGCGAAGATCGCCGCTCCCCGGGCGAGCAGCAACCGGCGGGACGGGTCGTGGCCCGCCGGCGCGGTGGCCGGTGCTTCGGCGGGGTGCTCGACCGGCGGCTCGGTGGTGCCGGCGGAGTCGCCCACTCCGACGAGGGCTGGTTCGGGTGCTGCGGTGCTGGACTCGGCGAGCCGGGCCCGTTGGCGCGACACCAGCTTGGCCACCGCCATCGGTACTTCCAGCACCAACAGCACGACCAGCAGGTAGAACATCAGCGCCAGCCAGAGGTAGCCCGGCCAGGCCAGCCAGAACGCCCCGGCGTGGGTGCCCGCCAGGGTGACCGGGATCAGCACCGCCAGCAGCAGCGCGGCGAAACCGCCGATCCGCCGCCAGCGCCCCGGCATGGTGGTGTCCCGGACCAGCCGTTTCCACAGATACAGGTGGACCAGGCCGGTCACCAGCACGACGAAGCCTACGAACGCCGTCATCGCCACCACGGAGCCTCCCTCAGCCGCCCGCGAACGGCGGCAGCACGTCAACCGTCACCCCGGCCGGCAGCGGCGCACGACGATCGTGGCAGGCCACCCCGTCGACCAGGAAGCTGGCCGCCGTCAGCACGACGGCCAGTCGTTCGCCGTGCCGCGCGGCCAGCTCTTCGAGAAGCTCGTCGAGCGGACGGCCGGCGGACGCGGTCTCCTCGGCGCGGCCGGCGGCGGCGCGCGCACCGGCGAAGTAGCGCACGGTGAGCTGCACCGGTCAGCCGCCGATCGCCGACATCGGGCGGGCGGGCCGCAGGAACGCCGGGTCGTCGATGCCGTGCCCGGCCCGCTTACCCCACATCGCGGTCCGCCAGCGTCGGGCCAGCTCGGCGTCGTCCGCCCCGGCGCGCAGCGCGCCGCGCAGGTCGGACTCCTCGGTGGCGAAGAGGCAGGCGCGGACCTGGCCGTCGGCGGTGAGCCGGGTCCGGTCGCAGTCGCCGCAGAACGGGCGGGTCACGCTGCCGATCACGCCGACCCGGGCCGGCCCGCCGTCCACCAGCCAGGTCTCGGCCGGTGCCGCACCCCGCTCGGCCGGGTCCTCGCTCAGGTCGAACTCGGCGCGTAGGGCGGCGAGAGCCTCCTCGGCGGTGACCATCGT
Source organism: Micromonospora sp. NPDC093277 (assembly GCF_044765245.1). Classification (NCBI taxonomy): domain Bacteria; kingdom Bacillati; phylum Actinomycetota; class Actinomycetes; order Micromonosporales; family Micromonosporaceae; genus Micromonospora; species Micromonospora sp. NPDC093277. The sequence continues at coordinate 140,626 of NZ_JBIWJO010000011.1, forward strand.
CGCGCGGTCCCAGTTGTGCTGGGCGTCCAGCGGCATCTGTTCGATGAAGCGCAGCTCGTAGCCGTGGGCCAGGGCGAACCGGAGCAGCGCGGGCGCCTCGTCGTCGTTGACCCCGCGCATCAGCACCGCGTTGATCTTGACCGGGGTCAGCCCGGCGGCCGCCGCTCCGGCCAGCCCGGCGAGCACGTCAGTCAGCCGGTCCCGCCGGGTCAGTTCGGTGAACCGGGCCCGGTCCAGGGTGTCCAGCGACACGTTCACCCGGTCCAGTCCGGCGGCCCGCAGGGCGGCCGCGATCCGGGCCAGCCCGAGGCCGTTGGTGGTCAGCGAGATCCGGGGCCGGGGTGCCAGCTCGGCCACCGCCGACACGATGTCGACCAGGCCGGGCCGGATCAGCGGCTCCCCACCGGTGAAGCGGACCTCGGTGACGCCGAGCCGCTGCACCGCGACCCGGACCAGCCGGACGATCTCGTCGTCCGTGAGCAGCTGCGGCTTGGCCAGCCAGGGCAGCCCCTCGGCCGGCATGCAGTAGGTGCAGCGCAGGTTGCACCGGTCGGTCAGCGAGACCCGCAGGTCCCGGGCGACGCGGCCGTACCGGTCGACGAGGACCCCGTCGGGCGTCGGCGGGGCGGCGGTCACCCGTCGACCGTAGCGCGTCGGTCGCCCTGGAGCGCGGCCCGGGCGGCGCTGCCCACCGCGTCGGCGTAGGCCGCGCCGAACAGGGCGGTGTGCACCAGCAGCAGGTGGAGCTGGTGCAACGGGATCCGTTCGCGCCAGCCGTCGGCCAGCGGCCACACCTCCTGATAGGCGGCGAGAATCCGGTCCAGGTGCGGCGCGCCGCCGAAGAGCGCGAGCTGGGCGAGATCCGTCTCGCGGTGGCCGCCGTGCGCGGCCGGGTCGACCAGCCAGACCCGCTCGTCCGCGCCCCACAGCAGGTTGCCCGGCCAGAGGTCGCCGTGGATCCGGGCCGGCGGCTCGTCACCGCCAAGCTCCCCGATCCGATCGACCACCTGCTCCACCAGCGCGGCCCGGACGCCGGCGAGCGCGCCGTTGTCGACCGACATCCGCAGGTAAGGCAGGAGCCGGCGGCGGGCGAACCACTCCGGCCACGGGCCCGAGTCCGGTGTGTTGTCCTGCGGCAGCGCGCCGATGAACCCGGTCCACTCGGCACCGAGGGCGGGCGCGCCGGCCCGGTGCAGCGCGGCCAGTTCGGCCCCGAACCGTTCGGCCGCGGCCGGCGTCGGTTCGCCGGGCTCGACCCAGTCGAGCGCCAGCAGCTCCGGCAGCGCCACCACCACCTCCGGTACGGGCACCGCGCCGGCCTCGCGCAGCCAGCGCAGCCCGGCCGCCTCGGCCGCGAAGAAGCCCTCGGGCAGCGGGCGCCCCGCGTGCTCGGGCCAGGTCTTGGCGAAGACCGAGTGCCCGTCGTCGAGGGTCAGCCGGGACGCGACGCAGATGTCCCCGCCGGAGACCGGCGTCTCCCGGATCCGTTGATGGGTCAGGAAGGTCGGCAGGTGCTCCGGGTGCGCCCGCAGGTACGCCAGGTCCATGAGCGCAAGGTAGCCGGTCCGACCGACATCCGGTGGGTCGTGCGTCGTCCAGGCGCCCGCCGTACCGCGCTCACCTGCGCCGATACTCTCCGTATCTGTGGATGAGCGGCGTGTCGTCCACAGGGCCTGTCGAGCAGGTGGCCCGCCGCCGCACGCTGCCCGCATGACTCCCACCGACCACCCCCGGCTCGCCGTCCGTTCCCCCGCCGACCTCATCGCCGCCGTGCCGTACCTGCTCGGCTTCCATCCCGCCGAGAGCGTGGTCGTGGTGGCGCTGCGCGGTCGCCGGGTCGTCTTCGCCGCCCGGGGTGACCTGCCCGAGCCGGGTGCCGACCCGCGACCCGCCGCCCGGCATCTCGCGCAGGTCGTCGCCCGGCAGAGCACGGAGTCCGCCACCGTGATCGGCTACGGTCCGGCCGCCCGGGTGACCGGCGCGGTCGACGCGGTCGGCGCGGCGCTGGACGAGTCCGGGCTGCACGTCCTCGACGCGCTGCGGGTCACCGACGGGCGCTGGTGGTCCTACCTCTGCACCGACGCGGAATGCTGCCCGCCCGACGGCACCCCGTACGACCCGACGGCCAGTGAGGTCAGCGCGGCGGCCGTCTTCGCCGGTCAGGTCGCCCTGCCCGACCGGGCCGCGCTGACCGCGCAGGTGTCCCCGTTCGACGGGCCGGTCCGGGTCGCCATGCGCCGGGCCACCATCCGGGCACGTCGCCGGCTGGGCGAGCTGACCGAGGACGCGGCCGAGACCGCACTGGCGGGCGGGCGTTCCGTTCGCTCGGCCGGGGTGTCAGCCCTGCGCGGCGCGTTCCGCCGGCAGCGGCGTGGCGAGCGGCTCGGCGACGACGAGGTGGCCTGGCTGACCGTGCTCCTCACCCACCTCCCGGTACGCGACCACGCGTGGGAGCGGACCGACGGGCGGGACACCGACATCGGCCTCTGGACGGAGGTGCTGCGCCGGGCCGAGCCGGAGCTGATCGCCGCCCCGGGCAGCCTGCTCGCCTTCGCGGCCTGGCGTGCCGGCTACGGCGCCCTGGCGGCGGTGGCCCTGGAACGGGTGCTCGCCGCCCACCCCGACTATTCGCTCGCGCTGCTCCTGGACGACGTGCTCCGGCGCGGACTGCCCCCGTCCGAGCTGGACGGCTGGCCCGCGGTCGCCTCCCGCGAGGTCGTCCGCCGCAGGCGGAGGCGTCGTGGCGCCCGCTGACCCGCCGACAGGCTGCCGAGACAGGTGTGCGGTGCGGGCACCGAGGCGTCCGCACCGCACACCGGGGAGGGAGAGCAGGTTACTTCTGCGCGGCAGGTGGGTCGTCGTTGGTGAAGTGCGCACTCACCAGGAGGGCGTAGCTCTGCAACGTCCCGGTGGCGTTCGGGGTTCGGCCGGAGCCCAGGTCCCAGGATTCGGTGGCGAGCGCCTGGCCGGTCCGCGGGTCGATGATCAGCCGGGCCTGGCTCCAGTGGCCGCCGTCGCCCTTGCGGGCGAACCCGACCGCTACACCCGCGCGTCCCCGCTGGTCGGTGACCTCACCGAGCGAGGTCACCCCGGGCAGGTCGGCGAGCATCCGGTACGCGGCCGCCCGCACCTGCGGCGACACCGGCAGGTCGAAGACGAGATCCTGGGCGCTCCAGCAGAGGGAGTCGTTGGTGGCTTTCTGCACCTCGCTGGCCTTCAGCCGGTTGCGCAGCCATGCCTTCAATGCGGCCGGCTCGGTGGGCACCGCAGCCAGTTCAGCCTGCGAGATGGGGCCGCCGGCGAGGAAGTGGGGCGCGTGGCCGTTCTTCGCATCTGGCGGCATCGGCCTGGCGGCGCCCCACTCGGCGGTCTCCGGCCCGGGCGTGCCGCGGATGATGATCGGCTTGGCGTCGGGGATGCCCTTGGGTGCGGGCTCCACCCACTGTGTCGGTGCGCCGTCGGCCTGCCACGCGGCCCGGTCCGCGGCGGTGAACGGCACGGCGCCGAGGTCGCGGAAGAAGCCCACACCCCGGGCACTCGGGGACAGCGCGTCCCACGCCCGCAGGCCCTGCCGCTCCACGATCTGATAGCGCCGGTTTGCCGGGCCGACCTCGCGCACGTTGCCGTGTTCCTGGTCGGTGACCCAGTAACGGCCGCCGGTGGTGGGATCGGCCGCGCTCCGCTCGGCCGCGACCAGGAGCACGTCCCGGGCGGTGTGCGGGGCCGAGGCGGTCGCCGGGTCGGCCGCCCGGCTGCCCGCGCCGGCCACGCCCGCCGGCCCGGTGCTTCCCCCGCCGAGCGTGAGGAAGACGGCACCGGCCGCCGCCAGGGCCACGGTGGGCACCAGGCCCGCCATGACCAGCCGGCGGGTCGGCCGGCGCACGGCCCCAGCTCCGGTCGGCTGCGGGTGCGCCATGATCGCGTACGGGTCGTGGCAGCTGTCCAGGTCAGGTTCGAGTCGGGCGGGGCGGGCGTCGGCCAGCGCCTTCATGACATCTCTACGGGGACTCACTTGCTGTACTCCTCGACAGGAAGGGCGATCGGGGAACGACGGGCGACCTGATCCGCCCCGGCCAGCGCCGCTTGCAGTCGCTTTCTGGCCCGGTGCAGCCGTACGAAGAAGGCGGCCGTCGAGCAGCCGACGAGCCGAGCGGCTGCCCGGGCCGACAGGTTGTGCCAGGCCACCAGGGTCAGCAGTTCCCGGTCGTCGTCGGCGAGCCGGGCGAGCGCGGCGAGCACAGCGACCCGCTCCGTAACCCCGTCAGCGACGTCCGCCGCCGACTCGTCGGCCCAGGCCCGCAACTCGGCCGCCAGGCTGGCCTGCCGCACCTCGTCGCGGTATCGCTCCCGCAGCACGTTGCGGGCCACCCCGAGCAACCACGGCAGCGGCGGCACCGGCACCGTGGGCAGCTTGCGCCACGCCACGAGGAAGGTGTCGCTGACCACGTCGTCGGCGAGTTGACGTCCGGCTCGGCTCACCGCGTACGCGTACACCTGTGCGTGGTGCGCGTCGTACATCGCGGTGAATCGTCTGCTCGCGTCGGCTTCTGTCACTGACTCCTGCTCCTTGGTACGCGGGAAGGTACGCCGTCACCAGGAAGTGCGCGCAGGGATCGGTTTCTTACCGCCGTTTTCGTCCACGGCCGTCCGGCCCCACCTATCGGGCGCGGGCCCAGCCCAGGAATCGCTCGGTCAGGCCCTCCGGAGGAGCCTCTCCATTGAGCTGGGAGAGTTGCGCGCCGGCCTCGGCCAGGAGGGCGCTCAGGTAGAGCATCAGGGCGGTTCGATCGTTGCGGTACTCGACCAGCAGGGCCAGTCGGGCGGGCTGGCAGGGCCAGTCGGACCCGCACACCCGGCAGCGCCAGAGCGGGCGCATCGGCAGGTGCGGGCGCGAGGGTCGGCTCACCACCGGCCCCCGTTCGCCCGCCACGTCTGCGCCAGCGTCAACCAGCTGGCTTGGCCGACCTGCGGGAAGGCTGCTGTCTGGGCGTTGTCGATCCACCGGCCCTGGTTCGGCGGTTCGGCGGGTGCGGGGCGGTAGTGCCGGTCGGGGCACGGCCACCGCAGGCCGCACACGCAGCACCTTGACCACCAGTGCCGCCGCCGGTGCGCGAGATTGGACAGTATCGGCCCAATGGCTCTGTGTAAGGACATAGGCTCATCTTGACGAAGCTCTAGGCAAGCGTCAAGCCCCGGTAGGCGTGCGACAAGGACATGGCCACCGGAGGTTCAGGTAATGGAGCTGGAGCTGTGGGCTGCGCAGGAAATCGGGGATTTTCTGAACGTGTCACGGCAGCGCGTGTCGCAACTTGCCACCCGGCACGACTTCCCGACTCCGGTCGCTACGTTGGCCGTCGGCCGAATCTGGCTCGCTGATGACATTCGCGCATGGGCCGCACGGCACGGCCGGCCGGTCCCGATCACCGAGCCGGACGAGGGTGACCCGAGCTAGGCGGTCGGCACGGCGTCCTCGGCAACGATCCGCTCGGCACCCGCGTAGACGTTCATCGTCTGGCCGCGCAGGAAGCCGACGAGGGTCATCCCGGCCTCCTCGGCCAGGTCCGCGGCGAGACTGCTGGGCGCGGAGACCGCCGCCAGCAGCGGCACGCCCGCCATCCACGCCTTCTGGGTCAGCTCGAAGCTGGCCCGGCCGGAGACCAGCAGCACGTGCCCGGCGAGCGGCAGCCGGCGTTCCCGCACCGCCCAGCCGACCACCTTGTCCACCGCGTTGTGCCGGCCGACGTCCTCGCGCAGCACCACCAGCTCGCCGTCGGCGGTGAACAGCCCGGCGGCGTGCAGGCCACCGGTCCGGTCGAAGGCGCGCTGGGCCGCACGCAGCCGGTCCGGCAGGGCGGCCAGCGTCGCCGCGGTCACGCTGAGCGCGTCGTCGCGTACGGCGAACCGCGACCGGGTGCGTATGGCATCGATGCTCGCCTTGCCGCACACCCCGCACGAGCTGGTCGTGTAGAAGTTGCGGGCCGGGTCGGTGGTGGGTTCGGGTACGCCCGGGGTCAGCACCACGTCGACCACGTTGTAGGTGTTCGGCGTCTCCGCGCCGGCGCAGAGCTGCGCGGTGTGCACGTCCTCGGCCGACCGGATCAGCCCCTCGGTGAGCAGGAACCCGATCGCCAGGTCCAGGTCGTCACCGGGGGTACGCATGGTGACCGCCAGCGGCTTCCGTCGACCCGGGCCCGCCGGGCCGACCCGGATCTCCAGCGGCTCCTCCACGGCCAGGGTGTCCTGCCGGCGTACCCGGGTGCGCCCGTCGGCCGCCGCGTCGAGGTCGATCCGGAGCACGCCACGCCGGTCAGTCGCCCGTCCCATCCCGCCATCCTGCCCCGCGCCACCGGCCGCCCGCACGGCGACGCCCGCCCGGCCTGAGGTAACCCGCACAACTTGCGGCATGTCGGCCCTTCAACCGGCGCGGAGACACCGACTCGCCGCAAGTGGAGTGGATCTTGCGACCGCACCAGCGAGACCGGCCGCATGGCCGCACCGACCGTGCTGGCGGGGCCGACCGTGCTGGCGGGGCCGACCGTGCTGGCGGGAATGGCCGCACCGACCGGTGCCAGCGGGACCGATCGCACCGGTCGCGCCGGTCGTGCCGGTCGTGCCGATCGCGCCGGTCGCGCCGGTCGGATCGCGAGGCGGCGGGCCGGCGGGTGGAGGCGGTCCGGCGCGGATACCTTGGGCGGGTGACGTACGCGGCGGTGGTGCTGTCGGGTGGTGCGGCCCGGCGGATGGGCGGCGTGGACAAGCCCGGGCGCGCGGTCGGTGGCCGGCCGATGCTGCACCGGGTGCTGGCCGCGGTCGCCGACGCGGCGCCGCGGATCGTGGTCGGCCCGGCCGGCCCGGTCCCCGACGGGGTACGGGTGACCCGTGAGGATCCGCCCGGCGGTGGTCCGGTCGCCGCCACCGCAGCCGGGCTGGCCCTGCTCGACCCGGGCACGAACGTCGTCGCACTGCTCGCCGCCGACCTGCCGCTGCTCACCCCGGCGGCGGTGGCCGACCTCCGGCGCGCGCTCGACGAGTCGGCGGCCGACGTCGCCTGCTACGTCGACGGGGACGGCCGCCGGCAGCAGCTCTGCGCCGTGTGGCGGGTCGCCGCCCTGCGGGTCGCCGTCGACCGGCTGGCCGCCGAGCGGGGCGGCACGGTCGACGGGGCTCCGGTACGCGGGCTGCTGGCCGGGACGGCCGTACGGGAGGTGTCCTGGTCCGGCTCGGGGCCGCCGCCCTGGTTCGACTGCGACACTGACGAGGACGTACGCCGGGCCGAGGAGTGGACGCGATGACGGTGATGGACGACTGGGTCACGGCGGCCTGCGTCGAGCTGGGGCTGGACCCGGGTGAGGTGTCGGTGCCGATCGTGCTCGACCTGGCCAGGGACGTCGCCCACCAGGTGCTGCGTCCGGGTGCGCCGGTCACCGCGTACCTCCTGGGGGTGGCTGTGGGGCGGGGGGCCGACCCGGCCGCGACGGCCGCCCGGCTCAGTGAGCTGGCCGGCTCCTGGCCGATCGAACTGGGCGGGAGCGCACCGGCCGAGTAGCCCCCTCCGGTCGGGTGTCCGATCCTGGTCCGGCGTGATTGGATCTCCAGCGCCCGTGGGTAGGGTGGCGATGACGGACGGAGACGATCATGACGGCAGACCACCCCTCGGCGCCCGCCGACGAGCCCGCCGGCCCAGCTTCGGAGCAGTACGAGTCGATTCTGCTCGACGAGCCGACCACGGCCGACCTCCGGGCCAAGGTGACCGAGGCCTGGCGGGAGTTCGCCCGCGCGCTGGCCGACCGGCTTCGCGCCCTGCCCGAGGGTGCGCACCTGGAGTTGACCCTCGATCCCACCGCCTCCGGCACCGGGGACGCCGTCTACTCGATCAGCGTTGACGTCGGCGGGGAAGGGCGACTGTCGGCGCGGGCCGTCGGCAACGCCACGCTGCCGGCGGGTTACCGGCTGGACCGGGCCGCCGTCGCCGACATGATCGCGCTCGGCTGGTCCCCGCCCGGCGTGCTGGAGGGTTCCGGCGAGCAGTTCGGCCTGGACTGCGCCGCTGGGGAGGCGGCCCGGCTGGCGGCGGCGCTGTCCCGGACCCTCCGGGACGTGTACGGCGCCCCGCACCCCGCCTTCCTCGTCTATCTGATGCAGGACGCCGAGGGGGAGCCGCTGCCGGTGGAGCCGCTCGGCACCGCCCGCAGCGAGTTCGGCCCGGATCGGGAGGCGGAGGCCGACCTCGACGAGGCGCTGGCCGCCGCCGCGACCGCCCAGACCAACGACAGCGACGTGCTCGCGCTGGAGGAGCGGGTGCGTACGGTCGTCTCCACCATGCTGCGGTCGAAGTCCGACCAGTTGCAGGTCGACTCGGACGGGGACATCAACATCCGTGCCGGCTCGGCGATGGTCTTCGTCCGGGTGCGCGACAACCCGCCCCTGGTCGACGTCTTCTCCCCGGTGCTCACCGAGGTCGAGCCGACCGAGCGCCTCTACGTCAAGCTCTCCGAGCTGACCAACCGGATGCCGATCGGCCGCCTCTACTGTGCGGACGACACGGTCTGGGCCTCGATCCCGGTCTTCGGCCGCAACTTCCAGCCGACCCACCTGATGCTCGCCGTGCAGGTGATGACCGGGCTGGCCGACGAACTGGACGACCGGCTGCACGGCGAGTTCGGCGGTAAGCGCTTCTTCGGCGAGGCCGACAAGCCCTCCCAACCCGAACACCGCACCGGCATGTACCTCTGACCACCCCGCCGCCCCCACCGCCGCGCAGAGGCGACAAATTCGGGGAAAGAGTGGCCTCCGAGCATGGAATGACCACTCTTTCTCTGAACTTGCCCAGATCTTGGGAGGGGCGTGGGGAGGGGGAGGGGGGCTACGGGAGGTCTAGGAGGGTCTTGCCGACTGTGGCGCGGGACTCGATGGCGGCGTGCGCATCGGCGGCCCGTTCCAGCGGAAAGCGCTGCCCGATCAACGGGCGCAGCCGCCCGGCCGCAGCCTCGGCGAGCGCTTGTTCGGTGAACGCCCGTAGTTCGGCCGGCGCGGCGGACGGCCGGAGCAGCGCCACCTCGCGCGCCGTGGCGAGTTCGGCGGGCAGATCGGCCCACGCACCGCTGGCCAGCCCGAAGCTGAGCATCCGTCCGCCCGGGGCGAGCAGGTCGAACGCGTCGCGGGCGAGCTGGCCGCCCACCCCGTCGAAGACCACGTCCACCCCGCCGGCGGCCGCGCGTACCCGGTCGGGCCAGTCCGGCTGCCGGTAGTCCACCACCGTGTCGAGACCACGGTCGCGGAGCAGGGCCACCTTCCGGGCGCCTCCGGCGGCGGCCACGACCCGCGCCCCGGCGGCCTCGGCGAGCTGCGTCAGCAGGCCGCCCACCCCGCCCGCCGCCGCCTCGACCAGCACCCGCTCGCCACGGCGCAGCCGGGCCGCGTGCACCAGCATGACGGCCGTACGACCATCGGCGAGCAACGCCACCGCCTGGTCCAGCGGCAGCCCGGACGGCACCTCGTACGGCGCGTCCTGGTCCACCGCCACGCGCTCGGCGTACCCGCCGGAGCCGCCCGTGCTGCTCACCACCCTTTTTCCCACGAGCGCCGGATCGGCACCGGGACCGGCCTCGGTGATCACCCCGCCGACCCCGTTGCCCGGGATCAGCGGCGGCGAGCCGGCGAACGGCCCGAACCCGGTCGACCGGAACATGGTCTCCACGAAGGTGAGGTTGGCGTGCGCGACGTCGATCACCACCTGACCCGGCCCGGGCACCGGATCGGGCGCGCTCCCCGGCACCAGCACCTCCGGACCGCCGAATTCCCGTAACCACACCGCGCGCACGCCCGCCCCCTCCGATAGCCGGCTCTCAGCCAACAACCTCAACGGGGGTTGAGGTCAACTGGCGGCGGGTGGGACCGGCGACCCGCCGGGGAGGGCGGAGTCGGGTCAGAAACCGGACGGGCCGACGCCGGGGGACTCGACCAGCCGGGAGAGGACGATGGTGCTGCGGGACGAGGTGACGAAGGATTCGGCCCGTAGCCGCTCCAACGCCTCCTCCAGGTGAGCGATGTCGGCGGCCCGCAGGTGCACCAGCGCGTCCGCCTCCCCGGAGACGGTGTACGCGCCGACCACCTCGGGGTGGCGGCGTGCGGCGGCCCCGATCTGCGCCGGGGTGGTCCGTCCGGCGCAGAAGAGTTCGACGAACGCCTCCGTGGTCCAGCCGACGGCGGCCGGGTCGACGACCGCGGTGAAGCCCCGGATGACCCCCGCGGATCGGAGTCGGTCGACGCGTCGCTTGACCGCCGGGGCGGAGAGTGACACCCGGGCGCCGATGTCCGCGTACGAGGCGCGGGCATCTGCCACGAGCAACGCAATGATTCGCTGGTCGACCGCGTCTATCTGCAACGTTCCGCCCCTTGGAAGCAATGGTTGTGGCTGTTACCAAAGTTGTACCGTACCTACTCTTGGTGACCGTGAACCAGCAGCGAGTCCCGCGAAAGCGGACATATCTCATGTGCTCGCCCGAGCACTTCGCGGTCGAGTACGCGATCAACCCGTGGATGGACGTGACCACGCCGGTCGACGCGGAGCTGGCGGTCAAGCAGTGGGACCACCTCCGGGAGACCCTCGTCGGCCTCGGCCACGAGGTGCACCTGCTCGCGCCCGAGCGCGGCCTGCCGGACATGGTCTTCGCGGCCAACGGCGCCTTCGTGGTGGACGGCACGGTCTACGGCGCCCAGTTCAAGCACGAACAGCGGACCGCCGAGGCCGCCGCGCACCGGGCGTTCTACGAGGAGAACGGCTGGCGGTTCATCGCGCCGAGCGAGACCAATGAGGGGGAGGGCGACTTCGCCTACCTGCCGGACGCGCACGGCGGCCTGATCCTCGCCGGGCACGGCTTCCGTACCGAACTGGCGGCGCACGCCGAGGCGCAGGAGGCGCTCGGCCGACCGGTGGTCTCGCTGCACCTGGTCGACCCGCGCTTCTACCACCTGGACGTCGCGCTCGCCTCGATCGACGACGAGAACATCGTCTACTACCCGGGCGCCTTCTCGACGGCCAGCCAGAAGGTCCTCGCCCAGCTCTTCCCGAACGCGGTGCTCGCCGACGACTCCGACGCCCTGGCCTTCGGCCTGAACCTGGTCAGCGACGGGCTCAACGTCGTGCTGAACAGCGAGGCGACCCGGCTGGCCGGCAAGCTCAAGACGGCCGGGTACACCCCCGTGCCGGTCGAGCTGGCCGAGCTGAAGAAGGGCGGCGGCAGCGTGAAGTGCTGCATTGCCGAGCTGCGCCACTGACGCGCGTCCCACGCCGAGCGCAGAAACGGGCGGCCTCCTCCTGGGGAGGCCGCCCGTTCGGCGTACGCGGGGGAGGTCAGCCGAGCGTGTCCAGCTCGCTGACCGCGACGTTCGACAGCATCCGGCCGTCGAGCTGGACCCGGCGCAGGTACCACTTCTGCTGCGGGGTGCGCGACTGGTTGAACTGCCAGGCCCCACGCGGGCTGTCGATCTGCCCGATCTTGCCGAGCGCCAGGTTGACCTGCTGCGAGTTCGGCTCCGCGCCGGCCAGCCGGATCGCCTTGTCGAGCACCTGAGCGGCGTCGTACGAGGCCATCGCGTAGGTGGTCGGGGTGGCGTTGTGGGCCTTCCGGTACTCGGACGCGAACACCCGGTTGGCGCTGTTGTTGAGGTCGGCCGAGTAGTTCAGCGCGGTCTCGATGCCGAACTTCTGGATCTCCCCCCGCAGCTCGCCTCCCTCCCCGTCGTCGAGCTGGCCCAGCACGGTGCCCTCGGTGAGGAATCCGGGCGCGTAGACCGGGCCCCGGTAGCCCTCGTCGTAGAGCTGCTTGATGAAGCTCACCGCGGCGGCACCGGTGTAGTTGCAGAAGACCGCGTCCGGATTGCGGAGCAACGCCTTGTGAATCGCTGAGGCGTACATGCCCTTGGCCGGGTTGGCCGTGTCGGGGGTGTAGACCGGATCGCTGATCTTGCGACGGCCCTGCTCGTAGTCGCGCTGGAAGCCCTCGATGATGTCGTGGCTGCTCGGGTTCTGCGAGGCGAAGACGGCGACCTTGCTTTTCTCGCCCAGCTTCTGCCGCAGGTACCGCCCGATAGCCTGGCCCGGCTCGTTGAGCACGTACGACGTGCGCCAGATGTAGACGACGCTCTGCAGGTTGATCGGGGAGGCGTTGGAGCCGACGAGCGGAATGCGGGCCTTCTCGACGTCGGCCCGGATGCCGAGCATGACGGCGGGACTGACCACGCCGGTGAGCGCCAGCACGCCCTCCTTGAGGAGCCGGTCGAGGGCCGCCTTGCCGGTCGCTTTGCTGTCGCCCTCCTCGGCCGTCACCAGGGTCACCGGGTGGCCGCCGAGCTGCTGGTTGTTGAGGCCGAGGAAGAGCCGGAACCCGTTGGTGATCTCGTCGCCGATGGCCTTGTTCGGGCCGCTCCCCGGCACGATGAGGCCGATCTTGATCGGGCTGCCGGGGCGGTCGGTGCCCTGGGAGTCGGAGGCGCAGCCCGCCGCCAGGCCGGTGGTACCCAGCGCGGCCAGCAGCTGAAGGGCACGCCTGCGGTTCATCTGCGACACCGATTTCCTTCCCAGAAAGGGCTGCCAGGGCGGACACCCCTCCGGCGTTCTACCTGCTCGGCGACGCTGCGTCAATGCTCGGAAGATCATCGTGAAGGGACCGTAACGCAGCGACCACCTGGGGCCAGGCCGCCGAGTCGGGGGCGATGAGCCCGAAGTGCTCGCACTCGGGCAGCTCGACCAGGGTGGCGGGGGTGCCGGCGGCCCGAGCCGCGGCCACCCAGGAACGGCTCATCGTGACCGGAACCTGACGGTCGAGGGCACCGTGCATGACTACTGTCCGCGCTTGGATCGCCACCGACGCGGATGGATCGGCGGCCGCGTACCGGTCGGGGACCTCGGCCGGGCCGCCGCCGAGCAGCGCGGCCACCGCCCCCTCGTCCAGGTCCAGCCGGTACGCCTCGGCCAGGTCCGCGACCGGCGCCAGCGCGAGCACGCCCCCGACGGTGGCCGGGGCGTGGGCGGCCACGTGGAGCGCCAGGTGCCCGCCCGCCGAGTGCCCGACCAGGATCGGCGGGGCGGGCGCCACCAGGCCGGGCAGCGCCGCGGCGGCCAGCCCGGGCAGCGCGGCCACCCCGGCCAGCACGTCGGTGAGGGTGTTCGGCCAGCCCCCGTCGGGCTGTCCGGTGCGCCGGTATTCGAGCTGGGCGACGGGGTGGTCGAGCGCGGCCAGCGCGGCGGCCATCGGGCCGGTGTGGGTGCGGTCGTACTCGGCTCGCCAGAAGCCACCGTGCACCACGACCACCAGCCGCCGGGCCGGCCCGCCGCCGGCCGGGCGGCGCAGGTCGACAAGCTGCTCCGGGTGGTCGCCGTAGGCGACCGTCACGTCCGGCGGCGGGGCCGGCCGGGTCAGTACGGCGCGCGGATCTGTGGACATGACGGCGACGCTAGCGCGCCCCGGCCGGACGGTTCCCGCTCCGGAGCCGGTCCCGGCTCGTGGGGGTGGCGGCGGCTGGGTAAAGATGGGTGGCATGACCGAAGCGCGTTCTGCCGGACAGCACGACGAACAGGACAACGACGGTATCCCCGGCACGGTGGTGGTGGTCGGGCCGGACGGTCGGCCGGTCGGCACGGTGCTGACCGAGGAGGGACAGGGCGAGGACCCGACCCGGCTGGTGGAGCAGCCGGCGAAGGTGATGCGGATCGGCAGCATGATCAAGCAGCTGCTGGAGGAGGTCAAGGCGGCCCCCCTCGACGACGCCAGCCGGCACCGGATGCGGGAGATCCACGAGCGGTCGATCGTCGAGCTGAAGGAGGGACTCGCCCCCGAGCTGCGTGCGGAGCTGGAGCGGATCTCGCTGCCCTTCACCGAGGACAAGGCACCCAGCGAGAGCGAGCTGCGGATCGCCCACGCGCAGCTGGTCGGCTGGCTGGAGGGGCTGTTCCACGGCATCCAGGCCGCCCTGGTGGCCCAGCAGATGGCCGCCCGGGTCCAGCTGGAGCAGATGCGTTCCGGCCGGGCCGCGCTGCCCAGCGGCCCCGGCGGGGCGGTCCCCGGCATGCCGGGCATGCCGCCGACCAATGAGGGGCACGCCCCGGGCCAGTACCTCTGACGGCCCGGGCGCGCCCGCGCCGCTACGACGACTTCAGTTCGGCGCGTCTGACGCCGCGCGGCGACCTGAGGCCATCGCTGGAGCCGTCGCGCTCAGGCCACCCCGAAGATCTGCTCCAGGTACGCCGCCACGCCGTCCTCGGCGTTCGACCCGGTCACCTCGTCGGCGATCTCCAGCACGGCCGGGTGTGCGTTGGCGACCGCCACCGCCCGCCCGGCCCAGGTCAGCATCGGCACGTCGTTCGGCATGTCCCCGAACGCCAGCACCTCCCGCTCGTCGATCCCGAACCGGGCGGCGTACCAGGCCAGGCCCGCCGCCTTGGTCACGCCCGCGGCGGAGATCTCCACCAGCCCGCTGTACGAGGAGTGGGTCGCCTCGGCCAGCCCCTCCAGCGCCCCGGCCACCACCCGTACGAACGCGTCCGGGTCCTGCTCGCCGGCCCGGGCCAGCAGCTTCACCGCCGGGACGGCCAGCAGCTCCTCCGGTGACTCGATGGCCCGGATCGCGTCGGTGTCGGCGTCCCAGCGCAGCGGGTAGTGCGCCTCGTGCCGCATCTGCCGGCTGTCCACGATCTCCACCGCGAAACTCACCCCGGGCACCTGGGCCCGCAGCCGTCGGGCCACCTCGGCGAGCAGTTCGGGGGCGAGCGGGTCGGCCCGGAGCACCTCGTCGGCGGCCGGTTCGTACACCACCGCCCCGTTGGCGCAGATCGCCGGCAGCGGGGCGGCGAGCTGGTCGTACACGAGCTGGAGCCAGCGGATCGGACGGCCGGTGACCAGCACGACCGGCGTGCCCGCCGCGGAGATCCGGGCCAGCACCCCGACGGTGCGCGGGCTCAGCGTCCGGTCGTCACGCAGCAGCGTGCCGTCGATGTCGGTCGCGATCAGCCGAGGTGTCTCTCCCATCACCGGGAGAGTAGTCGGTCCAGGTAGATCGCGACCCCGTCGTCGTCGTTGCGCAGGGTGATCTCGTCGGCCGCCGCGCGGACCTCCGGATGGGCATTGGCCACGGCCACCCGCGCCCAGCCGGCCCAGCCGAACATCGGCAGGTCGTTCGGCTGGTCCCCGAAGACCAGCACCTCCGCCGGGTCGACGCCGAGGCGTTCGGCCACCACGCTGAGCCCGGTGGACTTGTCCACCCCGGGTGGGCAGATCTCGATGAAGCCCAGGCCGGCCTGGGTGAGCGTGGCCAGCTCCGGCGGGACGATCCGCCGGGCCGCCGACAGCAGTTCGTCCACGTGGTGGTCGGCGGTCCGGGCGAACGCCTTGATCACGTCGCCGGAGAGGCATTCCTCGCGGCTGCGCGCCTCGAACCGGTCCGGGTACGGCCAGCTCGGGTGGTAGTCGCCCCAGAGCGGCGCGTCGTGCTCGTCGGACGCCTCCACCATCACCGTCAGCGGGCCGACCGCGGCCTCCAGGTCGACGAGCAGCCGGGCGAGCGCCACCCCGGAGAGTCGCTCGTCGCGCAGCAGCAGCGGGCCCGTCGGGTCGCTCTGGTCGACCACCCGTCCCCCGCCGGCCATCACCAGGAAGTCAGCGGCGCGGATGTCGTTGCGGGTCAGTTCGGTCAGGCGCGGTCCGCGGCCGGTCGCGCCGACCACCGGGATCCCCGCGGCCCGTACCCGGTCGAGCACCTGGTGGGTGAACGCCGAGACGGTGTCGTCGCTGCGGACGAGCGTGCCGTCGAGGTCGGTGGCGATCAGCTTGGGCAGCCCCGGGCGGGTCATGGTTCCTCCTTCGCCCGCCGCCGTCGCGCCAGCCGTCCAGGTCGTCGGTGCCTCGGCCCACGACCGGCGGGCCGCAACCGTATCTCGGGGAACAGGTCGCAACCATGGCTTTTCGGCGAATCGGGCGCCAACCCGTGGCGGCGGTCCGGTGTCCGGCCGCGCCCCGGCTCAGTGTGGCGGTTCGGGCCGGGCGAACGGCATGGTGGGCTCGACCGTCAGGTCGGCCGGGGCGGGTGGCAACTCGTCCCCGACCGCCCCGCGCGGGCCCCAGCCCGTCCGGTCACGCTCCGGCGGCGACTTCTTGGCCCCGCCGTCCGGATCGGGTGCCGCGCCGCCCTCCCGGCCGGACAGGTAGAGGGCACCCGCGAGCAGCACGGTGGCCACGAAGGCGGCGACCAGGCCGCGCCCGCGCTCGACATGGAACCCCTCCGCGAGCAAGCCGAACAGGGCGCGTTGACCCGTGTCGTCCAGGGTGAACGCGGTGGCCGTCAGCACGGCCAGCATCGCGGCCGCGAGGCCGAGACCGGCCACCCGCGCGTTCTGTCGCACGGGGCCGGTACCGCGCAGGGCGAGCGCGACCGCGCCGGCCAGGCCGAGCAGCCCCACCAGGTAGCCGACCCCGAAGCCGTCCACGTCCGTCACCCCGCCCGGCACCCGGACAGTGCCGATCCCCGCGGGGCCGTCGTTCGGGACCGTCATCACCAGCCACTCGCCGATGAGCGAGGCGACCGCGGCCACCGCGCCGAGGCCGGCGAGCAGTGGCGGCATCCGGCGGTCCCGCCCCAGCCCGGCCAGCGAGCGGCCGGCCCGGCCCGGCGGCGGGGGTTCGGCGTCGCCCCACTCCACGACGGTCATGCCGTCGGACCGGCTGTCCTGCTTTGGGATGGGGAGATCCTGAGACATCGGCCACCTTCCGCTCCGCGCGGGCCTGCGTCGAATCATGGCACAGCCGGCACCCGGCGACGGGGACGGCGAGCCGGCCCGGCCGCTCCGCCGCGGATCGTGGCCGGTTGGGCTGTGCCCGACTCGCCACGGGCAGTGCGGGGACGTCCGGTTTCGGTTAGCGTCGGTGGCATGCCTATCCGTACCGCTTCCGCACGTTGGCAGGGTGATCTCGCCGGGGGCGCCGGCACGGTCCGCACCGGTAAGGGCGGCCTCACCGGCAACTACTCGTTCAAGTCGCGCTTCGAGGAGGGTGAGGGGACCAACCCCGAGGAACTGATCGGCGCCGCCCACGCCAGCTGCTACTCGATGGCCCTCTCCAAGCAGCTCGCCGACGCGGGCGCGACCGGTACCTCGGTGGACACCACCGCCAAGGTGCACTTCGACAAGACCGATGCGGGCATGACCGTGACCCGGATCGACCTGGAGACCGTCGGCCAGGTTCCGGGCATGGACGAGGCCCAGTTCACCAAGCTGGCCGAGGCGGCCAAGGAGGGCTGCCCCATCTCGCGGCTGCTCTCCCCGGGCGCCCAGATCACGCTGACCGCCCGCCTCGCCTGAACCACTCCCGACCCGACCCACGCCACACGACCGCGTACGCCCGGGCGGGCGTCGGACCCGACCCGGACACGGCTGGTCGGGTGGCGGCGGGTCGGGGAGGATGGGTGGCGTGGCCGTGGAAATGAGCCGGGAACGGTTCGAGGAACTCGTCGGCGAGGCCCTCGACGAGGTGCCCGAGGAACTGCTCGGGCTGATGAGCAACGTGGTCATCCTGGTCGAGGACGACCCACCGCCGGGCGAGGACCTGCTCGGGCTCTACGAGGGGCACGCCCTCACCGAGCGGGGCTGGAACTACTCCGGCGTCCTGCCGGACCGGATCCTCATCTACCGCCGCCCGACCCTGCGGATCTGCGACACGGAGGACGACGTCGTCGAGGAGGTCGCGGTGACCGTGGTGCACGAGATCGCCCACCACTTCGGCATCGACGAGGAGCGGCTGCACGCCCTCGGCTGGGGCTGACCGGCGCCCGGCCGCCCTCCGCTCCCCGGCATTGCGGGGGTCTCTTAGCCTCCTGGACAGGCGCACCCCGATGCAGGAGGAAACCCATGCGTAGCGCGCTGTTCTCCGCGGAGAACCTGGAAAAGGAGTCCCAGCAGCCGGGCATGCGGCTGCAGAACTCCAAGATGCTGAAGATCGAGCTGAACGGCGAGGCGATGGCCCGGGTCGGCTCCATGGTCGCGTACCAGGGTCAGGTGCAGTTCCAGGCGCTCGGCTCCGGCGGTATCGGCAAATATCTCAAGCAGCGGCTCACCGGCGAGGGTGTCCCGCTGATGAAGGTCAGCGGTCGCGGCGACGTCTTCCTCGCCGACTTCGCCAAGGACGTGCACATCATCGACCTGGAGCCCGGTGACGCCCTGTCGATCAACGGATCGAGCGTCCTCGCCTTCGACTCCACGCTGAGCTATGAGATCAAGATGGTCAGCGGCATGGGTTTCGCCTCCTCCGGGCTGTTCAACTGCGTCTTCACCGGCCAGGGCCGGATCGCCATCACCACCGATGGCGCCCCGGTGGTGCTCAACGTGGACGCCCCGACGTACGTCGACCCACAGGCGGCGGTCTGCTGGTCGGCCAGCCTCCAGACCGGTTACCACCGGGCCGACCAGCTCGGCCTCGGCACGCTGATCGGGCGGACCACCGGTGAGGCGTTCACGATGAGCTTCGCAGGGCAGGGCTTCGTCGTGGTCCAGCCGTCCGAGGAGCGACCGGGGCGGCACGGCGGCAACCAGCAGCAGGAACAGGGCGGCCTGCTCGGCGGCCTGCTGCAGTGACCGTCCGCGGCGCAGGGCGTCCGCCCGGGCGTCCCGCGCCGCGTCAGCTCAGCCGGCCGGCGCGCAGCCGGGCCAGCCACGCCGCCGCGTCGGCGTAGTCGACGTCGGAGAGGCCGGCCGGAGCGGGGACCGGCCGCTCGCTAGCCGCCGGGTTCCAGCGGTGCCGGGGGTACGACCCGAGGAAGCGTACGCCGGCGCAGACCCGGTGCAGCCCCTGCAACGCCTCACCGAGGCGTACGTCGGCGACGTGCCCGGTGCAGTCCAGGAAGAAGACGTATCGGCCGAGCGCCTCGCCCGTCGGGCGGGACTCGATCCGGGTCAGGTTCACCCCGCGTACCGCCAGCTCCGTGAGCACCGAGAGCAGCGCGCCCACCCGGTCGTGGGCGATGTAGACCGCCAGCGACGTGACGTCGTCGCCGGTGGGCGGCGGGGGCGGGCCGGGGCGGGACATCAGCGCGAACCGGGTCACCGCGTCCGGGTGATCAGCGATCTTGTCGGCCAGCACGGCCAGCCGGTGTCGGGCCGCCCCGATCGGGGCGCAGATGGCGGCGTCGTACTCGCCCGCAGCCGCGCCGGCCGCGGCGGCGCCGTTGGACAGCACGTCGACCACGGTCGCCTCGGGCAGGTGGTCGCGCAACCAGCCCCGGCACTGGGTGGACGCCTGCGGGTGCGCGGCGATGCTCCGCACCTCGGCCAGGGAACCGCCGGGGCGGGCCGCGAGCACGAACTCCACCGGCAGGATCACCTCGCGGGTGATCATCAGCGGGTCCCCCTCGGCCAGTTCGTCGAGGGTCACCCCGACTGCGCCGCCGATCGAGTTCTCCAGCGGCACCAGCGCCGCGTCCGCCTCCCCGGCGCGAACGACGTCCAGGGCCTCGCCGACGCTGCGCGCCGGCTCCCGGCTGCCGCGCTCGGCGGCGGGGACGGTACGCAGCGCCTGCTCGGCGAAGGTGCCCTCGGGACCCAGGTAGACGAAGCGGGTCGGCGGTGTTCCCGGCATGCCGACCAGCCTACGCACCCGGTACGCCGTCACAGGCCACGGTCCGGATGCCGGGCGGGCCGGCAGCGCGTACCTCGGCGGAGCAGACGTCGGTCCCGGCGGTCACCAGCTCCAGGGCGGTCGGCTTCCCCCGGGTGACCGCCTGCAGCTCCTCGTGCCCGGTCACCGCCAGCACGGTGTACTGCCAGTCCTCGGCGCAGAGCGGCCCCTTCCGGACCGTGACCCGGACGTCCCGGGGCAACACCCGCGCGTCGCCGCGCAGCAGTGCGATCACCCGGTCGCCGGTGGGGCCGGACCCGCAGGGCGTGGCGCTCGGGTCTGGGGTGGGGCTACGGGGCGGGGTGTCCAGGATGTCCGGGGCGGTCGGCGTCGCGGTCGGTGTCGCCGTGGACGTGGGGGTGGCGGTGGCCGTCGGGCGGGCCGGCTCGCTCAGTTCGGGCGGGGCGTCGCAGGCGGCGAGGGACAGCAGCGTGACCAGGGCCGCCGCGACGGCCCGTGGGGCGCGTGGCGGCGCCGCCGGACGCCTTGGCTGCCGGCGGGTGCTGGGGCAGTGTGGGGTGGGTGGCACGGTTCGATCCTCGGGTATCGAGGGGCGTCATTGCGACCGGTTGGCCGAGCCCATCGTAGGAGGATCACCTGCTCAGGTGAAGGTCACCGGTGCACCCAGGTCAGACCTTGGAGAAGAAGGTGAGGGAACCGGCCACCTCGCCGTTGTCCAGCACGGGCGTGGAGATGGCGTCGACCGTGGTGCCGGCTTCGGTGCCGGACCCCTGGACCCGGAGCAGTCCGCGGGCCAGCCGCTTGGAGTGCAGGGCGAGCAGCGGTGGGATCTTGTCGGTGTCCTGCTCGGTCAGCTCGTTCGGCACGGCGGTGAAGTCGACCAGGCGCAGGCCGCCGTCCAGCAACGGCCGCCCGATCACGTCCTCGGGTGCGCCGAGGCAGAGCAGCTCGCAGCCCGACGACGAGATCGCCACCACACTGGTGTCGGCGTCGATCAGCAGGCAGGGCTCGGCCGCTCGGTAGACCGCGACGGACCACTGCCCGACGTTGCCGGACTCCTGCTCGGTCGGTGTCCCCGGCGCGGGCACGAAGACTTCCGAGAGCGAGAGTTCGACGTGGGCCACCGCGCCTCCTATGTACACCGACGGTCCGTCCACGCTAGCCGGTCCGCGCGCCGACCGCGCGACCGCGCTGGGCGCACCGGTCGCCGTGCTGCTCCGGGCGCCCCCGGAGCATTGACGGACCGAGGGGACAGGGGTCGGAGCGACGGGTGCCCGGTGTCGGGCGGTCGGCGACGGCGCGGGCCGACGGAACCGCCGGAGGCGGAGCCAGGAGGCCGCGTGGCGCCCCCGCAGACGTTACCGGCGGGCGGCGCGCTTGTCAGCGGCCGTTCGGCCCTCCTCGTACCACCGGTAGTCGCCTGCTGGACGGTATGTGCCGTTGAACCAGGTGGAGGGGTGCTGGGCGACCTGGGAGAGCTTCTCGGCGGTGGCCGGACTGATCCGGTTTCCGCCCGCCACGAGCAGCCGGTCCAGCTCCCGGTGGGTGGCCATGAGGCAGTCCTTGGGCAGGCCGTAGACGCTGATGACCCCGGAACCGACGAAGGTCAGCACCGGGGCGACCGGGATCGGCAGGCCGACCGCCTCGGAGAGGGCCTTGCTGGCCCGCTTGGCGTCCCGGCGCGCGTCGGCCACATAGGGCGGACGCTTGCCGTTGATCTGCACCACGTCGCCGGCGACGAGCACCCGGGCTCGACCGTGGTCGGCGACGGTGACCGCGAAGAGCCCGCTCGGCCCGATGGCGAGGAACCCGGCCCGGTCGTCCTGGCCACGGTCGAGGAGGACGTCCGACACGTCCGTCCGGGGCCATTCCACGACGTGCCAGGCGGGACCGAGGTGGTCGAGCTGGCCGAGCGCCCGGGCTCCGGCCGCCTCCAGCCGGCGGGCACCCCGCTCGGCGCGGCGGCGGCGGGCCCACCCGAGCGGAGTCGGGCGGGCCGGGTCGAGTACCGAGGTGGACTCGACTCGGGGCTGCGGCACCGCGACCGGTGGCAGGGCTCGGGTCGGCATGGCTCGACGAGCGGGTGAGACAGTCATCGCGACCTCCGGCAAAAGGTCTCTCGAAGTTATGTCTCCACTACCCTACGTTGCGCACCCCGGTGGTCGGCAAGGTGGAGCGCCGGAATGAGTGCGGATGAATGCCATATTCATTCACACTTCTTTTCCCGGATGCCGTAGCCACCTCATCCTACGCTGCGAGGGTGACCCACTATGTGGACAGCGAGGTCGCCCGGCTCGGCACGGTGCTGCTGCACCGCCCCGGCCCGGAGCTGGCCCGCCTCACGCCGCGCAACAACGACGCGTTGCTCTTCGACGCTATCCCATGGGTGGGTCGGGCGCAGGAGGAGCATGACACGTTCGCCGCCGCGCTGCGCTCCCGCGGGGTGGAGGTGCTCTACCTCGCCGCCCTGCTGGCCGAGACGCTCGCCGTGCCGGACGCCCGGGCCGAGCTGACCCAAGCCGTACTGCGCTCGCCCCGGCTGGGCGACACGCTGCGCCGACGGGTCGCCGACCACCTCGGGTACCTCGACCCGGCCGCCCTGGCCGACGTGTTCATCGCCGGGCTCGCCCACGAGGAACTGCGGGTCGGCGCCGATCGGCCGGGCGGCCTGGTCTGGACCCTGATGGACCGGCACGACTTCGTCGTCGCCCCGCTGCCCAACCTGCTGTTCACCCGGGACTCCTCGGTCTGGATCGGGGACCGCGTCGGGGTGACCAGCCTGGCCATGCCGGCCCGGCGGCGGGAGACCACGCTGACCGACGCCATCTACCGCCACCACCCGCGCTTCGCCGGCACGGAGTTCGTCTACCACTCCGAGCTCGAGCACCTGGAGGGTGGCGACGTACTGCTGCTCGCACCCGGGGTGCTCGCCGTCGGGGTCGGCGAGCGGACCACACCGGCCGGAGCGGAGCGGCTCGCCCGGCAGGTCTTCGCCGCCGGCCTGGCGCACACGATCCTGGTGGTGCCGATCGCCCAGGAGCGGGCCACCATGCACCTGGACACGGTCTGCACCATGGTCGACGTGGACGCCGTGCTGATGTACCCCAACATCGCCAGCGAACTGTCGGCGTACACGGTGATCGCCGGGGCGGACGGCGGCGAGCCGCGCGTCGACGGCCCGGCGCCGTTCCTGCGCGCCGCCGCCGACGCGATGGACCTCGACCAGCTCCGGGTGATCGACACCGGCCTCGACCCGGTCACCGCCGAACGGGAGCAGTGGGACGACGGCAACAACACCCTCGCCCTCGCGCCCCGGCTCTGCGTGGGCTACGAACGGAACGTGGAGACCAACGCCCAGCTGGAACGGGCCGGCATCGAGGTGATCGCGATCGCCGGCTCGGAGCTGGGCTCCGGCCGGGGCGGGCCGCGTTGCATGTCCTGCCCGCTGCTCCGCGAGCCGCTGCGCCGCTGAAAGGAGGGGCCCCTTCTCAACAGACGTCTATTGAGAAGGGGCCCCTCCTCACACCTCAGCGCAGGGTGAGCTGGCGGCCGAGAAGACCCTGCCGGGCCCGGCGCCCGGCGGCGTCCAGCGGCTCCCGCTCCTCCAGCGCCTCGGCGTACCGCTTGGCGAACTCGGTCACCGGCTCCTCCCAGTCGGCGGCCGGCACCGCCTCGGGCAGGTCCCAGACCGGCACCAGGCGGCCGTGCGCCCGGAACATGCCGGCGAAGCGGGTGTTGTCGCCGAGGGGCAGCCTGCCGGCCACGCTCAGCCGGGACAGCGCGTCGAGCGCCCTGTCCTCGTCGTCCGGCAGGACCCAGCGCACGTGCGCCTTCTCCGGCACCTGGCACCAGTACGCGGCCCGGGCCGCCGCCAGCTTCACGGTCGGGTAGACCGCCGCGTTGGCCCGCTCCAGCGACGCCTGCACGTTCGGGTCGTCGGTCGCACCGGGGTCGAGCCAGAACTCGAACCCGTCGTGCATGCTGATCTCCAGCGGACCGTCCACCAGAACGTCCTGCAGGCGAGGCCCGGGGCCGGGCAGCGGCGGCACCGCCACCTGGCCGCCCGGCTCGGTACGCAGGGCGCAGAGCAGCGCGTCCGCCAGGTCCCGGGAGACGTCGCCGGACTGCTGGTGCCGCTGCAGGCCGATGAAGACCCGCCCGTCCGGCTTGGTCATCGCCGGGGCGGCCATCGGCAGCACGGTGGCCAGGATGACCGGCCGCTCGCCGTACTCCTCGACCAGTTCGGGGGTCAGCCGCAGCGGCGCGCTGGCGGCCGGGACCAGCTCGCGCAGCGCGATCCACTCCGGCTCGTCGACCAGCCCGTCGAACGGTCGGGGCACGAAGACGTCGCGCACCTTCTCCCGCTTCGGGGTCACCTCGGCGGCGTCCCGCTGGGACTTCCGACGCTTGCTCATGCAGGCACCTCGCTGCGTTCGCTCATGCGGCCGATGATTCGCTCGCTGCGCTCACTCATGCTGCCGCCCCGCTTCGCTCGGTGGCCGCACGAACCCCCGGCACCGCGCCGGATGATTCGCTCGCTGCGCTCGCTCATGGCGACACAGCCTAGATGCCGCGCCGAGCCGGCGTGGGCAGGACCCGCTTGCCCGCTTGCTCAGCCGGCGACGACCAGGTCAGGTCGGGTCGAGCCGGCCGGGTCGAACTCGGCCCAGACGCTCTGGCCGAGGCCGTCCCGCTCGACCCCCCAGCGGCTGGCGAGGCCGGCGACGATGTGCAGCCCGCGTCCGTCGATCGCCTCCGGGGCCGACGGACGCATCAGCGGACCCGACGGGGAGCCGCCGTCGGTGACCCGGACCTGGACGCACTGCCCGTCGGCCGCCGGGCGCAGCCGCCAGGCCACCCGGACCACTCCGCCGGGCAGCGGATCGGCGTGGCGTACGGCGTTGCCGACCAACTCGGCGAGGACCGCGACCAGGTCCGCCAGCAGCGCCGGGGGTACGACGTTCGCCAACTCGTCGGCGAGCCGGTGCCGGGCCAGGCGCGCGCCGGTCGCGTGGTGCGGCACCACCACGCACCACGATCGCTCGGCCGAACGCGTCCCCACCGCCGTCCTTCCACCCCGCAACTGCCCTGGTCATCCCCGGGGCAGCCACACCTCTGCGACCGTACCCCCACCGGCCCTCGGCCGGAGGGATACCCAGCCATTCTGCTGTTCAACAATTTGGCGGACGAGATACAGGCCCAGTCCGGCCCCCGGATAGCGCCGGCGGTCGCCGGACTCGCCCTGCCAGAAACGGTCGAACGCCCGCTCCACGTGCTCCGGCCGGATACCGATGCCCCGGTCGGCGACCCGGAAGGACACCGTGCGTTCGTTTGCCCCGGCGCTGACCTCGATCGGGGTGTCGGGCAGGGAGTATTTCCCGGCGTTGGTGCCCAGCTCGGTGAGCACGGTGGCCAGGCTGTGCCGGTCGCCGAGCGCCTTCGGCAGGTCGCCCGGCAGGTCGAGGACGATCCGGTGCCGGACGTCCGCCGGCAGGTCGGTGACCGCCGCCCGCAGCGCGTCGGCGAGGTCGAAGGGGGCGGCCGGATCCCCGCGCCGGTGCTCCGTGGCGGCGGTGAGCAGCCGGTCGACCAGCCGGGCCAGCTCGTTGGCCCGCTGTCCGATGATCCGGGCGGCGTGCCGACGGTCGTCGTCGTTCAGCGACTCCCAGTGGTCGGTGAGGGTGTCCGCGTACCCCTTGATCACGGTGACCGGGGTCCGCAGCTCGTGGCTGGTCACCGCGACGAAGAGGTCCCGGTCGTGGTCGCGGTGCCGCTGGTCGGTGATGTCCCGGAAGGTGATCACCCGGAGCGCGCCCGCGGGCAGCTCCCCGGAGGTGATCCGCAGCCAGCGGCCGTCCGGCAGCCGATGGTCGAGCACCTGCCCGCACGGGGGCAGCGGGAACGGGAACGGGCGGTTCAGCGCCTCGATGCCCGGACGGCCGGTCACCTGCGCGGCGGCGGGGTTCCACAGCCGTACGTGGTCCGCGCGGTCCACCACCGCGAGGCCGTCGGCGAGCGCTGCCACCACCGGGCCGTCGCCGTGCACCGGCAGGCCGGTGTGGTCGCCGTACATGTGCGCGATGCAGGCGGCGACGTACCCGATGACGGCGCACTGGGAGTCGTCGAGCGGCTCCCCGTCGGGATAGAGCGCGTGCAGGCTGCCCACGGTGAGGCCGGCGATTTCGGCACGCGCGACGATCATCCGGTGCAGCCCTCGCCCGGCCACCTCGTCGGCGAGGGTCCCCGGGATGGCGTCCAACCGGACCTGGCGCAGGACGGGTCCGGCGAGCAGGCAGACGGTGGCCGGGTCGCTCGCCGGCAGCGGCCGGCCGACGACGAACTCGGCGCTGCCGGTCGCCGCGATCACCCGCCCTCCGGCGGGGGTGAACTCGACGAACGCCATGCCGGCCGCGCCCACCGCAGGCTGGACCACCCGGAGCAGGCGGGTGAGCACGGGCAGTCCGGAGGCCCCAGAGTTGATCAGCGTGATCACACCGGTGTGCCCGGCGATGAGGGCGGGGTAGTCGGTTCGCTCCGGCATGCCCCGAGTGTGCCGCGCCGGCCGGCTCGGGGACACCCCCCGGCCGGGGCCGGACCGGCCGCCGGATGGATCGATCGGGTTCAACGGCCGAGCCGGGCCAGCGCCTGGGCGGGCCGGTCGGTGATCACCCCGTCCACCCCGGCCTCCAGCACCAGCTCCAGGTCCTCCGGCTCGTTCACCGTCCAGACGTAGACCTGGTTCCCGGCCGACCGCAGCGCGGCAACGAGCTGCGGACGGGCCCGGATCAGGCCGATCCCCGGCCCGGCGATCCGGCTGCCGAACGGCAGCCGGCCCAGCCGTAGCCAGCGCGGGAGCACCTCCAGGAGCAGCACCGTGGGCAGGCCGGGGGCGAGGTCGCGGATCCGGCGTACGGCGAGCGGGGAGAAGGACATCACGGTGACCCGGACCCGATCGTCCGGGCCGGGTTCGGCGAGGCCGTACCGGCGCAGCAGCGTGACCAGGCGGCGTTCCACGTCCCCGCCGTACCGGGAGGGGTGCTTGGTCTCGACCAGCAGCCGGACCGGCCGGCCGGCGTCCAGCACGGCGTCGAGCAGCCGTTCCAGGGTGAGCAGCCGGGTGAGCGACTCGTCGAGCGGTTCGTCGCCCTCGGCCGCCACCCCGCCGGGGTGCCACGAGCCGAAGTCCAGTGCCTCCAGCTCGTCGAGGGTACGCGCGCTGACCAGCCCGTGCCCGTTGCTGGTCCGGTCCAGCCGGCGGTCGTGTACGCACACCAGGTGCCCGTCGCGGGTGAGCCGGACGTCACACTCCAGCCCGTCGGCTCCCTCGTCGAGCGCCCGCAGGTACGCGGCCAGGGTGTGCTCGGGCAGGTCGTACGAGGAGCCGCGGTGCGCGAAGACCAGGGGCGTGGTCATGTCGGTCGGCGCGCCTCAGGCGACCCGGCCCGGCTGCCCGTCGTCGGTGACCACCGGACGGCCCGCGGCGGCCCAGTCGCCCATCCCGCCGTCGACGTTGCACACCTGCTCCCAGCCGTTGCGCAGGAGATACGCGACGACCTGCGCGGAGCGGCCGCCGGAGCGGCAGATCACGGCCACCTCGCGGTCGTCGGGCACCTCGGCCAGCCGGCCGGGCAGCTCGGTCATCGGCAGGTGATGGGCGGCCGGCGCGTGGCCGACGGCCCACTCGTCGTCCTCCCGGACGTCGAGCAGATAGGTGTCGTCGGGCACGGCCGACGCGGGCACGCTGGGAACCTGGGGTCCGAACACGGCTATGAAGCCTAGCCCGCCCGACCGGTCACAGCCGGTTGACCCAGCGGGGGTTGGCCCCGGCCCACTCCGGCAACCGGGTGGCCCGCAGCGCGTCGAAGAGTCCGCTGCCGCCGTTGTCCAGTACCACGTACGAGACCTCGTCGATGATCTGCGGATACGACGGGACCTGCACGCCGCGCAGCGCGTCCGCCGGCAGCCCGCGGAACGCGAAGAGCAGGTCGTCCAGCGACACGCCGTTGGTGTCGACGGTCAGCGCGCCGCCGACCGCCCGGAGCACCCGGTCGAGCTTCACCGGGTCGTCGCGCAGGTGCGTCTGGCCGGCCTTGTCCAGTACCGCGCGGAGCATCTGCTGCTGGTGGCGCTGCCGGTCGTAGTCGCCATCGGGCAGGTCGTAGCGCTGCCGGACGTAGTCCAGGGCCCGGGCGCCGTCCATCTGCTGGCACCCGGGGGTGAACAGGGTCTTCGTGTGGATCGACCGGACCTCGGTGTCGACGCACATCCGGATGCCGCCGAGCAGGTCGATGA
The DNA here is from genome assembly GCF_044765245.1 of Micromonospora sp. NPDC093277. NCBI lineage: Bacteria > Bacillati > Actinomycetota > Actinomycetes > Micromonosporales > Micromonosporaceae > Micromonospora > Micromonospora sp. NPDC093277. The sequence continues at coordinate 168,537 of NZ_JBIWJO010000011.1, forward strand.
CCTCCTTGAAACCGGAGAAGTCGACCAACGCGGCGCCGTCGAAGCGGATCCCGGTGAGCCGGCTCAGGGTGGTGGAGAGCAGCCGGGCGCCGGCCTCGCCGCCGCCGCCGTGCTCGTACGCCGAGTTGACCTTGTCCCGGCCGCCGCCGTAGCCGGGCGCCGGCGGGATGGTGACCAGCAGGTCGCGCGGAATCGAGATCAGGTACGCCTGCCGCATCCCGGCGGGCACGTGCACGATCAGGATGCTGTCCGAGCGTTGGTCCTCGGGATTGGCGCCGGGCCGGTGGTCCGAGCCGATCAGCAGGTAGTTGAGCGCGCGGGACAGGTCGGTACGCGGCTGCCGGGCGGCCGAATCGAGCAGTTGCTGCTTGGCCACCGAGCGGTCGTACCGGTGGGTGAGCCAGTGCAGCCCGGCCAGCCCGAGCGTGGCGAGCAGGACCAGGGCGAGGCCACCGCCGAGGAGGAATCGGATCCAGCGGGCGGATCGTCCCCGCCCGCGTCTGGTCCGTGCTGGCCTGGCCGTGACATCCCTCCCGCAGCCCTGACATGAGACCCGCTCACGTCAGGCTACGGTCCGGTCACCCGGCGGTGGACGCTTTCGGCGTAGCTACCCCTGGGTCACGACTTTCTGGTGGAGAGGACCCGCGGATTCGCCACCACGAAGTTGGCGAGATCGTCCTTGGTGACCGCTTCGAACATCCGCATGCTCAGGTCGTTGAGCGACTCCCGCCCGTTCGCGTTGGTGGCGTACGTGCCACCGTTGGTCCGCAGGGTGACCAGGTCGTTGCCGGTGACGCCCTTGAGGGTGAAGATGAAGTCCGCCATCGGTACGCCGCCGGTGTCGAGGATGAGCGACTCGCCGGCCGCCTTGATCAGCTGATTCAGCTTGATCGGGTTGGTCAGCATGCCCTTCTCGGTGGCCTTCTTCGCCATCGCCTTGATCAGCTGCTGCTGGTTCTGCTGGCGGTCGTAGTCGCTGTTCGGCAGGCCGTAGCGCTGGCGGGCGTAGTCGAGGGCCTCCCAGCCCTTCATGTCCCGGCAGCCCGCCTTGTGCACCACCGCCGTCATCGGCTTGTGGAGCTTCTCGGCGTCGGAGTTCCACATCGGCTTGCCGTCGACGTACGACATGTGCTTCGACTTGACCTCGTGGCTGACGCAGATGTGGACGGTGCCGAGGGTGTCGATGATCTTCTTGAAGCCGCCGAAGTTGATGATCGCGGCGCCGTCGAAGCCGATCCCGGTCATCCCCTTGATGGTTTTGGCCATCAGCTGGGCGCCGCCCTCCCAGCCGCCGCCGTTGCGGGCGCCCGCCTGGAAGGCTGCGTTGATCTTGTCGGTGCCGCCCTTGTAGCCGCTCTTCTCGAACGCCGGAATGTGCGCCTCGGTGTCCCGGGGGATCGAGATCAGGTACGCCTGGTCGTGGGTGGCCGGGATGTGCAGGATGATGATCGAGTCCGAGCGGACGTCGTCGGCGGCCCAGGACTTACGGGCGTCGACGCCGAGCAGCAGCATGTCGATCGGGCCCTTGAGGTTCTTGCCACCCTCGGCCTTGGTCTTGCCCGCCTCGCCGAGCAGGTTGCCCTGGTCGATGCTGCTGGTGGCCTTACCGATGAACGCCTTGACGCCGACGATGGCGACGCCGCTGGTCATCATCAGCACCGCACCGAAGATCAGGGTGAGCCGTGCCCACAGCGGATCCTTGCGTCTGCGCTTCCGCGCCCCGCCGGGGCCACGACCTCCCGCGCCGCCCTGGGACGGAATGATCGGGGGCACCCGCCCGGGTGCCCCGGGCTGCGGTGACGGAGGGCGACGGCTGGTCTGAACCGGCATGCGTGCTCCAGCTCGATGATCGGGGGCGGGACTACTTTACGTATCCGCTCCCGTTCCCGCGACCTCGTTCGGCGACCGTTTCCGCAGATTCTGGTACTCGTGTCGGTGAATTGACCGAACGGCTAATTGAAAGCGGCCGGTCGGCGGTTGGCTCGCCGTGTGACGAACCTGCCCGCCGACCGGCCCGAATGCCTCGGGACGGCGTCAGCCGCCGTTGCCCGTACCGTTGCCCTGCTGGTTGGCCTGCACCCAGTCGGCCATCTTGTCCGCGCCGATGGCCTGGTACATCGACAGCGCCTTCTCGCGGTCGGAGACCACCACCGACTGGCCGTCGACGTCCCGTCCGCCCAGGTTGGGGCTGGTGACGAAGGTAAGGTTCTCGCCGCGCAGGCTCCGGAACTCCAAGGCCATGTCGGTGACGGAGAATCCCTGATCGACCGTGACCGCCTTGGTGACCGCCTTGAGGAAACTGTTCAGCTTTTTGGGATTGGTCAATGTGCCGGTGCTGGCCGCCTTGTCCATCAGCGCCTTCAGGAACTCCTGCTGGTGACGCATCCGAGCGAAGTCGCCGTCGGGGAACTGCTTGCGCTGCCGGACCCAGTCCAGGGCCTCGGCGCCGTCCATGTGGTTCACACCCTTCGTGAACGTCCGGTACGGCTTGTGGATCGAGGTGATGGTCCGGTCGACCTTGAGGTCGACCCCGCCGAGCGCGTCGGTGACCTCCTTGAACCCGCCGAAGTCGATCGCCATGACATGGTCGATCCGGACGTCGGTGAAGCACTCCACGGTCTTCACCGCGAGCGGCAGGCCGCCCCACGCGAAGGCCGCGTTGATCTTGTTGCGTGAACCGGAGTCGCAGGACGCGCCGGCGTTCTCCGGAATCGGCACGTACAGGTCACGCGGGATGGAGACCAGATAGGCCGATTTGTGGTCGGCCGGGACGTGCATCAGGATCAATGTGTCCGCGCGCCACTCGCCGGCCTTGTCCATCGGGGCGTCCGGGTCCCGGGAGTCGGTGCCGGCCAGCAGGATGTTGAGCGCGCCATCGACCTTCTTGGCCGGTCGCCCGCCGGTGATCCCCGAGAAGGGGTCGGTGCGGCGCAGGTCGTTGTCGAGGTTGCGGGCGTAGAACCACGCCCCCACGCCGGCGAGCAGTGCGAGCACCACCACCGCCGCGCCGGCCACCAGGGCGATCCGCCCCCAGCGCGGGCGCGGACCGCGCCGCCCCGGGCCGCCGCCCGGCCCGCCGGGCCCACCGGGTCTCCCGGGCCCGCCGGGGCCGGCCGGTCCGCCGTAGCGCGGCCGCTCCTCGTACGACGGGAAGCGCCGGACGTCGGCGGCACGGGCGCGCCCGGCGGTGCCCTGGCCAGGGCCGGGGACCTGGGCGCGGCCCGCGCTTCGACTCAGACGGGGGAGCGGCAAGCCGGCAGACGAGGTCGCTGACATGTAACCGAGGTTAGGTGCACGGGACCAGTTCCGTCCCCAGGTGGAACCGGGTGTCAGCGAGCTTCCAGCCCGGTTCAGTACCCTAGCCGCCCGCGGAAGTACTCAATCGTGCGTCGCAGGCCGTCTTCGGGCACCACGGTCGGCTCGTAGCCCAGCAGCTCACGGGCGAGCGTGAGGTCGGGGCGCCGCATCTCCGGATCGTCGGCGGCCCGGGTGATGTAGCTCACCTCGGAGGTGCTGCCGGTGAGGGACACGATCGTCTCGGCCAGCTGCCGCATCGACATCTCGTGCTCGGTGCCGCAGTTGATCGGGCCGGTCTCGGTCGAATCGAGCAGCAGCAGGATGCCGCGTACCAGGTCGTCCACGTAGCAGATCGAACGGGTCTGGTCGCCGGTGCCGTGCACCGTGATCGGCTCGCCGCGCAGCGCCTGGGAGATGAAGGTCGGGATGGCGCGGCCGTCGTCCGGCCGCATCCGCGGGCCGTACGTGTTGAAGATCCGGACGATCGCGGTGTCGGTGCCCCGGCTGCGGTGGTACGCCATGGTGGCCGCCTCCGCGAAGCGCTTCGCCTCGTCGTAGACGCTCCGGATGCCGATCGGGTTGACGTTGCCCCAGTACGTCTCGCGCTGCGGGTGCTCCTTCGGGTCCCCGTACGCCTCGGAGGTGGAGGCCATCAGGAACCGGGCGCCGTCGGCGGTGGCCCGTTCCAGCAGGTGCAGGGTGGCGACCGAGCCGACCCGCAGGATCTCCACCGGCAGCTTCTCGAAGTCGGTGGGGCTGGCCGGGGAGGCCATGTGCAGGATCGCGTCGAACCGCTCCGCCAGGGCCGGGTGGTGGGTCGGCAGTCCCTCGGAGACGTCCGCCTCGATCAGCGTGAAGGTCGGCATCTCCAGCAAGTGGGAGATGTTGTCCTTCGACCCGGTGACGAAGTTGTCCAGCACCACGACCGTGCAACCGCGCTCGACGAGCCGGTCGACCAGGTGCGACGGCACGAAGCCGGCGCCGCCGGTGACGAGGATGCGGTGTTCAGGGCCGAAACGGGGAGCAACCTTCATGCCGGCCAGCCTACTAAGCCGGATGGGCCGGAGCCGCCGTTGGCTCCGGCCCACCGTCCTGTCGTGCCGTCAGTGCGCGCCCGCGCCGGTGAGCGCCCGCACCTCCAGCTCGGCGTACTTCTCCTCGTCGTGCTCCTTGGACAGCAGGGTGCCGATCCAGCCGCAGAGGAAGCCGATCGGGATCGAGATGATGCCCGGGTTCGACAGCGGGAACCAGTGCCAGTCGTGGTCCGGGAACATGGCCGTCGGCGCCCCGGAGACGACCGGGGAGAAGAAGACCAGCGCCACGGCGGCGATCAGGCCGCCGTAGATCGCCCAGACCGCGCCGGAGGTGTTGAACCGCTTCCAGAACAGGCTGAACAGGATCGCCGGCAGGTTGCCCGAGGCGGCCACCGCGAAGGCCAGCGCCACCAGGAAGGCCACGTTCAGGTTCTGCGCGAAGATCGACAGGACGATCGAGACCGCGCCGATCACCAGGGCGGAGATCCGGGCGACGTTCACCTCCTGCCGCTCCGACGCCTGCCCGCCCTTGATCACGTTGGCGTAGAAGTCGTGCGCCAGGCTGGACGACGAGGCCAGGGTCAACCCGGCGACCACCGCCAGGATGGTGGCGAAGGCGACCGCCGCGATGATCGCCAGCAGGGTCGCGCCGCCCAGGTCGCCGCCGAGGAACTTGATGCCCAGCGCCTCGGCGAGCTGTGGCGCCGCGGTGTTGCCGGCCTTGTCCTGCTCGGTGATGGCCGTCCCGCCGACCATCGCCGCCGCGCCGAAGCCCAGCGCCAGGGTGAGCAGGTAGAACAGCCCGATGATGCCGATCGCCCAGAGCACGCTCTTCCGGGCCGCCCGCGCGGTCGGCACGGTGTAGAACCGGATCAGGATGTGCGGCAGGCCGGCCGTGCCGAGCACCAGGGCCATGCCGAGCGACAGCAGATCCATCTTGCTGTAGAAGGTCTTCAGCGCGTCGCCGGGTGTCTCCACCCCGTACTTGAGTCCGGGTTCGAGGAAGGCGGCTCCCTTACCGGAGGCGTGTGCCGCGTCGCCGAGCAGCGCCGACAGGTTGAACTTGTAGTGCGCCAGCACCAGCAGGGTCATCACGATCGCGCCGGTCATCAGCAGGAACGCCTTGACGATCTGGACGTACGTGGTGCCCTTCATCCCGCCGACCGTGACGTAGATGATCATCAGGGCGCCGACCAGGATGATGGTGGCGACCTTCGCGGTGTCGGCGCCCATGCCGAGGAAGGTGGTGCCCGGCTTGATGCCGAGCAGCAGCGCGACCAGCGCGCCCGCGCCGACCATCTGGGCCAGCAGGTAGAAGATCGACACGGTGATGGTGGAGACCGCCGCCGCGGTCCGGACCGGACGCTGGCGCATCCGGAACGCCAGCACGTCGGCCATCGTGTACCGGCCGGAGTTGCGCAGCAGCTCGGCGACGAGCAGCAGCGCGACCAGCCAGGCGACCAGGAATCCGATCGAGTAGAGGAAGCCGTCGTAGCCGTTCAGGGCGATGATGCCGGCGATCCCGAGGAAGGACGCGGCTGACATGTAGTCGCCACCGATCGCCATGCCGTTCTGGAAGCCGGAGAAGGAGCGGCCACCGGCGTAGAAGTCGGTGGCGGTCTTGGTCTGCCGGCTGGCCCAGACGGTGATGGCCAGCGTGATCGCGACGAAGATCAGAAACAGGGTGATGGTGAGGTTGCGGGCGGTGTGGCTGCCCGCCTCGGCCGCGAAGACGATGTTCATCGGTCACCTTCTTCGAGCTCGGCGCGGATCCGGTCGGCGACCGGATCGATCCGCCGGTCGGCGAACCGCGAGTAGAGCCAGGCGATGACGAACGTCGAGACGAACTGGAGCAGGCCGAAGACCAGGGCGACGTTGATGTTGCCGAAGAGCTTCGTGCCCATGAAGCCCCGCGCGTACGCGGAGAGGATGACGTAGAGCGCGTACCACAGGAAGAACGCGACGGTCATCGGGAAGACGAAGCCGCGCAACGCGCGCCGCAACCCGGCGAACTCGTCCGACCGCTGTACGGCGAGGTACCGCTCCGCCGCGGATTCGGTCGGTGCGGACGCGGGTGTGTCCGTGGACATCTGTGGATCACCACCTTCGCAAGGCGTGGGGGAGTTTCGCGCACGGTAGAGAGCGCGGTCCCCGCCCGGGAAGGCTCGGATCGGCGACGGTCAGCGGCTGCGCCGAACGGTTCTCCGGCTGCGCCGAGTGACTTAGGTCACTCCGTTGAGCGGTCGGTGCTCAGCCGTTCAGCTCGCGGTAGCGCCCCCGGTAGTGCAACAGCGGAGCGGTCTCCTCGGCCAGGTCGACCGCCTCGATGGTGGCCTCGACCAGTACGCCCCAGCCGTACTCCCGGGCAGCGTCGAGCCGGCAGCCGGCCCACCCGCCCGCGTCCGACGGCACCGGCCCGTACGGCGTGTCGGTCCACGAGCCGATGGCGAAGAGCCCGCCGGGCGACGGAAAGAGGCCGGCGAACCGGTCGGCGAGCTGTCGGTGCGGCGGGCCCAGCGGCGCGACCGCGAACCGCCCCGCCTCCTCGGCGGCCGCCCACAGGTCCGACTCCGGATCGACCAGCCCGAGCAGCCGGTCCGGCTCTCCCTCCGCGACCAGGGTGGACGAGACGGTCAGCCCGGCCGGCCCGGGAGCCGTCCACAGGGTCACCGGGGCGGCCAGCCGCCCACGCAGCCGGCGTACCGGGGACCGCTGGCCGGTCGGCACGGCGAACGGGTCGGTGTGGTGGATCTCGGCGCCCGGCTCATGATTCACGTGAAACATTGTGCCGCCCGACCGGTCGTAGGAACGTGATGTCTCGGAGCCATATTTATGTCTCAGGGACATGTCGCGCGAAGGAGTCATCGCCTCCCCGCCGCGACTCGCCCGAACACGATCACCAACGGCCCCCGTTGGCGTGCCAGGCCTGGGCCGGCGTCAAACCATCCGGCCCGGCCTGGCCCGGCCCGGCCCGGCCTGGCCTGGTCGGGGAAAGACGATTGTCGGTTCGGTGGTCCTCAAGAAGTGCGGGGTGCGGTCCGCCAGAGGGTGAGCGCCACCCATGCGCAGCCGATCCCGACGAGGACGCCGTGGGTGATCCGGGCCGCCGGAGGCGTGAAGAACTGCGGGAGGAAGAGGACGAAGCCCGCCGCCAGCGGGATGCCGCTGTATCGCGGCAGGACACCCGATCGCCAGATCGCGACGGCGGCCATCACCGCACCGACGGCCAGCGTGATCAGGCCGAGCCCGAACGTGGTGGCCGCGACTGGTTGGAAGCGGACGGTCTCGGCCAGGTCGAGCAGGTCGATGGGCTGGCCGTCGGCGACGCGGGTGGCGATGGCGTGCAGGCCGAAGTCCTCGGCGCCGTAGTAGGGCAGGGTGAGGCCCGCGCCGATCCAGGTGGTCACGGCGGCGGCGCGGGCGAGCGGGCCACCCTGACCGGCCCGCATCGCGTCGGGGAGGGTGAGCAGGCCCAGGGGCAGCAGGATGAAGCCGATCATCGCGAACAGGTGGGAGGCGACCCACGCGGTCGAGCCCATCGCCGCCGTCGCGCCGGCCATGGTGGTCTCGTCCTCCCATGGGCGGGTGGCCGGGTAGAGGATGAACAGCAGGCCGGCGGCGGCGAGGGCGACAGCGCCGGCGCGGGTACGGGTCATGGACATGAGGGGGCTCCTTTTCAGGGCCGGGGGAGGCTGGCGATGAACATCTGGATCAACTGCTCGTAGGTGTCGTCCAGGCCCTCGGGCAGACCGAAGCCGCCTGCGGCCTCAAGGGACGTGAACCCGTGCGTGATGGCGCGAAGGCATCGAATGGTGTGGATTGTCGTGGAGGCCTCCAGGTGGTAGGCGCGGAGCGCGCCGAAAAAGACCTGAAGTAGCCGGTTTCCCGCCGCCTGCGTCGCCGGGTCGTGCAGCGGGTCGGCCGGCATCGCCGCGTAGCGGGCGGGGTGTCGCACCACGTAGGCGCGACTGGCGCGCATCAGGGTCGCCACGGCGTCGTCGCCACTGCGGCCGACGACGGCGAGGGTGAGCTGCTCGGTCATGTCCTCCATGACCCGTACGCCGATCAGGCTCCGCAACTCGGCGAGACTGGCGACGTGCTTGTACAGCGACGGCGTGGCGACCTCGGCGCGAGCCGCGACCGCCGCCAGCGTCAGTTGGTCGAGCCCCTGCTCGTCGATCACCGCCAGAGCCAGCTCCACCACGCGAGCGGTGGACAGGCGTGGCCTAGCCATGGAGGCCACCCGCCAGCAACAAGAACATGTGCATAGCCAACAGGCTAATGCCATTAGCTGAACCGCGTCAACCGGCCCCCGGCGGTCGTGTTCGGACCGCCGGAGGCCGGTCCTCGCTCAGCGGCGAGGGGTGATGGCGGCGAGGAGTTCCGGCTGGCGGCGGTCCAGCACGTCCCCGGCCAGGTACGCGCCGAGCAGCGCGGCACCCAACCCGTACGCCAGGCCGACCGGCAGGGCCAGCCAGAGCCAGAGATCCCCGAGCAGTGCCGAAGCGATCACCATCGGCACTGCCGCAGCCGCCGAGGCGACCATGGACAGCAGGGTGAACAGGCTCTTCGCCACCCCGGCACCGGTGTTCATCGCGAACGGGTTGGTCGTTTCCGGCAGCGAGTACGCGCCGAGCACCGAGATGAACCCGTTGATCGCCAGCCCGGTGCCGTACGCGGCGAGCAGCGTGCCAGCCATCGCACCCAGCCACTCGGGGTGCCCCAGCACGGTGGACACGACGATCGCGACGACGCCGAGCATCGGCACCACGTAGAGCGCGAACGCGGTCATCCTGGCCCGCAGCTCCAGCCGCCCCGGCACGCCGGCCACCACGTTGGCCGCGTACGCGCTGCCGTCGAAGCCGAACTGGTTCGCCAGGGTGAGCGAGGCGAGCACCCCGACGAAGAGCATCGAGAAGCTGACCAGCACCGGCGACGGGTCACCACCGATGGAGAAGCCCTCCTCGGCGCCGGCGTTGAAGCCTGCGCCACCGAGGTTGACCATCACCGGCACGAAGATGCCGACCACCGCGATGGTGATCAGGTTGGCCCGCCGCCGGGCGTCCCGCCACCAGTAGCGGCACTCCCGGGCCACCAGCGCGCCGAACCGGTCCCGCCGCGTCCAGCCGACCGCGCGAGGGAAGAGTTGGGCGATCGCCCCGCCGACCGTGCCGGTGCCACGCCGGTCCCGGGTCGGGCCGGCGCTGGCCGCCCCCACCATCGCCGACTCCAGCGAGCGGGACCACCAGTACAGCAGTGCGCCGACGGCCAGCGCCGTGATCAGCAGCTTGGGCCCGGCGGCCCAGGCCCGACCCTCGGCCACGTCGATGCCGGCGGTCCACGGTGCCCCGAACGGGGTCCAGCCGACCACGCGAGCGACACCGGCCAGCCGATCCCAGTCGGCCCCCTGGACAGCGGCGAGCACCGCGATCTGCAACGGCCCGAGCAGCGCGGCGAGCAGCGCGAGCAGGACGGCGGCCAGGTCGCGGACCCGGCGGGAGCGGAGCATGGTGGCGAAGGCGCTGGTCACCGCGCGGGCGGCGGCCACGCAGAGCAGCAGCCCGGCGACCACGCCGACGGCCGAGACCAGCGCGGCCGACCAGCCGCCCAGCGCGCCGGCGGTGACCACCAGCCCGGTGATCGCGATCAGCGTCGCCAGCACCGGGACGCTGACCAGGGCGGCGGCGTACAGGCCGGTGACCAGGGTGCGGCGGGAGAGCGGGAGCAGCGCGAACCGGGCCGGGTCCAGGGTCTCGTCCACGCCGAAGAAGACCAGCGGCAGCAGCAGCCAGCCCAGCACCAGCAGGCCCCCGCCGAAGGCGGCGACCATGATCGCGTACTGGGGCTCGCCGGCCAGGCCGGGCGCGGCCAGGGCGAAGAAACCGCCGATGGCGGCCCAGAGGCCGATCACCACGCCCACCACGAAGAGCGCGATCCGCCACCCCTGGCCGCGGAAGTTGTTGCCCAGCACGCGCAGCTTGAGCCGGACGAAGTGCCGGGCGGAGACCCGGCGGGCCGGCCGGTCGGGCGCGGTCACCGGGACAGCCACGACAGCTCCTCACCGGTCGCGGTCCGGCCGCCGACGACCTCGACGAAGACCTCCTCCAGGGACCGGGTGCCGCGTACCTCCTCAAGGGTGCCGACCCGCTTGATCCGCCCGTCGGCGAGGATCGCCACGTGCGAGCAGATCCGCTCGACCACCTCCATGACGTGGCTGGAGAAGACGACCGTGCCGCCGCCGACGACGTACCGGTGCAGGATGTCGCGGATCAGCGCCGCCGAGACCGGGTCGACCGCCTCGAACGGCTCGTCGAGCACCAGCAGCCGGGGGCCGTGCAGCAGCGCGCAGGCCAGGCCGATCTTCTTCTTCATGCCCGCCGAGTAGTCGACCACCAGGGTGCGGCCGGCGTCGGCCAGCGCCAGCACGTCCAGCAGCTCCGCCGCGCGCTGGTCGACCACCGCCGGGTCCATGCCGCGCAGCAGACCGTGGTACGCCAGCAGCTCCGCCCCGCTGAGCCGGTCGAAGAGCCGGACCCCGTCCGGCATCACGCCGAGCAGGCTCTTGGCGTGCACCGGGTCGGCCCAGACGTCGTACCCGAGCACCCGGGCCTGGCCGGCGTCGGGCCGCAGCAGGCCGACGGCCATGGAGAGGGTGGTGGTCTTGCCGGCCCCGTTCGGGCCGAGCAGCCCGTAGAACGACCCGGTCGGCACGTCCAGGTCGACCCCGGCGACCGCGATCTTGGTGTCGAATCGCTTGGCCAGGCCACGGAGGGCCAACGCAGGGTGCTCATGGGTCATGCGCCCGACCGTATCTCGCGCCCGCCAGCCCGTGGTCACACCCGAGGAGGATCCGCCCTCGTCCCCCAGCCGTACGTCTAACGGCCGTCGACTGGTTCACACCGCTGGTGACCGTCCGGATGCAACCGGTTGCCACGTTGGTGGGTGTGAGACGCAGGAGGACCGCCACGGGGAGGGACAGTGGATGAGGAAGACGGGTTCGAGGAGTTCTACCGAACCACCAGACAGCGCGTCGTCACGCTGCTCTACGCGCTCGGTGGCGACCTGGCCGAGGCACAGGACGCCGCCCAGGAGGCGTACGTGCGGGCCTGGCAGCGCTGGTCACAGCTCAGCGGGTACGACGACCGGCCGCAAGGCGCTCGCCGCGCTGCTCGACGCCACCCTTCCCGAGGAGGTCGGCAATGCCTGACCCGCTCTTCTCGACCCTCCAGCAGGAGACCGAGCATCTGATCTGGGCGCCCAGGGCAACCTGGTGGCGCAGCTATGGCTCGATCACCAGGCGACACCGGCCGAGGCTCGGTACTACGCGAAGCTGGTGGCACCGCGGCTCTGCGCCGGCACCGACGCCTGTTGAGGACGGCCCGGGACGCTACAAGCGGAGCGCTTCGGGGGCGTGCAGGCGGAGCATCGTGGCGCCGACGTCGCGGGGCAGCCGGCGCCGGGTCGCCATCGAGACCGCCACCATCACGGTGAACGCCAGCGGCACCGTCCACGCGGCCGGCTGGGTGGTCAACGTGGCCGGCCACCCGGTCAGCGGCGGGCCCAGCACCGTGAGCAGCACCGCGCCGATCGCGGCGCCGCCGCCGACCAGCACCCCGGCGGCGGCCCCCAGGTCGGTCAGCCCGCGCCACCAGATGCCCAGCACCAGCAGCGGGCAGAAGCTCGACGCGGCCACCGCGAAGGCCAGCCCGACCACCTCGGAGACGTCCAGCCCGGAGACGTTCAGCGCGAGCAGCGCCGGCACCCCGCCGGCGATCACCGTGGCCAGCCGGAAGCCGCGTACCGAGCCGCGGCCCAGCACGTCCGTGGAGATCACCCCGGCCACGCTGGTCAGCAGACCGGAGGAGGTGGAGAGGAACGCGGCGAACGCCCCGGCGGCGACCAGCGCGGCGAGCAGTCGCGCGGCCGTGCCGTCACCGAGCACCGCCCCGGGCAGCAGCACCACCACCGCGTCGGTCTGGCCGGTTACCAGCAGTTGCGGGGTGTAGATCCGGCCCAGCACGCCGTAGATGGTGGGCAGCAGATAGAAGAGGCCGACCAGGGCCAGCACCACCAGCGTGGTGCGGCGGGCGGCGGCGCCGTCCGGGTTGGTGTAGAAGCGCACCAGCACGTGCGGCAGGCCCATGGTGCCGAGGAAGGTGGCCAGGATCAGCGAGTACGTCCCGAACAGCCCCCGGTCGTCGTCCTCGGCGGTGTCCGGCAGCAGCCAGTCCGTCGCGTGGATGGCCGTGCCGGAGACCTCCGGCACCGGGTCGCCGGCGGCGAAGTCGAGGCTGTCGCCGGGGCGTACCTCCTGGACGTCGCCGTCGGGGAAGGTGAGGGTCGCGCGGTGCTCGACCACCACGGTGGTCGCGGCCCGGAACGCCGGCCCGTCGGGCGGGGTGACCGCCGGTCGGGCGTCGGCCTGCCAGTGCATCGCCAGGAAGATCGCGGGTACGGCCAGCGCGGTCAGCTTCAACCAGTATTGGAATGCCTGGACGAAGGTGATGGCCCGCATCCCGCCGAGCGCCACGTTCGCGGTCACCACCACGGCGACCAGCAGCGCCCCCACCGGGTACGCCGAGCCGGTCACCGTCGACAGGGTCAGCCCCGCCCCCTGGAGCTGCGGCACCAGGTAGAGCCAGCCGATGAAGATCACGAAGACGGTGGCCAGTTTGCGCAGCCACCGTGAGCCGAGCCGGACCTCGCAGAAGTCGGGCAGGGTGAACGCCCCCGACCGGCGCAGCGGGGCGGCCACGAAGAGGAGCAGCGCCAGGTAGCCGGCGGCGAAGCCGACCGGGTACCAGAGCACGTCCACGCCGTACTTGAGGATCAGGCCGGCCACGCCCAGGAAGCTCGCCGCCGACAGGTACTCCCCGCCGATCGCGGCGGCGTTCCAGGTGGGGCTGACCGTGCGGGAGGCGACCAGGAAGTCGGAGGTGGTCCGGGCCAGCCGCAGCCCGTAGAAGCCGATCGCGACCGTGGCCAGGGTGACCACGACGATCGCCGGGACGACGTACTCGTTCTTCACCTCAGCGCTCCGGCCGGTGGACCAGGTCGGTGAAGTCCTGCTCGTTCCGTTCCGCCAGCCGCACGTACGCCCAGCCGACCGCGATCAGGAACGGGAAGGCGGCCACGCCGAGCAGCAGCCACGGCAGGTTGATCCCGAGCACGGTGACCCGCCCGACCGAGGGTGCGATGGCGAAGAGCCAGGGCAGGCCGCCCAGCCCGATCAGCACCAGCAGGCTCATCCGCAGCGCCAGCGCGAGCTGGGCCCGGACCAGCCCCCGGACCAGCGTGTCGCCGACCCGGGTCTGCTGGGTCAGCTCCGACCGGGTGTGGTCCGCCCGGCTTCCCGAGCGGGACACCTCGGCCAGCACGATCCGGGTACGCCGGAGCGGTCCCGCCGCGCGTGGGGCCGGCACCGGAGCGGACTCGGCGGTCCGCCCCGGAAGGTCCCGCTCGTCCGCTCCGGCCATCCTCGGCAGTCTCGCCCGATCAACGCGATTGTCAAGGGCACGGGACCGTCGCGGCCCCGACCCGGTCCGCGCCGAGCACCGCGCGCGCCTGCGCCCGGCCCACGTTGGCGGCCCGCCAGCCGTCCGCCTCAAGCTGTCCGGCGATCTCCCGCACCGCGCAGGAGCGCATCGGCTCCGGCAGCCGGTTCAGCGCCGGTACGGCGTCCGCCGACAGCCGGGACAGGTACTCCACGTCCAGCCGGTCGATCCGCTGCCAGCGGTCGACGTTCCGATCGGCGATCAGCCGGTCCGGGTTGACCACGGCGAGACCGAGCAGGGCGACCACTCCGGCACCCAGCACCAGCCGGGGCAGCCAGGTTCCGCGCAGCCGGACGGCGGCCACCCCGACCAGCACGAAGACCAGCCCCAGCCAGAGCTCCACGGTCGCCACCACCAGGCGCAGCCGGGTCACCCCGTAGGCGTCGGTGTAGACCAGCATCCGGTAGAGCGCCGACGCCACCACCACGAGGCTCAGCACGGTCAGCCCGCCGATCAGCAGGCGGATCAGCGTCCGGTCCGCTCTGGTGTGCCGGGGTGCCCAGCGCAACGCTCCGGCGATCACCAGCAGGGTCAGCGCGGAGACCGCGAGCAGCTGCCAGAATCCGCCGCGGGCGTACTCGGCGTAGGTCAGTCCGGCCGTACCCAGCACGTGGCCCGAGCCGCCGAAGAGCACGGTGAGCTGCACCAGCACGAACGCGGCGAAGAGCGCGTCGAGCAGGGCCAGCGGCAGCACCCACTCCAGCCGCCGGACCACCCGGGCCGGCCCGGCGCGCAGTTCCAGGTCGGGCGGTGCCGTCAGCAGGTACGCCCCGCCGAGCAGCGCCGCGCCGACGAGCAGCAGGCGGAAGACCCAGCCGAACACGCCCACCATGGAGATGTCGGGCAGCGTGTCGGCCACCAGTCCGGCGAAGACCGCGTCGGCCGAGGAGAAGAGCAGCCCGAACAGGAGCAGCAGCACGGCGGTGACGCCGAGGCTGACGAGAATCCGTCCCACGCTCGGCCCGCCCGGCCGGTGCCGGGGCAGTCCCCGGGCCGCCCAGGGCAGCGCCCGCAGGGTGGCGATCGGCGGCAGCATCCCGGCCGCCAACAGGCCCAGCGGCGTGCGCCCGCCCGCCACGGCGAGCGTGGCGGTGCCGACCGCGGCGAGCAGGCAGAGCACGAAGAGCCAGCCGGCGGCGCGTACCGTGCCGACCCCGACCAGGGCGACGGTGGCGACCGTCCAGGCCAGCTGGGCCGCCCGGCCCGACGCCCCCGTGGCGCCGGGACGGGCGGCCGCGCCGGCCCCCGCGGTGGTGCTGCTCTTGTCGGGTACGCCGACCTGCGGCGACCCGGCCGTGCCGGCCGCTGCCGGAGCCTGGCGCTCGGGGACCTGCGGTGACCCGGCCGCTGCCGGAGCCTGGCCTTCGGCGACCTGCGGCCCGGCCGCCGGCGGCTGCCGGGATGTGCGGACGACGGCCGTGCCGAGGGCGGCGGCCCCGGCGACGGTGGCGACCAGCCAGCCCAGCCCGGGCCGGTCCAGCGGCACCACGGAGGCGGCCACCCCGGCGGCCACCGCAAGCGCGCCGAGCACCACCGGCCGGGCCGCTCCGGTGGCCCCCGGCCACCGCCGCTGAAACGCGGACGGCCGCGGCGCCGGCCGGGCGACTGGCTGCGGGGCGAGGTGCGGGTGCGGGCCCGCCGGGCGGGGCAGCGTCAGCCGGGGATCGGCGGGCGGTCGTGGTGGGGGCGCGGTGGTCATGCGGCCTCTCCTCGGGCGGATTCGGTACGCGGAAGGGTGACCTCGATGCGGCAGCCAGGGCGGGTGCCCGGCGTGGTGGCGGGCGGGTCGGTGACGCGGATGGTGCCGCCGTGCAGTTCGATCACCCAGCGGGCGATGGCCAGGCCCAGCCCGGTCCCACCGCCGGCGGTCCGCTCGCCCCTGGTGAACCGTTCGAACACCCGGGACCGTTCGGCCGGCGGGATGCCCTCACCCTCGTCGCTCACCTCGACGTGCAGCTGTCCGGCCCGCTCCTCGGCGGCGACCAGCACCGTTCCGCCGGTTGGACTGTGCCGGGCGGCGTTGTCGAGCAGGTTGGCGAAGACCTGGTGCAGCCGCCACGGGTCGGCGTGCACGGTCAGCGGGGCGGGCAGCGCCCGGAGCCGGAACCGGACGTCCCGACCCGTGCCGGCCGCGTTCGCGGTGGCGTGTTCCACCGCCTCGTCGAGGAAGTCGGCGACGTCGACCCGGACCCGGCGTAGCGGGACCACGCCGGCGTCCAGCCGGGACAGGTCGAGCAGGTCCGTGACCAGGTGCCCGAGGCGTTCGGTCTGGGTGAGCGCGGCCCGCAGCGCCGCCGGTTCCGGGGTGGTCACTCCGTCGACCAGGTTCTCCAGCACGCTCTGCAACGCAGTGATCGGCGTACGCAGCTCGTGCGAGACGTTCGCGATCAGCTCGCGCCGGCGCTGGTCGGCGGCGGCCAGGTCGGCGGCCATCTTGTTGAACGCGTGGGCCAGCTCGCCCACCTCGTCCCGGGAGGTGGCCCGGACCCGGCGGGTGTAGTCGCCCCGGGCCATCGCCCCGGCCGCCGCGGTCATCTCCCGCAGCGGTGAGGTCATGCCGTGGGCCAGCACCTGCGCGATCAGCAGGGCGATGGTGATCGCGGTGATCGCGGTGCCCGGCGGCAGCCAGCCGATGCCCCACCAGAAGTAGCCGACGCCGACCGCCCAGGAGGCGATCAGCAGCACGCCGAGCTTCATCTTGATCGAGCGGACCGGGTCCAGCGGGCGGGGCAGCACGCGGCCCAGCCAGTCCAGCAGTCGGGTGATCACGCCGGGACCTCCAGCGCGTACCCGACGCCGTGCACCGTCCGGATCAGGTCCGCGCCGAGCTTGCGGCGCAGGGCCTTGACGTGGCTGTCGACGGTACGGGTGCCGGAGCCGTCGGCCCAGCCCCAGACGTCGGCGAGGAGCCGCTCCCGGGGCAGCACCGTTCGCGGCCGGCCGGCGAGGTGCATCAGCAGGTCGAACTCGGTGGGGGTCAGGTGCACCTCGGCGCCGTCCTTGACCACCCGCCGCTCGTCCGGGCTGATCTCGATGTCGCCCAGCCGCAGGGTCGCCGTCGCGGTGGCCGTCGCGCGTTCCATCCGGCGCAGCAGCACGTGCACCCGGGCCGCCAACTCCCGCATCGAGAACGGCTTGGTCAGGTAGTCGTCGGCGCCGACGGCCAGCCCGACCAGCAGGTCCGTCTCGTCATCGCGGGCGGTGAGCATCAGCACCGGCACCGGTCGGTCGGCCTGGATCCGCCGGCACACCTCCAGCCCGTCGAAACCGGGCAGCATCACGTCGAGGACGACGAGGTCGTACTGGCCGCCCCGGAACCTCTCGACGGCGCCGGGGCCGTCCCCGGCGATGTCCACGGTGAATCCCTCCGCGCGCAGGCGGGCGGCAACCGACTCGGCGATGGTCCGTTCGTCCTCGACTACCAGGACCCGGCGTTCCCTCATGGCGTCCGACTCTAGGAAGCAGCCGTGGAGATCAGTGGCTCGCCTTGTGAACAACTTGTGGAGAACGCTTCACTCCTGTGGATAACCCGGTGGATGGCGGCGGGGTCGTTGTGGACAACCGGTGGGGATGCCAGGGTTGTCCGGTAGAGAGGAGGTGTGACGGTGACCAACCCCGCTCGGCCCGGTGGCTGGTCGAGCCGCGCAAGCAGACCCTGACCGTGCTGGAGAACACCGGCACCGGCTACCGCGAGGCGGGCCAGGCCGGCGTGACCGACGTGTACCGCACCGAGATGCCCTTCACCCTTGCGCTCCCGGTGGCCGACATCTTCTGACCGTTCCCTCGGATCAGCGGTTCCAGTCCTGTTTCGCCGCCCGGACCAGCTTGTCCTTCAGCTCCCGGGTGTGCCGGCGGCTCACCGGCAGCTCCGTGCCGTCGATCACCACCACATAGCCGGAGTTGACCAGCCGCAGCTCGGCGATCAGCCGCAACTGCACCAGGTACGACCGGTGGATCCGCACGAACCCCGCGTCCCCCCACCGTTCGGCGAGGGTGGCCAGCGAAACCCGGACCAGGTGCGACGCGTCCGCGGTGTGCAGCCGCGCGTAGTCGCCCTGCGCCTCCACCCAGCGCACCGCCGAGCGGGGCAGCATCCGGGTCGTGCCGGCCAGCTCGATCGGGATCGTCGGATCCTCCTCGGCCCGGGCCAGCGCCGCCGGGTGCGAGGGCAGCACCCGGGAGCCGATCACCCGGCGCAGCGACTCGGCCAGCCGCTCGGCGCGTACCGGCTTGCGCACGTAGTCGGTCGCGCCCAGGTCGAAGGCGTCCACCGCGCCGTCGTCGTACGCGGTGACGAAGACGATCGCCGGTGGCCGGGCGAACCGCCGCAGCACCCGGGCCAGTTCCATGCCGTCCAGGCCGGGCATCCGGATGTCCAGGAAGACCACGTCCACGTCGCCGTCGCGGAGTACCCGCAGCGCCTCGGTCGCGTCGGCCGCCGTGTGCAGCCGGGCCACCCGAGGGTCGGCCCGCAGGTGGTACGCCAGCTCGTCCAGCGCCGGCGGCTCGTCGTCCACCGCCAGCACCCTGAGGAAACCGGAGGCGTTCACCACGCCGACCCCGTCGGCCGCTCGCCGCCCTGGGTCACGAGTTGGCCCGTACGCCGGGGTGGAACTTCGGCACCCGCATGCTCACCTTCGTACCGGAGCCCAGGCCGGTCTCGACGACGAGGCCGAACTTGTCCCCGAAGGCCGACCGGAGCCGCTCGTCGACGTTGGAGAGGCCGACGTGCTGGCCCGGGTCGTCGGTCGGGTCGCTGCCGGCCAGCTCGGCGATGCCGTCGGCCAGCGTCGTCGGATCCATCCCCACTCCGTCGTCCTCCACCGTGATGTGGCATTCCGCGCCCGCGTCCCGGGCCTCGATGCTCACCATGCCGGTGCCCGGCTTGCGGGACAACCCGTGCCGGACCGCGTTCTCGACCAACGGCTGGAGGCAGAGGAACGGCAGGGTCACCGGCAGCACCTCCGGGGCGATCTGCAGGCGCACCTGGAGCCGCTCGCCGAACCGGGCGCGCTCGATGGTCAGGTACCGGTCGATCGAGCGCAGCTCCTCGGCGAGCGTGGTGAACTCGCCGTGCGCCCGGAACGAGTAGCGGGTGAACTCGGCGAACTCCAGGATCAGCTCCCGGGCCCGCTCCGGGTCGGTCCGGACGAACGAGCCGATCGCGGTCAGCGCGTTGTAGATGAAGTGTGGGCTGATCTGGGCGCGCAGGGCGCGTACCTCGGCCCGGGCCAGGCGTTCCCGGGACGAGTCCAGCTCGGCCAGGGCGAGCTGGTCGCCCGCCCAGTGGGCGGTCTCCAGGGTCGCCTGCACGAGCCCCGGTGCCGGCTGCCCGTCGGCTATCGCCACCAGCGCCCCGACCAACCGGCCGTCCGCGCTCAGCGGCGCCACCACCGCGCCCCGGACCGGGCAGTCCACCAGGTCGCAGCGCAGCTCCGACTCGCGCAGCACGGTCGACCGGCCGGTGCCGACCGCCCGCCGGGCCGCCGCGAGGAGCTGGTCACCGTGGTGCGCGCCGCGCCCGTCGAGGGCGAGCAGGGTCTCCCGGTCGGCCAGGGCCAGGCCGGCCGCGCCGACCAGCGCCCGGAGATGGCGTACGGCCTTCGCCGCGCCCGCCGGGTCCAGCCCGGCCCGTAGCGGCTCGGCGGCCAGCCCCGCGGTGTGCAGCACCTCGTACGTGGCCCGCTGGGTGGCCGTGGCGATGCCCCGCCGGGCACGTAGCCGCAGCACCGCCCAGAGGGCCGCGGCGAGCGCGGTGACCAGCGATACGACGCCGAAGAAAGCGGACAGGTTGCCACCCACGGCTCAGATCCTCGCGGCTGCCGGGCCACCCGCCAAGGGTCAGTAGGCACCCTTGCGGACCAGCACCACTCCGACGGTCCGCCACAGGATGCTCAGGTCGTAGGTGAGGGACCAGTTGTCGACGTAGTAGAGGTCGAGCCGGACCGCCTCGTCCCAGGAGAGGTCGGAGCGGCCGGAGACCTGCCAGAGCCCGGTGATGCCCGGCCGGACCAGCAGCCGGCGGCGTACGTCGCCAAGGAAGTCACCGTCGTCGGCGGGCAGCGGACGCGGCCCGACCAGCGACATCTCACCCCAGAGCACGTTGATCAGCTGGGGCAGCTCGTCCAGCGAGGAGGCGCGCAGGAAGCGGCCCACCGGGAACACCCGGGGATCCTCTTTGATCTTGAACAGCATGCCGTCGGTCTCGTTCTGGTCGACCAGGCCGGCCAGCCGCTCCTCGGCGTCGACGTACATGGTGCGGAACTTCCAGACCCGGAAGGTCCGCCCCTCGTGGCCGACCCGGGGCTGCCGGAAGAAGACCGGCCCGGGGTCGGAGATCCGGATGGCGACCGCGATCGCGAGGAACAGCGGGATCAGCAGCACCAGGCCCAGCCCGGCGGCCACCCGGTCCATCAGGTTCTTGACCAGCAGCGCCGGGCCCGACAGCGTCGGCTCCTCGACGTGCAGCAGCGGCAGGCCCTCGATCGGGCGGATGTGCACCCGGGGACCGGCGATGTCGGTGAGCTGGGGCGCGACCACCAGGTCGACGCCGGAGCCCTCCAGTTGCCAGGCCAGCCGGCGGAGTTCGCCCGGCTCGGCGCTGGCCGAACCGCACACCGCGATGGTGTCGCCGCCCACCTCGCGGACCAGGGCGAGCACGTCCCGGCCGGCGTGGACCGGCACCGGGGTCTCCATGCCGCGCGCGGCGGCGTACCCGTCGGTGAGATGGATGGCGACCGGCACCAGGCCGGCACCGGGGTTGCGGGTGACGGCGGTGTAGACCTCCAGGCACTCCGGCAGGGTGCCGACCAGCACCATCCGGTGCCCGGCCTGCCCGGCCCGGCGCCGGACCGCGTGCAGCGCGAGCCGGGCCACCATCCGGCCGAGCAGGATCAACATCATCGCCCCGAGCAGGGCGAAGCCGACCGTCCACCGGGAGAGCGAGTAGGTCTTCGTCGCGAAGGCGATGAAGGAGACGGTGGCGGCGACCGCCACGCCGGCCCGGATCACCCGTTTGAACTCGTCCGGCCCGAGGCCGAGATAGCGGCGGTCGTACGCCCGGTTGCCCCACAGGACGATCAACCAGCCGAGCGGCAGCAGCACGAACGCGACCGTGTGGAACCACGACTGGGGCGCGCCCCGGAAGCCCGAGGTCGCCTGGTCGAAGATCTGGATGGCCAGGAAGCTGGCCAGCGCCGCCGCGCCGAAGTCGATCAGCAGCAGGATCGCGATGTAGGGACGGTGCCAGCGGGACACCCGGCGGCGGGCGCGGGCCCACGCCGACCGGGGTACGCCGTTGTGTGACGGCGGAGTCGGCGGCTGGATCTCGAAGCTGTCGACGTGCCGCACGCTCTTGCTCCGGCCTTTGTTGGTTACCGGGCGCTGGAGGCTTGTCGTCACCTCAACCCATGTCCTCCCGCTTGACACGCGCCCTCACTCACCGTGAGGACCCGGGTCGCCCACCGTCCCAGTCTCCCACGCAAGCCGGGCCGGGACGGGCTGCCGGGACGGAAGCGGGTCCGTTGGTCTCGCGAGGATCTGGCCGGCTTCCGCATCGGTTGTGAAGCCGGGGACCGGGCCACTATACCGATGGATCGCGGCTCGGGTAGGGGGCCGAGCGGGACGTTTGACGATCCCGGTTCGATTCCGCTCCGTAGTCGTCTGGTGTTGTTACTCACCGTACGAGGCGAGACAACCGACGGTCAGCCAGCGGCCGTCCACCCGTCTGGCAGGTGGGGCAGTACTGGAGGCTGGAGTCAGCGAACGAGACCTCCCGGACGGTGTCGCCACAGACCGGACAGGGCAGCCCGGTCCGCGCGTGCACCTTGAGGCCGGAGCGCTTCTCGCCCTTCAGCTCGGCGGCCCGCTGCCCCATCGAACGGCGGACCGCGTCGCCGAGCACCGCCCGGGTCGCCCCGTGCAGCGCGGCGAGCTGGTCGTCGGTGAGCCGGTCGGTGATCGCGAACGGGGACAGCTTCGCCGCGTGCAGGATCTCGTCCGAGTACGCGTTGCCGACCCCGGCCAGCACCGCCTGGTCGGTCAGCACCCCCTTGACCTGCCCCCGCCGGCTGCGCATCCGCTCGGCGAAGATGGCCAGGTCGGCGTCGAGCGCATCCGGGCCGAGCTTCGCCACCCCGGGCACCTGTGCCGGGTCGGTGACCAGGTAGGCCGCCAGTTTCTTCTGGGTGCCGGCCTCGGTCAGGTCGAACCCGGAGCCGTCGTCGAGGCGTGCCCGCAGCGCGACCGGGCCCTTGCCGGGGCGCAGCGGGGCGGTCGACGGGAACGCCTCCCGGTAGTGCAGCCAGCCCGCCCGAGCCAGGTGGACCACCAGATGCAGCCCGCCCTCGAACCGGACGTCCAGGAACTTTCCGTGCCGGCCCGCGCCGACCACCGCCCGGCCCGACACCGCACTCGGCGGCGGGTCGTACGTCTTCAGGGCGCTGATCGCGGCGACCTCGACGCGCTCGACGCATCGGCCCACCGCCCGCTCGCGCAGGTAGCCGGCGAGCGCTTCCACCTCCGGTAGTTCGGGCACCTCACAACGGTAGCCTTCTTTCCCGTGAGAATCGTGGTGGCACACAACCGGTACCGGGAAGCTCAGCCCTCCGGCGAGAACACCATCGTCGACGCGGAGATCGCCCAGCTCACCGCGGCCGGGGTGGAGGTGCTGCCGTTCATCCGCAGCTCCGACGAGATCCCCTCGATGTCGAAGCCGGCCAAGGCGCTGCTGCCGATCTCGCCGATCTGGGCGCCGAAGGCCCAGCACGACCTGGACCGGCTGCTCGTCGAGCACCGCCCGGACGTGCTGCACCTGCACAACCCGTACCCCCTGCTGTCGCCCTGGGTGGTGCGGACCGCGCACCGGCGCGGCGTGCCGGTGGTGCAGACGGTGCACAACTACCGGCAGGTCTGCTCGTCCGGTCTCTACTTCCGGGACGGCGTGATCTGCCAGGACTGCCGGGGCCGGGCGTTGGGTGTGCCGGCGATCGTGCACCGCTGCTACCGGGGCTCCCGGGCGCAGAGCGCCCTGATGGCGACCACGCTCGCCGTGCACCGGCCGACCTGGCGGTCGGTGGACCGGTTCATCGCGCTCACCTCCGCGGTCGCCGACCACCTCCGCGACTACGGCATCCCGGACGAGCGGATCGTGGTGAAGCCCAACGCCATCCCCGACCCGGGCACCCCGACGCCGCCCGGCGACGGCTTCCTATACCTGGCCCGGCTCAGCCCGGAGAAGGGGCTGGACCTGCTGCTGGAGGCGTGGCGACGGCACCCGGACGGCGCGCTCGGCCCGCTGCGGATCGCCGGCGACGGTGAGCTGCGACCGCTGGCCGAGGCGGCCGCCGCCGAGCGTGGCGACGTCACCTTCCTCGGCCCGCTCGACCGGGCCGGGGTAAGCGCCGCCCTGGCCGACAGCGCCGTGGTGCTGGCGACCTCCACCTGGCACGACGTGCTGCCGACCGTGATCATCGAGGCGCTGGCCGGCGGCCGGCCGGTGCTCGGCACCGCGCTCGGTGGCATCCCGTACCTGGTCGGCGCGGACACTCCCCGGGAGCCCGCCGGGACCGGCCCGGCCGAGGTGGCTTCGGCGCCGGCCGGGTCCGCGGGGCCGGCGGTGCCGGCCGGCATCGAGCGGGGCGAGGCCGGCTGGGTGGTCGCCCCGGAGCCGGCCGCGCTGGCCGCCGCGCTGCCGGTGGCCCGGGCCGGTGCGGCGGCGCTCGCCCCGGCGGCCCGCGCCCGTTACGAGCGCACCTTCCACCCCGACGTGGTCACCAAGCGCCTCATCGACACCTATGCCGGCATCGCCCCCACCGCTGCCCAGGATCGCGCTCGATCCGGGGAGTAGTGGTCACGCGTCGCGGTGACACCACTGTTTCCAGGATCGAGCACGGTCTCCGCGCTCGGCGGGACGGGTCAGTGGAGGGAGGCGCGGGCGGAGAAGAGGATGCTGGCGAGCAGGAAGCCGCCGTTGACGATGGAGAAGGCGACGACCAGCCAGACCGTCAGCGCCGGGGCGACGACCAGCACCAGGCCGGCCAGGAAGATCACCGCACCGTAGTCGCGGACCA
Source organism: Micromonospora sp. NPDC093277 (assembly GCF_044765245.1). Classification (NCBI taxonomy): domain Bacteria; kingdom Bacillati; phylum Actinomycetota; class Actinomycetes; order Micromonosporales; family Micromonosporaceae; genus Micromonospora; species Micromonospora sp. NPDC093277. Next base: position 192,492 of record NZ_JBIWJO010000011.1, read on the forward strand.
GCTTCACCAGGCGTACGGGCAGCGAGGTCGAGGCGACCATGCTGGCCCCGTTCGGACCGGCCTGCATCACCGAGGTGACCAGGTTGACCATCCAGGTCCCGGCGAAGACCGCGATCAGCCAGATCGGGGTCGAGGGCCGCTGCGCCAGCGTGGTCGCCCCGAGGGCGGTGACCAGTGCGATCTGGGCGGCCACGTCGCAGAGCACGTCGACCCGGGCACCGGCCGAGCTGCCCTGACCGGTGACCCTGGCGAGCTGCCCGTCCGCGCAGTCCAGCGCGTACGCGACCTGCCAGCCGACCAGGGCGAGCAGCCCGACGACCCAGGCCGGGACGCTGCCGTGGGCGACCGGGCCGGCGAGCAGCACCACGGTCGTCGACGTGGCCAGGCCCAGCACCAGGTTCGACAGGGTGAGCGTGGTCGGCCGCAGGCCCAGCCGATGCGCGGCGACCGCGATCGCGGCACCCAGCCACTGGCTCACCGACTCGCTGAAGAGCCCGCCACCGCGGTTCCGGGCGTGGAAGTCGGCAACCGTCGGGCGGGTCGCGTCAGCCACGGTGATCGCAAAGTTCATCGGCGTAATCTCCCAGTCGCCGGCGGGTCTCCTCCGGCGACATCGCGAGGTGTTCGAGGATGGTGTAGCGGTCCGGCCGGGTGGCGGGTGCGAACCCCACCGCCTCGACGAACTGCTCGTCGGTCAGCCCGACGTCGGCCGGGAGCCGGGGCAGACCGTGCCGCGACAGGCAGGCCGACATCTCGGCGAACCGCCGCCGGTCGCCGCGGAGGAAGGTGCAGAAGAGCGCGCCCAGCCCGGCCAACTCGCCGTGCGAGGCGGTCTCCGGGTAGAGCGCGTCGATCGCGTGCATGATCTCGTGGCAGCCACCGCTGCACGGGCGGCTGGTGCCGTCGATCGCCATGGCCAGGCCACTGGAGATCAGCGCCTCGGCCAGCACCGTGACGAAGGCGTCGTCGCCGATGTCGCCCGGGTGGTTGAGCACCGCCTCGGCGCCCGCCCGGGAGAGTGCGGCGGCCAGCCCGTCGAACGGCTCGTCGCGGACCTGCCGGGACAGCTCCCAGTCGGCCAGCGCGCTGATGTTGCTCAGCACGTCGCCGATGCCCGCCCGGTTGTGCCGCTCGGGGCCGGCCTCCACGAAGTCCAGGTCCACGATCACCGCGATCGGGATGTGCACCCCGTACGAGCCCTTGATCCCCTCGTTGACGAGGCTGGCCACCGGGGAGGCGATGCCGTCGTTGGCCAGGCTGGTGGCCACGGTGACCATGGGCAGGCCGCGCCGGGTGGCGGCGTACTTCGCCACGTCGATGGTCTTGCCGCCGCCGATGGCGACCACCGCGTCGTACGACCGGGTGCGCAGCTTGGCGCCGAGGTCGTCGGCGGCGTCGAGACTGCCCCCGACCACGGTGAACATGTCGGCCGAGCGCAGCAGGGGGCGGATCAGCTCGGCGACTCTGGTGCCCTGCCCGGGACCGACCACCACCGCCACGTCGCCGCCGGCCGAGATCCGCCCGTCGGCGAGGATCGTGCCGAGGTCGGCCACGGCACCGCGCCGCACGTCGATGTGTAGTGGGGTCAGCACGCTCCGGGCTAGTAGCGGCACGCGATCTCCCGCGCCCGGGCCAGGTCGGCGTGGTTGTCGACCTCGACCCAGGAGAGGTCGCCGATCGGCGCCGCCCGCACCTCGCCACCCCGGTCGGCGAACTCCTGGTAGCCGTCCTCGTAGTAGAGGTTCGGGTCGCGCCGCCAGGTTGTCTCCAGCGCGTCGGCGAGCGCGTCGGCCACCTGCGGCTCGATCAGCGTCGCGCCGATGTACTCCCCGTACGCCTCGCCCGGATCCATCAGCTTGGTGATCCGGGTGAGCTGGCCGGCGGCGTCGAAGGTGGTCTTCATCTCCTCCTCGGCCAGCGGCTTGATGTTGTCGATCGCCAGCAGGATGCCCGGGCCGCGCTCGGCCAGCAGGGTCTTCTCCACGCTCACCGGGTGCACGGTGTCGCCGTTGACCAGCAGCACGCCCCGGGAGAAGTGCTCCCTGGCCAGCCAGAGCGAGTACGCGTTGTTCCACTCCTCGGCCCGGTCGTTGTGCACCAGGATGATCGTGACGCCGTACTTCTGCTCCAGCGCCGCCTGGCGCTCCCGGACCGCGTCCGCGGCGTAGCCGACCACGATGACGATCTCGGTCAGCCCGACCTCGGCGAGGTTGCGCAGCGCGATGTCGAGGATGGTGATCTCCCCGTCGACCGGTATCAGGGCCTTGGGCAGGGCGTCGGTGTAGGGGCGCAGCCGCCGCCCGGCGCCGGCGGCGAGCACCATACCGATCATTCGGCCATCATCCTTCGTTCGACTGGAGTTCACCCGGGGAGGATAGCGCCGCGCGCCGACCGGCCGCCGCCAACCTTCGTTCAGCCCGGCAGGGCAGCGAGGTCCGCCAGCATCACCAGCCGCTCGTCCGCGCTCAGCACCGCGTACGGGCCGGCGGCCCGCCGGTCGGTCTCCTGCTCGATGGCCAGCCGTTCCGGGCCGGGCGGCAGCGCGGCGACGCTGGTCGCGGTGTGCCCCGCGGCGGTCCACGCCGCCGCGTGCGCGTCCGCCCGGTGGTGACGCAGCGTGCCCAGCCGGTTGAGCAGCAGCACTCCGGGTGGGCTGTCCTCCGGTTCGTGCGGCGGGGCCATCGCGGCGAACCCGCCGGGCTCGTCCGACTCGGCCAGCACCAGGGCGTACGCCAGCACCCGACCGAGGGCCGTCACCAGCCGGGTCACCCGGTCGTCGTGCCCGGCCCACAGCTCCCCGGTCGCCTTGGCGTGCACCTGCCAGAGATCGCCGAGGAAGGCGAGCCCGCGGTCGGTGGCGCAGCAGCCGCCGTCCGACACGCGCTGGAGCATCCCGTACGCGACCTGCTTGTCCAGGCTGCGTCGACAGGTGGCCGGGTCCCGGTAGCGGGTCAACGCGGCGAAGCCGGGACCGCTCACCGTCCCGCCCGGGGTGGCGAGCCGGGTGCGGAACTCCACCAGGAAACCGCTGGCCGCGGCGCCGCCGTACTGGGAACTCAGCTCGGCGCCGCCGTCCCGGCCGGCGAGCATGCCGGCGGCGAAGGTCCGGTCGACGGCCGGGGCGAGCAGCCCGGCGAACCGGTGCGGCGGCAGCTCGACCTGCTCGACGTTCCGGCTCGTCGCGTCGGGGGCCGCGCCGCGACCCGGAACGGCCGGGTCGCTCACCGACCGATCGAGTGCAGGGCGGCGAAGGCCTCCTCGGCGATCCGCCGGATCAGCCCGTCGTTGACGTCACGGTGCTCGTCCAGCAGCGCCAGGTCGTCCTCGCCGAGCCAGCGGAACTCGGTGTGCTTGCCCGCTTCGAGCCGAGGCCGGGCGAGGTCGCCGTCGACCCGGACTAGGAAGTCGGTCTCCACTCGGGCCAGCCCGTCGTCGCCGGTGTACCGGTATTCGCCGACCTGGCCGAGCACGTGCGAGAGGGTCCAGCCGGTCTCCTCGGTGACCTCACGGCGCAGCGCGTCCTCCACCGTCTCGCCCGGTTCGAGGTGGCCGCCGACGACGTCCCAGCAGTTCGGGAAGAGACGCCGCTCGGGGGACCGGCGCTGGAAGAAGAGGCGGCCGTCGTCGTCCACGATCAGCGCGCCGGCGCAGCGGAGGGGCTCGGTGGGCACGCCACGACAGTAGCGAGCCGGAGCGGCTTGCGGCACCGGGCGGTGGGCACCGCGACGCTCAGCCGAACGCCTGGCCGGTGGCCGCCGGTGCGGGCAGCTCGACCCCGGTCCGGGCGATCGCGTCGAGCAGCCGGTCGGCCAGGTCCGGGCGGCAGACCAGCAGGTCGGGCAGGCGCGGGTCGGCCCGGTTGTAGCGCAACGGCGAGCCGTCGATCCGGGAGGCGTGCATGCCGGCGCCCAGGGCGACCGCGACCGGGGCGGCACTGTCCCACTCGTACTGGCCGCCCGCGTGGACGTACGCGTCGACCTCGCCGGTCACCACCGCGCACACCTTCACCCCGGCGGAACCCATCGGCACCGCTTGGGCGTCGAGCAGCCGGACCAGTTCGTCGACGAAGGCCGGCGGGCGGCTGCGGCTCACCGCGATCCGGATCGGTCCCTCCGCGGCCGGCGGGGTCGGGCAGCCGGTGCCGAGGACGAGCTGGCCACCGTCCAGTGTGGTACGAGCCGGCATGCCGACCGCGCCCGCGACCAGCCCGCCGTCCGGCCCGGCCGAACGTCGCCAGAGCGCCACGTGCACCGCCCAGTCCGTCCGGCCGGCCTCGGAGAACTCCCGGGTGCCGTCGAGCGGATCGATGATCCAGACCCGTTCCGCGTCGAGTCGGGCCGCGCGCTCCCCGCCCGACCAGGCCCGCCGCGCGTCGACCTGCTCCTCGGAGAGGACCGCGTCCCCCGGCCACCAGCGGGCCAGCGCGGTCGTCAACAGGTCGTGCGACCGGAGGTCGCCGGCGTCCTTGAGCGTGGCCGGGTCGGCGAAGCCCTGCTGGTCCCGCAGCGCGGTCAGTGCCGCGCCCGCCCGTCCGGCCAGCCACTCCGCGAAGGCCTGGTCGTCGGGGCGCCCGGTCCGGTCCTGGGCCACGTGCCTCACCACCTGTCTGCTGGGTTCCCCCACGACCCCCAATCCTTCGGTGGCCGGTGTTTGCGGCGCCAGCATCCGTCGGAAGGCGGACAGCCCACGGGCGAAAGGCGGATCCTTGGTGGATCTCCGTGGCCCTCCGTGGGCCCGGCCGGACGGATCGACCGCCCGCATGTTGAACTTCGCGGGTATGTTGGTCGGACCGGCCGGAGCAGGCCCTAGGCTCGTGCGCATGACCGCCGAGCAGCTGATCTCCTTCGCCCGTGGCGCTCCCTCGCTGGACATTGTCGATGTCGAGGGGCTCAAGGCCGCCGCCGTCCGCGCCTTCGATGCCGATCCCGCCGGGATCACGGCGTACGGCACCTCCGTCGGTTACCCGCCCCTGCGGAGGTGGATCGCGGAGAAGCACGGTGTCGAGGCCGACCAGGTGCTGATCACCAACGGTTCCCTCCAGGCGGACGCCTTCCTCTTCGACCACCTGGTGCGCCGAGGCGACGCGGTGGTGGTCGAGCGCCCGACGTACGACCGAACCCTGCTCAACCTCCAGCAGATGGGCGGTGAGATCCACGGCGTGACGGTCCAGCCGGACGGTCTGGACACCGCCGAGCTGCGCAAGCTGCTGGAGTCCGGGGTCCGGCCGCGGCTGGCGCACGTCATCCCGAACTACCAGAACCCGGCCGGCGTGACCCTCTCCCTGGAGAAGCGGCGGGAGCTGCTCGACCTCGCCGCCGAGTACGACTTCACCATCTTCGAGGACGACCCGTACGCGGACATCCGGTTCCGGGGCGAGCCGCTGCCGTCGATGCTGTCGATGGACACCCGGGGCGTGGTGGTGCACGCCTCCAGCTTCACCAAGACGGTCTGCCCGGGCGTCCGGGTCGGCTACCTGATCGGCCCGGCCGAGCTGATCGCCGCGATCGCCAAGAAGGCGACCAGTCTCTACATCTCGCCCGGCATGGTCTCCGAGGCGATCGTGCACCAGTTCTGCGTCTCCGGGGACATCGAGCGGTCGATCCGCACCGTGCGTACCGCCCTGGGCGAGCGGGCGGCGGTGCTCGCCGAGTCGCTGCGCCGGCACATCCCCGAGGCCCGGTTCGTCGAGCCGGACGGCGGCTACTTCCTCTGGGTGGAGCTGCCGGAGGACGTCGAGGTGGACCGGCTCGCCCCGGCCGCCGCGGAGCGTGGCGTCGCGGTGGTCAAGGGCAGCGACTTCCTGTTGGAGGGCGGCCGGCACGCGCTCCGGCTGGCGTTCTCCGCGGTGACCGCGGACCGGATCGACGAGGGCGTCCAGCGGCTCGCCCAGGCGATGGCGGCCGTTCGAGGCTGAATTACTGTCGGAAATCCGACAGTAGTGCGATACCGGCCGGCTCAGCTCTCCCGCTGGGCCGGCCGGCGGCTCACAATGCTGCGAGCGCCGTTCGCCTCCCCGGTGTCAGGTCCGCCGCCCGGGGAGCCTCCGCCGCCCCACCGGGGACCGCCGGCGCGCACAGCACAACTCCCGCCCCCAATGGGTGCCGGGTGGGCCGTGTCGCCCCTCACCCCCCTGACGCGGCCGGCCCGCCCGGCGCCACCCCGGACGCGGTCCCTGCGGGTGGCGCCCGTCGCAGCGGTGCCGCCGTTGTCCGCGTCGGGTCCCGCCGGTCGCAGTCGTGCCGCCCTTGCCCGCCTCGGATGGCGCCGGTCGCAGTCGTGCCGCCCTGGCCCACGACTCGCTCGCGCTGCGATTCGTCCCGATCGGCGTAACCTGCAAGCCGCAGCATCGTGGGGAGGGGGCGAGATGACGGACCGGGTGGCACGCGATCGCATCGCCGGGCAGAACGACAGCCGGGGGCTCAGACCACGGGCCTGGGCGGCTCCGGTACGCGCCATGTCCCGCATCCTCAATGCCGACGGCTCCCCGGGTACACCCGCGCCGACCGGCCCCGGCCGGAGCGGGGTCGTCGACTGCGGCCTGTACGTCGACGGTGAGCGCCAGCCCGGCGACTGGCAGTACGCCGACGCCCTGGCGGCGGCCGGCCGGCGGCGGAACGCCTTCGTCTGGCTCGGCCTGCACGAGCCGGAGTTGGACGAGATGACCGAGATCGCCGCGACCTTCGGCCTGCACGAGCTGGCCGTCGAGGACGCGGTCAAGGCCGAGCAGCGGCCCAAGCTGGAGCGCTTCGGGGACGTGGCCTTCCTGGCGCTCCGGACCGCCCGCTACTGCGAGCACACCGAGCTGACCGAGAACTCCGAGGTGGTGGAGACCGGTCAGGTGATGCTCTTCATCGGGCCGAACTTCCTGATCAGCGTCCGGCACGGGGACGCCTGCCGGCTCTCGCCGGTCCGGGCCGACCTGGAAGCGAAGCGGGAGCTGCTGGGGCACGGCCCGTGGGCGGTCGCGTACGCGATCACCGACCGGGTGGTGGACCTCTACCTGGAGGTCGCCGACCGGCTGGAGGACGACCTCGACGTGCTGGAGGCAGACGTCTTCGACCGGCAGGGCAGCGGGCGGATCCAGCGGATCTATCAGATGAAGCGGGAACTGGTCGAGTTCAAGCGGGCGGTGACGCCCCTTCAACGGCCACTGCTCACCCTCACCTCGCAGGTCAACCGGGAGGTGCCGCAGGAGGTGCGGCGCTACTTCCGGGACGTGCAGGACCACCTGAGCCGGACCGTCGAGCAGGTCAACTCGTACGACGATCTGCTCAACTCGATCCTCCAGGCGCGGTTGGCGCAGGTCACCGTCGACCAGAACAACGACATGCGCAAGATCGCCGCGTGGGCCGCGATCGGCGCGGTGTGGACCGCGATCGCCGGCATCTACGGCATGAACTTCGAGAACATGCCCGAGGTGAAGATGACCTACGGCTATCCGGTCGTACTGGCGGTCATGCTCGCCATCTCGCTGGCCCTGTACCGGTGGTTCCGCCGCAACGGTTGGCTGTAGCTCCCGGCTCCGTACCGGGAAACGGGAGCGCCGGCGTACCCGGAAACGGGAGCGCCGGCCGTGGGGACACTCCCACGCGCCGGCGCTTTCCGGGCCCGGTGGCCTCAGCGGCGACCGCTGGTCTTGGCGGTGTTCTTCCCGTTGTTCAGCGCCTTGGTGACATCGACCGCCGGACGGCCGGTGGTGTCCCGGGCACCCTCGGCGACGGAGGGCACCTGGTCGGTCGGCTTGATCACCGGCTGGCTGCCGGACGTGGCGGTGGCGGCGCTGTCGCCCCCGGCCACCGCCGAGCTGCCGGCACCGGTGGCCTGGGTCACCTTCGCGCTCGGGTCCGGGGTCTCCACCACGATGGTGTCGACGTCCTCGTGCATCGGCGCCAGCCGGCCGGTCGGGTCGTACTCGGCCCACTCCTGCTGCTCGCGGCGGCGGCGCATGGCCATCGCGCCGGCCAGCCCGGCGACGGTGCCGGCGGCCAGCAGACCGACCATCCGGCCCGCCGAGTTCCGCTTCCGCTTCTTCCTGGCGGCCTTGAGGTTCCTGGCCTTCGCCTTCCGGCTCGCCGCGGCCTGTTTCGCGGCGGCCTTCCGGGCGCCCGCCGGCTTGCCCGCGGCCTCGGCCTGGGCATCGCGCATGGCCATGACCAGCGGCGCGAGCGCCGCGACCGTCGCGGCGAGGCCGTTCGACGCCCGGTCCCGGACCATGATCGCGGCGGGTACGGCCGCGCCCCGGGCTGCCTGAACCCGCGGGCCGACCGTGGCGCCGGCACCCTTCGCCGCGTACGCCGCGGCCTGCCTCAGGTGACCGATGCCCTGGTTCAGCTCTACCCTCGCGAGCTGTCCCTGGGTTCTACGGCGCCCGATTCCAAACACGGTCCCACCTCCTGGCGAGTTGTTCCTTCGTCATCCTCCACCTTTGGATGCCTCCGCATGGCCAGATCGGGCACATGGGAGGATCCGCATGGAACTGACCGACAAGTGAGGAGTACCCGTGGCCGAGGCTGTCTACGCCACCTTGCACACCAACGCCGGCCCGATCCGGCTCGAGCTCTTCCCGAACCACGCGCCCAAGACCGTCCGCAACTTCGTCGAGCTGGCCGAGGGCACCCGGGAGTACATCGACCCGCGCACCGGCCAGCCGGGCAGCGGGCCGTACTACGACGGCACCATCTCGCACCGCGTGATCAGCGGCTTCATGGTCCAGATGGGTGACCCGACCGGCACCGGTCGCGGTGGGCCGGGCTACAAGTTCGCCGACGAGTTCCACCCGGAGCTGCGCTTCGACCGCCCGTACCTGCTGGCCATGGCGAACGCCGGGCCGGGCACCAACGGCTCGCAGTTCTTCATCACGGTCGGGCCGACCCCGCACCTGAACAACCGGCACACGATCTTCGGTCAGGTGGCCGACGAGCAGTCCGCGAAGGTGGTCGACTCGATCGCGAACACCCCCACCGGCCCGAGCGACCGGCCGCTGCAGGACGTCGTCATCGAGCGCGTCGAGATCGAGCAGAAGCCGGCCTGAGCCAACCATCCGGCTAAGCAGCGCGGCTCGCGCCGCCGTGGAGCGCAGTGTAACGGCGGCGCGAGCGAGCGGCGGGTACCTTTGCTCGCATGACTGAGCGCTCCGGGCAGACAGGTGACGCCACCGGCGGGCCGGTGCCGACCACTCCGGTCTGCTACCGGCACCCCGACCGGGAGACGTACGTCCGGTGCACCCGTTGTGACCGGCCGATCTGCCCTGAGTGCATGCGAAACGCCTCGGTCGGGCACCAGTGCCCGGAGTGCGTCAGCGAAGGACGCCGTAGCGTGCGGCCGGCGCGTACCGCCTTCGGTGGCGGTGCCGCCGGCCGCGAGGGCTACGTCACGAAGACCCTGATCGCGCTGAACGTGCTGGTCATGGTCATCTCCATCGCCTCGGCCCGGAACGGGGCCTCGGCCGCCGCCGGCTCCGGTCTCGGCGGCCTGTTCGGCGGCGCCACGCCGCTGACCAACTGGGGGGCCGTGCTCGGCCTGGCCCGCTTCTCGGACGGCACCGTCGGCGGGGTCGCCGACGGGGAGTGGTACCGCCTGTTCACCGCGATGTTCCTGCACTACGGCCTGCTGCACCTGCTGCTCAACATGTGGGGGCTCTGGGTGCTCGGCCGGGCGCTGGAGTCGGTGCTCGGCCCGCTGCGCTTCCTCGCGCTCTATCTGATCGCCGGGCTGGGCGGCAACGTCGCGGCCTACCTGTTCAGCCCGGTCAACCAGGCCACGGCGGGCGCGTCGACCGCCATCTTCGGCCTCTTCGCCGCGATCTTCGTGATCATGCGCCGGCTGGGCCGGGACACCTCGGCCATCGTGCCGATCCTGGTGATCAACCTGATCTTCACCTTCACCGTGCCGAGCATCTCTGTCGCCGGGCACCTGGGCGGCCTCTTCATCGGCGCGCTGATGTCCCTGGTCCTGGCGTACGCCCCGCGGGCGCGGCGGACCGTGTTCCAGGCGGCGGGCGGGGCGATCCTGCTGGTGGCGCTGCTCGGGCTGGTCCTGGTCCGGACCGGGATGTTGCTCGGCTGAGCCGGCGCGGACGGGTCGCCGGCCCCGGTGTCGCGACCGTCAGCCGGCGGCGGAACGGGCGGCGTGCAGCGCGTCGGCGACCTCGTCCAGCGGCGCGTCCAGGTCGTACCGGCCGAACAGGTGCAGCGAGTCGCCCGCGTCGATCTCCAGTGTCTCGGCGGTGAGCCCGCGCCGGGTACGTCGTTCCACCCGGACCGCCTCCACGGCCGGCCAGGGCAGCCGCCGCCAGCCGGCGAAGCCCTGGCGCACGGCGATCCCCTCCGCGTCGACCGCCAGCCGGACGGGCGCGGCCAGGTCACGCAGGGCCCAGCCGGCGAGCCCGGCGGCGGCCAGCCCGGCGAGCGCGAGCCGGACCCGGTCGCCGTCGGAGAAGAGCAGGCCCAGGGCGACCAGGACGACCACTCCGAGCAGCTTGGCCGCCGGCAGGGCGCCCGGCACTCGCCAGTGCCGGGCCGGGGGCGACTGTGGATTCACCGCCCCAGCATGCCAGCCGTGCCGGCGATGGGACGGCCCCGCACGCGTCGCGCCCCAGCCCGAGCCGCCCGGACGCCCGGCAGGACGGCCGGGAACGGGGGAGGACGGCCGGCCGGCTCAGCACGTAGGATCGGGGCAAGCCAGGTTACCGGGGAGTAGACATGAGTGACGCGGTCATCGTCGGTGCGGTACGCACTCCGGTCGGTCGGCGCAAGGGCAGCCTCGCCGGTGTGCACCCGGTCGACCTTTCGGCGCACGTGCTGCGGGCCCTCGCCGAGCGGACCGGGATCGACCCCGGCCAGGTCGACGACGTGGTGTGGGGCTGCGTGTCCCAGGTCGGCGAGCAGTCCTGGAACGTCGCGCGCAACGCCGTGCTCGCCGCCGGCTGGCCCGAGTCGGTCCCCGGCACCACCCTCGACCGGCAGTGCGGGTCGAGCCAGCAGGCGCTGCACTTCGCGGCCGCCACCGTCGTGTCCGGCCAGGCCGACCTCGTGGTCGCCGGTGGCGTGGAGTCGATGACTCGGGTGCCGATGGGCTCCAGCGTGGCCGGCGGGATGCCGTTCAGCGGGGCGATCCTGGAACGCTACCGGGGCGTCGAGGGCGTCGCCGAGGACAACCCGCTCCCCTTCAACCAGGGCGTCGGCGCCGAGCTGATCGCCCAGCGGTGGCGCTTCTCCCGGGCCCAGCTCGACGAGTTCGCGCTGGCCAGCCACGAGAAGGCCGCCGCCGCGCAGGACGCGGGCGCGTTCGACCCCGAGTTGGCCCCGGTGCCGCTGGCCGACGGCGGCAAGTTCACCGCCGACGAGGGCATCCGGCGGGACACCACGCTGGCCAAGCTCGGCGAGCTGGCCACCCCGTTCAAGGCCGACGGTGTGGTCACCGCCGGGTCCGCGTCACAGATCTCCGACGGCGCGGCGGCGCTCGCCGTCACCACCAGCGAGTGGGCCAGCCGGCACGGCCTGCGCCCGCTGGCCCGCGTACACACCGCCGTGGTCGCCGCCGACGACCCGGTCACCATGCTCACCGCCCCCATCCCGGCCACCGCGAAGGCGCTGCGCCGCGCGGGGCTGGGCATCGAGGAGATCGGCGTGTACGAGGTGAACGAGGCGTTCGCCCCGGTGCCGCTGGCCTGGCTGGCGGAGACCGAGGCGGACCCGGAGCGGCTCAACCCGCGCGGCGGGGCGATCGCACTGGGCCATCCGCTCGGCGGGTCCGGTGCCCGGATCATGACCACCATGCTCCAGCACATGCGGGACAACGGGATCCGTTACGGCCTGCAGACCATGTGCGAGGGCGGTGGCATGGCCAACGCCACCATCCTCGAGCTGCTCTGAGGCGGTCGGTCTCTCGCCCACCCGCGACGTCGGACAGCGGGTGCGACTTGCCGGGGTGGAAGTTCCAGAAATCGGGAGTGACCCATATCACCCGGCGCACATGCTCGTTGCATCTTGCATGGACGTGTTCTCGCGAACGTTCCTTCCGGCCGCCGCCGAGACCGGCCTGGCGACCCAGACCGTCAGTCGACACATGCCGATCTTCCGCCGGTGCGTCGGTACCGGCGACGCCACGATCCTGGTCACCCGCTGCAGCCGCCCCGAACACCCGATCGGCGGCGACTACCTGATGCTCCTCACCCACCGCCGGCTGGTGGTCACCCGGCAGAGCCGGGTGCTGCACCGGCTGCGCCTGCACCTCAACACCGAACTGCGCGAACTGAGCAACGTCACCTGGAGCCCCGACCCCCGGTCGCAGAGCGTCGAGCTGGCGGCCACCGCGATCGACGGGGTGCGCGAGCGGTTCCTCATCCGTACCCACCACCCGAAGCAGGTGTGGCAGGTCGACACCCTGCTCAACCACGCCTTCCGGACCCGACTCCGGACGCCCGCGGAGCGGCTGGTCGCCACCATCGGTGAGTCGCCGCTCGGTGCCCGGCCGTTCGCGTTCCGCCCCGCGCCGGTGCGTTAGGGCCTGGACGCCTGCCGTGCGTGCCGGCAGCGAGCGGGGTGGTGACCCTTGAGCAACGCAGGGTTCGTACCCTCGCCCGATGGGACATGGCGACCTGCCGACTCTTGAACTGGCCTTTCCCGGTCCGGAGCGTGACCGTGGTGTGGCGGCGATCCTGAGTGGTCAGAAGACCGCGCTCACCGGCCTCCTGGAGATCTTCGAGCATGCCGGAGAGGCGGTACCGGCGGTCGGTCAGCGGTTCTCGGTGCTTGATTCGGCGGGTCACCCGGCGGTCACGATCGAGCTCGTCGAGGTACGCGTCGTTCCGATGGCGGAGATCGACGACGACTTCGCGCGAGCCGAGGGGCGCGGCTATTCCGACGTGGCGGAGTGGCGGACAGCTCACGAAGAGTTCTTCCGGAGCGATGGGGTGAGTGAGTTCCTGGGTCACACCCCGGTCATGGACGATGACACCCTGGTCGTCGCCGAGCGCTTCCGGGTGGTCGAGTCCGACGACCCGGCGCGGCCCGTAACGCGGTGAGGCGGGTCGCCGGGGCCGGCTCGGTGGATGCCGGCCCCGGCGAGCTGCTCAGTAGACCCGTGAGCCGATGAAGTCGGAGTGGCCGTAGCCGACCGGGTTGGCGTACGACCGGAACTCGAAGGACCACTGCTGGCGGGTGCTGGTGGAGCAGGTGGCCAGCCGCAGCCGCGGGGTGCCCAGCAACGGGCTGTCGAAGGCGACGCAGAGGTTGGTCGCGCCAGCCGGCTTGAGCTGGTTGCCGGCGAAGACGAACTTCTGGTTGGCCCCGCCGTTGCAGTCGTAGCTGTTGACCGTGGTGTTGGCGGTCAGCGAGCCGCCCGTCACGTCCAGGCAGCGGTCGTGGGACAGTTCGGAGTGCAGCGACTGCCGTGCCGGGTCGTACCAGAAGCCCTGGTTGCGTCCGCCGTGGCAGCCGTACGACTGCTGGACCGTGTTGTTGCGCGAGTCGTACCCCTTGCCGTCCACGCAGTTGCCGGTGGCGACGTTGCGTAGCTGCTTGAACTCCAGCAGCCCGTCGACCAGCACACCCTGCCCGGTGCTGGCCGGGTCGACGCAGGTCGCCTGCGCCTGGCCCGCGTTCCAGAACTGGGTCATGCACTGGGCGAACATGCCGTGCCCCCGGTAGTTGGGGTGGAACGACTGCCGGGCGGCGTTCTCGTCCCAGATGCCGATCTCGAGGTAGAGACCGCGGACCGAGGTGTTGTCGGTGCACACCTCGTGGCCGTGGAAGAGCCGGCTGGCGTCCAGGTAGCGGGTGCCGGTGTTGGCGGCTGCGGCGCGCAGCGCGGATTCGAAGCGCGGCACGGCCTTGTTCCGGGCGAACGCCGCGTCGGCCAGGTAGAGCAGGCAGCCACCGGAGTACCAGCCGGGGAAGTTCGGGTTGTCCTCCACGTCGGGGCTGCCCGGGCTCGGGTACGACATCAGCACCAGCTCGTAGTCGGAGCGCAGGTAGCCGGCGGCGGTCATGGTCTGCCGGATGGAGTTGAGCGCCTCCTCGACGGCGGCGCGGCTGCCGTCGGTGCGGATCGTCCACTGGTCGGTGTACGTCGGCCAGCAGGCGCCCTGGAAGAAGACCCGGCGGATCGCGCAGTCGGTGGCGACGGGCCCGAACTGGATGGTGCCGTCGCCGTTTGCGCCGACGACCACCCAGATCAGCTTGACGTGTGTGTTGCGCGCCTTGATCGCCAGGTAGTCGCCCTGGTTCAGCTCGTTGTGCTGGGTGGGGCCGCCGGCGACCAGGTTCCACGGGGTGGCGCCCGAACAGGCGAGGTTGTATTTCTCGTCGGCCAGGATGCCGGTACGGAAGACCGCCTGGTCGTAGGAGCGGTCGCACCAGTTGCCGTCCTGGTGGGTGCCGGGCACATAGTTGCCGACTCCCTCGCCGGAGATCTCGCTGTCGCCCATGGTGACCAGGGCGGTCCGCCGCTGCTCCAGCGGCCGGAGGTCGGGGGAGCCGTAGAGGGCGGTGGCTTCGGCGGCGCGGACGGTTTCGAGGGCCGCGGGGAGCGGCTGGACGGCGGGCCGGTCGGCGGCGGCCGCGGGGGTGGCCGGTCCGACCAGCATCGGTAGGGCGAGAGCGGCGGCGGACAGGACGGCCACGGCCCGCCGCCGGGTCGTCCGCCTGGTGGGGGTGCCAAGCATGACGCACTCCTTCCATCCAATCGCCGAACGTCGATTGAACTACCCGAGGGTAACCGGGCGGAGGCGGTGTGTGAATATGTCTCGAAAGCCTTGCGGCCGTTGCGGAACGGAACTCTTCCGGCACATCGGACAGGTTGGATAACCCGAATCCCGGGGCTGACCGGGCAAGATGCGGGTTACGCTAGGACCGAGTTTGCCGTAGCCACCGTGGAGAACCCGTGAAGCTCTCGATCCTCATGCCCGTCTACAACGAGGAGGAACGCATCGCGGATGCCCTCAAGGAGGCATTGGCGGTGGACTATCCGTGCGAGATCGAGCTCGTCGTGGTGGACGACGGCAGCCGGGACGGCACCAGCGAGGTGCTCGGCCGGATGGACGACGCGCGGCTGCGGGTGATCACTCATCCGCGCAACGCCGGCAAGGGCGCGGCGATCAAGACCGCCGTGGACAACGCCGAGGGCAAGTACATGGTCATCCTCGACGCCGACCTCGAGTACGACCCGCAGGACATCCCGCGGCTGCTCGAACCGGTGCTCGACGGGCGGGCGACCGTGGTCTACGGCAACCGGACCTTCGGCAGCCACAGCGCCTACAGCTTCTGGTACGTGATGGGCAACAAGGGCGTCACGATGACGGCCAACGTGCTGTTCAACTCGTACATCGGCGACCTGGAGACCTGCTTCAAGCTGATGCCGTTGGAGCTGTACCGGTCGCTCCAGGTCCGGTCCCGTGGCTTCGGCATGGAGGCCGAGGTCACCGGCAAGCTGCTCCGCCAGCGGATCCGCCCCTACGAGGTGCCGATCAGCTACCGGGCCCGGGGCCGCGAAGAGGGCAAGAAGATCACCTGGAAGGACGGCGTCGAGGCCATCTGGATCCTCGCCCGCGAGCGCGCCCGGCGCCGCCGGGCCGGCGTCGCCGCGAACTGACGCCGGACCGCCCCGACCAGGAAATGGCGGCGTCCCGTGGGTGGGATGCCGCCATTCCGTGCCTCAGGCGGCGGCCGGGGCCGGGGTGAGGAACGCGTCGATCGAGCGGCGCAGGCCGGCCGCGTCCAGGCCGTGCCAGCGGTCGTGGTCCTCGGGCGTGCCGTAGCGGCGCAACTCCGACCGGCCTACTCCGAGGGCGAGCAACCGGTGCGGCCGGTCGGCCAGCGCCGCGCCGACCACCCGGGCAGAGGTGCCCGCCAGATACGGCTCGACCAGGATCACCTCGGTCCCCGCGACGGCCCGCAGGCCGGCCGCGTCGAACGGCCGCGGCCGATGCGTGTACGCCACGGTGACCGGCCGGTCGGCGACCGCCGCGAGCGCCTGGTCCAACACCGGGCCGACCGCCACCAGCAGCGGTGCCCCCGGCCCGGCGTCGCGTACCACCCGCAGGTCAGCCGCGTCCGGGTACGCCCGCGCGTTGCTCCGCGCCGACAACCGCACGTACGCCGAGCCCTGCCCGCACACCACGTTCCGCAGCAGCCCGGGCAGTTCGTCCCGGTGGCCGGGCACGTGCACCGTCCAGTCGAGCAGGGTGTCGATCAGTGCCACGTCCGCCGGACCGAGATGGGTGCGTCCCGCCGCCGCCCGGTCGTACGACGCGCCGACGCTGACCAGCACCGCCCCGACCCCCTGATGGTCGAGGTCCAGCTTGATCTGCTCGTACGCCCGCTCGACGAGGAACGGCGCGTAACTGTGCACGATCGGGCGCTGCCCGGTCAGCGCGAGCCCACCCGCCACGCCCACCATGAGCTGCTCCCGGATGCCGACGTTGATGACCCGGCCCGGGTGGCGCTCGGCGGCCGGGGCGAACGCCGCGGCGGAGATGTCGGCCAGGACGATGGTGGTCCGGGGGTCGTCCAGGAAGGCGGCGGCCTCGGCCACGAAGGTCTCGCGCATGCTCACTCTCCGTCCGTGACGACCGCGACGACGGCGTGCGGCCGGTGGTTGTCGTGCCCGGTGAGGGCGGTGTGCAGGGCCTCGTGGTCCCGGCCGTCGACGGTCGCCGCGGTCCACCCGTTGACCGTGAACCGGCTGGCCACGCCACCCGGCCAGCCGTGGCTGGCGGATCGGTTGTCCAGCACGATCGCGGTCAGCTTGGCCAGTCCGGTCGACCCGGCGTACGCGATCGCCTCGTGGTTGGAGCCCTCGTCCAGCTCGGCGTCGCCGAGCAGCACGTACACCCTGGGGTCGGACCGGCCCTGGGCCCGCAGCCCGAGCGCGGTGCCCACGCCCAGACCCAGGCCGTGGCCGAGCGACCCGGAGCCGATCTCCACCCCGGGCACCAGCAGGCGGTCCGGGTGGTCGCCGAGGCGGCTCGCCGGACCGCCCTGGTCGTCCAGCCACTCCACCGGGACGAAGCCCCTGGCGGCGAGCAGGGCGTAGTAGCCGGCGACGGCGTGCCCCTTGGAGAGCAGGAAGCGGTCCCGATCGGGGTCGTCCACGGTCGCCGGGGTGATCCGGAGCACCCGGTCGTAGAGCACCTGGAGCACGTCCAGCGTCGAGTACACGTTCGCGCCGAACTCGCGCCCGGCGCGTACCCGGTCAAGCAGCGCCCGCAGCACGGCGGGGTCGGTGGCGGTCGTCGTCGTCATACGGCTAGCCTGGTAGTTGAAGCGCACTTCAACTCAAGGCTCTGTGATGCATGAGGCACTGACCATCGGGCAGCTCTCCGCGCGCAGCGGGGTGGCCCCCTCCGCGCTGCGCTACTACGAGCGGCTCGGCCTGATCCGGTCCCACCGGACCGGCGGCAACCAGCGCCGGTACGCCCGCACCGAGCTGCGCCGGGTGGCGTTCGTCCGGATCTCCCAACAGGTCGGTGTCTCCCTGGAGGAGATCCGGGAGGCGCTGGACTCGCTGCCGTCCGCGCGTACGCCCACCCCGGAGGACTGGGCGGCGCTCTCCCGTGCCTGGCGGCACCGGCTGGACGAGAAGATCCGGCTGCTCGGCAAGCTCCGCGACGACCTGGACGGCTGCATCGGCTGCGGCTGCCTGTCGTTGCAGCGCTGCAACCTCTACAACCCGGGCGACTCGCTTTCGGCCGAGGGCCCCGGTGCCCGGCTGGTGCTCCCCCGCGCCGACGACGCCCCGGCGCCGGCCTGACCGGTCACCGGACCAGCAGCACCTTGCCCACGTGCTGGTTCGTCTCCACCAGGCGGTGTGCCTCGGCCGCCTCGGCCATCGGCACCCGGCGGTCCACGACCGGCTGGATCCTCCCCGCCTCGACCAGCGGCCACACCTGCTCGCGTACGCCCCGGACGATCTCCGCCTTCTCATGCGGCGGTCGGGAGCGCAGTGCCGTGGCGTGCACGCTGGCCCGCTTCGCCAGCAGCGCGCCCAGGTCCAGCTCACCCTTCCGGCCGCCCTGCATGCCGATGACCACGAGCCGCCCACCGGTGGCCAGCGCCGCCACGTTCCGGGACAGGTACGCGGCACCCATGATGTCCAGGACGACGTCCGCGCCCCGGCCGCCGGTGATCCGGTGGACCTCCTCGACGAAGTCCTGCTCCCGGTAGTCGATGGTGTGCGCGGCACCCAGCTCGCGCAGCCGTGCGTGCTTCGCCGCCCGGGCGGTCACCACGACGGTCGCGTCGAGGGCCGCGCCGAGCTGGATGGCGAACGTGCCGATCCCGCTGCCCCCGCCGTGCACCAGCAGCGTGTCGCCCTTCGCCAGCCCGGCGAGCCGGACCACGTTCGACCAGACCGTGCAGGCCACCTCCGGCAGCGCCGCCGCGTCGACCACGGCCACCCCGGCCGGCACCGGCAGCACCTGACCGGCCGGCACCGCCACCCGCTCCGCGTACCCGCCGCCGGCCAGCAGCGCGCAGACCTCCTGACCGACCGCCCAGCTGGTCACCTCGGCGCCGACCGCGGCGACCACCCCGGAGCACTCCAACCCCGGGTACGCCGGCGCACCCGGCGGCGGCGGATAGTGCCCCTGCCGTTGCAGCAGGTCCGCCCGGTTCACCGCGCTGGCCCGCACGTCGATCAGCACCTCGTCGGGGCCGGGCTCAGGATCGGGCACCTCCGCCCAGACGAGGGCCTCGGGTCCGCCGGGTTCCGGGATCGTGATCGCGCGCATGGCCCAGTCTTACCCGATCCGCCCCGCCGTCCACGCCCGGCTCAGGATCTCGTCCACCGTCTCCTCGGGCGTGTGTGCCGAGGTGTCCAGCCAGAGCCCGATCCGGGGTGTCCCGGCGCGGAACTCGGCATCGAAGTCGGCCACCGGCCAGTCCCCGTACCCCTGCTTGGGCCGGTCCCGCTCGCGGGCGGCGACCACCTCGGCGCGGGGCGCGAGCACCACCACCGCGAGCGGCCGGTGCCGGATCCGCTCGACCATGGCCGGCAGGTCGGCGCCGATCACGATGTCCTGCAGCACGACGGTGAAGCCCTCGGCGGCGTACCGGTCGGCCACCGTGGCCGCCAGGTCGTAGCGGAGCCGGAGCTGCCGCCGGGCCTCCTCGGAGAGCTCCGCGGTCATCGCGGCCCGCCCGCTGGCGATCATCCGCCGGAACACGTCACCGCGCAGGTGCGCCGACCGGGGCAGTCGCCGGGCCAGCAGCTCGGCCACAGTGGACTTGCCGGCCGCCATGATTCCGGTGATCAGCACCACCGACGGGGTGTCCCACACGCCGACATCCTGTCAGCGAGGGTGGGACGGTGGCTCGCCCATTGTCGGGTCCGTGGCACACTAGGCACGGTCGCGTACCCGCTGGGACGCGTCCGGGAGGGTTCGCCTAGTGGCCGATGGCGCTGGTCTTGAAAACCGGTAAGGCAGCGATGTCTTCGTGGGTTCGAATCCCACACCCTCCGCCCCCTGATCAGCAAAAACCGACCGGCGCGAACGCCGGTCAGTGGGCGTGTCCATGGGTGGTGGCACAAGTACGACGGACGGGTTGCCTCGGGTCAGCAGCGGAGGTAGGTCCTGCACAGCGGGGCCGAGTCGATGCGGCAGACCCGAGTTGCCTCGCCGTGCACTGCCTCGACCGTCCCCATCACCGCCCGCCAGGCCGGTACACGTTCCGCCACGATTCGTCCTCGCCGCGTCCACGGGCGTGGCGGGCTTCCGCGGGGTATGAAGGGGCGCAGGAAATTCGCGCGCACCCGGAAGGATCCTCTCGATGACCCTGGAACGACCGATCGCCCCGGACCCGTACGAGCTGCTGCCGACGGTGCCGTCGTTCACGCTGACCAGCGACGACGTACGCAACGGTGAGCCGATGGACGCGCCGCACGCGCACGGCAGCGCCGGCGGCGAGAACGTCTCCCCGCAGCTGTCCTGGTCGGGCTTCCCGGAGGAGACCAGGAGCTTCGTGGTGACCTGCTTCGACCCGGACGCCCCGACCGGCAGCGGCTTCTGGCACTGGGTGCTGGTGAACCTGCCCGCACCGGTGACCGAGCTGCCTCGCGGGGTGAAGGAAGCCGACCTCGGCGACGCCTTCAGCATTCGCAACGACTACAGCGACACCGGCTACGGCGGTGCCGCGCCGCCGGCCGGCGACCGTCCGCACCGCTATGTCTTCGCCGTGCACGCGCTGGACGTGGAGCGCCTCGACGTCGGTCCGGGTGCCAGCCCGGCCTACGTCGGTTTCAACCTGGCGTTCCACACCCTGGCCCGGGCGGTCATCCGCCCGACGTACCAGGTGCAGGGCTGACCTGCTGTAAGGAAGGGCCCCTTGTTACCGCGCCAGGCGACAACAAGGGGCCCTTCCTTACAGCTCAGGAGGGAACGCGGGCGACCGCGAAGACGGACTGGCCGAACGGCGGGCGCAGCAGCTGCTCGGCCGCCTTGGTGGCGGGCAGGACCAGGGTGTCGTAGATCTTGACCATGGGGCCCTCCTTCGGCATCAGCCGGAAGACCTTGGTGGCCATGAAGTAGCCGATCAGACCCAGCGCGTTGGCGTAGTGGATCTTCTCCACGGTGAGGCCGGCCCCGGTCATCGCGGCGGCGAGGCTCCGCTTCGTGTAGCGCCGGACGTGCCCGGTGGCGATGTCCGCCGGGCTCATCGCGAACTGGAACGCCGGCACGATGATGACCACCGCCCCGCCGGGCCGGACCAGGTCACGCATGCTGCGCAGCGCGCCCACATGGTCCTCGATGTGCTCCAGCACGTTGTACGACACGGCCGCGCTGTAGTCGCCGCGCTCGGAGTGCGGCAGCATCATCTGCCGCACCTCGATGGCGGGGCGCTCGGCAAGTCGCTCCTTGAGCTGGACCAACCGGTCCGGATCCGCCTCGGTGGCGGTGATCCGGGGCAGGCGCTCGGACCAGGCCAGCGCGTAGTCCCCCAGGCCGCTGCCGATCTCGATCGGGTTGTCACCGAGGTAGGGCACCGCCAGTTCGACGAACCAGGTGCGGTGGTTGACTGCCGTCGCCAGGCCTTCGAGCACCTCCGACTGGACGCGCTGATCCCCAGTGATTTGTGGCATGCGTCGATTCCTCACGATATGACTGACCCGTCCCTGGACCGACAGAGTCAACCATCCACATGGATGCCGTCGAAATCGGGGCACCGGGGGTGACCGAATTGCAGCCGGGGTGGGCGCGTGATGGGCGTTCGGCGAACTCGGCACATAGTACGCCAGTCCCCAGAAACATGTCACGTCCCAGCCATACCCTGACTACGCTCTGAATTGTCATGACTACTCCTGAATCGGACGCCGCTCGTGGCGGTGGCGCCGAGACCCGGCCCGTCGAGGGTGCACGGCCGGCGCGGGGAAGGTGGGTCGACGCGGCCGCCGTGCTCAGTTTCGTGCTGCTCGCGTTCTGGGTGACCGCTCGGTTCTGGTTGCACCCCGGGCACGGCGTACGGGACAACCGCACCGATCAGGCGCAGTTCGAGTGGATGATGGCGCACGGTGCGCGGGTGGTGACCGAATTCGCCTATCCGTTCGCCTCGGACCGGATGAATGTGCCCGACGGCGTTAATTTGATGGCAAATACATCGGTATTATCCATCTCTCTGCCGATGACGCCGATCACCGTGCTGTTCGGCCCACGTGCCGCATTTCTTGTATTCCTCACCGCCGGAATGATTGCCACCGGCGTGGCCTGGTATTTCCTGCTGTCCCGGGTGCTGATCCACAGTCGGGGACCGGCCTGGCTCGGGGCCGGCTTCTGCGCCTTCGCCCCGGCGATGGTCTCGCACGCCAACGCGCACCCGAACATCGTCAGCCAGTTCGTGGTGCCACTGATCATCTGGCGGACGCTGCGCCTGACTCAGCCGGGGCGTTGGGTGCGCAACGGCGTACTGCTCGGGCTGGTGGTCGTCTGGCAGGCGTTCCTCAACCTGGAGATCCTGCTGATGGCGGCGATCGGGCTCGGCGTGGTGATCCTGGCCCTCGCCATCGGGCGGCCGGAGCTGCGCCGGGCGGCCCGGCCCTTCGGCGCCGGGCTCGGGGTGGCCGCCGTCGTGGCCGCGGCGCTGCTGGCGTACCCGCTGTACGTGCAGCTCTTCGGGCCCGGCGCCTACCAGGGACTGTCCCGGCTGATCCGGGGCTACCGCACCGACCTCGCCTCGTACGTGGCCTGGTCCCGGGAATCGCTCGCCGGCGACGCCCGCACCAGCGCCCACCTCGTCAAGAACCCCACCGAGGAGAACGCCTTCTTCGGCTGGCCGCTCGCCGTTCTGGTCGTCGCGCTGGTGTGGTGGCTGCGCCGCAACGCCGTCGTCCTCGGCCTGGCCGCGGCCGGCGTCGTCTTCGCGGTGTTCTCCCTCGGCCGGGAGATCCGGTTCGACGGACGGGACACCAGCGTTCCGGGACCGTGGGCCGCGCTGGAGAAGCTGCCGCTGCTGCACTCGGTGGTGCCCACCCGTTGGTCGCTCGCGCTCACCCCGATCGTCGGCGTGCTGCTCGCGCTCGGCGTGGAGCACACCCGCAGGCTGGCCCGGCGCCATCCCGCCGCCCGCCGGCAGATCCGGTTCGCCACCGCCACCGTGCTGACCATGGCGCTCCTGCCGCTGCTGCCCACGCCGCTGCCCTCGGTACGCCTCGACCAGACACCCGGGTTCGTCACCTCGGGCGCCTGGCGGCCGTACGTCGCCGGTGGGCACAGCATCGTGACCCTGCCGCTGCCGGACACCGACTACGCCGATCCGCTGCGCTGGGCCGCCGAGACCCGGTTGGGCATGCCGCTGGCCCGCGGCTACTTCCTCTACCCGGACACCCGGCCCGGCGCCGGCCGGGTGGCGCTGTTCACCGCTCCGCCCCGCCCCACCAGCAGCTTCTTCATCACCATCCGGCGTACCGACGGAGTGCCGCCGATCAAGCCGCAGGACCGGGTGGCCGCGGTGAGCGACCTGCGCTACTGGCGGGCCGGGGCGGTGATCCTCGATCCCCGGCTGCGGCAGGCCGACGCCCTGCGCCTGGGCATGACCGCGCTGACCGGGATCGAGCCGGTGTCCACCGGCGGGGTGTGGCTCTGGGACGTCCGCCCACTGGTCGACTGACCGGCGCCGGGCCGTCGCCTGCGGGTCGGGACAGGCGGGTCGCCGGCGAGCGGGTCAGGACGGGCGCACGCAGCAGCCCTGGCAGACCTTCGGCCGCGGCAGGGTGAAGGCCAGGCAGCAGGTACGCCGTCGCACGGTCGGCTCACCGGTCGGGCCGGGCACCAGCTCCACCAGGTCGCCGAGGTCGAGCGCGTCGAGCAGCGTGCCGATGCTCTCCGTCGAGGAGCCGGGCAGCCCGTCCGAGGCGCGCAGGATGCCGTGCGCGATGCCGGAGGCCACCGAGCCCAGCAGCGTACGCGTGCCGACGCGGACCTCGGCCTGGATGGCGGCGATCAGCGGGGCGAAATGGGCGTCGAGCAGCGTGGCGCGCAGCGCGTCGAGCAGCGCGGCCTCGCCGGCCACCACCCGTACGCCCGGGCCGCCGGTCAGCGCCAGCGGGTCACCGGGCAACACCGCGACCGTGGTCGAGCCGCGCAGGCCCAGGGTGAGCAACTGGTCGCGGTCCTCGAAGTGGATCAGCACGTCGGCCGGGTCGAGGAGTGGCACCCGCCGGGCCGAGGCCCAGCCGAGCACCGCCGGCAGCGCGGTCCAGTAGCTGTACGACTTCCAGGCCAGCGCGGCGCAGGCGTGCGGGGTACCGCCCCAGCGCCGGGCCGCGGCGTGCAGGAATTCGGGCAGCAGGGTGCCGTCGACCAGCCGGGTGGCCGGGGTCCAGCGGGTGTCGTCGCCGGCGACCAGCAGGCCGGGCGCGAGTCCGGGCAGGTCGTCGGTGCCGAACATGGCGCGCAGGGTCGCGGTCACCGGGGCGAGTGGCGTGGCGACGTCCCGCCTCGGCATCACCGCTGTCACTGATCCGCCCCTGTCTGGTCGGGTACCGGCCGGCGCGTCTCGTCGGTCCGAACTAAGGCTAGCCTAACCACAGCTGCCGGTTCGGGGGAAGTCGCGTCGAGGGGTGGAGGGGGAGGTCCCGGTCACTCCGCCGGCCTGCGGCGCGTGCTGCGGTCTACCCGCCGGGGTGGGCGGAAAACGCCGGCCGGTCCGACGGCGGGCCGCGCAAGCATCGACGAGCGCCGCTGAATTGTCAAGGCGAGTGTCGAGTATGAGGCAGTATCCGTACGCATTCGGCCACTCAGCGTGAAAATGAACTTCCCGCGTACGAGGAAGCCGATGACGACCTCACCCGTCGAGCGCGCCGCCGACTCCTTCGCCGCCGAACTGGCCCGGCACCGGACCAGCCGCGGGCTGTCCAAGAAGCAACTGGCCACCCTGATGGGCTTCGACCCGTCGTACGTCAGCCACGTCGAGGGACGTCGGCACCGCCCCACCGAGGACTTCGCCCGCCGGGCCGAGGCCGTCCTGGAGGCCGGCGGCGCGATCTGGCACCGTTTCCGGGAGTACGACGAGCTGCGGCACAGCCGCCCCGGCGGGACGCACCGGGAAGCACCCGTCCCCAGCCAGTGGCTGCCGCCCGGCACCGGCCTGGTGGTCGAGCAGGAGACCGCCACCCTCACCCACACCGGCGAGGGCTACCACTGCGCGATCCGGCGCGAGCTCTACAACGCCGGCACCGAACCGGTCACCCGCTACCTGGTCCGGGTCGCCGTCGACCGCTACCCCACCGACCCGGGCCGGTCCAACCGGCACCACCGGGAACACCCGCTCACCTTCGCCGAACTGAGGCTGGCGGCGTACCGGGACGACGGGGCCGCACGAGAGCCGATGCACTGGCGGGCCAAGCACGACCGGGACGCGTTCAAGGAGATCTGGCTGCTCTTCGAGAACGACGAGAGCCGCTTCCCGCTCTACCCGGGTGACCGGGTCACCATCGAGTACGCGTACCGGGTCGGACAGGACAAGTGGGGCCCCTGGTTCCAGCGCGCCGTACGCCTGCCCACCCGGCACCTGGCCGTCCGGCTCGACCTGCCCGCCGACCTCGACCCGAAGGTGTGGGGGCTGGAGACCTCCCTCTCGGCCGAGGAGGGCCCGCTGCGTACCCCGATCCAACGGCGCGACCAGGGCGACCGTTCGATCTTCGACTGGGCCACCGACGATCCGCCGCTGAACGCCCGCTACCGGATGCAGTGGCGGTTCCGCACCCAGCCCCCGGATGCCGAGCCCGACGGTCCCGGCTCGCGCGGCCGGGTACGGGCCAGCGACCGGATGCGCGCCATCGGCATCGTGCAACGCGGCGACGACCTGCTCCGGCAGCCCGCCCGCCAGTTCGACCTGCCCCACGACGAACCCGTCGCCCGGGACGTCGTCGACCGGCTCTCCGCCATCCTGGCCCGCCTCGACGAGCTGCACCCGTTCAGCAAGGGCGTCGGCATCGCCGCCCCGCAGCTAGGGCTCGGCTGGGCCGCCGCCCTGGTCCGCCCCGCCGACCGGTCGGCCGAACCGGTCGTGCTGCTCAACCCCCGGGTGGTCGACACCGCGCCCGAGACGGACGAGCAGTACGAGGGCTGCCTCTCCTTCTTCGACCACCGCGGGCTGGTGCCCCGGCCGCTGCGCATCGACGTGGAACACGCCCAGTGGGACGGCAGCCGGATCATCACGTCCTTCGAGTACGCGATGGCCAGGCTGGTCGCCCACGAGATCGACCACCTGGAAGGGCGGCTCTACGTCGACCGGATGGCCCCCGCCGTGCCGCTCGTGCCGGTCGAGGAATACCGGGAGATCGGCAACCCGTGGCGCTACTGAGCCGCCGGGGTTCCGGTGCGCGGGCCGGTTGCCGGCCCGGCCCGCGCACCGGCGTCCGGAATGCCGGGTCACGTGCCCCAGTGGGCGGGGCACGCGACCCGGCTCGGGAGAGGAAGGTCTACAGGTTGCCGAAGGTGTCGTACCTGATGTGATCCGGCGGGACGTTGTCGGCGGCCAGCACGCGCAGGGTGGCCCGGACCATCGGCGCCGAGCCGGAGACGTAGCAGTCGTGGGTCGTCCACGGGCCGTACCGGGTGACCACCTCGGAGATGTCGCCCACTTCGCCGTCGAAGGCCGGGTCCTCGCTGCACGCCGGGGTCACCGACAGCCACGGGTGCGCGGCCACCAGCTCCTCCAGGCCCGGCAGGCCGTACAGCTCCTCGGGCCGGCGGACCCCGTAGAAGAGGTGCACCCAGCGGGTCCGGTTGATCTGGGCCAGCTCCTCCACCAGTGCCTTGATCGGGGCCAGCCCGACCCCGCCGGCCACGCAGAGGACGTCCCGGGTCGAGGAACGGTCCAGCGTCATCGAGCCCATCGGCGCGGCGACGCGCAGCAGGTCCCCCGGCTTCGTGCGGCGGACCAGCGCCCCGGACACCCAGCCCGCCGCCCCGGCCGGCGTACGCACGTGGAACTCCAGCACGTTGTCGTCGTTCGGGGCGTTCGCCACCGAGTACGTCCGCCACACCCGCGGGTGGTGGCGGGGGGCCTCGATGCTGACGTACTGGCCGGCCTGCCAGGGCAGCGGGTGCTGGAGCGCACGCACGGTCAGCACGGCGGTGTCCGGGCCGTACCGCTCGTGGGTGAGCACCTCCGCGTGCCAGTACGGCGGATTCCCGTCGGCCGCCGCCCCCGCGAGCATCCGCGCGCAGATGCTCGCGTACGCCTCCCGCCACGCCTGGTCGTACTCCAGGTTCCAGCCGTCCCCGGCGATGCTGCGCAGCGCGTCCAACAGGGCGACGCCCATCGTCTCGTAGTGGGCGGCGTCGACGTGGTACTTCCGGTGGTCCCGGCCCAGCCCACTGAGGTACTCGTCGAAGCTCTCCGGATCGCCCACCGTCTGGGTGGCGGTGACGATCGCCTCCAGGATCCGGTCGCCCTGCCCGCTCATCTGCACCGGGAAGAGCTTGCGCAGCTCCGGGTCGAGGACGAACAGCCGGGCGTAGAAGTGACTGCTCAGCCGCTCCCGGTGCACTTCGACCAGGGCCCAGCTCTCCTTCAGCAACCGCGCGAAGTTCTCCACAGGGGGCACGCTCCTTTCCTGACGGCGGATCGGTGCCCATCCAGAATCGCCACAGAGCGTGCTGGCGAATCGCACAGAATGTGCGACCGGCTCGCCTGGGCCACCGGAGTGGTGCCGGCCGGCCGCCGCGTACGGCACAGTGGTCCGGTGACGGTTGACGAGCTCACCCGGCCGGTGTCCCGCCGGACCCTGGGCACCGAGACGCTGCTGGTGCTCGGCCTCTCCCTCGGCCAGTCGGCGGCGTACGCGCTGGTCTCGCTGGTCGCCAAGCTGACCGCCACGGGCGGACTCGCGAAGCAGACCGCCGCGCTGAACACCTCCGCGTCGGCCCGGCCGTACCTCGACCTGGCGTACCAGCTCCTCGGCATCTTCTTCGCGCTGGTGCCGGTGCTGCTCGCCGTGCACCTGCTTGCGCGCGACCCCGGCCACCCGGCGCGGACCCTCGGGGTGGACCTGACTCGGCCCGGGTCGGACCTGGCCCGGGGTGCGGGCCTGGCGGCGCTGATCGGGCTGCCCGGGCTGGCGCTGGTCTGGGCGGCGGCGCAGCTCGGCGCCAACGCCACCCTGGTCCCGGCCGCCCTTCCGGACCTCTGGTGGGCGGTACCGGTGCTGATCCTGGCCGCCGTCCAGAACGCCGTGCTGGAGGAGGTGATCGTGGTCGGCTACCTGGTCACCCGGCTGCGGCAGCTCGGCTGGCGGCTCGGCGCGGTGATCGCCGCCAGCGCCGTGCTCCGCGGCTCCTACCACCTCTATCAGGGCTTCGGCGCCTTCGTCGGCAACGCGGTGATGGGTGTGGTGTTCAGCCTCGTCTTCCTGCGCACCCGGCGGGTGGCTCCGCTGATCGTCGCGCACACCCTGCTCGACGTGGTCGCCTTCGTCGGCTACGCGCTGCTGCCGAAGTCGTGGTTCGGCTGGCTCTGACCGGCAACTGACCCACCCGAGTTGCGGCAGGTCGTGCTGTCGCCGCTCAGGGACAGCGTGACCTGCCGTACCCGATGTGGATCATGCGGGCGGGGTCCGGCGTCCGTCGCCCGTCGGGCGGACCCGCGCCGGCCGGTAGCGGGCGACGGCCCGGGCGGCCAGCCGTTCCGTGGCCGCCGAGTCGGCTGCCGCGGCGGCGAGCACCGCCGCGCCCGGCAGCAGCCGCGACACCACCCGCAGCCCCAGCCAGCCACCGGCCTGCGCGGTCAACGGCATCGCCAACCGCCAGGCCGCCTCGGCCGCCCGGGCCCACAGCCCGTCCACCGGCGCGCCCGCCGAGCCGACCGCGTCCAGCGCCGCGCGGGCTGTCACGGTGTCCGGATGCGCCTGGGTCAGCACCAGCAGCTCCGCCGCCCGGTCCGGATGAGCGGGATCCCGGCCGTAGATTGCCGCCAGGTGCAGCACCAGGCTGGCCTGCGTCCACAACATCGCCGCCAGCTCCGTCACCGGCGCGAGGAGGCCGGCACCCGCCGCGAACGCCCCACCCGCACCGGTCAGCCGGACGAACCGCCGGGTCACCAGCCGGGCCAGCCCGTCGGCATCCGCCTTGGGGTACTCGCCCCGGGTTCGTTCGACCCAGTCCCGGGCACTCGGCCCGAGCGCGTCCACGGCGGCGAGGGCCAGCAGCTCCGGCGCGTACCCCGGGTGGTCGAGCAGGCGCGCGGCCGCCGCCCGCCAGCCCTTCCCAGGGGTACGCCCCGACTCCCGTTCCTGGCCGGCGGGCGCGAGCGGGCCGGCCGTCGCCATGGTGGCGGCCGGCAGCGTCGCAGGCTCGGGAGTCGCGGCGGTGGGGTTCGGGTCCGTCAGGGCGGTCCGTGTCGCCGCGGTGGTCTTCCTGGCCGACGTGGCCTTCTTCGCCGAGGTGGTCTTCTTGGCCGCAGCGGGCTCTGTCGCTGTGGTGGTCTTGGCCGGAGCGGCCTTCTTCGCCGGAGCAGCCTTCTTGGCCTGGGTGGTCTTCGATGCGGTTGCCGATTTCGGCGCGGTTGCCGATTTCGGCGTAGTTGCCGATTTCGTGGCGGTGGCGTTCCTCGCCGGCGCCGCATTCTCCGTCGCCGGCGTGGCCTTCTTCGCTGGGGCCGCCTTTTTGATGGCCATGGCGCGGCCAGCCGGCTCCGGGGTGGTCTCCTCCGCCTGTACGGCGTCGGCCGCGTGGGCCCTCGGTTGGCGGGGCGGGCCGTCCGGCCTGGCAGAGGCGGCGCTGTCCGGCGTGGCGGCCCCGGGCGCATCGACCTTCCCGGGAGTCGGGACGGCCTCCGCCGGCTGGATGGCCGCCGCGGGCGGGCGGGGGCGGGGCGCGGCGGCGGACGGGCCCGGCGGCGGTTCAATGCCGGCGGGTGGCGCATCCGGTGGCAGCTCGGGTCCGGCGGCGGATACGGCCTGCCGCTCACCAATCACGGCCGGGCGGGGCGCTACCGTCGCCGGGTCGGGCGGCTGGAAGAGCACGCTGGGGGCGGCCCCGGCCCGCCGGGGCCGGGTCGGGGTCTCACTGTCAGCGTCGGCGCGGCCCGCCAGCGGGGTGCGCGGTTCGGGGGTCGGTGGCGGAGTGAAGGTCGGCTTCGTGGAGCGGCTCCGCCGGGCATCGGCGGCGGGCTCGCGATGGGGTGGATCGCTCGGCGGCTGCTCCTGCATATCGACGAAGCCTAGCCCCGAGCGGGACGCCGCACACGGGGGAAACGCGGTCGTCGACCTCTTCCCGGTAGTCGCTTTGCTCCGGGTGGGGGAAGACCTGTATCCTCGGGCGCGGTGGTCTCCGGGCCACCGGGGAGACTTCGCCTAGTCTGGTCTATGGCGCCGCACTGCTAATGCGGTTGGGGTTTTAAAGCCCCTCCCGGGTTCGAATCCCGGAGTCTCCGCGCGAAAGCCAGGTGTGTAGACTGGCCGAGCACCGAGCGCCCGTAGCTCAACGGATAGAGCATCTGACTACGGATCAGAAGGTTAGGGGTTCGAGTCCCTTCGGGCGCACAAGACAGGGAAAAGCCCCCGACCAGCCGGAATGGCGAGGTCGGGGGCTTTTTCGCATCCCTGCGGTGCGGGCTGGGTGACGGGCTGACCAGGACGCGAGCCCGGACGCTCAGGGCATGGGCACTACCCGGATGATGCTGGCCCCGCTCGTCGTGTTGCCGTCGCCGACCACGGAGGTGACCAGGTTGTAGTAACCCGGCTTGGCGTCGGGACCGATCACGATGGTGCTGACGGGTCGTTCGTCGGGCATGCCGGATGGTCGGAACGGTGCGGCCGCGAAGGTGACCAGCCCCGGAACGGTTGGGGCGCCGCCTTCTGTCGCGGCTTTGAGGTCACCTACGGTGGCGAACGGGCCTGTCAGGAGTGCGGCCAACTCGACCTGCGGTGGGGTTCCGGCCGGCTCCTCCGGGGACTCGACGGTCCAATCGACGGTCAAGGTCTGGCCAGGCTGGTACGGCTTGTCGACGTCCAGGGCCTCACAGCAGGTGTAAGTCATTGGCATGGCCTCGGAGGGCGCAGGACCGCAGGCCGTCAGGAGCGGGATGACCATGCAGGTAAGCAGGCGAACCCGCGACGCGTTCATGCGCAGGATCGTAGGCCCAGGTAGCCAGTCCAGTAGCCGCGCAGCTGGCAGTCCCTGACCCAGCCTGACCCAGCACGACGCGCCAATACGCTGGCTGGAGCCCGACGGCTGCGGTGGGGACCGCGACCGGCGTGGAGCGGGGCGCTCAGGCATCGGCTCTCCTGGCCAAACGACGACCAGGGCAATCGGGCTAGAGGCATCGCTCGGGGGCCACGCTCGTTACGTCACGGACTCGCCACATCCATGTCACGCTCCCGTTGACACACCTATCTGGATTGAGTCCTCGGAATCGAGCACGATCGGTGGCGCTCTTCCTTCCTGGGGATGGACAGGGGGAGCGGCGGGCGGCCCCGAGCTCGGAGGGCTGGGGCTGCCCGCGCGCGGCGATCGACCGTCCAGATTGGGCGTCGGTTGGCAGGGCGGCGGAAGTTAACAGATCCATCAGATCCGGCAGGCGGTCCGTTCTGGCTTCGTCCCGATCTCGGCGGCGTCCACGACTGCGGTGTGGACTGTCGCATCAATCAAGTTCACCAAAGAATCAGCTGGCCGCAACGTTGTTCGCGGGATGCCGGAATCGCCCGATCCGGACCTGACTCGACCGGCGATTTATCCGCTGGTAGTGGTGTGCGTTCCTCCGGTGGGTCTGTCGCCCATGGCCATACGGCCGATGCGCTTGTCGACACCGGTCGACGTTCTGGATCTATTCCAGGAAGCAGGAGGCGGTCGATCTCGTGCTGTACACCTGGCGGCTCTTGCCTGGTCAGAAAGATCCTCTAGTCTCCAGCCGCTCGACTCCCCCACAGGAGGCTAATCTGATGGACTGGAACGGGCGCAAGCGAACACAAAGCGTGTTCGGCGTCTTCCTCGCAAGCGGTGCCCTCCTCTTGACCAGCGGGGTGCCCGCGCTGGCCGAATCGGCGGCATCGGTTCCCTTTATCAGTGAGATCCACTACGACAACGTCGGCACCGACACCGGTGAGGCGATCGAGATCGAGGCGCCGGTCGGTTTCGACCTGAGCGGCTGGCAGATCGTTCTCTACAACGGCGCGAACGGTGCGGCGTACAACACTCGGACGTTGAGCGGCACGGTGCCGGCGGCCGGTGTGATGGTCGCGAACTACCCGACCGACGGCATCCAGAACGGGTCCCCGGACGGTGTCGCGCTGGTTTCTCCGACCGGCACGGTTGCGGAGTTCCTCACCTACGAGGGCACTTTCACCGCGGTCGGCGGGCCGGCCAACGGGATGTCCGGCACCGACATCGGGGTCCAGGAGACTGCCGCCACCCCCGTCGGTCACTCGCTGCAGAAGATCGACGGCACCTGGAACCCCCCGGCGCCGAACAGCTTCGGCGCCATCAACACCGCTCCGGAGCCCGATCCCGATCCGGAGCCGGAGCCGGACCCGGAGATCGGCTGCACGGTCACCGTTGACCACACCATCGCGGAGGTCCAGGGCACCGGCAGCGCCACGCCGCTGGCGGACAGCCGGGTCACCGTCGAGGGCATCGTGACCGCCAACCACCGCACCGGTGGCTACAACGGCGTCTTCGTGCAGACCGCCGGCAGCGGTGGCGACCGTCCGGTCGCCGCGGGTGTCGCGTCGGACGGCATCTTCGTCTACATGGGCACGAACACGGCGAACCACCAGCCGGTCGCGATCGGCGACCGGGTGCGGGTCACCGGCACGGTGAGTGAGTACTACAGTCTCACGGAGTTGAACACCGCCGCCAAGGCCGACGTGCAGATCTGTGAGCGCGATGTGGCCCTGCCGGCCCCGGTTCCGGTGAGCCTGCCGCTGTCCGAGGATGCCCGCGAGTCGGTCGAGTCGATGCTGGTGGCGCCGGTCGGCCAGTACACCGTCTCCGAGGTGTACAACACCAACCGGTACGGCGAGGTCGTGCTCGCCGCCGGTGACAAGGTGGCCTTCACGGCGACTGATGTGGCCCGTCCAGGTACGGACGCCGCGAAGCAGGTGATCGCCGACAACAAGGCTCGGCGGATCGTCCTCGATGACGGCCAGACCACGAACCTGTCGACCGCTGGTCTGCTGCCGCCGTACATCTCGAAGGAGAACCCGCTGCGGGTGGGCGACTCGGTCGAGGCGTTCGGTCCGGTCGTGCTGTCGTACAGCTTCGACGAGTGGCGTTTCCAGCCGACCACCCCGGTCAGCGCGGACACCCCGACTGCCGCTCGGACGACCTTCAAGGCCACCAACCCCCGTACCGCCGCCCCGGTGAACGTCGGCGGCGACATCCGGGTCGCGACCTTCAACGTCCTCAACTACTTCGTGCACTTCGGCGGCAACGCTCGCGGTGCGGCGAACGAGGCCGGGCTGGCCAAGCAGGAGGCGAAGATCGTTTCCGCGATCAGCGCCCTGGACGCCGACGTGGTGGCGCTCGAAGAGATCGAGAACTCGGTCCGGTTCAACGCGAGCGACCCGCAGCAGGCGCTGAAGCGCCTGGTGACCGCGCTCAACGCCAAGGACGGCGCCGGGACCTGGGACTACGTGCGTAGCCCGGCCGAGCTGCCCGGCCCGACCCAGCAGGACTTCATCACCACGGCGATCATCTTCAAGCCGGCGAAGGTCCAGCCCAAGGGTGCGTCGCGCTCGATCAACGACGAGACCGTGTGGTCGAACGCCCGCGAGCCGATCGCGCAGGCGTTCACCGCCGGACAGCTCACCTTCATCGCGGTGGTCAACCACCTCAAGTCCAAGAGCGGCACCGGGACCGGCGACAACGCCGACACCGGTCAGGGCAGTTGGAACGCGGACCGGGTCAAGCAGGCCAAGTCGCTGACCGCGTTCCTCGACCGGTTGAAGGTCGACAGCGGCACCGACAACGTGCTGGTACTCGGCGACATCAACGCGTACAGCCAGGAGGACCCGATGCAGGTCCTCTACGACAAGCAGTACCAGGACCTGAACAACACCGGTAAGGCCACCTACGTCTTCGGTGGCGAGTCCGGCTCGCTCGACCACGCTCTCGCCTCCCCGTCGATGGCGTCGAAGGTCACCGGGGTCGACGTGTGGCAGATCAACGCGGTCGAGTCGTTCGCCTTCCAGTACGACGGCCTCGGTGCCTTCTACGAGGCGAACCCCTACCGGGCCAGCGACCACAACCCGATCGTCGTCGGCGTCAGCACCGGTGCAAAGCCCGTCAACCTGCAGCTGCTGGGTATCAACGACTTCCATGGTCGGTTGGAGTCTCCGGCGACCGTGGGTGGTCAGCCGGCCGGTGGCGCTGCTCAGTTGGCTGGTCTGGTCGGTCAGTTGCGGGCGCAGAACCCGAACACGGCGTTCATCTCCGCCGGTGACAACATCGGCGCGTCGACGTTCGTCTCGGCG